>NZ_JBIUWO010000009.1:0-294463 GCF_044743505.1 Pseudomonas sp. NPDC087612
CAAGCAAGCAAGCAAGCAAGCAAGCAAGCAAGCAAGCAAGCAAGCAAGCAAGCAAGCAAGCAAGCAAGCAAGCAAGCAAGCAAGCAATTATAAGCCAAAAACATTATTGGTGGCAAGCACTTTAAGCATACTTTACGGCTGCGCGCCTACTTTTCCGATCGCAAGCACCTTTTTTTCGGAGGACTGCAAAGACCATCAAAGACTCTCAACCTTGAATAATGATTCTTATGAGAATCTCAAGCAAAAACACCCGGAATATTACTGGGAGTTTGTTGAGGGACAAAATAAAAAATGACAACCTCTAAAATTATAGCACCATTGTTTCTATGCTGGCTTTCCAGTAGTGCGTTTGCGAATTGCAGCTACTCAAACTCAGGAAGCACAGCAGTCTCAATACTGATAAATATCAATTCAACCCTGACACTCCCCAGAGACACACCAAACAACTCAACCCTCTATGAATCACCAACACAAACCGCAACTAACGGAGCGACCTTCAAATGTGATAGCGTGACAGCCTGGGGAGTAAAAAACAGTGTTGGGAGCGACTCACCAATTACAACAACATTCCCTATCGGGGATACCGGGCTTGGCTGGCAGTGGATATATCAAAAAAAAGGCCCACTGCAAGGCTATGGGGGGGCTAAATCACTTCCCGCTGGTAGCTACACATACACAGGTTCAGAAAATGCGATCAGGATCATCAAAATAGGGCAGATAAAAAGTAATGCAAAAATACCAGCGGGCGTTATCGGCCATATAAAAACCGCAGACCTATATGGAATTTCACTGCGCATAGCAAATGAAGTGACATTTGTGTCTCAGTCCTGCGAGTCCCCTGACGTAAAAGTAGACATGGGCGACCATGACGTAAGCACATTTCTTAGAGAAGGGTCGCACTCCAGACCCACAAGCTTCAGTATAAAGCTACTCAACTGCCCAACCGGAATCAATAAAGTACAATATCAACTAATAACCACAAGTGGCTCTCCAGCCTTGAGCTCCAGCACTGGCGTCGTAGCGCTTAACAAAAGTTCTACAGCTAAAGGAATTGCACTGCAGCTGATGGACGATACGCAGCAACCGATTGAATTTGGTAAAAACTATGTTTTCCACGACTATTCTTCAACAGGAGGTAGCTTCAATATCCCACTGACTGCCCGTTATCTTCGAATTCTGCCGAGCGGTGATGCAAGTCAACATGATCCTGGTATGGCTGCAGGAACAGCTAATGCTGAAGTCACATTTGTTATGAGCTACCTGTAAGCCATTCTCCTTTAGTGGATGGTCGTACTATCACCATCGACGACGTCCACGTCGAGACCTACACAAAGTTTCCCCCTTCGCCCCACTGCATCACCTGGCCGGGGCGTAGCCATGATCGCCACAATCGCCCAGCCCATCCCCGCCGTGAAGTACGCGGCGGCCATGGCCACGTCCACTGGTCGGCCCTGAGGCGTTTATCGCGTAAACAAGCGTCTACTAATGGTCATGCCCTCTGGCTCTACGAGCAAGAAGCCAATTGAGGTGTGCCACCCATGAGACGCATCCAGAAGATCACCCAGCAGCGCCGCCGGCAGTTGCATGTTCACTTGCCGGCCAGCGGATTAAAAGAGACGTCTTATGGCGGTGGACCAGGCCGAGCGCGACCGGCGCAGGCGCGAGAAGTCCGCGAAGGTGCAGGAAAAAGACCTGCGTTTGAAGGTTCGACCACGGACTGAACAGGTCCTACTGGAACTGATGGAGTGGACCGGGATTGAGGAACAGGCGCGGACTGAAATGCTGCGGCTATCGGCAAGGAAACGAACTGGCCAGCACCTTCGCGCGACGGACCCGGGGGATGAGGTTATTGGCGCCGAAACCTAATCCAGCGCCCCGGTTATCACTTCGTAGATTATGCCCGTGGCAGTAGCAACGAGAATTAGGTCTGTTCCAGCTTGTTGCCACTCATAGCCATCGTAGCGCGGTAGATGGCCAAGAAGTCTCCCGTCGAGCTTTTTGGCAATGCCAGGAGGAAGTGGTTTTCCTCGTGCCAGGTTCTTCTGGATGCCAGGCGGTAATGCTGGACCTGGACTCCAATAACTGTGGTAGCTGTTCAGTACGTTTAGGACGCTACCGCGATCAATACTCGGGCCGTGATCCCAGTCACTCTGTCCTGAACTCTTTCCCTTCGCCCCGCTACCTTGGTTGCCGTGGCCTTGAGAATTTTGAGAGTTACCCTTTCCGTTGCCTTGCCCTTTTCCATTACCGGGGTCAGCGAATGCGCCGACCGAGCCTGTGATTAAGACAAGGCTTGTAAGCAATGAGGCCTTTGTGCGGAAGCGCACATACAGTCTGCCTCGATAGGGATAAGATAAGCGGATACTCTTGTACTTTTCGGAGAACTAGTATGCGAGCTGACCTAAGCACTGGAATCTCAGAGGGAGGTAGTCTGACCACATCCCCCCCAATGTTTCGGCATCCTTATAAGTCACCTCACCTTATTAGTGAATCTAGAGCCGAACCCCTACCAAACACTCTACCACCAGAAGAAGAAAGACAACTCAACACCTTATTAGGTAAACGCATGAAAATAAAGAAAGGCTGTGCGCTTTTTCATGCGAATGACCCACTGCACTTCCTTTATACTGTAAGCGCGGGTACTTTCAAGACGTGCTTAAGTGACAACGAAGGCCGCGAGCGCGTGACAAATTTCTTTATGCCTAGCGACATGATTGGGCTTGACGCTATCAGTACCGAGCGGCATACCTGCAGCGCATTTGCACTAGAGGATAGCGTAGTATTTCCTATATCGTATTATCGCTGGATTTTACTTCCCGGAGACTTCCCAACTATAAAGCAGAGTCTGACCCAACTTCTTAGCCGGGAAATTATTCATGATCATGAAATGCTGTTAATGTTGTGCAGCCTCAACGCCGACGGCCGCCTAGCCAACTTCCTAGTTTCATTATCAAGCCGATTCGTCAAACGTGGCTATTCCGCTAACAAATTTGTACTGAGCATGTCTCGACGCGATATAGGCTCTTACCTAGGCCTTAGGCTTGAAACCATCTGCAGAAGTATAAACTCCCTGAGGACTCTCAATATCGTAAAATTCACAGGACGATCAGTGGAGATAGTTGACATGCTAGCTCTCAAAGCAGTTGAACAGGGTTGCGAAAAACGCAATAAACGTTGGTCGATTGGTCATTGCTTTTAGGTCTTTTTCAGCACAAATTCAAAGCACGCCATAACAATCAGAACCCGCAGCAAAGCGATTAATTAGGGTCGACAAGGGGGCGGGGAAACTCAGCCGATTCAGTGAATCGTAGGTGAGGCGTGACCAAGAACGTGAATCTGATAGTCCGAAACCGCCTGAAACAGAGACTCAGGTAACACGCGCAGGCGCTCTACTTCCTCGCTCGGAGCACCGCTGACGCTTGCCAAAATTCCTTAATGGTATCGATGACCTGCTAAATCAGCGGCTCGCCCGCCTCAATAACTACCGCCAAGTTCTTCTTCAAACTACTGCTCCGCGTGTTTGATCAGCGCAGTATAGGACGCCTCACAGGCCAGCCCAGCTATTCGGGCTCGGTCATAAGCTTTCGCCAGCTCTCCCGCTCGAGCATCAGCCCGTGCGAGCATGTCGGAGAGCACCATGGCGGCGCGGGTGGCTGCCTGGCCTCGGGCGGCAGCGGCGGAATCTGCGGCGCACTTGCTTGCGGCCGCGGCATATCGGCACCAAGCTAAACACCATGATCGAGCGCATGACCTGGGAGCTGTCCGATGCCTTGGTAGAAAACACCGATCTGAAGAATCAGCATATTGGGGGCTGCCCTGCTACCTGGGGCGGATTGCCGCCGAAGGGTTAGCGCTCAGTGCAGCGTGCGTGCAGGTCCGCCAAGCGACCGTAGCTGATACTCAGTGACAGCATGATAGAGTGATTCGGCCTCCAGGCGTAGGCGCTCGATTTCTGCCGCTGGTTCGTCGGCGTCCTGGGCGGCTTGGTAGCGCCGTTGCGCGTCGATTGCCTGCTGAATCAGTGGCTCGCCGGCCTCGATAACTCCCGTCAGGGTCTTCTTCACGCTCGCCGCTCCAGTAATTTGATCAAGCAGTATAGGCCAATAGCGATTCAGGCCTTGCTGTGGGGCGGCAAGACCAGTGACGATCACCAATGTCTGCTTTCGGCCAAAAGGAGCCCATCAGATGTGTCCAGGAAATCAGGGAAGATTCATATGCGCGATGCCATGAAAGGACAGCGATAATGCCGCTTATTCGACGCAAACAACAGACGCTTCTGCACTAGGGAATTCATGCTGTGTTATATAGAGCTGTCCGTTCAGAGCTGCGTAATTTGTTTTCTCTTTTAAAAAAGGGCGAATTTCCGTTTCTGCTTTAAGTGGACCGCACAACTCGCTCGCCCGTCTCTTGACAAAACCAACAACTTGTTCTTGTTTGTTGTAACCGTTACCTTCAAAAGTCACTGTATAGGTATTGGCACCTGTTTTTACGTCGCTGTATCCCCCTTCGTACATTGTCGAGCCTTTAGGAGCATATGGAATACCGGAACAAGCCGAAATAATTACGCAAGAAGCGATTAATGAGAATTTAGATTTTTTTATCATGTATAAACCTGAAAGATTGGCTCTGGAACGATTTTAGACTTGCTCAAGAGGAACGCGATATGGTTAGCGACAAGCCTCGCATTCCCATAAAATTCAGAGCAGCATTCAGAATGCTACTATTTAGCCATCAGCGTGTCCAATGTCCGATTCTGCGCTGAAAAATAGACCTTGCCGAACGGCTACTTCGGGTCGAAAGCGGTCTGTCGCGAATGGCAGCTTTCGACCCATAGCTGTCATTCAAGGCATGCAGAAAGCGATCATCAACAGGCGAAAAACTGATTGATTACCTCTTGGGCCGACTAGATAGGGAGATTGGCGCGGTGGAGCTACACAGTGAGCGTTTAAACATGAGGCAGATAATCGAAGATGACTGGCCGCTGTTCCTCGCGCTGCACGGCGATCAGCGTGTCACCCGATACGTCTGCGATACGCAAACACAATCCGAAGTCCGCGAAAGGTTCGAGTCAAGGCTGCCCCTGTGGTTGCCCGGCTCAACGCACTGGCTATGCCTCGTCATGTTCGATCCACATATCCAAGAAGCTATCGGTGTGACAGGTCTGAAGCTGGCAGAGCCGACCGGCTCGACAGCTGAAGTCGGCTATATGTTGCTCCCGCAATTTCAAGGCAAAGGGTATGGTTCTGAATCTCTACAAGCAGTGATCAGCTATGCCCGAGATGTTCTTTGTTTGGATGCACTCAAGGGCGTCGTTACCGATGGAAATATCGGGTCATGTCGTGTGTTAGAAAAATGCGGTTTTGTGCTTGAAGAACGGCACGCCGATGCCTTCTGCATTGGTGAGCAACTATTTGACGACTTGGTCTATTTGAATCGAATAGGCAGGTGTCTAGAGGGACGCTAATCTGCCTGGTTCAGCCTTTGATCTGTGGCAGCTATTGGCCGATTGCTGCCCTTCGCGAAAGCCCGCTTTGGGTCGAAAGCACTCTCTGTACTGCTTACTTCCCGATGCCTCGTGCGTAGGCCTGGCACGCTCGCAGGGCAATCAATCCTTGGTCACCGGCATCGGTGATGGCGACAATTCGTTGAGCAGCCGCTGCGTCAAGTTCTCCTCTCTTGGCTCCATGAACCAAGCCGCCGGCGGCGGTGGTGGCTGACATCCCACAACCACTACCCTGGGCTGGGGCGGCGAGTAAGACTGACAGCCGGAGATCAGAAGTAGCGAGGCGATCGCGTAGGCGAGCCTGGGTTGCTTGAGCATTGGTTAGCTCCTGATGGTGGGTTTTATCGTTGGCCTGTAGCCGATCTTCAAGGGTGCGGCGCAGGGCCTGCTCTGCGTCCTGCCAGTTGATCACCGCCACAGCAGCGGCCTCTCGTTCAGCCTGGAATTCATTGGCCTGCTTCTCGCTCTTAGCCTGCCATTCCGCATCCATGGTCGAACGCCCGTGCTCGTAAGCTCCCCGGACCGCCCAGACAACCAGCGCCAGCGAAACCGCGGCACCAATCGTGCGCGCACTGATCATGCCGCCTCCAGAAAGAGCTTCCGCTCAGCCTCACGCCGGCGAACAAGGCCAGCCAGAACCTTGCCACCGGCTTTGTTCCAACGCGGGAACTGCTCAGCAGCGCCTGCATAGTCTCCACTGTTCAGCAGACGCAACAGCGTCGACGACTCAAGATTGGCCGAGCCCAGGTTGTAGGTAAAGCTGATCAAGGCATCATGCTGGTTGGTGGTTAGCGGCACCTTCACCAGGCGCTCAACTTCCACTTCGAAACGCGGCACATCATTGGCCAGCATCCGCTCGGCCTGGTCCTTGGTGATCGACATTCCAGGTTTGATGCCGCGCGTGGTGCCATAGCCGATCGTCCACACGCCAACGGCGTCCTGGTAGGACTGCAGACGCAGCCCCTCGAAGGATTTGATGAGGTTGAGGCCTCGTTGGGAAGTTCGCATACATTTACTCCAGATAAGAAAAAGCCCCGACAGTGCGGGGCTTATTGGGCGTGTTCCGCCTCTTGTGGCGGCGGCGCGGTAGCATCCTCGGGGCTTGGCGGCCAGTCGATTGACAAGGGGTAATCGGGCTGCTGGTCCAGGCGATTCAGGGCGATGCGGTAGCGCCTCCAGGCCAGCAGCGCTTCCTGCTCATGCGCTGATGCCTCGCCGAGGTCTACCGCATCCTGCAGGGGCGCAATGCGAGTCGAGGCATAGGCCAACTTCTCGTCGCGCAAGGCCAACCCTTTGGTGCGGATACTCTCGTTCTGCGCCACGGTATCCAGTACCCAGGCGGCGCCGTCCCAGTAATAGAATTCGCCTGGGTATTCCTGGCGGGTCAGTTCGGGAGGCAGCTCGCCAAGGACGCTGTACTCCGTTGCATTGCCGGTCGCCACCTCGTAGACGGTGCCTCGGTTGTCCTCAACCAGGGCCCAGGCATTGCGGGCCAGATCACGAACCACGGCATGGCCTGGCACGGCTTCAGGCGGCGTCTCAAGGTAGGCATACGCTGGAATCAACCAGTGCTCGGCGTCGAGCGGGTCCGGGTCTGCCACACCCTGGCCAATGTACTGCAGGGTTTCAGGGTGTGCGTTGTAGATGATTGGAGCGTCCATTTAAGGCCTCTTCAGTATTTGATACAGGCAAGCAGTGCGATGTTGCGCGGACGCGCTTCGCTGCCGCCATCTGCGTGAATCGTTATGCCGTGAACGTGGTCGGCAACAGCGGCCGCAGTACCAACCACGGGGTGCGCGTGGTTACCACCAGAAGAAGTGAAGTTCCTCCATGCAGTAACCCCGGCGGTGTTGCCCGCCAGCGATACAGCGGTTTCTCCCGGGGCGATGCTGCCGAAGCCCCCCACCCCCACCAGATCAGCGGCGTTTGCAACGGCAGTGGCGGTACCGCTTACAGAGTGGGCATGCCCACCCGCAGCGGAAACCGTGCCGCCGTGCACGTGGTTCGCGTTCTGGCCCGCTTGAATAGAGCCAAGCGCGCGCCCAGGGTCAACGCCGCGTCCTTCATCAAAGCAGCGGATAAACTCCCCGCGCAGGTCCGGTACGTTGAAGGTGCTGTAGCCATCGCCGGCACCGCCAAACGTCCCGATAGCCGCGAACAACGCCGCGTAAGTGGTTCGACTGATCACCGCGCCGTTCGCTTTGAGGAATCCGGGCGGTGGGTTGGCACCAGGGAAGTACACAATGGTTCCAGGTGGCGTGTTGTTGTCGAGCCGCGTCCAGGCGTTCCACTGCTCCCCGTAACAGCTACGGGCATAGACGGCATTGCCCTGGTTGTACTGGATGGCCAATTGAGAGCGGTTCGCTCCCGGGGCCAGGTACCCGTAAAACGTCGTGGTGATATGCCAGTAGTACCTGTTATCCGGCGTGTTGGCGTGCTGGGTCAAAATGACTTGGTTCACGGCCAGGTTGGGGTCTTGATCAACCGGCCCCTGATTCATGCCACTGGCTGCCGTAAGTGCTGCGGCCAGGCCTGAGATGTCCGCCATGGCATGATTGTGCGACGCTGCTGCAGCGCCCAGGGTGTCCCGCGCGGTTGCAGTATTAGCGGCGCCAAGAAGCCCGCGCATCAGTGCCGACAGCGGCGCCATAGCGAACTGATCTACCCCGGTGCTGAAAATGATCTGATTTGCTGCTGTGCTCAGCGCTGCCAGAGCCGACAGGGTGTTATCCATCGGCTGCTTACTTGCCAGCGCATTGGTCATTGTCGTGGCAAAGTTTGGGTCGTTGCCCAGTGCGTTTGCCAACTCGACCAGCGTGTCGAGTGCGCCAGGGGCGGCGCCGATCACGCCATTGATCACGCTTTTAACCCAGGCGGTGTTCGCAATCTGGGTGTCATTCGCCGCTGCTGCAGCGGTCGGCACTTTCGGTGCGCCGGTAAAGCTCGGGCTGTCGATCGGTGCCTTGCTGGCCAGCGCGGCATTGATCGCCTCCAGGTCAGCGATAGTCAGTGCCCGTGACCACTTCATTGACTCGGGGCCTCCCGGGGGCTTGGCGAACTCGCCAAACCAGACCCGGTGCCCGTATTCAAAAACAATAAAGTTCGTCATGTCGGCACGCGGCGTGCTGGCAATAACCCCCAGCAGCACCGAGCCCGTTCCAGCCGGCGCGTTGGGCGTCGGCGCCGACGTTGCCGCACCGTTTGCCTGGTAGAAACCACCCGGCACAATTGCCTTGAAGTCAGGCAGTGCCGGCGCTTTCGTGGCGTCCAAGCCCACTTGGCCAATTTTCAAGGCGTCGGTAATGCCCATGCCGGCGAGCGTGTCCGGGTTCGATGCGCTCACTACGCGGCCGTCAGTGGCTACCTTGACCTTGGTGTACTCGCCTGCAGCCACGCCAGTACGCCCCAAGGCCGGGGCGAAGTTCAGCGGGGTGCTGCCCAGCGTCGGCGGCACCAGGTTGGTCAGCTGCCAGGTAGTGCCGCCGTTGGCCGTGCCGCTCTGCACAGGCACTAGGTGGCCCGGGATGCATTCAACGCTTTCGTTGGCGTCCTGGGCGCGCACCCAGGCCCCGGCCGCTGCGGTGTAGATCCAGTTCTGTGCGGCGTTGACTTGGTTCTTCACCAACACCCGGTCGCCGGCCAGCACGCTCACGCCATCAATGTTCTGCAGACCGCTCAGGGCGATAGGCCCCGTGGTCGCGCAGCGCACCGAACGCTTGGCATCGGTCGCGGTGATGGTCTGAATCGCCTTGAGCAGCTGGCTCAAGTCGCCTTCGGTCGGCGTCATGCCGGCCGAGAGGATCACGTTCAGGATCTCTTCGGTGACAGCGTTGCCCCAATGCGCCGGGATCAGCGAACCGATCTGGCCGAGGGTTGGGTTTTCGTCCACAAACTTGCCGTCCACCAGGCCAACGCCGGGCGTACTCTTGGGGTAGTCCATCAGGGTTTATCCGTATTGAATGAATTCGAGGGTGTGCGCCGGCGCCGAACGCCTGATCACACATTCCAGGGCACCACTTGGGTTCATCCCGAAGCGTTGCCCCCAGTAGCTCGCGCCAAAGCGGCGCCCGAGGCGCAGGCGCGGCCCGGTTTCTAGGGTCCACATAAACTGGGCGGTCCAGGTCCCGAAGTGCGCGGCGCCAAAGCGTGACCGGCCAAAGCGTGGCGCGCGGTGCTCGACCACCCGGGCCTGCGTGTAACCCAGGCTGAAAGCCAGCTCGACAAAGTACGCCGGCGTCTGCCCGCCGACCTCGACCAGCCGGCGACGCACTGCCAGTTGCCGGTCATCGAAGGTCGGCGACTCGCCCAGGCAGGGATCAGGCAGTTTCATGACCCGTTCCCAGTCCGGTACCAGCTCGCGCACGGTGTCCGGCTCGCTCTCGGTGAGCAGGTCCGCCACCCGCAAATCCTCGCGGGCCAGCTCCTGGGCGGCGGCAGCCAACAGCGCGTCAACCTGCGGGTTAAGCTCACGGTCCCAGGCCGGGCCCGGGGGCAGTAGCGCGCGCAATTGCCCGCGGTAGTCCTCTGCCGTCCTTACAGCCACAGCACACCCCCATAGGTCAGCAGCTCATGGGCGGCGGCCGACACGTTGCCCACTGGCGCGGTCAGGGTGTGGTCCCGCTCGCCGGCGGCGCCGCTGATTGCCTCGCTGATATGCGTGGCCAGCAGCTCGGCGCCCAACTCCGACTCGCGGTTGTGCAGATCGATCAACGCCGCCTCGACCGCCCGCCGAACCGCGCTGCTGTCGGGGGTAACCTTGAGCTGGTACTGCACCGGCTTTTCTGCCGGCGGCAGCACGTACACCTCAGCCGTTACCGGCCGTTCTTTCTCGATGTAGGCCGCCACCTTCGCGCAGGCCTCGGCGTTGGGGATGATGTCGATATCGCCGTCACGCACAAAGAACACCCCCACCGTGCCGGGGCCCATCCAGCGGCGTACCACCCAGGCCCGCGTCACCCCGGCCACCTCAAGCGCCCAGGTGACGTAATCGTCTTTACTGCCGCCGTGCGGGATCACCTGATAAGAGCGGATCACCCGGCCGCGCAGTGTCTCGATACTCTCCTGCTCGGTACCGCCCTGCAGGCCGGGCTCCTCAACGGTGAAGACCTCATTGAGCCCGAGCACCGGACTGATAAGCCGCAGCGTGGTACCGGCCGGGGTATTGCCCAGCAGGCCGGCTTCCAGGGCTTCCAGCTTGGCCACACCCTGGGCGGCGCTCAGCTTGACCGTGGCCACCACCCGAAAGCGTGCCCCGTCATCACGCTGCAGCAGCGTGCCGGCATCGAGCAGCGCCGAGACGGCACCGGTAAAGGTCGCGGTGCCGCTGGCCGCAACTGCCGCCAGGCGGTCACGCTTGAGCCGCGCACGGGCCATGCGGCGCAGCGTGTCTTCATCGGCCGTGTCCGGCAGGATCTGCGCGGCGATGTATTCCTGATGCCCATAGCGAGCAAAGGAAGCGCCGCCCAGCACTCGGGCCAGCACTTCCGCGTCAGACCGTAGCAGCGCACTGGAGCCCGCCAAGTCGGCCTGCGCCCGAGCGATCAGCCCGGGTAACGTCGGGGTTTCAAACGGCATTGATCACCTGCCAGAGATTGTCGAGTTTCAGGTCTATGGCGGTGCCGTCCTTCATCGACAGCACCACCAGCATGTTCAGCCGGTCCACCCCGCGCGCGGTCGTTACGCTAACGCTGGTCACCCGCCCGTCCTCCAGCATCCAGGCCAGCGCCTCCCGGGCGAAGGCCACCGCGTCGCGCTCGGTGTCGGCGGTCAGCGTGCGCCGGCGCAGTTGCCACAGGCGCGAGCCAATGCGGTCATTGGCCAGGGTGGGGAAGCTGTCGCCCCACCAGCCATACCGCTGGCTGTCGTCCAAGCGGTCGTCAGCCTCGGCGCGGCGCCAGGTCAAAAGACTGATCACCGCCGCCCGGCGCCAGGCGCTTTCGCAGGCGTCGTCATTGAGCAATGCCATATCAGCCCTCCGGTACCGGCTTTTTGTCCGAGCCTTCGTGAACGTGCAGGGACGTGCTCACGCCGGCGGCGATCTGGTCGCCGGCCGATTCGATACGCCCCGTGGTGCGAATGACCGGCGTGTCGAACTCAACCGCCGTTTCCGCCTTGACCTTGAGGGTCAGCGTGCTGACCTCGATCACGCGGTCACGCTTGAAGTGCAGGTAGTCGCCTTCGTCGGTGTACAACGCCACCTCGCCGCTTTTGAGCCCCTGCAGACGAAAGCGCCGGTCGGACACACAAATCACCACCCCATGCGAGCGGTCGCCGTTCAGAAAGGCCGCCAGGGCCTCCGCGCCGGGTTGGGGATTTGAAGTCAGGCCGTAGGGCTCGAAGTGCTCCATGCCGTCTTTCACTTCATCAGCAGTCAGCCGCATTTGCAGGCCCTGCATCTTGCTGCCGGCGTTCACCAGCGACAGCACGCCCCGGGCCAGGAAGTTTTTAAATCCACTCATGTGCCAGGCTTCCAGTCAGCGGGGATCAGGTATTCGAAGTTGTCCGCCTTGCCGCCCTTCTTCAACTTGCGGGCTTTGTGCGGGTCTTTCGGTTCGGGGTCGAAGGCATCCGGCGGGCCTACGGTGATGTTGGCCACCGTGCCGTTGTCGTCCAGGCTGTATTCGATTTCGCTGATCAGCATGTCGCGGTCGATGCCGATCAGGCCATCGACCACCCGCACGACCATGTTGGGCAGCCATAGCGCGCCGTTGGACTGCCGCCACCCCTGCACCTTGTATTGCAGGGTCAGCGCCTTGCCCATGCGGTTACCGCGCTCCCAGTTGGCCCGCGCCTCGGCGAGCGTCGGCGTCATCTGGCCGCTTTCGTGGATCAGCAGCACCCGCTTGCGCGTGGCGCGCGGATCAGTGACCGACGCCCTCACCTCCGAGGCCTTTTCGGCGAATTCCTCATCCGTGCCCGAGCGCTGGCCGGTCACCCGGTATTCAGAAAACACCCCGGAAAAGTCCAGGGCGGCCGAACCGGTCAGGATGTTTTGCCCCAGCTCCAGGCGGTCAACCGCACGGCCGGCGCTCCCCGGCCGGATGATCACCAATCGGCCGCGGGCATCGTCGGTCGAGAGCAGCCGGGAAAGCGTCAACAGGCGGTCGATCGACTCGAACACCGTTTCTCCCGGCTCGATGCTGTGATCGGCCAACTTCGTGGTTTCGGCCGCCTGGCTCTGCACCTGCACCCCGTAGGGTTCGGCCAGGGCTTGGACGATCTTTTGCACGCTCTGCCCGCGCCATTGCCCAGGTTTGTTGATCGCCGAGCAGTCGACCAGATCAGACGTCACCGAGCGGCCGGCAATGGCCCGATTGACCGACTTGCTGTCGTAGCTAACCGGTGTGCTGTAAATCCAGCCCGATAGCACCAGGTCATCACCAATGCGCACTTGGCAGTAGTCACCCTGGCGCACCGGAATTTCGGTGTCCTGGCCGGGCCAGCGCCAGGTAACGTCGAGCTTGAAGTCTCGGCTCTGCCGCTCGATCCCGGCGCTGATGCTGACTTTTGTCCAGCCGCGATAATCCAGGCCGTTCACGCTCAGCGTGACAGTGTTCAGGTTGTCCATGGGTTTAATCCTGGGCGACGGTCAACACACCCGGCGGCAGGAAGCCCGGGTGTATGGCCTTGTTACGCGTAACGATTTCGCCGGCGCGCGTGGCGTCGCCGAAACACTGATAAGCCAGCACCAACGCCGGCAAACTTTCCTGCGTCGTCACCTCGGTCAGGCGAACGCCCGAGCGGGCCACCTCGGTCAGGTGCCCGGTAACGTGCTTGCGCACGGCTTCCAGCACCTCAAAGTGATCATGCGATGCGGTCTGCGCCGCCTCCCACAGCGCGGCACCGATGGCGTCACGAATCAGCACCACCTCATCGGCCGCCGGCACCTCCGGGCGCTGGATCGGCGCCGCCACCTGCTGGGCCAGGGACGGGCTACCGGGCAGCGGCGCCGGCGCAGCGATCACCGGCATAACCGCCGCCGTGCGCGCGGCCAGCACAAGCAAGGCATCGCGCACAAGCTCGCGGGCCGCCTTGACGACTGCGACCGTAGCCGCGCCGCCGGCAGTGTTGCTGATTGCCTTGTCGGTAGCAGCCTCGGCGGCCAGCGCCCTGGCCGTTTCGACTTGGCCGGTGATATCCCGGGTTGCCGTCACGAAAGTGGTAAAGACCGGCTCAACCTCAGCCAGGCCGGCGACCGTGCGGGCAAACTCCGGGTCGGCCTCAAGGTCCGCCGCCGCGTTGCCGCCGCCCCCTCCACTGCTGCCGTTACCACCGCCGCCGCTCGATCCGCCACCGCCGCTACCCGTGCCGCCACTGCCGCCGGCACCAGAGCCAGAACTGCCACCGCCGGTACCACCCGACGAACCGCCGGCACTGCCCGAACCGCCCGAAGACGGCGCCCATCGGTAGCCCGAGGAGCGCGAATGGCCGCCGATATCGGCAAACTGCGCCCGGATCATCGCGGCGAAGTTGCCCGGGGCGTTGATCAGCATGTCAGCCAGCGCCTCGACGGAACCGACCAGGGCGACCAACTGGCCGAATTCCTGATAGATCGCCATTTGAATGCCGGCAATGCCGTTTTGCAGGGCCACCACCGCCAGGCGCGCCCGATTCACCACCGACATTGCTGCCTTGTATCGGCTGATCGCCGACTCAAGCAGGCTTTCCGATGATTCCTCAAGCTGCCGTGCAGTGTTCGGCACGCCGGCCGGGAAACCCTTCTCCCCGGCTTCGATGAACACCAGGTCAAAGCGCGCCATGCCGCCTTCGCGGCGCTCGTGGGTGACCTCGCAATCCCCCGCCGTTACGTTCATGCGCCCGAACCAGGGATGCACCAGCTCCCCCGGGCCGGGCTCATCCAGCGCTTTCAGCAGGTCGTCCCGCTTTACCAGGTAGTCATCACCAATCACAAAGGCCGTTAGCTTGGTCGTCCGCGTGCGCCGGCCCATATCCTCAACCAGCGGCTTGTCCCGTTGGGGATACTCATGCAACTGCGTGCGCCGGCCGACCGGCATGGCGTCGCTGTCCACATGAAACGGCACCCCGCGAAAGGAGGCCGGGTGCAGCTCATCCCGCCAGGTTCTTTCCATTGTCACCCCCTCAACGAGCGGTAGCCGACTTGCGGGGTTACCGTCAGGCCGGGTTGATTGGTTTGAGGCTGGTCCACACGCATACCCGCCGGGGCGTTCTCAAAGCGCACCAGCATGGAACCTTCCAGATTGGTTTTCTGCGTGGCCGCCGCCTGCTGCACCAGCGACCCGCGCGCGGCTGGCAAACTGGCCGCTGCCGCTAACTGCCCCGCCGATGCGCCCGAGCGTGGCGGTCGGGCCAACTGCTGGGCCGCCTGGGCGGCTTTGAGCATGTCCGCCGGGGTCACCCCCTTGGGTTGCTCAAACTGCGGCACCTTCGGCATCGCTGGCAGCGGCGCCGGTGCAGGGTGCTGCGTCAGTTCGCGGGCCTTGGTTGGCACCACCTGCAGCACCGGGCTCGGCACTTTGGGCGGGGCTACCTGCAGCACCGGAGTCGGAACTTTGGGCGCCTCAGCCTTCGGCACCTGGGCTGCGGCCGGCCGCTGTTCGGCTTCCGGCAGCATGTCCTGCGGGCCCACCTTGGGCACCAGGGCAAGCCTGGGCGGCGCCGGTGCCGGCACTGCAGCAGCGGCGACCGCCGGCGGTGTTGCCGGTACCGGCGGTGCCGGAGGCCATTTTGCGGCATCTGAAAGCGCCGGAGCGGGTGCCGGCGATACCGGCAGCGGTTGCGGCAGCGGTTGCGGTACCGGTTGCGGCTTCAGCAGCGGCAGCGGTGCTACAGGCGCCTCAGCTCCTGGCGCACGCAACAAACTGGCCACGCTGGTTGCCGCCGGCATCAACTCCGGCGCCGGCGCAATCGGCTTGACCAGTTGCCCCGGCGCCGGGTGATTAACCTCATTACGGGCCTTCTGCTGCTCCGTCCAGGCATTGACCTTATCCGTCGCCGCGTTGACCACGCCGGAACCATCAGACTCGAAGCCAAGGAACTTCATCATCGGTTCAATGATGGGCCGCAGCTTCTCCCATAGGCTGCGGAAAAATCCGGTGATCGGCTCCCAGTGCTTGATGATCATGCCCAGCGGCGACCAGTCAAACACCGACTTCAGGAAGTCGAAGAACGGCACAGAAAAGGCTTTGACCAGCTCCCACAGGGCGCCGAAGAACCCGCTGATCGGCTCCCAGTTGGCGACAATCTGCCCCAGCGGCGACCAGGCAAAGGCCGTTTTCATCCAGCCCCATACCACCATCGCGGGCCCCTGAATCCGTGCCCAAATGGCCTCGAAATACGGCGCCACCGTCGCCCAGTTGGCGATCACCAGGCCGGCAGCTACAGCGATGCCACGCACCACCAGGCCAATCGGGCTCATGCTGGCAACGCCATTCATCAGCGTCAGCGCAGCGGTTGCTGCTGCCGTGGCCAGGCGCAGCACGGTAAAGCCCGCTGCCGCGCCGATAATGCCTTTGATCAGCCACGGGTTGGCCCCGGCAAGCTCGGTCACCTTGCCAATGATCGGCCCCACGGTAGCCATGAACTCGTTAAACGGCGGCAGCAGCACACTGCCAACCGTGATGCCCAACCGGGTCACCTGGTTCCGCAGGAGCTGCATGGTGTTTTGCGTGGTCGCCGCGCGGGCCGTGTACTCGGCCTCCATCGAGCCGGCATAGGCCGTGGCGTCGCCGACCTTTTCCAGGTTGCCGCTCAGCAGCTGCAAGTTAGTCACCAGCGGCGTGATAGCTGCCACCGACTCACTGCCAAAAAGGTTGGTCAGCAGCGCCGGACGCTTCGCAGCGTCCACCTGGGAGATCCGCTTGAGCAGGTCCAGCATGGTGGCCTGGGAATCCTTCTGCATCGCTTGCGCGACCTGCTTGGAGTCCAGGCGTAACGACTTGAAGGCCTCGGCCTGCGACTTGGTAGCCGCCGAGCCCTTAGTCATCGCCAACATGAAGTTCTTGATGCCAGTCGCAGCCACGTCTTGTTTGACGCCGACGCCTGCCATGGTCGCGCCGATGGCCGCAACCTGTGCCGACGACAGGCCCGCCACCTCGCCCAGTGCGCCCACCTCCGTGATGATCGCTGAAATCTGCTTGGTGTTCGCCGGCCCGGTGTTGCCCAGGTAGTTGATCTTGTCGGCCAGCGCGACCACTTCCGTCTGGTTCATGCGGAACGCCGTCCGCCACTTCGCCATCATTTCCCCGGACTGCTCGGCCGTCTGATCGAACGCGACGCCCATTTTTACCGCGTCTTCAGCAAACTGCTTCAGCTCCCCTCGCGCAATGCCCGACTGGCCGCCGGCGGCAACAATCTGCGCGATGCCCTCGGCCGCCATCGGCAGGCGTTCGGACAGGTCCAACACGTCGTCGCTCATCGCCTTGAACTGCTCGGGCGAATCGAAGTTAACCACCTTCTTCACGTCCGCCATGGCGCTTTCAAAGCCCATCGCGGCCTGCACCCCCATGACAAACGGGGCCGCTATGGCCCCGCCTTGGATCGCATCCATGAAGGTGATCTTGCCAAGGCCCGAGCTGTTCAACTGCTTGCGCAAGTTGGCTGCGTTCTTGCGAACCCCGCTCAGCACCGGCGACAGCTTGTCGACGCCGGTAATAAGCGCTTTGAGCTGGAACTTATCCGCCATTGCCGCCCCCTACTAACGCCTGAATTCGCCAGGCGTTTTCCTCACTCTCGAACAACACGTCGAGCGGCCAGGCCGTGACCTCACCCGGGCTGACTTTCCAGTACCAGGCCAGGTCGTAGGCCAGTTCGATCAGTCCGTCGATTGAGCTGAAGCGGGGGCCATGAAAAAACCAATGACCATCCACGCCAGGGTGTTCAGGTCGGACAGGTCCAACTGGTTAACCGAGCTGGGCGGGATGCCGGCGCAGACGGCGATGTACTTCGACGCGGTTTCGACATCTGCAATGGGGTAGCCGCTTTCGCCCATGGTGTACGGCAGAAGTTTGATGGCCCGGACCTCCTGCACTGTCGGGCGGCGCAGGTTCAGTTCAGTGACTTCCTCGGCGTGGGCTTGAATGGGGGCGTTCAGCTTGTGGGTTACGGTGCTCATTACTGCCAGTCTCCTGCAATGCCTTCAAACTTCAGCGCGACTTTTGCGTCATCGCCGGTCACTTTGGTTTCATCAACCAGATACGCGCCGCTCAGCACGTAGCTACTACCGTCGGCCAACTCGGCGGTAATGGTCATGTTGGTGGCGTTGGCCAACTTGGCCCGGGGGAAGTTGCGCGTTTTAACCGCATCGACGCTGATGTAGGGCACCAGGTCTTCTTCCTTGTAGAAGCCCCGCGTGATGGTTTCGCGCTTCTTGTCCGACAGCGGGCATTCCACGCCGCCGGTGATCGTGAGCTGTTCACCGTCGGCCTTGACGTAACAAGTACCCGCGACTTTCTGACCCATGAAAGGATCTCCCATAAAAAAGCCCGCACTAGGCGGGCAGGAGTTGAACGAAAAGGGTTACACCGCTTCGGGGTACTGCAGGCGGAACTGATACGCCAGGGCGAACACCCGCAGCTGATTGACCAGATCCGGCGGGAACAGGACGCTGACACGGTTGGGGTTACGCGGATCGCGCTCGACCACCAGGTATTCCTTGAACAGCTCGCTGTTCTCGACAATGCCGTCACGCTCGAGCGCGCCATAGGCGGCGATCAGTTCGCCCCGGATCACAATCGGGGTGACGATTGCCTGGCCAGCACCGAAGCGGGTACCGTCGTTGGCCAGCTTGCTGCGCCCGTACTTGCTGGTAATGATCCCGCGCAGGTAGCGGATAACGTGCGCCGACTGGTGCAGCGTCTCGCTGTCGAGGTAGGAGTCATCCGGCTGGCCCAGGTCGTTACGCTGGTAGGTCGTAACGGCGCGCTCGATGCGGTAGTTACCGCCGGTGTAACAGGCCGTGGCAATGCCGCTGGTCAGCAGCGATTGCCGCTCAGTCAGCATGAAGCGCTCGCTCGACGGCGCCGGCTCGATGCCTGCCAGCGCACCGGTTTGCGTCGGGCGCGCCGGGTCGGCACTGATGAACACGGCAGTACGCGCGGCCCACTGCGCCGCGATTTCCCAAACCGGCTGGGGCACGCCCTTTTCACAGCCGTGAATGCTCACGTGCGGGTCATTGCGCAGGCGCCCCGCCGCCACCAGCTGGCCCAGCGTGCCGCGCTTGGCGGTGTAGACGTGGCCATACAGCTGCTTTGCCCAGGACCAGCGCCCGGCGCTGTCATCCATGGCGACTTTCCAGGCATCGAGCGTCGCGGTGTCAGTCCAGGGCTGACAAATGAACTCGAATTCCTCATCACCCAGGGCCGCCAGGGCCTCGGCAATGTCCGGCGTACCGGCGCCGCCGGTCATGGCAGTGATGGTCAGCACCAGGCCGGCCGGGGTGACCTCGCCGTTATTACGGCCCAGGCGATTGAGCTGCAGCTGAATGTCGTTGCCCAGCTCACCCGAAAACTTGGCCACCAGCTTCACCGCCGTGGCTTCTGCTGTGGCCTTCACCGGCATGTCAGCCGCCGCGTTGATGCCCTCAGCCAGGGCAGCGGCCACCACGTCAGCGGTAGCGCCGGCAACGACAGGGACGCGCACGCGCTGCCCGGCAATGTACAGATTGACCAGGCCGGCCACAGTAACCGTGCCCGTTACGGTAACGTCGGCTTTCGCCGGCGTGCCGACTGCCTTGAGCGGCAAACACCAGACCTCACCGGCCGAGTCAATGGCGCGGTGCTGCTTGTGCATGGCGGCCAGCATCGAGCCATCACCCGCGATAGCGCGGGCCTCGGCGGTGCGAGCCACCAGTACCAGGCTACCGATCTCGGAGCTGTCGGCGTCGTCGTTGACCTGGCCGACCAGCAGCCGGCGCAGGGTCGAGGCGCCGCTATTGGCCTGCGAGTTGTCGACCTCGGCATAAAACAGTGGCACGCGGATGTCGGCCGGAATAGTGCTGAAACCTACGCTCATTGCGCCTTACTCCCTCGGGCTGGCTTGGATTGAGTGACGGGCTCAGGCGCCGCCACAGATTCGGGCTCCACGGCCGGGCTGGCTGCCGACGCAACCTCGACGCGCACCGCGTCACCGTCGTTGATACGGCGTTGCCAGTACGCGTCGTGGGGCACCTTGTCGCCCGCCTCCGGCAGCAGCTGGCCGCCCTTTTCCGGCATGGGGCAGAATCGCCCCGGCGCAGGTTTCACGTTGATTAGGTTCATGGGTTCAAGTCCTCTCGGGTTTCAAATTCGACCCGCCCGTCAGGCCCGCCAGGAGCCGCGTTCGGATCCCTCAGGGGGTCGATAAAGTCGTATCGCGTGTCGATGCCCTCCAGCGGAGGCAGGCCGTCAAGCTCGCGCTCGTGCCACGTCTCAGCCGGGTCACCATCACGACTCCGGCCCAACTGGAACTCAGCGCTGAAGCTGTAGCGGTAGATCACCCGGGCTCGGTTGATGAAGATCAGCGCGCCCCCGCCATAGGTGATGGCGTCGTACTCGCTGTCGGGTTTCCACCCCACCAGTGCCCGCCAGATTTCCGCGCGCAGTTCGTGCAGATCCTGCGCGGCCTCCTGGCCACGTTCATCGCTGGTGTCCAACACAACAACCACGTCGAATCCATCTGAAATAACCTGGCGGACACCGGTCTGCAGGTCATTCGGTTCTGCCTGATCGTCGGAAGCGATCACATAGGCCGATGGGTGCTGCAGCTTGGAACTGCTCGCGACTGCATCCCAGTCGATACCCGCCGCAATACGTGTGGAGAACGTCGGGCAGTAGGCGCGCAAATGCGCGACGATCACATTTAATCTCATCGTGGTTTCCGGTTTGGAGGTCAGTTCAAGGCGGCCGCAAATGCAGCTGATAGCAGCGCCTGCACCGATGATCTGGAGTCCTGCAAGGCATCCGCCATGTAGTTGTCGCGAGGGGTAATACGCCACCCAGCGGCGGCACGGGCGGCAAGAGCCAGCGCCCTATCACCCTTTGCCCGCCGGTTCGATTTGCCTTTACCCATGCCTGGAGCAAGCTTTCCGGGGCGGTTTCCTTTCTTGACCCCGTAATGCAGGTAGGCCGGATAGAACTCCTTCATGGAGCTGGTCTTGCGCGGAGCGATCCGCACGAGAAAGCCGGCCCGCGACACCTTGAAGTTGATCGATTCAAGGGTGGCGCCCGTGCGGTTGACCGGATAGCCGACTTGGCCTCTACCAAGCGCTAGGTTCATCTGCGCTCGTTGCGTGACCAGGCGGCCGGCTTTACGCATCGCCGCGCGGATCTTGGACTTGTCAAAGGCGTCACGCTCAAAACTGTCAAAGCCTTCAAAGTGCACATAGCCTTCGACCGAAGAACGGCTAGCCATAAACGCCCCCTCCAGCGGTCACCCCGCCGATCATCTCCACTTCCAACACCGTGAAACGATGGGCTCCGTTCAGATCAGCCACGCGTCGCACCCTGTAGATCTTGGCCCCGTGAACCACCTCATGATCCTCTGAGATACCGTCCAGAAAGCGAAAGGTAACGCGGTGAGTGACCTTGGCATCCAGCTGAACACCAGCAGCGTAGGCAGCGGTACCAACAGGTAAAATGGATGCCCAGCGCCAAACCTCGCCACTGAAAGCCGAGTCCAAGCCGAAGTCTTTAGCCGGCTTATCGGTGCGTTGCCGAATCATGACTCGCCGGTTTAATTCGCCCGTTGCGGGCTCCCTGAGAGCCATGGCTAAAATCTCGGCGGGACAGTGATGTCCGCTATCAGATGGTCGATAAAGCTCGAAGGCAACTCGGTCAGCGACTGGCCAACGACCATCAGCCCACGATGAGTAAAGGCCGTTTCCGCGGCCATCAGCAGCCAGCTCAAAACACCTGGGTGGGCCTCTAAGTCCACCCCGGCTCGATAGCGGATACGCAACCGGCCCGCAGGTCGGCCGGCTGGAAAGAACAGATAGCTTTCCTTCCCTCCTTGGCGGAGCTCTACCTTCCCTTCGAATTCCGTCTCCTGCCCGACATCGCCGACCGCCAGGACCGATTCGATAGCAACCACCTGGCCGACATCCAGCGAATGCCCCGACGAATACGACGCTGGCCAGTCTTCCTCATAGACCGCTTCTCGAATGGCCGCCCCGGTTTTCGATTCGGCCTGGGCGGTAACCCCGGGGATGATGATCTGATCGATCAGTTCGGGCTGCAGGTCCTCCGGCTCAGCCCTGCACTGAAAAGCCACCTGCTCCAGCGTCAGCACCGGCGCCCCTGTATAAGCGATGCGGCGAGCCATGATTACGGTTTCCCGCTTTCGTCCACTTGCTCATTGGCTTTGCCGGCAGGCGCTGAGCCCTCTTCGCCATCAGGCTTTTTGCTTGCAGGCGCAGAGCCGTCAGCACCGGCTTTGCCTTTCTTCGAAGCCGGCTTGCCCGCTTCTACTGCATAGCCTGATCCGATCAAGCTTTCAGCAACACCAGCGTCAAAGCCAGCGGTTTCACCCGCGGCATAGCCGCGCCAGTTTTTCTCGAAAGTAACGATCGTTTTGCTCATGGGATGTTCCCCGGTTTCAAGTATTGGATGCCCGGCGTGCCGGGCGAATGCCTTACAGCGAGCGGCCCCATTTGACGTCAGTCATCACCGCCACAGACTCAACGTGGCGTGGGCCAAAGTCATGCTTGGCGATCACACGCACGAGCGTCTGATCACGCTGGAAAGAACTGATGACATTGCCGCTGCCGTCCTTGTAGGTGGCTTCCTTGCTGAAATCGATGACCATGGCGTCGTCCTCGCCGATGAAGCAGTCTGCGAAGTCCGCGAAATGGATTTCCGAAGCATCGCCATCGGCGCCCAGGTTGATTGGGATCTGGGTAGTCGAGCCAACCGGAAACCCTTTCAGCATGTTTTGATCCAGCTCCGGGTAGGCCTTGTTGCCGTTACCATCACGCAGGGCCGCCAACCAGCGCTTGGTGCGGGGCGCCATGGCAAAGCCTGGTGCCGTCATGTTGGAGTTGGCATTCTCCAGACGCAGGATCAAGGCTGACAGGGCGAGCTCCACAGCCTGCAGTGTCATTTCCGCCGGTGCGGCGAACACGTTGAAGGCCGGAGCCCAAAAGCGCAGACCCTTGGGCAGGTTTCCAGTGCCGGCGCCACGCAGGAAGGACAAATCTTCAGCCGTCGCTACGGATGCCACCAGGTCGTTCACGACCAGGCGATCAACACTTGGATTAGTGCCGGAGTACGACAGCAGGTCATTACTGATCGGCACCAGGGCCGCCAGCTTCTTCGACGAGAGTTTCAGATCGTCGAACTGCATGTCGGTGGTCGGCATGTCTTCTTCAGTGCCGATGTAACCGACAACTGCACCACCCTTGATTCGTGGCACCGTCAGGTTGCCGTTATGCAGCGGCAACGACACAGCGCCCAGGCTGCGTACCACCGACTTCGGTCGCAGCAACTCGATCACTTCGCTGGAGAAGTTCTGCGGCACCAGTACGCCGCCGGCACCCGGTGTGACAGTGCTGAGCGCCATGGCGATTTCGGGGTTGTAGCCAGAATCTGCGGCCATTTTGGCGGCGGCATGCTGGTCGCCACGCGCGGCAGCCAGCACGCGCACCATCTGCGCCATGTTGGCACCTGGTACCGGCTTGGCGGTAAACGGACCGCTGATATTGCTGGGTGGACCATTCAGACCCTGAGCACTCTCGCTGACAGGAACTGCGCTTGCGGTTGCCATTCGCTCAGCGGCTTCTGCACGCGATAGCTTCTCCGTAAGAGCATTGAACTGGGTGCTGAGTTGTTCGAACTGGGCCAACTGCTCGACGCTGAGCGAGGTGCCCGCGGCTTCGAGCTGGGCCAGCGCCTGGATCTGACTGTTGAGTGTGGCGCGTTCGCTACGCAATTGAGTTACGAGGGACATACTGCCTCCTGGGCATAAAAAAACCGCCCGTAGGCGGTTGGTATCACTGCCGCGAACGCGGTCAGAGTTGGGTCTGAATGGCGAGCGCTGCGGCTTGCACACTGATTCGTTGTCGCGGTATGGCGCCTTGTCGCTGCGCGCGACTGAGTGCGACCGCTTGAGAAAGATTGTCTACCGCGAGCTGAGGCGCTTCGAGGCGATCGGCCAGGCCGGCGGCAATAGCCGCCGCGCCGCGATAGCAGGCTGCCTCGGTCGCAATGATGTCTGCCACGTCACGGTTGCGGTAATCGGCGACTTGCGTGGTAAAGAGCTGATAGCTCTCCTGCACAATATCGTTGAGCACCTGCTGGGACCGTTCGGTCAGTGGCTCGTTGGGGCTCAAGTCGTTCTTGTGCGCCCCCGCGAACACCGTGGTCACTTTCACGCCCATACCATCGAGCATCTTCGAACGATCCATGTGGCTGGCAATCACGCCGATGGACCCCACACCCGATGTCAGGCTGACCACGACTTCGGAGCAAGCAGCCGCGATCAGATAACCGCCGGAATACGCCATGAAATTGACCAGGCCGGTGATGGGCTTCACTTTGGTAGCGGCACGGATATCAGCAGCGAGTTCGAAAGCCCCCACTGCGCTGCCCCCAGGGCTGTCGATATCGAGCACGATGTGTTCAACCATCGGGTCCGCGACCGCCGTGTTCAGCGCAGCGCGCAGTCCTTCGTAGCTGGTCATCGTTTCGCAGGCATTCAAGTGACTACCGCGGCTCACCAGCACGCCATGGACCGGGATCACCTCAACGCCTGTCTGGGCGATAGCAGCGCGGCGCTGCTCTTCGCGGCGGTCCTGCTCAACCTGGTAGTCCTCTTCATCGTGGAACAGCAACGGACCAGCAGCCGCGCCGCCCACGCCTAGATTGACGATGTTCAAGCTCATGGTTTGGTTGGCCCAGCGCACCGCCAGGTCCAGCATATCGGGGGTCGTTAGCAGCGGCTGATTGAACAGCAAGCTGGCAGCGCGCAGATGTCGTTTCATGCAGCAAGCATCCTCAGGATATCGTCGCGCTGCTGCTCGAGCTGGGCGCGGACGTCAGGGTTGTTCATGTCGGGCAGGCCGTGGGCGACGTCGGTCATGTTCAGCGGCTGTAGATAGCTGTCGCCGTTGGCAACGGGCGGCATGTTTTCCAGCCGCCGGATATCGTTGATCGACAACCAGCCCCATTGCCTGCCGATCGCGTAGGCGTCGTACCGACTTTTCTGGTCGCCACGTAGCAGGCCGGAGAGGTTGAACTCGATGAAGTACTCGCGCCGCTCCGCCGGTAGCAGGAAGTCGCGCATCATTGCTTGCTCATGGCGCTTGACCCACGGCACCAGGGCAAAGATCACGTACTGGATCAGCAGCTGTTCAAGGCTGTTGTAGCTGGCCTTCTCCAGCTCGTTGATCA
Organism: Pseudomonas sp. NPDC087612; assembly: GCF_044743505.1. Taxonomy (NCBI): domain Bacteria; kingdom Pseudomonadati; phylum Pseudomonadota; class Gammaproteobacteria; order Pseudomonadales; family Pseudomonadaceae; genus Pseudomonas; species Pseudomonas sp. NPDC087612. The sequence continues at coordinate 24,844 of NZ_JBIUWO010000009.1, forward strand.
TGTGCGGTGGAATCTTGTAAATCCGGGCGATATCCAGGCCAGTGGCCTTGAGGATGCCCAGCAACTCGGCATCGACGTTGTTCATCGACACCGGTTTGAAGGTCATGCCTTCCTGCAGCATTGCGACCTTTTTCGCATTGTCGATCCCAGAGAACTTGTTGCCCCACTGGTCGAGAATCCGATCGATACTGCCCTGCTCTTTGATGGGCGGCGCCTCGCGTGGACGCTCGATAACGCCGCTGACCGCAGTGCCATTGGCAAATGATTTGCCTGCGTATTGCCTGACCGCCTGCGCCAAGCCAACCGCATCGGCATGTAGCTCAACGGGTGAAAGGCCCGTGTAGTGATTCTTGGTGTGCCATCGCACATGATGGACCAGCCGCATAGGCAGAGGATCGTGCCCGCCAATCCGATAGACAGGCCGCAGATCTCCCCCCTTAAGTACCGTCACCTTGTCGTTGCCCAGCGGATAGAGCGCCTTAACTGAACCGTCGTCGTTGCGCTCGATGTAGCTGTAGCAATTACCGCGCAAGCCCAAGGCGAGCTGGCCAGCTTCGCGGTACTCGTAAGGGGTCTGCCAGGGGTTTGGCTGGTAGCGAAGGACGTCATAGAGCGGGTGGGCCGTAGCAGATTCGCGCTTGCCGTCACCCAGTCGGCGATACAGTTCAAGTGGCAGCTGGCCCACGCTCTCGGCCAGAAGCGTGACGCAAGTCTGCAGAACAGTAATTGCAAGCGCGCTGTCTGGAGTTACCGTAACCCCAGCCGCCGAGCGGCTAGAGCCGATCAGGCCCCGCCAAAAGCTGCTTCCCCCATCGGAGACCAGCCCCTCGTTGGCACCGAGAAGGTTGCTGAAGAACATGCTCAGCCTCCCTCAGGCTTATGATTGATTTGCATGCGAGCGGCCGCTTTGTCAGCGAGCCAGGCCCAACCGATGAGACCGACGCCCGCAGTAATGAATGCCGCGGGCACATTGATCAGAGCGACGCCGGCGACCAGCGAGCCGAAGCCAACCAGGCCAGCAACCCACGCAGCGATTGCGATGCTGTTCAAACTCCAACTCCTTCGTCGTATATGGAACTGCCGTTGCTTCCGGATGACGCAGCGCCGCTGATGCCCGTGGCCATGATCGCGGCGATGATGCCGTCGATCCGACCTGTCGCCTTCGCCTTGTCTGCTTTGCGGTTGTTCGCAGGGTCGGAAACGATTACCGCGTTGCCGGCACACCACGTCATTACCGGATTGCCGTCATGACGCAGCGACTCCACCGCTTCTGCCGAGACCGCATCGTCAAAGAATTCCTCGGCTTCATCTTCAGGTCCCGGCTGAAGCTCCGTCATTCCCAGCAAACGCCGCTCAAACTCATCCACTGCAGGCCCCATGTCCTTGAAGCCCTGACCGAACTCGACGAGTTCCGGCAGCGTGATGTCGTACTCGACCATGAGCTGACGCATGTCTTCAATCCGCCAACGGTCAAATGCAATCTTGTCGACCTGGAAGAAATCGCAGATCGTCTGCATCCTGCGCAGCACGTGCAACTTGCTGATCGCACGCCCAGGGGTTGTTTCTAGATCCCGCGATTTGATCCACGCGGCGTAAGGCACCTTGTCGCGGACTTCTCGCTTGTCCAGCTCGTGGTCAGGAATCCAGAAGTACGGGAGCAGCCGCCAGTGCGGATCCTCATAGGTCGGATAGAACAGCAAAACGAACGATGTCAGGTCGGTCGTACTGGACAGATCCAGGCCACCAACGCTGGGACGATTGCGCAGCAGCGACATCGGCACGCGCTCTTCAGCCTGGCTCCAGACATCCCACGAGATCCAGGGCGACTCTGCGCCGGTCCATTCACAGAAGTTCAGGCGGCGCACCATTGCCTCCTTGCTCGGCATGCCTCGCGCCTCTGTGACCTGCTCTCGCAAGTACTTCATGCCTGGGAGGTCGGCGTCTTGCAGCGATGGGTTTGATTTGAACCAACAGCTCTCATCCCTGATGGGATCATCGCCCTCATCAAGCGAGCAGATGTAGGCGAAAAAGCCGTCATCGATCAATGATCCCGCTGCCACCCTATTGCCGTATTCGTGGTATTCCCAGCACGGCCCGCGCTTGTTGGAGCCGCTGTTGGTGATCATGAAGATCAATGCCTGCTTACGGCTTTTTGTGCCGGCTCGCATCATCTCCACGACCATGTTGGTCTTGTGCTCGTGCACCTCGTCGATCAGTGCCATGTGCGGCCTTGGGCCGGACTGGCCATCATCTGAACTGATCGGGCGAAAGAATGACCCCGACTTGAGGTAAGCCAGGTTCCAGATGTTTTGGCCGGTGCCGCTACAGGCGAGGCGCTTGGTCAGCTCCGGCGACTGCTGGACCATCGCAACGGCATCTCGGAACAGGATCATTGCCTGATCCTTCTTGGTCGCGGCCGCATAGATTTCGGCGCGCGCCTCATTGTCGCTGACCAGTCCTTTCAGCCCGACGCCGGCGGCCAAGGGAGACTTGCCCGAGCCCTTTCCGCTCTCGACATACACAACGCGAAAGCGACGATACCCATCCTCGGACTTCCAACCAAAGATGCTGCCGACGATGAATTTCTGCCAGGGCAGCAGCTCGAACGGCAGTCCTTCGAACTCCCCACCATTGAGCTTCAGAACAGTGCGATAGAAGCGAATGGCCTTGTTGGCCTCTTCCAGATCCCAGATCAGCCCGCGCTTAGGTCCTTCCTTTAGATCCCGAAGATGGCGAGCGCATGCGTTTCGGATGTCAGGCCCCGCTATCCGCTGGCCGGAATGCACTTCCTCGGCATACTGGGTCGCCGGATCTTCAACCGAAGAACTCCGCGAACTGGTCTTCTTTCTGCTCATCGTCTTTCACTTGGACCTTGGATCGAGCGGCCGGAGTCAGGCCGAACTCGACCAGGTAGCTTTTGAAGCGACGGTCGACGTCGGCCAGCATGGCAACTGCCGGGTTCGCCTTGAGTACCAGCTCACCTTGAGTGCTGGTGGTTTCGTAGGTGCGCCCCTGTGCATCGACCAGGTCGCGCAGGGCAAGAATTTCGGCGTAGCAATCACAGAGCCGCTCCAGCGCGAAGCCATCGGCTTCAGTGAGCACCCCCATGCGATCCAGCAGAACCGTGAGGCGTCCCCATGCGACCTGGCCTTCACTGCTCAAATGTCCTGGCGCGCTGGGGATACGCTTCGCAGGCTTGGGTTCGTTCTTGTTGATCGGACGCTTACCAGGATTCCCTCTGACAAGCTTCAGCTCCGTCGGAGTGGGTCGTCTCCCGGCCATTTTTTGCTCTCAAAAAAAAACATTTCATTTCGCGGCCTTGCACAAAGAGGGGGGCGAACGGTCAGGGAAGGGCTCGCAAAAAACTTTTTAACCCCCCTACCCTCTGGGATGGGGCCCTGTAGCGCCCGGAGGCTTTCAGGAGGGCCGATTCCAGTGGTGCCGTGGGTCCAGCGGCCTGCCGCTGACGTCGCAACCAGCCTCACGCCCTGACTTCTCCAGGCGCTGCTTGTAGGAGCTGTGGCAGTTGGTGCACAGCGACTGCCAGTTGGTCCGATCCCAGAATAGAACCATGTCGCCGCGGTGCGGCTGGATATGGTCGACGACGTTGGCTGGCTTGTTCAGGCCTGACTGCTGACACCTGACGCAGAGCGGATACTTGCGTAGCCACCCCTCGCGAGCCTGCTGCCAGCGATAGCCATATGGGCTCGGGGTCTTGCCTTGATCGGCGAGGGCCATGTGTCAGCCCTCCGCTTTCTTGCTCATGAAGCGATCCGAATACTCGCGCAGCTTCTCGACGCCCATGAAGCCAACCATGCAGCCAGCGAAGACGGAGAGGTTCGGCGGCAGCGCGAAGTACTCTAGGACGGGCAGCAAGCTTATTGCGATCAGGCCGCAAATAGCGCCCTCAAGAACGACTTTGCGACCTCGACCACCGCCGTAGATCACTCGGCACATAGCAACCGCAGCGGCAATGCCACCTGTATAGAGCTGAGGCTGATGTGCTACCAACCAGGCAAGCGCGGCGGCCCACAGGCCAGGATCCTTCTCGGGCATGTTTGGCATCTCGATTCCTCCCGTTTCTGGGAGCTAAAATGTAAAAACCCGCACTAGGCGGGTTTCAGAGTGAAATGTCTGATGACTTAGAAGAGGCCCTTGGCCCCTGCAAGCCTTAACAGTAACGCGCAAGCGACCTTTCCATTTTCGCTCTGCCCGCGAATCACAGAACTTTCGACAATTGGCCTGTCGATATCAAAGATGTCGTCCCCATCAACCAGCTTTAGGACCTCCAGCAACCGCTCGGCGTTAGCCTCGTCTTGGGCATCTGACGCTCGGTTCGGACAATAGGTATCCAGGAACTCACCAACTGTAAGTGGGCATTTCTGCTGGAAGAAACTAATCATTTCGCGAAGATTTTTAAGGCTGTCCTTGTCAATCATGTAGGCACTCTAGGTTGGTGGATGGCTTGAGTGACAAAAGATTGGGTCAGTGATGGCGAATTACAAGCACAAAAAAACCCGACACTATGGCCGGGCTTTCGGTGATCACTCCTCAACACGTGTAGGAATGACAGGATGGGTTAATATTCGGTCATGCGGCCATACGGTGTCAACCCTTTAAAGTACTAATCCGCAGGGTGCCTTACCGCCCGTCCCATCGCGATACATTCATGAGGACGAAGGCCGCTCCGGTCCTGGTCTTTGAAGAATCCGATCAGGTCAGGCAGGCCGCGCTCCAATCGCTGAGCGATTCGATGCGCATCGTGGAAGAACTCCCACGTGCAGGCGTGGAATTTCGGGTTAAGCAGCTTTAGCGCATCGCCAATACCTTGCGTCCACCGGAAGTTTACCCAATCGGTGTAGTGCAGAAGGTTGTTCAGATCTTGTGCCTGGAACTCGTCCAAGACAAATCTACCCAGCTTGCGCTCCTCCTTCGGCAGCCATTCGCCCTCGAGGGCGTATGCCGCAATAAAGTTGCGCGCGGCGTCGAGCTGGTCAGCCGGAATGTCGGCAGCGGATCGCACCCCAAATGCGGCGTGAGTTTGCGACCAAATCTTGGCAGTAGCGCGGCGCTGGATTGCCGCGGGGAGGCTCGAAACCTTGCCCTTCACTACGGCACCGAGCATATGGAATCCATCAGTGCCGATGGTCTGGCCGATCAAGGTGTTCATCTTGCCTTCGCTGTCCTCGAAGCGGCCATGTTTGCGAATCGCTGGAAGGACTTCGACAGTGACCCATTTCTTGAAGCGCTTGGCCTCTGCCTTACGGCTGCGCATGATCGCCGAATACAGACCAGATTCGTTGATAGCCAGCATTTCCTGGACTCCGCCAAGGGTACTCACAATCTGAGTACCCTTCTCATCGTCGTCGAGGTTGAGCGTGTAATCAAAGACTAACCTCCAAGCCCGGCCAAGCGCCGGGCTTTTCATTCCACAGGACTAACGGATGGCAAAATCAGCTCAGGAACGAGCCGCTCTTCTGCGCCAGGCCGCAATCGATGGGCGGAGCGCCCCGGATGACCTGTTCGGTATGCGAACGTCCGTTCATGAGGCATTCGAGGGCGCCGGGGCTGACAGCAGCCGAGTCTGTGCCCTTCTGCTCTCTTCGCGCCCACCCATTTCAGAGTGGGACTGCTGTCGACTGGAGATGATGGCTAGCCAGATCGATCTAGAGCCTGGCGCTTTCGAGGACCGCCTATTTGGATTGTGTGAAATGGTGCGGTTCGTTATGCCCGACTAAGCAAGCGGCTCCGACGCAAAAAGCCCAGCGCGGGGCTGGGCTTCAGTCAAGGTTTTCGTACAGGAACCATCTCCGCAGCGCCGCCAACGTCGGACGTTTCGTGCTCTTACCTCCCAGTCCTAAACCCTTGCGCGTGAGGCGACATTGTCGGCATCGCTTAACAGCGGCACCTTAGAGTGAACACCAGAGTAGCAGAACTCGTACCACGGAAATGTCGATTGCCAAAATGCATGCGACTCATCATCAATTTCGAGTTGAACGCTAGTGAATCCGTTTGCAAGCCTGAGCAACTTCCAAGACGCGACCGCCTTTTTTCCAATGCCTCGAAGCCTGTGCTCGGGGAAGATGAACATCCTGAAAATCTCAAGTGTAGGCCACCCTCGCTCAACGATGTATCCTACCGACTCATTGTCAGCCTTAATTTCAAAGCACACCTCACGCCATTGCTCCCATGCGTTTTCACCGCTGCAGACCTGCAGCATCTCCCTGCCAGATACCTGGTCTAGTCTCGCCTGCAGGGCTTTCCTTTGCTCCGGATCAGTCAATACTACTTGGACGTGGCGAGCTGGTAGCTTTTCTTTAGAGTTCATGGTCTCCCTCCATTTAATCCAAGACTCTACCTGCCCGCCGCCCACCTATCCAGCTGGACGAAAACCCAGTAACCGGAGACGTCATCTCCGTAGTAGTGTTGCGCCTTCCAAGCACAGCCAAGCGGTACCCGCCCCCTAACCAAAGGAGCAAGTGCGATGAGAGATGTAAGCGATTTAAAGCCAGATCCGGACAATCCTGGCTGGTTCCTTGGATTTGTAGTTGTAAATCCAGAGACGAATGTTGCCTACGACATCTACCCAGGGCAAATCGAAGCATTCCAAGAAGCAAAGCGTCTTGGAGGTGGCTTTAAGTCACTAGGGGGACGTTATTGCCCTGAGCTTCACGAGTATTGGTACTCTCAGTCAATTCTGTTGCGTTAACTCAAGAATTAGCAGTGACACTGCCCCTTCGCAGTCAAAGCCAGATGCAAAAAGCCCAGCGCGGGGCTGGGCTCTTTAATCAGCGTTCCGTCGTCAATTGCTCACCGGACATGTCTTTGTAAGCATCTTGCTCCGTGATGCGAGTGACCTTCTCGACCTGAGCTTTGACAAGCTTGCCAGCCCTGGTTTTCGTAACCAAGTGCAGCATTACAACCTTTCCACCCCATTCCGCCTCTTGGATGGCATCCAAAATTGCATCTGAGACGAACGAGCCATCTTTAGGGAGGGTTGCTGTGATTTCGGTTTTGCGAACCACGTCGTACAGCGATAGCTTGTACTCGGCGCTCGACTTGTGATCAACCCCTTGAATTCTGAACACACCAGCAATGCGGTCCTCTACCGACACATTGCGCGGTGTCTTGCTCAGCTCTTCAACGGCTGGGCCCGACAGGTCGACTCCCTGGACGCTGATAGAGTCGGAGTCCTTGGTAGCTGCAATCAACTTATTGTAAGTGCCTGCCATGTGCTCCGAAATCGTTTGGACCTGAGGAGCGTGCTGAACCACCATACCCATCAAGTTAGCGTATCGCTCAGACGAAGCATCTGAGACATCTTTGACAAGCTCCAGCGTTCTCATTCGCTCGTCACGCTCGGCAGCAGATTCGATTTTGGCTAGCTCAGCTTTCCTTGCCTCTGACTGGTGCTCGAGATGGTTGCTGTATCCAAGATAGCCAAACGCCATGGCTCCAAGCGCAAGAAACGTAATCAGCTTGTGCCTTGAATCCATGTTTTTGAACCCCTCACATAATCCAGCTGTGATGGCGGAGGCCTGCTCCTCCAGCTTAGCAACGAACCCTGAGCTGCCTTCACGAACCTCCACGAGAATCTTCAGATCATCACGATCAGCATTCGTTAATCTCTTGCTGGAATCCGAGTAGCGAACCAGCGCGAACGACTTGTTGATGGTCTTCTGAAGGTCAAGGAAAGACTCCATCAGTTCAGGAGTGATGGTGGAGTGGTAGCGCTCGCCTTTGACGTGCATCTCAAAACGAGGCCAATCCTTGAACTCAACGTCCGGTGCCGGAAGGTCAGGATCTCGTAAAAGAGTCTCCAGCAAAGCCAGCGCTGACTCATCGTTGTCAATTACTACCGTGCCCATCCTAGGTCTCCCCATCGCGATGGGTCGGCACACTACCATAGTGCCATTACGAATTCCCAGCGTTCAGACAGGCGCCCTGTCCACCCATCCACCCTGGACGGAGAGCCAGTAACCAGCCCGGACGGGGCCGTAGTGACGTTGTATCACGCGACTAGCCGCTCGTATCCACTACCGGAAGCCCATGAACCATGTCCGCCAACTTTTCCGGCCCGCCAATCCTAGGCCGCCGTTGAGATAAGAGGCAAACAGCAACCACGCACTCAAAGGGCGCCGACCTTGAATCAAAACCCTGGCGTTCACGCGACATTTCTTATCGCAAGTCCTTCGTAGTCTAGAATGGCGCCGGCAGCCTCCAGTGCCTCGCTCACCATGGCTTCCAGCACATCCTCGATACCCTTTCTCCAGCGCCGACGAGTGCGCTCTGGGCGCGCCTCGGGATCCCAGCGGTTGATGTCGTAGAACTCGGCCGGCAACATGATCATGTCGCTGGACCGCTTACCCCCGATGCCCTTCAGTTTCGGAATGGCCCAGGCCGTCACCGCGCTGACGATGAACAGGTGCGGCGCATGAGACGCCACTAGCGGATGCAGGCGCCCGATGGACTGGACCTTCCGCCCTTTGTGGGTGCTGTACTTCGCCACCAGGGCATCCCAGTGCCGGGGCTTCAGTTGGCTGTGCAGCCGAGCGAACACCCAGCAATCCGCATCGCGGCGAGTGATGCCGTCGTATTCCACCGACCGGCTCAGCGTGGCCAGGTCATGGCCGTCCTCGCTCCCAGGCTGATACAGCTTCTGCCAGGCCTGTTTGCTGGTGTTGTCGATCGCTTCCGCTGCGAGGGCCGAAACGACCGCCGCCAGTACGCTGCTGTAAACCATGTCCTTCCCTCAATCCCCGGTGTAGTTGGTGCCGCCGGCGCCGAGCCGGTTGCTTCCCTGATATCCCGCCTCAGGCCCGCCGGCCTGGGGTCTTTTCAATTGCTCGATCCGCCCGAGGGCGGCTCGCAAGTTCATACCGAGCTGAGCCACCAACTCCCCCAACGGCATAGCCTGATTGGTCCAGCGATCAATCCAGCCGGAGGCGCTGCAGGCATCGCAGGACAGCTCGTGAAATACGCCTTGCACTACCCCGCGGCCTTGGCACTTCGGGCACTCAGCGAGCTTGATCATGTGTTTCTTGAAGGACGGCCCATGGCTCTTCTCTGTCATTTCGAATCCTCGCTATTAACAATTTTCGGAATTGCCTTGCAGGCCACGTCGTTCAAGGGCTGCCCAGGGTTTTGCGAATCTTCATATTGGGCGCCTGTCAGGTTGTGAACCGCGTTAAATCCACGCTCATCTAACCAGGCGTGCCACTTCTTCAGTGCGACTAGACGCTGCTCCCGGGCCTGGGTGTTGATGTAGGTCGAGGCGATCTTGCCCAGCGAATGGTTCAGCAGCATCTCGCCGATATGGCCGTCGATGCCCAGGTCAGTCCAGGCCGTGCGGGCCACCTTGCGCAGGTCGTGGCTGGTCCACTCACCCTGGCCCAGGCGGGTGAACACGGCGCTGGCCTGACCCTCGCTCAGTGCACGGCCACGCCGCGACGGGAACAGGTAGATGCCCTCATAACCCTGGGCAATCTGGGCGGCGCGGTACCGGCTCAGCATGGCCTTGGTCTGGGCGGTCAGCGGCAACCGGTGCTCGGTGCGGGTCTTGGTGTGCTCGGCCGGAATGAACCACTCGCTGTCGGCCATCGAGATATCGGACCAGCGCGCCAGACGGGTCTCCCCCACCCGGGTGCCGTGGCACAGCATCATCAGCGCGAGCATGGCCTCGCAGGGTTCGCTGTAGAACAAGGCGGCCAGCATGGGCACCAGTTCGACCAGGTGCACGCCGCGCAGCCGGGCAGGCTTGGGCATGATCCGGGCCTTGGTGAAGTCGACGAACTTCAGCGCGGCCATGGGGTTGGCGCCGATCAGCCCCAGCTTATGGGCCTGGCGGAATGCGACCACCAGCAGGCCGAACAGTTGGCGCACGTAGGACAGCGAAAGCACTTCCTGCGCGGGCCACATCAGCAGCTTGTCCAGCTCAGGTGCCGACACGGCCCGAATCGGCAGGTCGGCCAGCCGTGGTTTCAGGTGGCAGGCGATGGCCGACTTGGCGCCGGTCTTGCGCTTGGCCGATAACGATCGGTCGCGGCTCATGCGGTCGCTGTACCAGTCGAGCAGTTGGCCCACGGTGGACAGGCCGCCCAGGGCAACAGCGGCGTCCGGGTCACGCAGCAGGCGCTGACGCAGCGCAGGCAGCTCAGCCAGCACCGCGGCGGCGCCCAGCTCGGGATAACGGGCAATCTGGTTCCAGGCCTTGCCCTTGACCAGGTACCACGACCCGCGCTGCCGGTCCTGGCCGAATCGCAGGTAAAGGCCAGGGTGACGCGGGTCGCGCAGGTCATGCACGGCGGGGTCGGCGGCCTGCCGGCGGATTTCGGCGTCGGTGAACTTCACAGCGCGAGTCTTGCTCATGCCACCGCCCTCGTCTGCGGCTGCAGCAGATAGGCGCGGATCGCTTCAATCGCATCAATGGAGCCCCGGCAGACGATCGCCAGATAGCCCTGGTCAAGCAGCGCCTGGATGTAAGCGTCCTGGCTCGGCGACACTGCGGCGTCGAATGGCGGTTTGGCCTTGAACTCGATGTACAAACCGAAGTGCCCGCCGCGCGCCATGGGCAGCACCAGGTCGGGAACGCCAGCCTTCACGCCCTGAGCCTTGAGCTTGGCAGCAACTGCTTTCACCCGGTGCCCGCCATTCGGGACGTGATAGGTCAGCTTGTAGGCCTCAGGGAAGCGCAACTTCAGCTCCTGCATCAGCGAGGCCTGCTCCAGGCCTTCACGGTCTACCGGCTTGGCCCGGGTCTTCTTGCCTGGGAAGAGTGGTGGCGGATTTCGAGCCGGAGGTTTCTGGCTGTTCATGCGTTCTGGCCCCACAGAAACCCAACAAGCCCCATCGCGTCCGCGATTGCAACAATCATCCAGAAGGAGGCCGTAGCGTCACTCGGCCCCATGCCAACCTGGCAAAGAGCGGCCGCGAGACCCACGACCAAAACACACATCAGGGTGAAGAAAATCGAATTACTCATGCCGCGATCACCCCCTCGCGGATCAGCAGGGCCTGGGTGCGCATGACGCCCTCGGCGTGATACTGGCGCGCGGTCTCGCGATCAACGATGTTGCTGCGGCCATCGCAGGCGTCGTGGCAGGCGCTGCAGGCATGGGCGCCCTGCAGGTCGTTCGGTTTCATGCCGACGCCACAGGTGCCGGCCATGCGGTAATGGGCCAGCACGGTGGTGTTGGGGTCGCCGTTGCAGGCACCCGGAATGCGCACCTGGCATTCCCGGCCGCGGGCGGCTTTGGTCAACTTGGATTGCTTCATGAGCGTTCGTCCTTGTGGAGATCGATGACGGTAAAGGTGGTCGGCCACATGCGCAGGCCGTGCAGGTTCGCCGACTGTTCGTCGCGATACAGGGCCACGGGTGGATGTGGTTGGCTGGAGAGGTCCAGCAGGTGCCCACGGGCGTACAGAGCCCAGCGGTACTCAGTCAGATCTGGCGGAAGCAGCATCGAATCGCCCATCAGAAGCGATCCTTGTTGGCATAGCGGCCGGCCAAGCTGGTGACCTTCTCCGCCTGCGCCTTCGGTGCTGGAGCCCAGCCCGCCGCGAGGTTTTCGAAACGGTTGTATTGACCCAGGAAGGCAGTGCGAACGGTTCCAGTCTCAACGTCACGGCCTTTGCCGATGATGATCTCGGCAATGCCCTTGGCCTCGGTGTTTTCGTGATAGACCTCGTCGCGGTAGACGAACAGGATTACGTCAGCGTCCTGCTCGATTGCGCCGGACTCGCGCAGGTCAGACGGCACTGGGCGCTTGTTCGGGCGCTCTTCACACTTCCGGGAAAGCTGGCTCAGCAGCACCACAGGAATGCCTAGCTCCCCGGCCAGTAACTTGCAGCCTCGGCTGATGCTGCTGACTTCCTCGGTTCGGTTGCCACCATCCCCCTCGACCAACTGCAGGTAGTCGATCATCAGCAGGTCCAGGCCGTACCGCATCTTGTGCCGACGCGCCAGGGACCGAATGCGCCCAATCGAAGAACCCGCCTTGTCGGCGATGAACAGCGATGCGTGTTGAATGACTCCTGCGGCCGCTGAAAGCTCAGCGCCATGGTCTTGACAGGCGGTACCGTTCTTCACAAGCGTCAGCGGAATTCGCCCCTCCGACGCCACCAGTCGATCAATGAGCTGCCCCTTGTTCATCTCCAGACTGACAACCAGAGCTGACTTTTTCTGGCGGATGGCGGCCTCACCAACGAACCCCATGGCCAGCGTGGTCTTGCCCATGGCTGGGCGCCCTGCTACCACGTACAGATGATCGGGCTGCAGCCCACCCAGTTTGTCGTCCAGGTCTTTCAGTCCGGTAGAAATGCCGATCAGGGTCTCACCGCGCGCGTGCCGGTCGTGCCGCTCCTGCCAGACATCAATCTGATCGGCCATCACATCGCCTGCTTTGACAATGTCGTCGTCGCCTGCCCCGCAGTCAATCGACATGGCGGCAGCCTGGACAGCTGCGATCTTGGTCTGGACATCCTCCGAGCCCTGGGCAATTTCCATGGCCTGCTCGCCCAGGCTGTACAGGGCGCGTTCAATCGCTCTTTCCCGCACGATGCCCGCGTAGGTCTTGGCGCTGGCCACGCTCGGCGTGTTGTCCACGATCTCGGCGCAGTACGCCAAGGCCCGGTCACCATTCGGCAAGTTACCGATCTGCTCGCCAACAGTCAGGAAATCCACAGCCTTGCCGGTGGCTCGGACGGCCATGATTCCCCGGAACACTTCAGCGTTCTCGACGAAGTAGAACGACTCAGGCGAGAGGTCGTCGCTCAGGGTGTCGATCAGTTCGGGGCGGATCATCATCGCGCCCAGAAGGCCGTGTTCGGCTTCAATGCTGTACGGATCACGCATGGTAATTTCCCTCTACCACTTTGACGAAGTTAGTTGGCGCGACAAGCCAGTCGAAGTTGCAGCGGAACGGCTTGTTGTCACGCCCCCCTACCCGGCCCATCAGCCACTCGCTGGCCTGGACCATGCCGAAGAAGTCGCGCCAGAAATCGAGATCCTGGTGGACAGGGCTCTCAGCCCATCGCGCCTGAATCTTCGACTTGCGATCTTTGTTGACCAGGACAACACGAGGCAGCTCAGGCAGCAGCTCGTTGAACAGCTCGACGATCTGATCGACCGGGGCTTGGTTCGAGCCTTCGCGGGTGCTCGTGGATACTCCTGACGGTTCCTTGATGGTTCCCTTACGGTTCTGGGGGCAGGAGGTGCCGGGGTGAGGGGCATCTGGTGCCGGGGTGGTCGGCATATCCTGCCGGGGTAGGTCGGCATTTGGTGCCGGGGGGCATTTGGTGCCGGGGTCGTAGCTGTATGGGCTTACCGTGTACCAAGTTGAGCGCCCTGCCCGCATGTGCGCAGTGAGAATTTTGACCTCTTCGAGCCAACGCAACGCATTGCGGACAGCGCGCTCAGACAGACAGGTACGCTCAGCAATGCGAGCCACTGACGGCCAGCAGACGCCTTCGTCGTTGGCATTGTCGGCCAGTGAAATTAGGACTGCCTTTTGCGCAGGGCTCATTCCCTGCAATGGCCAGCAAACGCTCATCACGATGGTGCTCACATAGCACCTCTCGACCTGATCACCTGACGCGTCAGATTTGGCGCAATGGCAGAACATGACGCGGGAGGGTGGGTGTTGCCTGTATCGAATGGGGTGTGCATAATCTGGCTTCTCTAGTTTTGCAGATCAGCCGACATTGCCCGTCGGCTTTTTTGTGCCTGCGATTCAGGCGTTATGGGCGTCCGGCACATCCGTGGTAGCTTTTTGCTTCCACACGAAAAGGCCATCGGAGGCCGGACCAATGAAGCATTTGAGCTACGACGCCGTATGGAGAGAAAGACTGGAGGCTTGCGCCCAGGCCCAGGCGCCAGAAGGAGCGACCCTTACGGATCGCGACTTTCGGAATGCGGCTTACGCAGTTTTCCCTGGATACCTCTTGTTCTGCTTTTGCGAGAACTTCAGAAGTCAGCACGCAACCCGTTGGCAGAAATTTGAAGGCCTTGCCCCAGCTCATCTGCATCTCATTGAGAAGCATCACTGGCTTCCCGATCAGGTTGCGGCTCTTGACGAAACGCAACTTGTGCAGCTTCTTCACAAAGAACTGGCAGAGCTTCGCCTTCCTGAACAAGCTCACCAGAAGTTGATTCGGGACTTCCAATACCTGGGTATTCAGGATCTCCATCTAAACCAGCCTGATTAACTCTCTCGTGATAATCCGCCATGGCTTTGTTGGCTAGGCGGATCCGGGCCAGTTCAGCCTCCAAAGCGATTTCTTTTGCTTTCGAGGAGAGGCTTGTAGGCCAGACAACGAGCGGATTTCCGCCAGCTTCCAAAGCGGCAAAGCCAGCAAGAATCTGCTTAGCCGCTTCGACTGGAGTGCCAGTCGCTCGCGAGGCAACCGCATAAAGTGCGATTTCTCGTGCTTGCGGCTCAAGCATTGCCCATCCCTCACCCTGAATCACTCTGCCCATCACTTTCTCCTACTGGTTAAATTCACAGCTAAACCTGATCACTACTGGCGTAATGCTGGGTAGTCGATAATTCATCTGGTCAGGCGACCGAGGACAGCTCTGGCCAAATCGCCTGCCAGTCATCTGGTCGAAGCGATTGGCGTGTGATCAGTCCTTGGGTTTCCCGCTCAAGGTTCGCGGCAACCATGGCGGAGGCCTGCTTGTTGCCGTAAGCGATCTGCTTCAGGTAGCCGCGAGTGGTCCCGGTCCGTGCGATAACGTCATTTGGAACGGACTTGAGCCAATCCAGCATTTGCGTGTTCTTGATTCGCATCACGAATCTCCTCTGTAATGCCTGATTATTACCGCCCGGTAACCATTAAATCAATACCACATGGTCATTTACCAAAGAGTAATAACCGTCAGAGAATCGCCGCATGGACATACGCGAAGTGCGCAGGCACAACCTAAAGAAGTTGATGGATGACAAATTCGGTCCCGGGGCCCGAGGAGCTCAGTCACGTCTGGCGGAAATGCTCGGGAAGCCACAGAACCTTTTGTCCAGGTATCTAGCACCACCTGAAAAATCTGGTTCCAAGACCATCGGAGAAGACTTCGCTCGCGAGGTTGAGGCTGCTTTCGAGCTCCCCCGATACGGTCTCGATCACCCACTTGTAAGCAACAGCCGTGGCGAGATCGGAAGCAACGTAGAGCAAGGCCCGCCAATCATCTCCCCCACTCGAAGGATCGAAATCGTGGGCACGGCCCAGCTTGGAAACGATGGCTACTGGGTTGGGCTTGACACTGCCGACGGGTGGGTGGAGACATGGTCGAGGGACGAAGACGCCTATGCTCTGCGCCTGAAGGGCGACTCAATGGCTCCCGCGATTCGCAGCGGCTGGATCGCAGTGTGTGAGCCAAATCACCGATTGGTGCCGGGTGAATACGTCATGGTCACGACCACTGACGGCCAGAGCATGGTCAAAGAGCTTCTTTTTGAGAACGAAGAAGGCGTGAACCTTGCGTCGGTTAACTCGGCATACGGCGAACGCCGAGTGATCGCTTGGACAGGCATCGAGAAAATCCATTACGTGGGCAACATCCTGGCGCCAAGCAAAGTGCTTGGCCGCTTTTGAGAGATGAAGCCATGCCCCTATCCAAGCCCAACCAAGACCTTCGCCGCGACCTCCAAGGCCTTGCCTCTGACATGAAGTGGTCAGCAGTCGAGCTGATGCGGGTAGCTGAGCGGCTGAGCCAGGCCGGAAACGAAGCTGACGCCCAGGCAGTGATCAGGATCTGCCAGGTGATGCAGGCTGGGGAAGATCGGCTGGCGGCTTATGGGGATGAGGTGAAGGCGGAGCGGATTGAGCGGAAAAGGGCTGAGTGAGATAGCGGTGCTGGATTCTTAGAGGGTATGCCCAGCAGCGTAACGGGCACACTATTTCAATTGTCAGGGATAAGCGACATGGATGTAACGCCTGAGAATAGGCTTCATTTTGAGCTTAAAAACGTTCTCCCAGTTGCGGTGGACGACTACGCCGCGAGCCTGCAGGCGCTTGCCGAAGAGTACAGGCGGTACCTGGCAGCGTTTGAGTCTCCAGAGGACAGCGCCGCAACTAAAATGTACGTTCAGGAAATACGCAGCGGCAGCATCATCAACGAGCTTGTTCCCTACGCAGTCGGAGTTCTGCCGCTTCTGGATGTGGCGAAAACCGTTAGCGAGTACTCTGATTATCTGAAAGCGATATTTGATTGGGCTTTAGGTAAAGTAAGCACTAAGCCTGCGCTTGCTGATGAGCAACACACGTTGAAAAGCATCGTCAGGATCATGGAGCCAACAGCTAAGGATCAGGGTGCCCAGATGAATATCGGCGTGATGAATTTTCACCAGGGAGTGACGGTGAATATATCCTTGAGCGCAATGGAAGCCAATGCAGCTCAAAACTTCCTGTACCGGCATCTAACTCCTCAGCCCAAAGAGACGATCACTGGCGACCATAATTATGTTGCCCTGAAGTGGTTTCAGACTAGGAACGAGCTCAAGAACAAAACCGGCGACAAGGCGCGCATAGAAAGCATTTCGCCCGAGCCAGTGAAGGTACTATTCGGAACCGATGATCTGAAGAATCGAATGGTCATTAACGAGACCAACATCTACCAGAAAGCTTTCATAGTTGACGTGCATGTCGAGACCGTTGATGGAAAACCGATCCTCTACGTAGTGAAGGGCTTGCACGAAACACTCGATATAGCGTCGTAGTCCCAGCCCGACCACGACCCAAGCTTTTCGTACCCGCCTGGTGCTCCTCCCCTCCTCCACTTCAGGCAAACAGCCCCCTTCGGTGTTTTTTTTACTGCCTGCTACGCTTTCCTCAGCACCTTAGAGGAATCGACATGACCGCCCTCCCCGATGATCCGACACCCGCATTGCTCAGCCGCTTGAATCAAAACATCAATGCTTTGGGCGCTGCTATTGAGGAAATCGGCATTTGGATCGACCAGCGAGGCTCTACGGAGACATACAATCGTGTCAGTGAGCACCTTGAAGTGCTGTCAGAAAACAGCGATGCCATCGCCGAGTTATTGATCGACCTGATTGCCAGGTGGAAACCGGAAGAACCCGGAGATCCAGAGGACTGAGATAGCTGGCGAACCGTCATGATTAAGCTACTCCTCAACCAGCTGAAGGATCGGCGCCCCATGTGGGAAAGCGGCCCGCCTTGTGTAGGCTTTTTCGTTGCTTCACAAATTTTTCACCTCTCCGATGGCATGGTGAAGCCTCATCCGTAAATATTTAGCCCGCCCTCCCCTGCGGGCTTTTCTTTGCCCGCTTGTGCGAGCTAGATTTAGTCACCTCGCCTTCGGCGAACATAAGCAATGCTGCGTTGGCCTGACGCACCATCGCAGTCCACTCTGTTGTGCTTACCAAACCAGAATGCTGAAGCCGCTCGGCGACGGCCAGAGCTTGATCATATTCTGGCTCGCGCAAGTAACCCGCCCTAAGGTACTTCGCCGTCCAGTCAAGAATAACCAGGTTCTGATGTTTTCCCTCCATCCCAAAGCCCCCGAGCCCCACAATGCTAAAGGGCGGCGAGATTACATAAAGTCCTCAGCGCGAGATATTCGAACACCATACCGTTCATCCGGTTTTCTCTATAGAAAGCACTAATACTAAAGTCTTATTGTAAGGATAAGTTTCCCTTACAAAAAGGCGACATAAACTTACACCAAAAACCCTCGCGGGCTTCTTATTTGCCTGAGCAAAATCTATGTGCCCTGCCCCAAGCCCTCTACTGCACTGGCATAACGTTCAGTTGCTTCGTAAGCGTTCCGAGAACACACATTGCGAATCCCAGCATTCAGGTGGCCAGTGCCGACTGCTTAAGCGGTCGACTTCACCGGAAATGCTGGGCTCACTGTGCGCCAACGAACTTCTTGAAGTCGTTAGGCTTTTACATACACCCATGCCGTCAACCCGGAGACAAGCCCCACTGCAACACGCTTGTAGTCGGAAACCTCGTAGGCATCCGCTGCACGTAGCTCTTGTGGGGTTATCTGGAAGACCATGCCTGGAACAGTCTCCTCAGGGTTTGCACTAGGGATGACAATTGGATGGTGTGTTTTCCCGCTAGTGGCAAGCACCTCCGGGTCAGTAATTTCAACGTAGGACTCTTTGTAACCGGCCATGTGATCCGGCTGCCCTGCTAGCTCTCGGCCAAAGTTGGCGACCTGAACGGCCTTGTCCTGCAAGGTGCCATAAGAAAACAGCAAAATTTTAAAATCCTGATGCAACGTCATATTTCTTCCTTTCGGTTATCCATCACAAAGGCAAAACGTCCGCTTGGTTAGGACGCTAAATCCGGCGCCCAGCAGTGTGGCAGAAGCAGGCTTATATCAGTCGCACGGTGTGTCGGCGAGCTGTTTCAGCTCTGCCTCGATAGCTTCAAGGTCTGTATCGAGCAGGTCATCCAGCAAGCTGCCCTGAGCCGGGCTAATTTGCTCGCTGCGCTTGGCAAACTTGTGGCGTTTGAGAAGGGCGATTTCGTAGGTCAGCTGTTCAATGACGGTTTCATCGTTCCGGATCTTTTTGCTCATCGCCTCGACTTGGGACTGTAATTGCAACGCCTGTGCCGCCAAGGCACAAAGCTATTCCGGGGTCATCTGGTCGAGATTGGACGAGAAAGTCATGCCGCCGATTGTGCCAGAGCAGGCACGAAACGACGACACGCAGACCGGCCAAATGGCCGGCGGTTAGAGCACGCTGATCACACCGCCTGAGCCGACTCGCTGCCACGGCAGGCCCAGTACCAACGCCTGGAGTTGTTCGCTGTCGAGTTCGACCTCACAGCTATGGCGAATGCCGGGCCAGTGAAACTTGCCTTGATTCAGGCGCCGCGCGGCAAGCCAGACGCCCACGCCATCGTGCACCAGCACCTTCATCCGGTTCGCCCGGCGATTGGCGAACAGATAAGCGCAGTGCGGCTTCGCCGCACCGAACACCGCGATCACCCGGGCTAGTGCGGTTTCGGTTCCGGCGCGCATATCCATCGGCTCGGTGGCCAGCCAGATCGCATCGATGCGGATCATTGGGCCACAGCCCGGATAAATTGCGCGCAGCCCTCAGGATCTGAGGCTGGCCATTTCACCGTGATCAATTGTCCGGCGATGGGCAGTTCGATGACCACTGAGGCTTCGGCTGGTCGTTTGGGTGCGGCTTTCAACGGGACGAATGCCGGCAGCGAGGTTGTAGCGGGTTGACCTCGATAGAGCGGCATCCATTTGCGGATGACGTTGGCATTGATGCCGTGGCTGATGGCGACACTGGACACAGTTGCGCCAGGTTGCAGGCATTCCTGAACGACCTGGGCTTTGAACGGTTTGGGATAAGAGCTTCGTTGGCGCATGGAAATCCTGACGATTAAGGGTAATCGCGTCCGCTTAAAAATACGCGGACACCATCGCCCTTATTGCTGGAGTTCGGAAGGTGAGTTCACCGGACGCTTACGTTGCTTCCAGATCAGCGCATTCTTCTCTTCAGCACCGCTGAGCCCTTGATGCTGAAGCTTGCTAGCCATGCTCACCAGCTCATCGTAATGCTCAGCTGCACCCATACGAGTTTCCGGCGAGGTGAATAGCTCGCGCTGGGCCATAAGTGCTTTTTCCCTGTCATCCCACTTCATGACCATCTCCAGTACCTATTTCTCGGTAGAGATAGCGCCCCCTCCCTACAAGGTTCAGTGAAATGGAACGAGGCCGCGATCGAGCGGGCATTTTTATGCATTTCATAAATTATTACCAAACGGTATTGACCAATATTATTACCGTACGGTAATTTTACCTCGACGCCGGATCACCACCGGCCAGCAACGAAGGCAGCGATGGACAGGCCTCAACAGTCCAGAGGGTTGGCAACTGACCCAGGCGTGCAGCGTAAAGCGCCAAGAACAGTTATCCGGCGGACCAGGGTCGCGGTCGGAGAAACAACGAGCGATGTAAGTCCAGGCTGCCGCCAGTAGCGAGCCTGGGCACTGACCAATCAGTCGCCTCGTGTACGAGGTGATGGAAAGCGTCACTAAATCGGTTGGGAAGGGACATAAACAGTCTCCTTTCCCGCAAGCGTGACCGATTTCACTGGCTGGCCTTGGCGACAGGGCCAGACGGGAAATCAACCGCCCTGGAGGGCAGAAAGATGAGCGAGTTTGCAAAGCTCTTCGAGTTTGAAGATCTCGGCCAGGTATTGGTCAAGCTGGACGACGGTGATGACGGCGCCGAGGTCCGGATCTACTTCGTGCCGAAAGGGCTCGGCGTCTGCTCCGTTGCGATGACCTTCAAGGCTGATGGCCAGGCGGATCAGTTGGGCAAGGCTGAGAAGGCTTTCACCCTAGTCGACAGGGAAAAGGCTCACGCCCTGGTGACCGATACCCTCAGGACCATTCCATCAGGGCTATCGGCAACCTGACTCCCTGACAGCCGGAAAGACGGCCCGATCACCTGGTCTTCCCCAGCACCAGGCTGTATCGGTAGAGCTCTTCCTGGTCCTATTCAAGGGTTCAGGGCGACAGTGCAGGAAGAGCTCTACCAATGCAGCCCAACGGAAATTAATTGCGATGGTAAAGTCATTCAAACAGATGATCAAGGACGGCGAGGTTCGTCGAGCCGATGCGATGAAGGTCAAGCTTGAAGACCTTCATGAGGAACCTGGCTTTAACCTTCGTACTGAAGGTACGGCCCTCGAAACCAGTATTGAGTTGCTTGCCGAGTTCATTGCCGAAGGCGGCCAGATACCGCCGCTTGAGGTGCGCCCGCGGGCTGATGGCGGAGTCTGGGTTGTTGACGGTCACCGTCGTCGCCGAGCGCTCCTAAAGCTAGATGCAGCAGGACGCTTGCCCAGGACACCGAACAAGGACAACCCTGATGTTCTCGAAGCCTGGGTATCCGTTATTGCCTTCGAAGGCAGCGATGCCGATCGGGTTGCACGGATTATCTCCAGCCAAGAAAACGAGAAGCTCTCCCCTCTTGAATTGGCTGAAGGCTACAAGCGACTTCGGGCCTTCGGCTGGACCAGCGATCAAATTGCGAAGAAGGTCGGCAAGACGCGTCAGCACGTTGAGCAGGTCATCACTGTTGGCAATGCAAACACAGACGTACAGACCTTGATTGCAGCAGGACAGGTCTCGGCAACCACTGCAGTTCACGCAGTTCGCCAACACGGCGACGCTGCTGGGCAGGTGTTGAGCTCGGAGCTTGAGAAAGCCCAAGCCAACGGCAAGAAGAAGGTAACCGCAGGAACCATCAAAGGGCCTTCCGTTCCGAAGGCTCGTCTCGAAGCCGTTCATACAGCCTCAAGCAATTTGATTGCAGCGCTCGGTCAGATAGACGAACAGGCCGACACCATTCCGCTGTCCACCGACCTGGTAATCAAATTGCGTGCAGCTCTAGACGGGGCTCAGCTCAGGTAATTCATCATGGAAACGATCACCAGCGGCTCATGGAAGGGCTTCCTTGGGCGCGGCCTGGCTCCGCGTGAATTGGAATGCCTGCTGGCCGTGGCCCAGGGTATGACCGCAAAAGAGATTGCCCGCTTAGTCGACATAGCCCCTGGCACCGTTGTGAAACGGTTGAGCGCGGCCATGTACAAGCTCGGCGTTCAAAGGCGCACCGCCCTAGTCGCCGAGGCAATGAAGCGCCAAATCATCAGCCCGATGTGCATCCTACTGGCCGGCTTGATGGCCATGCATGCAGTCATCGGCGACACCGACCCGATGCGCCGCGACCGCCGTGTGCCAGAGCGCCGCATTGCCCAAGTCCGAATCATCCGCAAGGCCGAATCCTTCGACCTGCACGCCTGACACCCACTCCGAGGAGCTCACCATGCACCCAGCCATGCAGCAGCGCGTGGACGGCCTGGCCGCCCTGCGCGAACGCACCATCCTGGCCACCGCTGACTTCTACGCCAAGATCGGCCTTCCCGCTCCAGCGACTGAGCCGCGGTACAAGGCCGTAGCCAAGGGCAAGGCGTGGCACATCGTCGACGTGGAGACCGGCAAGACGCGCTGTTTCTGCTTCACCTACAAGGCGGCCCTGCGGTTTGTTGATGCTCTGGAGGCAGCTGCGACGCGCAAGCTGGTGGGGCGGCAATGATCGGCGACCCTATCCCCAATAAGCGCCAGCAGGTGCTGGATCAGCTCAGCGCCAGCATTGACCAGTTCTTTGCGGGTGGCGGGCAGCCAACCGAATTGCCCGCCCTCGAGTACCGCCCTCGCCGGCCGCACCACAGCAGCCATAACACCGAGGGCGACTCAACCGCCCGGGCTGCAGCCATCCAGAAGCGCCAACTGGTAGAGCGCGCTCGTGAGGCGGCGAAGACCATGACCCTCGACGAAGCCTATCGCTCCCTCAGCATCAGTCGCACGGAGCTGCACCGCTTGGCCAAGGAAGCAGGAATCTTCTTCCAGAGCTGCGACAAAGAGCGCCGGCGGCGCGAAGTTGCCCGCCAGGCCAAGGCCGAAGAAAAGGCCAAGCTGGTCGAGCTGATCAAGGCGAACAGCGGCATTGGCCTGAGTCGGAACTTCGTCGCCAAGAAGCTCGGCATCAGCAACCACTACCTGGTGCGTCTAGCCGAAGAGAACGGCATTGACTTTCCGCGTTACTGAGGGCTGCTTTCCAGCAGAGTTACCTAAAGGCAATTGGAGAGAATCTGCTTCTAAAGAAGTCGAGAGCTGGATTGCTCGGCATGTAACGAAACAAACCATACTTTTCGCACAGAGGCTTCAATTTACACCCCTCCGAAGTAAGACTGTAAAGCATTATCGCCCTCAACTCCCCGGACGTTAAAGTCGAAGCATATATGTCAGCGTACACCTGCGAATCATTTTGCGCGAGCGGAGCAAACGATGTAACAGCTGCAGCATACTTCAAATTAAACCCATTAAAACCCTTAGAATCCCCATAGCTATCTATGTAAGTCATAACCCTCAGAACCGTACGAAGATACGGGCTCAGCAGCCCTTTAGCGCTTTTGTAAAAATCCTCAGAAAAGTCACTCGTTCTCTTAGCAATTACGGCCTGAGAATCCCCTACAACGCAGTTCGCTCTAAATAGCTGGTAGTCATATACAATAGCCTCTATGGCAGCCACGCCAGACTTTTCAGCTCCTGCATCGCTAACCTCGATTCTAGATGAAATTTTCGAGCACAGCTCTAGAAGATTAAAAAATCCAGACTCGAAATTTTGTCTTTCGAAAAGCTTACTTTGCTCTTTTTGGATTGCCTCAACAGCCTTTGCCTCCACTCTTGCCGCTGCAGCTTCCTGCCTCGCTGCTTTTAATTGAAGGCTTTGCGACTTCAAGCTGGCTAGAACTGCCGCCAAAGCTAAAAAACTTAGCATTGGGTTCAGCATGCCTCCGACAAAGTCCCCAAACTGCCCCCAATAAGGTGCACTTTCAATATTAGTTGCAGAAATATACGGTATATTTACACCAATAAAAAAGTGCACAACAAGCGCACCAAATATCACAAAAATCAGAGCTGTGGCAACCCAAAAAACCCAGCCCACTGAGGATGAAGATTCCTGCGAAATATCATCAACTCCAGTCAAGTCGCTAAGGCTGGACATTTGCTAGTTCCTATTCGTTTCAAAAGTATCGATTGTACTTAAATTGCCACCATGCCGCATCCGGCCACGGAGGGCGGCGCATGCATGGAGAAAGCCATGAGCCAGTTCTACCTGCAGGACAGCCGCAGCCATGTCGGCGACGGCATGATGTTCTGGGCGAAGGAAGGCCGCGGCTACGTGACTAACCTGGATCATGCCGAGCTGTTCACCTTTGAGGAGGCGTGCCGCCACCGCGACACCGATATCCCTTGGCCGAAGGAGTATATCGACGCCAGGGCGCATTTCGGTGTCGACTGTCAGCTGATGGATGACGATCGGCGCGTCGCTGGGCTCCAAGCCGGCGCCCATGTCTACGTGCACGTGCCAGGCGACTGGAACGGGAACGATGTCTACTGGGTCAGCGAGCAACGCGGAAAGGTGACCGAGAACCTACAGCAGGCCCTCAGCATGGATCTGGAAAACGCCCAGTTCACGTATGCCAATCACGCCGGCCAGGGCACGCGAGTTTTCTGGCCAGCAGCCTACATCAAGGAGATTCGCCGGCGCCTGGTGCATCGCCAGAACGTCGACCACAAGCTTGCCCTGCGCGTGGCAGGCGTGAAGATGCCCAGGCCTCCAAAGGTCGCCAAGCGCCGCGAGCCGATGCTCAACTGCTGCGGCTGCGGACGCTTCATCAGCTGGGATGGCCGGTTCCTGAATGACTGCCGCAACTGTGGCGCGAACAACTGCCCCTGACCCTCCGGCGTTGCCCGCCAGCGACCTAGGGTATCAGTCCTGCTCAGTCAGCTCGCAAACGCCATTGGCGCCACCTTTACCGGTATAAGAAACACTCGGTGAACCATCCGGGTTGACCATGAGCGAGATAGTTACCCCGCTGCCCTTGGCCTCAAAATAGGTGTCGCTGAATTTCTTCAGCTTTGCCTCTTTGCCATTGATGTAGATCGGACCGCCTTCATCGGCATGCACCTCAATGCTTCCTGGGCAGATTGCATTCACCAGCGGAATGCCTGCATTGGCAAAACCTGCCACGGAAACCAGCAAAGCGCCCAGCAATAGTTGCTTCATCGAATCACCTCCAAGTTCAGCCAGGTGCTGAAGCATCAGAAATAGCCCACTTCAACGAATCACGCCACCCCGGCGAGGACGAACAATGCCCATCACCTACGGAAGCGTCTGCAGCGGCATTGAAGCCGCGACCGTGGCCTGGCACCCACTGGGCTGGCAGGCCGCCTGGTACGCCGAGATCGAGCCATTCCCCTGCGCGGTACTGGCTCACCACTACCCGAACACGCCGAATCACGGCGACATGACCCGACTGGCCGCCATGGTGCTGGCCGGCAAGATCCCAGCGCCTGACGCCCTGGTCGGCGGCACGCCCTGCCAGGCCTTCAGTGTGGCCGGTATGCGCGAAGGTCTTGCCGATCCCCGCGGCGCCCTAACCATCAAATACGTGGAGCTCCTTGATGCAATTGACCATGTTCGAACCCTGCGAGGTGAGCCAGAGGCCGTCTGCGTCTGGGAAAACGTCCCCGGTGTCCTCTCCGACAAAGGCAACGCGTTTGGCTGCTTCCTCGGCGCCCTGGTGGGCGAATCCGAAGAACTCCAGCCGCCAGGGGGTAAATGGAAGGACGCTGGTTGTGTGTATGGACCCACGCGAACAGTCGCATGGCGGATTCTGGATGCCCAATATTTCGGCTTGGCCCAACGACGCCGCCGTGTGTTCGTTGTCGCAAGTGCTCGAGCAGGGTTCGATCCCCTCGAAGTACTTTTTGAGCGCGAAGGCGTGCGCCGGGATACTCCGCCGCGCCGAAGCGAGGGGCAAGGACCTGCCTCAACAATTACGCGAAGCTTTAGCGGGAATGGCGGCATTCCAGCTGGAAACGACTGCCAGCCTCGCAACCTGATTTTTGGTGGCGGTGCCAACTGCCGGCAGACTGATGTGGCCACCGCTCTCAGCGCCCACCCTGGTGGTACACGGATGGATGCAGAAACCGAGACCTTTGTAGTTGCGGGCACCCTAAGCTCTAGGACCACTGCCGGTGGAGGGCTGGGCACAGACTTCGAGACCGCAGGCGGCCTTCAAGTGGTGACAGGGACACTACAAGCCAACGGCAAAGCCGCAGGCAGTGCTACCCAACAAGATGCCGAGAGCGGGATGCTGGTTATTCACGGCACCCAAGATCCCTGCACCCTAAGGGACCAGGCCCACACTTTGGGTAGAAACAGTGGGCAAGAAAATGCGGTGTTCGACCCAAACCAGATCACCAGCCCCGCAAACCGCAGCATTCCGGAGCCTGGTCTTTGCCATACCCTGCCGGCGGCGAGCAAAGCGCCTATCGCCTTCAGTTGCAAGAACCATGGCTCAGACGCTGGCCAGATCGCTCCAACCCTTAGGGCCATGGGCCATGGCGGCAGCCACCCCAACGCCGGCGGTCAGGTCGCGGTATGCATCACTGGCAAGATCACGCACACGCTGAAGGCCGAGGGCTTTGACGCTAGCGAAGATGGTACCGGCCGCGGACAGCCAACGGTCCAAGGGGGAGCTGGTGTTCGCCGCCTGACCCCGCGCGAGTGCGAATGGCTCCAGGGCTTCCCGAGCGACCACACGCAGATTCCTTATCGCGGCAAACCCGCAGAGGACTGCCCAGACGGCCCACGCTACAAGGCGATCGGCAACAGCAAGGCCGTGTTAGTCGTCCGGTGGATCGGGCTCCGGATTCAACGGCAGCTCACTTCTAGCGCTGTCTAAATTTGTGGCAGATCGTTTTCTCGGTATATTTCAACTATTCGGTTCTCCTCACTGAGAAGCACCGTGATGCGGCCGGGTTCGTAGCTTTCAGGAAACTTGTCAGATTCCTTTACGAACCGGCACTTCTTGCCGATGAGGTCGGTGATCTGCATGGACTTCATCTTCGACCTTATAGGCCAAGGCGTCCAATCATCCCTGGAAATGCTCCAAGGCCATGGATGTGAATCGTCCCCCGGACCCTTCGCTTGTTTCATCACCAGCCCCTTCGTGATAACGAGCCACTCTTCCTCCTATTAGCAATAGTCGAACTGCTGCATAACCGCCAGCGAGGTATCCCCATGCCCACAGCAATCGATCTATTCGCCGGCCTCGGCGAATGGAGCACCGGCGCGCACGCCGCAGGCGTCCAGGTTCTCTGGGCGACCACCCATCAGCGAGTGATCGAAGCGTTTTTGCGAGCTGCATAGGATTACTGGTCGATATCGAGCCGTATCGAGAAGAGGCAGTTGTTGGCGCCATCCGGAATCACCAACTCCTCGCCGACTCGATAGATTGGCCCAACTAGGTCACCGCTCATTGCGTACAGACCGTTATCGATAATTTGAAAGCGCTGCACTCCCTGGTCATTAAGCACAGTGCCGTCAGGCTGTATCGGGCCAACCGCGGATGCGACAGGCCAATGACCTGCATAGAGCGTGTACCTGTGCGTCTTGAATCCCTCGAACATAACAAATGATCCATGGCCAAAAAATCAACTGTAACTGATACGAGTAGGTATCCCCATGCCCACAGAAAACCGATCCAGCAACACCGAAAAAATGGTCAGCGAGAACCAACGCGAATGGCTGAAGACCCTGGCTGACGCGATCCAGCATACAGATGGCAAGCCTATGCCAGTAGACCCGGTTGTGGCCGAATTGCTGCGCACCCTTCTCGCCCAACCAGCCGCCCAGCACTAGGGCGAGCCGGTGGCGTACTGGGTAATTGATGAGTTCGGGCAGAAGAAGGTTGTCTTGCCCGGGTCGGAAACCGTAGCAAGAGGAAAGGCCCGGGGTTACGCCATGCGACCGCTGTACTTCCACCCACCAACCTCCGATGGCTTCAGCGCCGGTGACATAGCCGACCAGGGTGCCAAGGCGTTCGCTGCGCGTGATCTGGAAGTTGAAGAGTTGCGCCGGGCGCTGGGCGGCATGCTCTTCGCCTTCGACGATGGCGTTGGCCAGGATTGGTCGCAGAGCCTGCTCGATTACGCCCGCAAACTGACATCAGCGGTCGAGTTCAAGCCGGCCGAATGAACAAGGAGCACATTTATACTCCACTCGACAGCAGTGGGGTGTTCAGGCTTTCAGGGCAAGCGGCTGCGAGTTGGCGACCCTCTGCTCAGCCATCCGCCGGGCCTTGTCAACGCCCCAGGCCAGTGCGCGAGTCATCGACTCGTTAGGCCTAGAGTTGAACGCCTCCTCGTAGATAGCCATGCCAGCGGAGCCGTACACGCCAATGAACATCTGGGTAACCCCAGTGCGCGAAAGTCTTACCTGAACATCGATGGACGTACCGTCCCCGAGAGCCTCTTCGTGGCTTTGAGAATGAAGAGCAGGATCGGCCCATCCCCAATATTTATCGCCTCTGGTTCGCATTTTGATTTCCTCTGTATCCCTTAATTAAGGCACACAAAACTTTAGTGCGATGCACCTTCGGGCAGTTGCACTGAACCATTTGGCTATCAAGCGGCATCCATACACCCCTCTATTGAACAGCCGCGATATGGCGGCAAGGAAGAAGTCATGCCTCAACAAAAGCAACAGGCCGCACCGAAGGCATGCACCTTCCAGCGCGGCACCTGGGAGTGTCGTGGTGACGGCTATCTGTGGGATGCGGATAGCGATGGCTGGGACCCCAGCGAAAAAGATAATCCCTGCCCATGCTGCAACACGCTCGAATACCTGGAGCGTGCAAAAGAAGAGGCTGAGAGCTGTAGCGCTTGGTCGAATGGGTATTCCTCAGGCACGGGCGAAGACATCTGGCTCAATTGCTTGAGCTGGGCGGAGGCGGCAAACCCTGAAGGGCTTCCGGCGATCCTCCAGCAGATCGGCCCGGTAGAAGCCCTGGTCAGTGATCCAGGGTCGCCCGACGGCTACTTTGTCCGCACCAACAACGCTGAGGTGCGCCCATGACCCGCCTCGCCCTCTGCCTCCTGCTGCTGGCCACCCTGGCCGGCTGCGACACGCGACCGGAAACGCCTCCGCAGGCCTTGGACGTGCTGCACGATGATGCCCGTGGCGTGACCTGCTGGCAGAGCAGCAGAAACTACGTATCTCTTTCGTGCCTTCCAGATTGGATGCTGCAAGGCCAGTTGCAGGCCGGCAACAAGCGCCAGCTCTCCCCGCACGAACAAGACACCCCTACCCCTGCAAAGGCGCCAGTGCGCTGGAATGAAGAGAGGTATGAGCTGTGAAGCTGACCGACAAACAGCAGGGTGTTCTCGATGCCCTTCGCGAGGTTTCCCGCGCAAACGTGCTCCGATACCGAAACAAAACGCCGTACCTCTATGAGCAAGACTGCAAAAAGCTTGCGCGCGGCGACCAAGCCTGCGCCTTCGGCCTGGGCGGGTTGAGCTACCAGGTGGGTGCCCGCCTCGACCTCTCCGCTGCATCTGTGCTCAGCACGTTCAAAGCCCTTGAGCGCAAAGGCCTTGTTCTGCGCGAAGCCAGCTACCCCGAGCATCACCGCCCGCGCTACTGGTGGCCGGTGGGTTTCGCTGCCGAGATGGCTGCCGAACTGCTTCCCGCTGAAGGACTGACACCATGATCCTCCTACCCATCGCCGCCCCGCTCTTCATGGCCTGGTTGATCGGGAGAGAGGGGCGTTTCGGACGCATTGGGTTCTGAGGCGGAGAGAGCTGCAACGAAGGCGCTCCAGGCCTCGAAGCTATCTCGGTGACGTTTGCATGACGCACCCCATATGGGGCCGCTCATTTCATTACTCGAGACCAGCCCCATCGCATACGACGTTTCCGCATCGAGCTGGATCAACAACTTATAGGCCTGTATGCGCCCATCGTCTTTTGTAGACATCACGCGAACTCACTTCTGACGTTCTGGGACATGGATTGCAGCATTATGCGCTATTAGTTCGACATCACCTCAACCTATCAATTCCCCCTCCCCACCTCTGCCGCCATGCGCGGCGTGGAGCCTATCCCATGGAAACCGAAATTCTCTCGGAGAAAGAACTGGCCGAGCTGACCGGCTACAAGGCTAGGGGTCACCAGCGCCGGTGGCTTAAGGAGCGCCACTGGCACTTCGTTGAGAGCCGCGGCGGCCGACCTCTGGTAGGTCGTCAGTATGCCCGCCATAAGCTTAGCGGCCTGGTAATCGACACGGTGCCGGTTACTGCGACACCTCCCCCGGCGCCGGCCTGGACCCCTGATTTTTCCCGAGTGAAGTGAAATGCGACCCAGAAGCATCGAAAACCGCGACTTGCCGCCAGGAGTGTACCGACGCAAGCGCACCAGAAAAAATGGAAGTGTGTGGGTCGGGTACTACTACCGCGACCAGACCGGAAAGGAAATCCCGCTCGGTACCGACCTGGTCAAGGCCAAGCTGAAATGGGCTGACCTTGAGGCCAAGGCCACGCCGGCTGAGCTCAAAGTTATGAAGGGCATCTTTGACGAGTACGAGAAGAAGATCATCCCCGGCAAGGCGGCGAGGACCCAGAAGGACAACATTTACGAGCTCAAGCAGCTGCGGGCCGTGTTCGACTCGGCACCCATCGATGCGATCACGCCAGCAATGATCGCCCAGTACCGCGATTCGCGGTCAGCCAAGACACGAGCAAACAGGGAGATAGCCCTGCTCTCGCACGTTTTCAACACCGCAAGGGAATGGGGACTCACCACCCGGGACAACCCGTGCCTGGGCGTGAGGAAGAACAAGGAAAAGCCGCGCGACTTCTACGCCAACGAATCTGTTTGGCAGGCCGTGTATGCGGAGGCTCCTGACGAGCTGAAGGATGCAATGGATCTGGCGTACTTGACCGGCCAGCGGCCGTCAGACGTGCTGTCTATGAGGAAGGACGACATGGAGGGGATCTACCTGCTGGTCAGCCAAGGCAAGACCGGCAAGCGATTGAGGATCGTCCTGGAAGCGGATGATCTGAAGAACAGCCTGGGGCTGCTGCTAGAGCGCATCATGCGGCGCACCAGCGAACATTTGTCGCCGTTCTTCATCGTGAACGAGCACGGTAAGCGGATGAGCTGGCCAATGTTGCGCAACCGGTGGGCGGACGCACGCGAGGCCGCAAGGGTGAAAGCAGAGCTGGAGAAGAAGGCTGACCTTGCCAATCGAATAGCCCAGTTCCAGTTCAGGGACATCCGACCGAAAGCGGCATCTGAGATCAACGATCTGAGCGATGCGAGCGTGCTGCTCGGCCACTCGAAAGAGGGAATCACCGAGCGCGTTTACCGTCGCGTCGGGGCCATCGCTAAGCCCTCCAAAGCCTGAAGTTTCGGAACTCCATGCCTTAAGTTTCGGAACTCTCGGCTTTTCCGACCCACAAAGAAAAACCCCGCAGACGTTAATCTGCGGGGCTTTCAATAATGGAGGCCGAGGTCGGAATCGAACCGGCGTAGACGGATTTGCAATCCGGAGCATAACCACTTTGCTACTCGGCCTCAAATGCCCGAGACCCTGAAACTGCGATCTCAAACATGTACAACTCTTTAAGGAAACAACTTGCTAAAACTGCTATCTCCTTGAAAACGCTAGGCTTTTTTCGTGCCTCGTTTTCGATGGACGCAATTATGTACTCATTCCCCTGCTCTGGCAACCCCTTGAATTCAAAAAGTTTTATTTTTTTCTTCGAGGGGCTTCGGGCGCCCTGCAGTGCGGGCTTTGCGCGCAAGTAACAGGGTGACAGCACAGGCGCCAAAGCGCGTTACTATACAGGCTCTACACACCATCCGCTGCCCAGATTGCTGCTTATGATGCAAACCGAACTGGACCTGTTCAACCCCGCCAGCCCCGCCGAGCCGCAATGGATCGGCAAGCAGGCCGTGGTGTTGCCCGGCTTTGCCCTGGCCTGGGTCGAGGCGCTGCTGCCTGAGTTGCGCAAGATCATCACCTGCGCGCCGTTTCGGCACATGGTCACCCCCGGTGGCCTGAACATGGCGGTAGGTTTGACCAACTGCGGGGCGCTGGGCTGGGTCAGTGATCGCCGCGGTTATCGCTACAGCCCGGTCGACCCACTCAGCCAGCAGCCCTGGCCAGCGCTGCCAGCGGCGTTGAGCGAGCTGGCAGCGCTGGCCGCTGCAGCCGCAGGCTTTGCCGATTTTCAGCCCGATGCCTGCCTGGTCAACTGCTACCAGCCGGGCAACCGCCTGAGCCTGCACCAGGACCGCAATGAACGCGATTACAGCCAGCCGATTGTTTCGGTGTCGCTGGGTTTGCCGGCGGTGTTCCAGTTCGGCGGCCACAGCCGCAGCGAAGCCACGCAGCGCATCGGCTTGCGCCATGGCGATGTGATGGTCTGGGGCGGCGCAGACCGCCTGCGCTTTCATGGCGTGCTGCCGCTCAAACCGGGCAGTCACCCTGTGCTGGGCAGCCGGCGGATCAACCTGACCTTGCGCAAGGCAGGCTAGGCAGCTCGAAATTGCGTAGCAAGCCCGCGCCTGCAGGCCTTGACCGTCGCTCCCTGGCCGCTCCATGCTCTAGCCCCCTTCCCCCGACTTTCAAGGAACGATTGCATGAAGCTGGAAACCCTGGCCATCCACGCGGGCTTCAGCCCCGACCCGAGCACCAAGGCCGTCGCGGTACCGATCTACCAGACCACCTCTTTTGCCTTCGACGACACCCAGCACGGTGCCGACCTGTTTGACCTGAAAGTCGCCGGCAACATCTATAGCCGGATCATGAACCCCACCAACGACGTGCTTGAACAGCGCATGGCGGCGCTGGAAGGCGGCGTCGGTGCGCTGGCCGTGGCCTCGGGCATGGCCGCGATCACCTACGCGATCCAGACCGTGGCCGAAGCCGGTGACAACATCGTCTCGGTGGCCAAGCTCTACGGCGGCACCTACAACCTGCTGGCCCATACCCTGCCGCGCTTCGGCATCCAGACCCGTTTTGCCGCCCACGACGACATCGCCGCCCTCGAAGCGCTGATCGACAGCCGCACCAAGGCAGTGTTCTGCGAGTCGATCGGCAACCCGGCCGGCAATATCGTCGACCTCCAGGCCCTGGCCGATGCCGCCCACCGCCATGGCGTACCGCTGATCGTCGACAACACCGTGGCCACGCCGATCCTCTGCCGGCCGTTCGAGCACGGCGCCGATATCGTCGTCCACTCGCTGACCAAGTACATCGGCGGCCACGGCACCAGCATCGGTGGCATCGTCATCGACTCGGGCAAGTTCCCCTGGGCCGACAACAAAGAGCGCTTCGCCCTGCTCAACACCCCCGACCCGTCCTACCACGGCGTGACCTACACCGAAGCCTTTGGCCCTGCGGCCTTTATCGGCCGCTGCCGGGTGGTGCCGCTGCGCAACACCGGCGCGGCGCTGTCGCCATTCAACGCTTTCCTCATTCTGCAAGGCCTGGAAACCCTGGCCCTGCGCATGGAGCGGCACACCGAGAACGCGCTTAAGGTCGCCCACTATCTGCAAGGCCATGAGCAGGTCGCTTGGGTGAAGTACGCCGGTCTGCCTGATCACCCTGAACATGGACTGGCCCAACGCTACACTGAAGGCAAGCCGGCTTCGATCCTGTCGTTCGGGATCAAGGGCGGCCAGGAGGCCGGTGCGCGCTTTATCGATGCGCTGCAGCTGGTGGTGCGCCTGGTCAATATCGGCGATGCCAAATCCCTGGCCTGCCACCCGGCCTCCACCACCCATCGCCAGCTCAACGATGAAGAACTCGAACGCGCCGGCGTGCCGCGGGACATGGTGCGCCTGTCGATCGGCATCGAACACAGCGATGACATCATTGCCGACCTGAGCCAGGCGCTGGAGGCCAGCCGCGGCTGATGCCATCCGGCGACATCAGCGCGGCCTGATGAGACTAGCGGGCGCAGCGGGGACTCAAGCGATCACCACCTGCGCCGCACTCAGGCTATCTGCCGACACCCCGACCAGGGTCACGCTATCGCTACCGAAGCTCAGCACCGCATCACTGCCCACCTGGCTCAGGTGCTGGCGAATGTCCGGTTGCGCCGTGCCACCTTCGACGCCGATGAACACCAGTCGGTCATTGGCGTCGAAGCCCTGCACCTGATCCTGGCCGAAGTGGCCGCTGAACAGGAAGGTGTCGCTGCCACCGCCCGATACCAGCACGTCATTGCCGGCGCCACCGACCAACACATCGTTGCCACGGCCACCTTGCAGATGGTCGTTGCCGTCCAGGCCAAACAGCCATTGGCCTTGCGCGCCCGCCTTGAGGCTGTCATTGCCTGGCGTACCGTTCTGGCTGGCGGCGTAGGCGTGAACCTTGCCGCTGCTCAGCAGCCCCGCCGGGTCGATCTGGTGGCTGACTTGCTTGCTGAAGAACAGCAGGCTCGATTCCTTGCTGACCAGGGTTTCGACCTGCTTGACCAGGCTAATGCCGCCGCTGCTGTCACGCAGGTACAGGGTGCCGTTGCCATCACGGGCGACATCAAATTTGTCCAGCGCCTGGCCGAGCTTCAAGGTGTCGTGGCCGGCGCCGCCGTCGATCAGGTTGTAGCCGCCATCGTCACGGAAAGTGTCGTTGCCGGCGCGCCCTTCCAGGTAATCATTGCCGCGCCCGCCATGAATCAGGTCGCCGGCGTCGGAGCCGATGATAAAGGTGCTGCCCTTGTGCGCTTCGGCGTTGCGGTTCAGGTCCTCGACCCAGGTCGAGCCACGGCGAACGTCGGACAGGTTGCTGACGACAATGGTCGAGTCCTTGGCCGTCCATTCATAGAATGCCGAGTCCAGCACCCGCCCCAGGCCGTCGCCGTAGGCGCTCGGCAAGTGCGAGAGCCAGGTGGCGATGTTGCCGATCGAGTACGGCAGCAGGTTCCAGGCATCGGAGGCATAGTGGTCGTTGAAGTTGACGATGTTGTCGGTGCTCGAAGGCTTGGCCGCATCGTGCACGCCGAAGGTTGCCCAGTCGGTTTTCGAGCCATTGAGCGCGCGGAACACCGGGTCGTTCTCGTAGCCGATGTTCAGCACCTTGCTGCTGTCGCTGGCCTGGGTGGGTGAGGCAAAGGCAACGTAGCGGGCGTCCTGATAGAACCCGCCCCAGGTGTCGTTGCTAAGCTCGGCCAGGCTGTTGACACCAAGGCCACCGAGGCTGTGGCCACTGACGGTGATGTCGCTGCCGCTCAGGCCGTTGGCCTGGGCGAACCGGGCGACATCATCGAACAGCCGGCCGAAGGCATTGGCGGCGTAGTTCTTGGCAAAGTCAGCCGGGCCAAAGGCCGCCATCAGGTCGTGGATGGCATCGCTGATGGTGTCGCCGATCAGGTTTTCCCGCGGCCCGCTGGTGCCGCGAAAGGCGATGCCCAGGCCGCTTAACTGGCCGGCGGCGTCGTACTTGCCAAGTATCTCGACCTGGGCACTGGTGTAACCGCGGGTTTCACCATGGAAGGTGCCACGAAAATCCGTAGTGCCCTGGTAACCCAGCTGGCTGGCGCTGATCGGCGTCCAGCCTGCCGCCTTTACCGCGGCCAGGGCCTGGGCTTCGGCGTCGGGGTTCCAGGGGATGCCAGGGATCGCGCCCTGGCTGTCGGTGCCGCCGATCAGCGCCTTGATCAAGGTGGCCGGTAAACCGAGGCCAAAACCGTGCTGCTGGTAGCCAACGGCAAAGCCGTTGTCGATGCCGTGGTAGGCATACAGAGTCAGCGCCATGGCGTCGCTGTAGAGGGCTTTGGAAGCGGCGCTGTCGAGGTGGCGGTAATCGAAAACAGGCATGGCTATACATCCTTGTGCAGGTGGCAGGTAACCCTGGCGACATCGTCCGTTGACACACCCGTGGGCAAACCCAAACGCTGCCACAGGGGCAATTGGCCCGTCCATGGCAACATCGATGGCAAGCTGGCCAAAAGCGCGGGGGATTCCTCGTCAGCACCGGCAATATCAAGCTGTATATCCATACAGATAAAACTTGCCACGCCCTTCAATCCTGCGCATCCTATGGCCCTCACCCACCATAGATCGAACGGCATGCGCCTGTTTCTCTGCGAAAAGCCTTCCCAGGCCAAAGACATCGCCAAGGTTCTCGGCGCCAACCGCCGTGGCGACGGCTGCTGGGTCGGCACCGAGGTTACCGTCACCTGGTGCATCGGCCACTTGCTCGAGACCGCTCCACCCGACAGCTACGACACGCGTTACAAGCGCTGGGTACTGGCCGACCTGCCGATCGTGCCCGAAAAGTGGAAAATGCTGGTCAAGCCCAAGACCGCCAGCCAGTTCAAGGCGGTCAAGCGCCTGCTCGGCGAGGCCCGCGAACTGGTGATCGCCACCGACGCCGACCGCGAAGGCGAGATGATCGCCCGCGAGCTGGTCGAGCATTGCCGCTACCGCGGGCCGATCAACCGCCTGTGGCTGTCGGCACTGGACGACGCCTCCATCCGCAAGGCCCTGGCGGCGCTCAAGCCCGGTAGCGAAACCTTCAGCCTCTACCATTCGGCCCTGGGCCGCTCGCGGGCCGACTGGCTGATCGGCATGAACATGAGCCGGCTGTTCACCCTGCTCGGTCGCCAGTCCGGCTATCAGGGCGTACTGCCGGTGGGTCGGGTGCAAACGCCGACCTTGCGCCTGGTGGTCGACCGCGACCGCAGCATCGCTGACTTCGTGCCGGTGGCCTACTGGGCCATCGACGTGCAGCTGCAAAGCGCCGGCGAGCAATTCGCCGCGCAGTGGCGCGCCGCCGAAGATGCCTGTGACGACCAGGGCCGCTGCCTGAACCCGGCCCTGGCCCGGCAGGCCGCCGCCGCCATCGGCGCGGCCAGCAGTGCGCGGGTGGTCAAAGTGGCCACCGAGCGCGTGCGCGAAGCCGCACCGCTGCCCTTCGACCTGGGTACCTTGCAGGAGCTGTGCTCGAAGAAGTTCGGCCTCGGCGCCCAGGAAACCCTCGACATCGCCCAGGCCCTGTACGAGACCCACAAGCTGATCACCTACCCGCGCAGCGACTGCGGCTACCTGCCGTTAAGCCAGCACAGCGAGGCGCCGGCCATTCTCGCCGCCTTGCAGCGCGCCGACGCCAGCCTTGCGCCGCTGCAGCCGCACCTGCAGGCCCAGCGCCGTTCACGGGCCTGGAACGATGCCAAGGTCAGTGCCCACCACGGCATCATCCCCACCGCCGCCGCCAGCGACCCGTCGCGCCTGCCGGGCAAACACAAGGCGGTCTACACCCTGATCCGCGCCCGCTACCTGGCGCAGTTTTTGCCCAACCACGAATACGACCGTACCCAGGCCGAGTTCGATTGCGCAGGCCAGGCGTTGCGCGCGGTGGGCAAGCAGATTGTCGAGCCGGGCTGGCGCCGCGCCCTACCCGAGGCCCTGACCCCGGCCAAAGGCCGTGAGGCGCCGGTGGCCCAGGTACTGCCGCTACTGCGCGAAGGCCAGGACTGCACGGTGGCCGCGGTCACCCTCAAGGACCTCTGGACCCAGCCGCCCAAGCCGTTCACCGAGGGCGACCTGATCAAGGCCATGAAGAACGTCGCCAAGCTGGTGGACGACCCGCGCCTCAAGCAAAAGCTCAAGGACACCACCGGCATCGGCACCGAGGCCACCCGTGCCGGAATCATCCAGGGCCTGCTCGATCGCGGTTACCTGGTCAAGAACGGCAAGGCCCTGAGCGCTACCCCGGCAGCCTTCAGCCTGATCGATGCGGTGCCGCGGGCAATTGCCGACCCAGGCACCACGGCGATCTGGGAGCAGGCGCTGGACATGGTGCAAAGCGGCGAAATGAGCCTTGAAGAGTTCGTCGCCAAGCAATCAGCGTGGATGAGCAAGCAGGTGGAGCGTTGTGCCGGCCTGCGCCTGACCATCAGCGGCCCGGCGACCCCGGCCGGGCGCGGTGGCACGCCGTGGAAGAAAAAGCGCAAGAGCAGCGCTGCGGCAGGCAAGCGAACGCGCAAGCCGAAGGCAAAAGCGCAGTGAGATTGCTGGCCTTGCCAGCGATGAGGCCATTACGGCCAACATCCTACCCCTGCTTGACCGCCTGCAAGGTATAACTCAACGGCAAGCGCCAGCGATCCTTGTCCAGCGACCACTCGCCGCCTTCGTCCTTGCTCATCTGCCCTGGCAGCGCCTCCCAGGGAATGCTGTCATGTTCTTCCAGTGCGGTAATCTGCAGCCCATGCTTGAGCAAGGCGCTGATGATCTCGCCCAGGCCATGGTTCCATTCGTGGGTTACCGTCTGCTCCAGCACCCCGTCGGTCTCGACATAGGTCTCGCCACTGTCCCACACCGTCGGCGCCTCGCGCTCGAAGTACGGGTACTCGATGACCAGCTTGTCCTGATGGTCCTCGTTCACCGCCAGCAGCATCGGATGGCCCTCGCGCAGAAACAGTCGGCCACCAGGCTTGAGCAAAGCCGCCACGGTACGCGCCCAGCGCTCGATGCTCGGCAGCCAGATCAGCGCGCCGATACCGGTGTACACCAGGTCGAAGGCCGCGGCTGGCAGCACCTGGTCGGCGGCATAGACATCCGCCTCGACATAGTCGATCCGCGCGGCACAACGCTGCGCCAGGGCCCGCGCCTGGGCCAAGGACTGTGCAGAAAAATCCAGCCCGCTGACCTCGGCGCCCAAGCGCGACAACGACAAGGTGTCGGTACCGATATGGCATTGCAGGTGCACCGCGCGCTGGCCGCGAATATCGCCCAGGCGCGGCAGGTCGAAACGCACCACTTCGGACAGGTGCGCGGGGTCGGCGACGAAGTTTTCCACTTCGTAGTCGCCGGAGGCGGCATGCAGCGGCGCACGCTCATCCCAGTTGCGACGGTTGAGTTCGATCGGGTCGGTCATCTTGGCGCTCCTTTGCAGCCGCAACCTTAGCGGCGTACCCAAGGCCTGGGCAAGTGCTGTATAAACCGCCCACACCCTCCTCAATCAAGGATGCATTGATGAAACTCGGATACACCATCGTCTACGTCCCCGATGTCGCCGCCTCGCTGGCTTTCTTCGAGCAGGCCTTCGGCTTGAGCCGGCGCTTTCTCCATGAGTCCGGCGACTATGGCGAACTGGACACCGGCGCCACCACCCTCGCCTTTGCGTCATTGGCCCTGGGCAATAGTCACTTTGCCGGCGGCGTGCTGGCGGCCAGCGAATCGACAAAGCCATTGGGTATGGAGATTGCCCTGGTTACCGACGACGTTGCCAGCGCCCATGCCCGCGCCGTGGCGGCGGGCGCGGTGGCGCTGAAGGCCCCCGAAGCCAAGCCCTGGGGGCAAACCCTGTCGTATGTACGCTGCCCCGATGGCACCCTGGTGGAGCTGTGCACGCCGGTTGGCATCTGATCGCAGCCGTTACAGCGCCAGGCTCAGGCTGACCATCAAGTTGCGCGGCTCCCCCGGCATGTTCCACACCGCGTTGTAGCCGCGCTCGTAGTACTTGCGATCGAACAGGTTGTTCAGGTTCAGGCCCACCGTGGCCTGTTCGCTGACTTTGTAATGGGCCAGCAGGTCGACCGTGCTGTAGCTGGGTAAACGAAAGCTGCTGCCGGCCTGGCCGGAACGCTCGCCGACGTAGTTGGCTGCAGCGCCAATGTCCGAGCCAAGCAATGGTCCGCTCTGAAACTCATACACCGCCATCAGGCTGCCGCTATGTTGCGGGATGCCCAGCAAGTCGCTGCCCTTGGGCAAGGCGGCATCGCCCTTGGTCACTTCGGCATCGATATAGGCATAGGCACCGATCACCCGCAGCGCTTCGCTCAACTGGCCGCTGAACTGCAGGTCGAGCCCCTGGCTGCGCGCCTTGCCGGCGGCGATGCTGTCGCCGAAGGCATCGGTGGTGATGACGTTTTCCTTGTCGATCTGGAACAGCGCGACAGTCGCCCCCAGGCGGCTGTCGAACAGGTCCAGCTTGAGCCCGGTTTCATAGCCCAGGCCCTTTTCCGGTTTGTAGATCTGGCCCTGGGTGCCGATGCTGTTGGGCTTGAACGAGGTCGAGGCATTGGCGAATACCCCGACTTCAGGTGTGAGCTGATACAGCAGACCCACGCGCGGGGTGGCGACGTCCTTTTCCTGAGTGTTGCTGACGCGCGTGGAGCGGTTCTGCGCGGTTTGTTCGATATGCTCCAGGCGCACGCCCACCAGAGCGCGCAAGCGCTCGGTAAAGGCGATCTGGTCCTGCAGGTTGAGCGCGTAGCTCTCGGTGCGCTCGAAAAAATCATTAGGGTTGATCAGCGCCGGTTTCGCCTGGCCATACACCGGGTTGTAGATGTCCAGGCCATAGCCGAGCGAAGTGGCGCTTTGCGGGTACTTCTGGCTGTTGCGGTAGTTCTCGTACTCAAGGCCCAGCAGGCTCTGGTGCTCCCAGCCGGCGAACTGGAACTGGCCATGCAGTTCGGCCTGGGTGATGTTGTCGTTCCACTCGAAATCGCGCTCGCGGTAGAAGCGGCTGATGCTGGTGCCGACCACTCGGGACGGTTCCGAGCTGTTGCCCTTGAGCCGGCCCTGGGTGTAGTGGTTGGCCAGGCGCAGCTTCCAGCTGTCGTTGAGGTGGTGCTCCAGGGTCAGGTCGAGGGTCTGGTTGTCGTTGCGGATGCGCCCGTCGTTGGGCTCGCCGAGAAAGGTCGAACGGCTGACCGAGCCCAGTTCGTTGTTGACCGCCGGGATGCCGCGATCGAACACCGACTCGGTACGCGAGAACTCGGTGTCGATCGACAGCAGGGTCTCGGGGCTCAACTGCCAGCTCAGCGACGGGCTGACAATGCGCCGTTCGCTACCGACGTAATCGCGAAAGCTGCCGTTGTCTTCGACCGCCATGTTGACCCGCGACAACACCCGGCCGTCTTCGCTGAGCGGCGTGTTGACATCCAGGCTGCTGCGGTAACGGTCCCAACTGCCGGCGCTGGCCTTGAACCGAGTGAAGGCTTCGGCTTGCGGACGCTTGGTGACGATGTTCACCAGCCCGCCGGGGTCGCCGCGCCCGTACAGACTGGCGGCCGGGCCCTTGAGCACTTCGATGCGCTCGATGTTGGAGGTGTCGGGGGCGCTGTAGCTGCCGCGGTTGACGGCAAAGCCGTTCTTGTACAGCTCGCCGGTGGTGAAGCCACGCACGCTGTAGTTGAGGAAGGTCAGGCCGCCGAAGTTGTTCTGCCGGCTGACCCCGCCGGCAAAATCCAGGGCGCGGTCGATGCGCGTGCTGTTGAGGTCCTCGAGCACCTGGCTGGGCACCACGGCGATACTTTGCGGGGTGTCGCGGATGTCAGTGTCGGTCTTGGTCGCGGTGCCCGAACGGGTTGCACGATAGCCCTGCACCGGGCCGCTCGCGCTTTCTTCATAGTGGCGTTCGTTGACGTTGAGGGCGTCGAGCAACACGGTATCGGCAGCGGCAGCTGGCAAAGCGAGCAGCGAGGCGGACAGGCCGAGGGATAACCTTCCTACGGGGTAGTTCATGAGGGCTCCTTAAAATTATGTAATAACATAACAATTTAAGAAGAAAGATAAAAGCAGCACAGCGCAAGCCCCTGTAGGAGCGGGCTTGCCCCGCGATCACCCCTCAACAGCTACGAATCACCGCCTGCAACACGGTCTTGAAGGACGCGATCTGCTCTTCGCTGAATTGCCCGAACACCTTGTCCTGCTGCTCGCGGGCGATGCTCCACAGGCCTTCGGTCTGGTCGTTACCGGCAATGGTCAGGCGCACATGCCCGGCCGCTTCGCTGTCGCACACCAGGCCCTTGCGCTTGAGGTTGGCCACTGCCTCGTCGATTTCCCGCGCCGGCATCGCCACTTCGCGCTGCAGGTCGGCAAGGTTCAGCCCGGCGTCGTTCTCCAGCACCATAAGCATCCGTGCCTCGCTGGTTCGCAGGCCGCTGGACAATTGCCGCGGCTGATAGCTGCCCTGGTAGGCGCGCAGGGCCTGGGTCATCAGGTAGTACAGGTTATGGCTCAGGCGCCCCTGGAAGTGGCTGCTCGGCGGCTGACCTTCTTCGCGGCGGGTCATGCGCGTGTGTGGCAGCACCATGGAATAGGCGCCCTGGTGATACAGCAACGGCGAGCGGCCGCAGTCATCGAAGGCCACCACCTTGCCGAGCATGATCCAGTGATCGCCACCGTCGAGTAGCTGCTGGGTTTCGCACTGAAAGCACGCCGAGCAATCGGCGAGGATCGGCGCCCCGCCCTCACCTGCCTGGTAGCTGATACCGGCAAAACGGTCATCCTTGGGCTTGGCGAAGTTGTTGGACAGGTCGATCTGGTCGGCGGCGAGGATGTTCACGGCAAAATGGCTGGCCGCCTCGAACACCGCCAGGCTGCTCGAGCGTTTGTCCAGGCTCCAGAGAATCAGCGGCGGGTCGAGGGATACCGAGTTGAAGCTGTTGGCAGTGACGCCG
The DNA here is from genome assembly GCF_044743505.1 of Pseudomonas sp. NPDC087612. Taxonomy (NCBI): domain Bacteria; kingdom Pseudomonadati; phylum Pseudomonadota; class Gammaproteobacteria; order Pseudomonadales; family Pseudomonadaceae; genus Pseudomonas; species Pseudomonas sp. NPDC087612. Next base: position 66,681 of record NZ_JBIUWO010000009.1, read on the forward strand.
ACCAGGTTGCCCTGGGCGTCGGCGGCAGTGACCACGGTGACGCCGGTGGCGAAGTTGCCCAGGGCACGGCGAAAGGCGCGGCTGTCGAAGGCCGATGCGGTTGCGGTAGACATGCAAGACTCCCCGGCTGCCGTGCGCGGCAGCCGTCATTGTTGTTATTGGCGAGGCCTATCAGACCATGCTTGGATCAGGTTCCAGGCCCATCAGCTCGCGGCCGAGAATCTGCGCGCAAACGTCGTAGTCGGTGTAGGCATGGGCGCCGGTCATGTGCGCATCGCGCCACAGCCGCTGCATTTCGTTGCTGTCGAACCAGGCAGTGCCGCCAGCGGCTTCGAACAGACGATCGACCGCCTGAATGCACATCTTCACCGCATAGCCCTGATTGGTGCGCCAGAACGCCAGGGTTTCGCGCGTCGGGTACTGGTGACGTTCGCTGTGCTCGGCGTGTTCCTGCCAGGTTTTTTCCAGAAATGCGCGAGCGGCGGCAACCTGATGGGTGGACTCGGCCAGGCGCATCAGCGCGGGTGTGGCGGCACCGACATTGACCCCGGTATAAGCACGCACACGGTTCTTGGTCTTTTCGCGGAAGGCTTCGAGCATGCGCTCGGCGATACCGAGGCTGACGGTCGAGAAGCCGCTGGCGAAATACGGCCGGTACGGCGAGTAGAACACCTTGCTGTCCGGATACAGGCCAAAGCCTGCCGACTTGCCTTCCATCATGTCCTTGGCTTTCTGGATGCGGTGCTCGGGGACGAACACCTTGTCGATCACCAGGGTCTTGGTGCCGCTGCCCTTCATGCCGGCGGCGAACCAGTCGTCGCGAATCTCGTAGTCGCTGCGCGGCAGCACCGCAAAGCAGTAGTCCTGGGTGCCTTGGGCATTGGCCCGACGGCAGCCGACAATCGCCCACTCGGCATGGTCGCTGCCGCTGCTCCAGCCCATCTCGCCGCTGAACAGCAAGCCGCCCTCGACCTCCTCGACCTTGCCGAACGGGGCGATACTGCTGCTGGCGGTGGCGTCGGGGTTGTCGCCCCAGATCTCCTCCTGCAGCTTGGCCGGGAACATCGCCAACTGATGGCTGTGGGTGCACAGCAGGCTCATGGCCCAGGCGGTGCTGGCGCAAGCGCCGGCAAGCAAGGCGATGCAGTCGGCAAATTGCGGCAGGGAGATTTCCAGGCCGCCGTAGGGCTTGGGCAAAAAGGCACGGTGCAGGCCGATGCTTTTCAGCAGGGCGATGTTTTCGGCCGGGACTTTGCGGTCCTGCTCGGCACGGGCGGCGTTGGCGGCGATGGCAGGCAAAATCGAACGAAGGTCTTCGAGCAGCGGGTTTGGCTTTTTCATGAGGGGCCCTGCTTATTATTGGATGTCCGCCAGGGCCTGCGAAGTGGCAGGTGGCGGCGGATGCAGGGGCCAGTATGGGAGGCTTGGCTCAGGGGGAAAATGCAACTTCCATAGGCAAGATTGTACTTTTCATAGGATGTTAAAAGCATCGCGGGTCAAGCCCGCTCCCACAGCGAACACCATCAATTCTGTGGGAGCGGGCTTGCCCCGCGATAAATTCACCCCGCCACGACGTTCTGCAAATTGCGCCAAAGCTCAGCCACATGCTCACGCTCGGTCGGCAACGCCCCCACCGACACCCGCACCATCCAGCGGCCATGCAAGGTCGCCGGAGTGACGTAGGCTACCCCCGAGGCATTGAGCTGATCCGCCCAGCGCCGGGTATGTGCATCCAGCGCCTCACCCTGCAGGCCCTCACCTCGATGGCGAATGCACAAGGTCTGCAGCTGTACCGGCGCCAGCAACTCCCAGCCCTCGGCCCCGCGCACCTGCTCGGCCAGCCACTGGGCGTTGTCCAGGTCGCGGCGCAAGCGCTGTTGCAGGTTCTCGATGCCCTCGCTGCGCAGCATGAACCACAGCTTCAGGGCACGGAACCGCCGCCCCAGCGGGATACCCCAGTCGCGCAGGTTCTTGACCTTGCTGTCGACCGCCGACTGCAGGTAGCTGGGGTTGGTGCTCATGACCCGGATCAGGTGCTGCGGATCACGCACGAAGTACAGCGAGCAATCGAAAGCCACACCGAGCCATTTGTGCGCATTGACCACAATCGAGTCGGCCTGCTCGATGCCGTCCCACATCCAGCGGCATTCCGGCAGGATCATCGCCGAACCGGCCATGGCCGAGTCCACGTGCAACCACAAGCCATGTTCGCGGGCGATCTGGCCGATCGGTTGCAGCGGGTCGAGGGCGGTGGTTGCCGTGGTGCCGGTGGTGGCCACCACCGCGCAGGGTTGCAGGCCGTCGGCCAGGTCCTGTTCGATGGCTGCGGCCAGCGCTTGCGGGCGCATGGCGAAGTCGTCGTCGGTGTCGATGTAGCGGATGTTGTCCTTGCCAAAGCCTGCCAGCAGCGCGGCCTTGTCTACCGAGCTGTGGGCCTGGGCGCTGGTGTAGATCATCAGCGGCTTGCCCTGCCCCTGCAGGCCGCCCTTGGCCAGGGCGTAGTCGCTGCTGCGCTCGCGGGCGCTGATCAAGGCGACCAGGGTGCTGGTGGACGCGGTGTCCTGGATCACCCCGCTCCACTGCGCCGACAAACCGACCATCTGCCGCAGCCAGTCCACGGTGGTTTCTTCCAGCTCGCTCAGGGCCGGGCTCGATTGCCACGACAGGCCGAGCACGCCAAGGCCGGTGCTGAGAAAATCGCCAAGCACCGACGACAAGGTGCCGTTGGAGGGGAAGTAGCCGAAAAAGTCCGGGTGCTGCCAGTGCGACAGGCCGGGCATCACTAACTGGTCTACGTCCTTGAGAATATTCTCGAACGGCTCGCCCTGAACCGGCGCCGAGCCGGGCAAGGCCGCCTTGAGGTAACCGGGCTCGACCTGGGCCATCACCGGCAGTTCGCCGACACCCTGGCGGTAGTCGGCGATCAGGTCGATCAGTTGGTGGCCATGTTTGCGAAATTCTTCCGGGCTCATGCAGCGGCTCCTGTTATTGGCGGTAAGTGGGCCTGAGTCTAGGCCCTGGCTGACCGCCAAAAAACGCCGCCCCGCGCATAGCTGCTATGGCGAATGCGCATGGCCGCCGTGCACGCCGAACTGCGACTGCTGCCACTGCTCGAACACCAGGTTGCGCAACCAGCGGTGCTCGGCCGAGCCGTGCAGGCGCTGGTGCCAGACCACCCAGTAGCGCTGGCTGTGCTCGACAAACGCCAACGGCCGCCAGGTCAGTGGATGCAGGCGGCTGAGCTGGCGGGCAATGTGCTCGGGCACGGTGACCAGCGCCTGGCTGCTGCCGACCACCTGCACCGCCGCCGAGTAGAACGGCACCTGCAGGCTGATGCGCCGGCTCAGGCCCTGCTCACGCAGGTGGCGGTCGATAAAGCTGTCCTTGTCGCCACCGCCGGAAATGCGCACATGGTTCCAGGCGCGGTAATCGTCCTGGCTCAGTTCGGTTTTTGCCGCCAACGGGTGCTCGCGGTGCATCAGGCACACCGCGCGGTCTTCACCGAGCATGCGCCCATGCAGGTTGGCCGGAGCATCGTCGAACAGCGTGGTAGCCAGGTCGACTTCGCCGCTGGCGAGCAGTTCATACTGCCCCGGTTGCCAGGTGCGGTACTCGATCGACACCCCCGGCGCTTCGCGCTCAAGGGTGCTGACCAGCAGCGGCAGCATGTGTTCGGCGATGTAGTCCGAGGCCGCCAGGCAAAAACGCCGCTCGCAGCGCTTGGGCTCGAAGGCCTGCGGTTGACGCAAGGCCTCGAGCTCGGCCAGCACCTGGCCCAGCGGCAGCAGCAGGCTTTCGCCGCGTTCACTCAAGACATAGCCGCGGCCCTGGCGCACCAGCAGCGGGTCGTCAAAGGCTTCGCGCATATGTGCCAGCTGGCGGCTGAGCACCGACTGGCTGCTGCCCAGGCGCTCGGCGGCATGGCTGAGGTTCTTCAGCTGCAGCATGCTCTGCAACGCGCGCAGGTGGGCGATGCTCAGGGAGGCGAAAATCGGGTTCAAGGGGCGCTCCTGCACAGGCGGATGCCGCAGCCTAAGGCCAAACCTTGCAGATTACAAAGCGCCTGGCAGGCCGGTGCATGGCCGGCGGCAGGCTCAGTCAAGCCACTGCCGGGGCGCTGCGCTAGGGTCGGGGCTTTGCTTTCCCTTGAGGTTCGTCCCATGAGCAACATCAGCCTTTTGCCCCAGGTGCGCGTTTTTTTGCAACGCGAGCACAGCAGCTTTATCGACGGTCGCCAGCAGCCACAGGCCGATGCCCGCTACCTGGAGGTGATCGACCCGGCCAGTGACCAGGTCATCAGCCGCGTGGCCGAAGCCACCGCGCAGACCATCGACGATGCCGTCGCCTCCTCGCGCCGTGGCTTTGCGCAATGGTCACAAACCGCCCCCGCCGTGCGTGCCAGCGTGCTGCTCAAGCTTGCCGACCTGATCGAGCAACACCGCGAAGAACTGGCGCAGCTGGAGACCTGCCAGTCGGGCAAGCTGATCACCCTTTCGCGCAATTTCGAGGTCGATCAGGCCGCGCATTTCTTGCGCTACTACGCCGGCTGGGCGACCAAGCTCAGCGGCCAGACCCTCACCCCGTCGCTGCCCTCGTTCAACGGCGAGCGCTACACCGCCTTTACCCTGCGCGAGCCAGTCGGCGTGGTGGTGGGCATCGTGCCGTGGAATTTCTCGACCATGATCGCCTTGTGGAAGCTCGGTTCGGCACTGGTGACCGGTTGCAGCATCATCATCAAGCCCAGCGAATTCACCCCGCTGACCATCCTGCGCATTGCCGAACTTGCCATCGACGCCGGCCTGCCCGCCGGGGCACTGAACGTGGTGACCGGCGCCGGCCTGGCCGGCAAGGCGCTGATCGAGCACCCGGGTACCGACAAGGTCTCGTTCACCGGCTCCGTGCCCACTGGCCTGGCCGTCGGCCAGAGCGCCATGGCCGCCAACCTGACCCGCGCCACCCTGGAGCTGGGCGGCAAGAATGCGGCCGGGTTCCTGCGCGACGTACCAGTGCACACGGCGGTGGACGGCATCATCGAAGCGGGCTTTTTGCACGCCGGGCAGATCTGCGCGGCAGCCGAGCGCTTTTATCTGCATCGCTCGCAGATCGAGGCGGTGACCGGGGCCTTGAGCGAGCGCCTGGCACAGCTGAAGATCGGCTCACCGCTGGATGAAACCAGCGAATTCGGCCCGGTCAGCAACAAGCAACACCAGGCCAGGCTCGGCGCGCTGTTTGAGAAGGCGCGCAGCGAGGGCAGCCAGATCATCCATGGCGGGCGCCTGCTCGAAGGCCCGGGCTGTTACGTCGAGCCGACGGTGATCCTGGCCGGCTCGGTCAACGACAGCCTGCTCAACGAGGAGACCTTCGGGCCGGTGGCAACCTTCTTGCCGTATGACGATGAAGAGCAACTGATCGCACTGATGAACGCCAGCCCCTATGGCCTCAGTGCCAGCCTGTGGACCAACGACCTGAGCAAGGCCTTGCGCCTGGTGCCGCAGGTGCAGGCCGGTACGGTGTGGGTGAACATGCATACCCTGCTCGACCCGGCCGTGCCGTTTGGCGGGGTAAAGGCTTCAGGCATAGGCCGTGAATTTGGCGGGGCGTTTATCGAGGATTACACCGAGCTGAAGTCGGTGATGATTCGCTACTGACACTGCCCGCGATGGGCTGCGCCGCAGCCCATTACTTCTGAATTCCATGAAGTAATTTTTTGATACCAACGATTCCCCTCACCCACCGTCTGTCGGACCATCGGCCAGTTACCCCATAAAAACAACACGAGGTACTGCCGTGGACAACGCCAACAAGGCGGGGGCTGCACGCCCGCGCATCGAGGTTCGCTCAATCGACTATGTGCCGCGCAGCGAGCGCCACGGCAAGGTCTGGCACCAGGCGCCGTTCTGGTTCACCGGCAACTTCGTGCTCACCACCATGGTCACCGGTTTCACCGGCCCGGCCCTGGGCCTGGGGGCGCTGTACTCGATCCTGGCGATCGTGCTCGGGGTGTGCTTTGGCACCTTCTTCATGGCCTTTCACGCCAACCAGGGCCCGCGCATGGGCCTGCCGCAGATGATCCAGTCGCGCGCCCAGTTCGGCCTCAAGGGCGCCATCGTGCCGTTTGCCGCCGTGGTCTTCGTCTACATCGGTTTCAACGTCTTCAACGTGATCCTCGCCACCGATGCGATCAACACCGTGCTGCCCGGCCAACGCACGCCCTGGTACCTGGGCCTGATCGTCATCGCCGTGCTGCTGGCGGTGGTCGGCCACGACTTGCTACACACGGTGCAGCGCTGGCTGACCTACGTGATGATCCTGGTGTTCGGCGTGCTCACCGTCAGCGCCCTGCTGACCCTGCAGGCCGACGCCGCCCTGCAGGATCCGCAGTTCTCGTGGGGCGCATTCCTGGTGCAACTGTCGGCGGCCGCCGGTTACCAGATCAGCTATTCGGTGTACGTCTCCGACTACTCGCGCTACCTGCCCCACGACACGCCGACGGCGAAAGTGGTGTTCTGGACCTACCTGGGCGCGGCCGGCTCGGCCCTGTGGCTGATGTCCCTCGGTGCCTTTCTCGCCTCGGCCTTGCCAGCGCCTGACGCCATCGCCAGTGTGCGCGAAGTGGGCAACCAGTTCCTGCCGGGCCTGGGCACCTTCACTGTACTGATCTCGGTACCGGCGCTGGTGGGCATCATGGCGGTCAACTGCTACGGCGCCATGCTCACCAGCATCAGCGCCATCGACTGCTTCAAGCAGGTCACGCCGTCGCTGAAGATCCGCGTGGCCGGCATCAGCGTGATTGCCACCATCGTCTTTATCGTCGCCCTGGCCATCCCCGAGAGCTACCTGGGCAGCTTCAACACCTTCGTGCTGCTGATGCTGTACTTCCTGGTGCCGTGGACCGCGGTCAACCTGGTGGACTTCTACTGCGTGCGCAAGGGCCATTACGTGATCAGCGAAATCTTCAACCCCGACGGCATCTACGGTGCCTGGGGCAAGCCCGGGCTGATCGCCTACGGCCTGGGTTTGCTGGCGATGGTGCCGTTCATGGCCTTGAGCTTTTACACCGGCCCCGCAGCCGCCGCGCTGGGTGGTGCCGACATTGCTTTTGTCATTGGTCTGCTGGTCACCGGCAGCCTCTACGCCCTGCTCTGCCGCTCGCTCGACCTGCCCGGCGAACAACGCCTGGCGGCAGCCAGCGAGCGCCAGCTTGAGGAAGCCCACGCATGAATCCAGCCCTGATCCAGGTCGCCTGCTGCCAACTGGCGCCGCAGGTCGGCGAACTTAAATACAACCGCGAGCGCGCCCTGCAGGCTGTCCGCAGCGCCGCCGGACAAGGCGCCCAGGTGGTGGTGCTACCGGAGCTGGTGCAAAGCGGCTATGTGTTCGCCGACCGCAACGAAGCCCTGAGCCTGGCCGAAACCCCCAACGGCGAAACCCTGCGCCAGTGGGCAGCGCTGGCGGCGGAGCTGGACATCGTCATCGTCGGCGGCTTTTGCGAGCGCACCGAGCGCGACGAGTTGTACAACAGCGCCGCCCTGGTCGATGCCGACGGCGTGCGCGCGGTGTACCGCAAGGCGCATTTGTGGAACGACGAAAAGCGCATCTTCAGCGCCGGTGGGCAACCGCCGCCGGTGATCGATACGCGCTTCGGACGCATTGCGGTGATGATCTGCTACGACCTGGAATTTCCCGAGTGGGTGCGCTTGCCGGCGCTGGCCGGGGCCGAACTGCTGTGCGCGCCGGTGAACTGGCCGGACGGCCCGCGACCGCTCGGCGAGCGGCCCGCGGAAGTGGTACGGGTGCAGGCCAATGCTTCGGTCAACCGCTTGTACATCGCCGCCTGTGACCGCAACGGCCATGAGCGCGAAGTGGATTGGGTCGGTGGCTCGGTGATTGTCGATGCCAACGGCTACCCGCTGGCCGGGCCGCTGCATGAAGCGCCGGCCGGCACGCAAATCATCCACGCCCGCCTCGACCTGAGCGAGGCGCGAGACAAGCGCATCAGTGCCTTGAACGATGTGCACCGGGATCGCCAGCCGGTGTTGTACGACTGATTTTTCGGGGCTGCTGTGCAGCCCATCGCTGGCAAAGCCAGCTCCCACAAGGTCAGATGTACACAGTACCTGTGGGAGCTGGCTTGCCAGCGATCGAGCCCACAGGGCTCGCAATCCGGGACAAAAGCCACCACAACCACGCCCCAAACCCGTGCAAAGCCACTAGAATAGGCCACCACAAACACCAGGCTGCCCCATGGATATCGAGCTCGCCCGCACCTTTCTGGAAATCGTCCGCACCGGCAGCCTGGTGTCCGCCGCCGAGCGCCTGCACGTCACCCAGACGGCCATCACCGCGCGGGTGCAAAAGCTCGAACAGCAACTCGCCTGCCGGTTGTTCATCCGCAGCCGCAGCGGCGCCAGCCTCACCGCCGACGGCGAGGCCTTCGTGGTGTATGCCAACCAGCTGGTGCAAACCTGGGAGGCCGCGCGCCGCGACCTGCCGTTGCCCGAAGGCTGCCACCAGGTGCTGCACATCGGCGGCGAAGTGAGCCTCGGCAACCCCATGGTGCTTGGCTGGGTCAGCGCCCTGCATCGGGAAATGCCCGGCCACGCCATTCGCAGCGAAGTCAGCGACGGCGAGTCGTTGCTGCACAAGGTGGAAATGGGCGTGCTCGATGCCGTGCTGGTCTACCAGCCCACCTACGGCCCCGGCCTGCAGGTGGAGCAACTGATGGAAGAAAAGCTCATCCGCATCCGCCGCAAGGACAAACCCGAGCCCTACGTGTACATCGACTGGGGCCAGGCCTTTCGCCGCCGCCACGACGCCGCCCTGCCCGAATGCGCGCGCCCGGCGCTGAGCTTCAACCTCGGGCCGCTGGCGCTGCAGTACATCCTCGAACACGGCGGCAGCGGCTACTTCCGTACCCGTGTGGTGCAGGCCTACCTGGACAGCGGCGTATTCGAACGCGTGCCGCAAGCGCCCGAGTTCACCTACCCCACCTACCTGGTGTATGCCCGCGAGCGCGACAGCGAGGCGCTGCAACAGGCGTTCAGGGTACTGCGCGAAGTGGTCGCCGGTGAGAGCGACTGGTCTCAGCGCTGGGATCCGGTGATCTGAATCAGCGGTATCTGTCCGACACATCTGACAGACAAAGGCGAAGGACGCCGTAGGACCTCTCTTGATTGCAGCTCATCCCTTGAGGCGTGAGCTAGCACCTGCCTAGATTTCCCGGGGCTGCCCGCATGGCATCCCGTCATCTGCCGGTCTAGTCAAGAGAGCCCCCCATGCCCCGCCAAAGCGACCTGCGCTTCACCTTCGAGCCCCTGCAGGGCGACGCCTTCGAAGTGGTCGAGTTCCGCCTCGAGGAAGGCCTGTCCCAGCCCTTTCGCCTGAGCCTGGAGCTGGCCAGCCACGACCCGGCCGTGGACTTCAACCGCGTGCTCGACCTGGCCGCGCTTTTCACCCTGTGGCGGGGCGACACCCCGGTGCGCTACGTGCACGGCCTGGTCAGCCTGTTCAGCCAGGGCGACACCGGCTTTCGCCGCACCCGCTACCGCGCCGTGCTCGAACCCAGCCTGGCGCGCGCCGGCCTGCGTTCGAACTGGCGCATGTTCCAGGGCCAGAGCGTGCCCGAGATCATCCTCGCGGTGCTCGAGGCCCAGCGCCTGAGCGAGGTCAAGAGCTACCTGTGCTTCGACCATCCGCCGCGCGAGTACTGCGTCCAGGCCGGCGAAAGCGACCTCGACTTCATCGCCCGCCTGGCCGCCGAAGAGGGCCTGCTGTACAGCTTCGAGCACCGTGCCGACGGCCATACCCTGTGGCTCACCGACCGCGTCGGCGGCCTGGGCACCATCGGCACCCACGAGCACTGCCCGGTGCTCTACCAGCCGCTGGCCGGCGGCGACAGCGCCGAGCCGGCCCTGCAGCGCTTTCACTACACCGAACAGGTGCGCAGCGCGCGTCAGGTGCAGCGCGACTACACCTTCACCCACCCCTATTACAACCTGCAGCACAACGCCGTCGGCGCCAGCGACCTCGACCACCAGCAAACCGACTACGAACGCTACGACTACCCCGGCCGCTACAAGCGCGACGCCAGCGGCAAGCCCTTCACCAAAACCCGCCTGACCGCCCTGCGCAGCGACGCCCGCCTGGCCCACATGGAAGGCGACGACGCGCGCCTGCAGCCGGGCCTGGCCTTCGACCTCAACGACCACCCGCGCGAGGACTTCAACGACCGCTGGCGCACCATCGCCATCGAACACCACGGCACGCAGCACAGCAGCCTGCTCGAAGAGGCCTTCGCCAGCGACAGCGGCACCGCCTACCGGCTCAGCGCCAGCGCCATCCGCTGGGACGCCGACTGGAAAGCGCCACTACGGCCCAAGCCGCGCATCGACGGCCCGCAGATCGCCAGCGTGGTCGGCCCGCCGGGCGAAGAGATCTACTGCGACGAATGGGGCCGGGTCAAAGTCAGCTTCCCCTGGGACCGCGACAGCCACCAGGACGACCACAGCTCCTGCTGGATCCGCGTCGCCCAGGGCTGGGCCGGCGCCACCTGGGGCGCCATGGCCATCCCGCGGGTCGGCCAGGAACTGATCATCAGCTACCTGGACGGCGACCCCGACCAGCCCATCGCCACCGGCCGCGCCTACCGCGAAACCAACCTGCCGCCGTATCAACTGCCCAGGCACAAAACGCGCATGACCATCAAAAGCCGCAGCCACAAGGGCCAGGGCTTCAACGAGCTGCGCTTTGAGGATGAGCTGGGGCAGGAAGAGGTGTTCATCCATGCCGAGAAGGACAAGAACGTTCATATCAAGCACAACAATGGGGTGTTTGTTGGCAATGATCGCAGTGAGACGGTGGGCAACGATGAAACCCTCTCCATCGGTCACAACCAGTCCCAGGACATAGGCCTGAACCGCTCGCTGAACATTGGCCAGAACCATGAGATCAGCATCGGCAATGACCGCTGGGAGCGCGTCGGCAATGACCGTTTTGACGCCACCACTGCCAACCATCGCACCGAAGTCGGCGGCCACAGCGAGCACCTCACCCACGGCCAGCATCACCTGAGCGCCGGCCAGGGCATGCAGCGCACCACCACAACCTACCAGCTGCAAGCCAGCGAGCGCCTGGTCATTCAGGGCCCTGGCGGCAGCCTGACGATCGATGCCCAGGGCATTCACCTCAATGGCCTGGCCATTACCCTACAGGGGCCGGTGCAAATGACTGCGCCGGGCAGCGCACAGACCTTTTCCCTGCAGCTCTCGCCCGAGGCAGGGCAAGCCTGTGTGGAGAAAAACCGATGACGCCGGCGCTTGTGCAGAAGTTCGTTGATGAGATCTACACGCCCGAAGCAACGCTGTACCTGCTGCTCGACCCGTTGGCTGACTGTGCCTCGGACGATCCCCTGCATATCGAGGCGCTGCGCCAGACACTGGGCGACGACGCCCTCACCCGCGTGTGGCGTCCGGACCTTGAGCACACGCCGCACGCCTGCCCGGTGCTGGTGACCCTGGCGAGCCCCGGCGCCCGGCCTTCGGAGCGTCTGCTGTCACTCTCGGCGCAGCGTGTAAACGAGGACGCCAGGCGCTCCCGACGCTACGTCTGCGGCTGGCTCAGCAGCAGCGTCACCACCGCTGCATTCAGTGCGCACCTGATCGCGCTCGGGCATCTGCCCATGGCACAGGGCACACAGTTCTTTCCGGTGTATGAACCGCTGCGCCTGGAATTGCTGGCCGGCACGTTGAAGCAGGCGGAACAGGGGTTCTGGTGGCCGATTCAGCACTGGCTGTTTCCCATGTCCAGCGGTGCCAGCAGCGTCATCAGTAGCTATCCGCACGCGAGTGTCGTACCTCGTCCACTCGCTGGCGAGGTGCAGCAGGAGGTGGTGCTGGTGTCAACCTTACTTGCCACCTGGCGACGCGCCCTCAGCCTGCCGCTGACGTTCGCGCCGGCGCGCTGGACAGGTGCAACAACACTGCCGCCCCATGCCGCTGCCAAGGCCCATTACCAGATACACCAGGCCCGTCAGTTGGGCCTGAAAAACCATCACGACATCATCACCCTGGCCATGCACTGCCTGTTGCTGGATCTGCGGCTATATGAGCACGCCCGCGTCCGAGCACTGATCGACCAGGCGGCTCGAGGAACAGCATCGCTCAGTACCCTGCTCGCCCCTTGCAACGACAACAGCTGGCAACGGATTGTCACCGACCTGAGCCATGCAGGAGCATACCCTTGAGCCTGACTTCGCAACTCGCCATCGCCACCACCGAATGCCTGGTCAACAACGACCAATGCACGGTCTGCCAGCGTCAGGGCCTGCCCATTCTGCCGCTGCGCAAGGCCGTGGTGCCGCGCCTGGCCCATGAATACCCCCTGCCTGACGACAATACCCGCATGGGTTGGCGCACCCTGCGGGCAGGTTACCTATACGTGCTGCTCGACCGCCAGGTCTGGCAGGCCTATCAGGTCACGCCCGACGGTTACCTGCGTCAGTTCAACCCCTACCAGCCTGCGGCCACCAACGAGACACCGTTGGCCGATAGCTGCATCGCGGCCGGGCATGACTGCCCAGCGGCGTTCCTGAACATCGACACGCAAAAATACACCATGGCGTGGCTGGCCTTTGCCAGCGACCCGTGGCCCGCCAGCGTCCTCGCCGCCTACAAGAGCGGGCGTTTTCCCGAGCGTTTTCTAGCGCTTGACCTGGGCACAGCACGCAACGATCCGGCCAGCGTCGGCTGGGCCATGACGGCCGAAAACCTGCAGGTGGACAACAAAGTCTACGAGTACCGACAGCAGCCCAGTCCAAGCTTTGATAGCGTGCATGGTTTTTACTCTCGAGCCGGGCGCCTGACCGCGTTGCGAGGCTACCTGCGCAACGCCATCGCCCATCATGATCTGCCACACGGCGTGCTGGCCCTGGAACTGGACGACAGCATCGGCCTGGTGCAGGAACTCAACAGGATTCGCAACGGCTGGATTGGACACCGTCAACAGTGGATGAACACCCCGGACCGGGCCTATCAACAGCAGACCTCGCAACTGCTGCTGGCGATCCGCGCCATGCATCGCGACTGGGCAGAGCAGCAAACGCCAGCCACCCCCGACCCGCTCACCGGCGATGGCCCACCGGTGTTTGCCGATCCGCAACGGGTGCGCGAAAGGCTGGTCAACGAGCGCGCCCTCGAGCACACCAGACGATTGGAAGAGCGTTACAACGAGCAGCAACGCGCTGAGTTCCAGCAGCGCTATGACCAGCAGTTGGCAAGCTTCCAGCGCATCATCGACGGTGCCGGCCGAGCCTACGCCGGGGCCTGCCGCACGCCGGCCTTTTTATGCTGCGAACAGCACGATTACGACGGTGCCGATTTTGCCTCGGGCCAGGCCTACAGCCAGACCATGGCGCTGTGCCTGAGTGGCGGGATCAGCGAGGCCCCGGTAACAGACAGTGCTGACGCCGACTCGGGGCCTACGGCGATGCTCTGGGACACCTGGCTGCGCAACCCGCAGAGCCCCGTCTACCGCGCGCTGCTGCGGCGTGACAGGCAACTGCTGGCCGAGCTGCTGCCGAGTTTCAAGGCCAGCACCGATACCGACTGGAACGACAGCGAAAAACTCTACGCTGCACTGAGCAAGATACTGGCCAGCGACGAGTCGATGCAGTTGCTGCGCCCGTCTGTGCAAGACGCCATGGCCCAACTGCTGGGCGCCCTCAATGCCGCCAGCGCACGCTTGCAGCCTGCGCTCGGGCCAGGTGTCGAGCGAGCTGTTTCCCGGCTAAACAGCGCCATTCAACTGCTGCACAACGGCATTCACCTGACCGAGCTCAAGGTGCAGATGAAGCTCAGCGAGTACTACGCCCTGCAGTGTGAACATCTGCGCGAGCTGCAACGTAAGGCAGCCGATACCAGCGACCGCGCCATCAACAACCTCAAAGACAAGTTGGGAGAAGTGGACCACGAAGCCCGCCAGGTTCGCACAGCGGTCCGCCCCATCATCCTCAACGGGCTGCTGAGCATGGCGGTACTGGACCCCAGGATTGCAGCGCTGACGGTGACCATTAGCATCTGGGTAAACGCCAAGGCAAGCGAGATTGCGCAACTACAGGCCTCGCTGATGCGCACTGCCAACCTCGGTGCAGAACAACTGGGCAAAGGCGCCCACGCCGCCCTTGGCAGCATCGCCGTGGGCATCGGCACCCTCGACCCCCACGCGCGAAAACTGCTCCAGGGTCTGCAAATTCCTGTGCATCAAACCGCCACCTGGGTACGTACGGGTTTCAGCGGTTTGCGCGGCGCGGCTGGCAGCGGCGAGCTTCTGCTGGCGTTGGGTGGCCTGTACCTGCTTGGCGATGCGATGAAAAAGAATCTTGAGGAAGTCGACCGGGTGATTGGCGAGAAGTCCATGGAAGCCAGGCTGGCGCTGTATGGAAGCAGCCTAGGGGTGCTGGGGAGCGGGATGGAGGTGGTGGGGATTGCATTGCGCAGGGGGGCGCAATATGTGCAAAAGATGAACGTGGCCCCCGCATATGGCGCAGCAGCACATTCTCCGATTGCACAGATAGGCAAGACACTCTCTAAAGTTGGCGCAACCATTGGTGCGGCTTCAGGCTTCTATGATGCGGCACAAGCAAGCTTTGCTATTAGCCGGACATTGAATCGCGGTGACACTCTTGCTGCGCAGCTGTACGCCGCATCTGCAGTACTTTCAGGCGCAGGAGGAATTATCGGCATGGCTGCCGCTTTATCAGGAGCCTCCGTATTACTGGGACCACTTGGCATAGCCATAATGCTAAGCGTGGCGGGATATGCATTTTACAAAACTGCCGAGAAACAAGAATCAACTCTTCTAGAGCTTTGGGCAAAACGTTGCTTTTTCGGCGTCCACGATGAGAAGCCCCCGATCCACTGGAACAGACCCGAGCATGGGCCTACAGCCATTGCCGAGTTAAATGCAGCTACTTTAGGGATCGAAGTAGGGATCAACTTTCAACTACTGACTTCCAGCGGTAGCTCTCCTAGAGTCGGCTACGGCACTGCAAGTGGTGGTACTCCATCAGTACAGCAAATACTGAAATACCGTCTACGCCTGCCGCACTACGATGCGAGTCGTTCAGCTTACTATTGGAAATTGACCATTAGCCGTAGAGGAGAGAAATCATCCAGCAATTATAGAAATGGTGAAACTCTAGTTGAAGGCAGTCTGAGCCCCTTGCCTATAGCAGCGAATGAGCCGACGACCGCACCGGGCTTTTCGAAAAACACCGTCCCTACCGAAAACATCAACACACCCTCCACATCCATAACAACTGTACCGTCCACGAATAAAAACACGATACAGATCAAAGAAATCAGCGGCTTCATTGATCTATCAAAACATACAGACGGCCACAATATAGAAACGGCCACCCTGACATTAACTTACTGGCCAGACCGATATACCCCTGAAGCGTATGCTCAATTGAACTTATCTGATAGACCTTGAAGCGACGCTAGCAACTCTACCCCTACGCCCATAAAACCACCACGGAAATGCAATGAACTCAGCCAAACCTTTATTAGAAAACCCTGCACCTCACTGGAAGTATGATCTTCCCGTTCCCAACGATCCGCCATCACGGGCGCCCTCTGCCCAAACACTAACAAACCCGCCCAATCATGTTAACGACGTATATCTTGAGCTACCACGCTCGTCTTTTAAGACTCGTGGATTTTGCGTGTGGGCCGCAATAGCTCTTTTTATTTTGGCGATAACCTCCTTTTTCTTTCAAATAAGTATCATTACAAACCTGCGGAGTTTTCATTCATTGGCAGCGTTTTTTTTTGGACTTACAGCATCTATAGTAAGCTTCTGGGGAGGCGTTTATTACTGGCGTATGGACGTCGAGGCCCCTCGGGACGAACCCATTCGCTTCAACCGCCTGCGCAGAAAAGTCTACGTCTACCGTTTTCATCAAGACGGACTTCGCCCTTTCAGCCGCGTGGCTTGGGGGGTACGCACCGAAGCTTACAACTGGGAAGACCTTCGCGCTGAAGTCAGCAGTGTGTACGGTCCGATGGGTACAGGCGGTCTGATTGAAACTGTCTCCCTGGCAGTAGTTGAGCCGGGCACCAACAAGGTGATCGACCGTTTTCATTTTGCACATGAGAGCGATGAAGGCGAGATGTATTGGGCCATGGCGCAACTATTCATGCAGCAAGGTCCGCAGGCATTACCCCACTTCCCTCGCCCACCCCGGGACTGGAGTAACGAGTCCGTGACCTTCAATCTCGCCCGACGGCTGGCGCCCAAGGTGAAGTGGCCAGAAGACATGGACCTTGAGTCAAGGTCGGCGCCGTGAGACTTCCTAAATCGCCATTACTGAACAAGCCTGCACCTCACTGGAAGTATGACCTTCCCGCACCTAACGACTTGCCTACAGAAGTACCGCCCCCCTGGGTGCTGCCAAATCCCCCAAACCATGTTGACGATACATACTTGGAACTCTCTCGATCGACCTTCAGGGTACGCGGCATTTGCGTATGGATTGCGATAATGTTCTTTATAACCTCTACAGCCTACCTGAGCTTTATTACTATAGTTACGCTCAAACACGCACCTCTTCACAACATTCAACTACTTCTAATTGAGCCATTGATAGTTACAATAGGTTATTGGGGAGGACTATATTACTGGCGAATGGAAGTAGAAGCCCCTCGAGACGAGCCAATCCGCTTCAACCGTCTCCGCCGCAAAGTCTACGTCTATCGCTTCCATCATAATGGACGCCGCCCTTTCAGCCGCACAGCCTGGGGTGTACGCGCCGAAGTTTATGACTGGGATGACCTGCGCGCCGAAGGCTGCAGCGTGTATGGACCGATGGGCGCTGGAGGCCTGATTGAAACCATTTCCTTGGCAGTGGTCGAACCGGGCACCAACAAGGTCATCGATCGCTTCCATTTCGCCCACGGCATCCAGCAGGGTGAAATGTACTGGGCCCTGGCTCAGTTGTTCATGCAGCAGGGACCGCAGGCGCTCCCTGCCTTCCCTCGCCCGCCCCGGGACTGGAACAACGAAAAGGTCACCTTCAATCTCGCCCGCCGCCTCGCGCCCAAGGTGAAATGGCCTGAAGACATAGACCTGGAATCGAGGACAGCGCCTTGAAGCCAACGGCAGGCCCCCGCTGATAAGCGACGCGCTAATTGAGCGCGCGGTCCTTGCCGAGCAACCCAACCTCACTCAACAACTGCCGCTTGAGCCCGGCAATCAGATCGGTCTGGGTAATCACCCCCACCAGCGCCTCGCCGTCCATCACCGGCAAGCAATGCAGCCCCTGCTCGCTGAGCAACGGAATCAGCGCCACCGCCGGCTCGTCGCTGCGCACGGTGATCACCGGCCGGCTCATGATCTGTTCCAGCAGCACCTTGGGCCGGCGCCCGAGCAATGCGCGCCAGCTGAACCGCCCCTGGGCCATGGCCGGGCCGATCAGGTCGGTGAGGCTGACTATCCCCACCAGGCGCCGGGCGTCATCGAGTACCGGCAAGGTATGCAGATGGTGGCTCGACAGCAACTGCCAGGCCTGTTGCAAGGTGGTTTGCGGGGTCGCCAGTTGCACGTCCCGGGACATCACCGAGGCGGCGGTAATGCCGCCCAGGCTGCGTTTGAGCGCGTGTTGCTCGGTGGCCATGATGATGCGTTCGAGTTCGTCGCGGGTGACGTCGACGAACTCGCCGAGCTCTTCCAGCGCCTGGTCGAGGTCTTCACCACTGACGCCGACCCGTTCACCTGGCAGCACGTCGGCAGTGTGGTGCAGGTCTTTGCGCGCTGCGGCGGTCTTCGGGTAGCGCACGCCGGTCAGGCGGTTGTAGATCACCGCCACGGCCACCAGCACCAGGGCATTGAGCATGATCGGTTCGAACACCTGGTCGCCCATCGCCGCCAGCGACGAGTCGGCCAGCACCACGCTCACCGCCACGCCGCCACCCGGCGGGTGCAGGCAGCGCAGCAGGCACATGAGCAAAATCGCCACGCCCAGGGCCAACGCCGCGACCCACAGGGCCGAACCAAAGCAGTGATGCAGCACCAGGCCCACCGCGGTGGCGCTGGCATAGCTGCCAATAAACGGCCAGGGCTGCGCCAGCGCCCCGGAGTGCACGGCAAACAGTAGCACCGCCGAGGCCGCCAGCGGCCCGAGCAGGTGCAGCGCCACTGTCGGGCCAAAGGCCAGGCTGCAGGCCAGGCCTGCGAGAAACAGACCGAGCAGTGCGCCAACGCCTGCGCGTAGCCATTCTTTTGGGGGGATGTTCAGAGGGGCCGGCAGCAGCCGGTTGAAGCCGTTGTTCAGAGCGCGCAGAGACATGGGTAGATCGGGCACCTGGGCAGTAAAAAAAGCCCGGCCAAATTGGCTGGGCTGAGTATTGCGAGGGGGCAATACCAATGGGCTCCGTCCGTGGAGATGGAATTTTTGGGTGTTGCGTGGGCGGGGATTTTGCCGGGGTTGGGCTGGCGGGTGGTAATTCAAAAAACTGAGGGGTGAGTGCAGTTTTTTTGAGGGATGGCACGAGTCGGCGGCAAGGCCGCCGACTTCGCCAGGCAATCAATGCATGAACAGGGCGATCAGGATGATCACCGGAATCGGTACACCCAGCATGAACAACAGTAGTGAACGCATGGTAGTTCTCCTCGGTTCAACGGACTTGGGCACTGACGTAGTCATCGACCAGCACCACGGCATCGCGACGACGGCCACCGTAAGTGGCGGCGAGGCTGGCGAAGAACGCCCCGCACAGCAAGGCAATGAACATCCACAATGCCGACAGCGCAGCCGCCTTGCTGGCGGCATCAGCCGCTTCACGGGCAGCCTTTTTGGCGTCGTCCGCTGCCTGGCGCGCCTGGGCGAAGACCTGGTCGACACGCTGCTCGGCCTGGGCCGGCGCAAGGTTGGTGCGCTGGCTGACCAGTTGCGCCAGGTACTGGCGGTCTTCGCCGCTCAGTTGCCCGCCGTTGCTCAACGCGCGCGCCATGATCCGGGTCACCGCTACTTGTGCAGCATCTTCGTTGACCGCCACCGTGCCATCGCCACGGAACAGGGTATCGACGAAATAACCATAGGGGTCGCTACCCTGGGAACCGCTGGCAGCCGTCGCTGCCGCAGTAACGCCACCTGCAGCACCGGCGGCGACCTGAGCCCCCGCCTGCACGCCGCCAGCGACGATACTGCTGACCGAACCGACCACCAGCGTTGCCGTGACCAGCGTGGCAACGGCCCAGGCCAGAAAGCCGTGGGCGGTATCGCGAAAGTACACCTCATCGCCATGCACGCTCGCCCATTTGACCCGCAGACGGCCCGCCAGGTACCCCCCCAGGCCAGAGGCGATGATCTGCGTCAGCGCCAGCCAGACAATCGTCGAGATACCCAGGCCCTTGGCGCTCATGCCGTCGCCAACCCACGGCGAAACTGCCGAGAAGCCCAGCCCGATACCGAGCAAAACCAGTATCAACGACAACGCCGCGGCGCCCGCCGCGCCGGCAAATATAGCCGCCCATGACACGCCGGAGCGGCTTTGCGCTTCGACGATGGAGGTGGAGTGGGTTTCTGATGTTGTAATCATTGTTGTAGAGCTCCCGTGAGGAACATCGAATGTTCACTAAAACGGGTGCACGCCCTGTGCCAAACCGGTTGAAAGGGCAATGGCTATAAATTCAATAGGTTGCAGCACGTTGCGAACATGCCCATCATGCAAAGTGCATGATCAGGCCAGCGCCAGCGGGTGTTCTGCACACCAGGGCAATCGCCAGGGGCCGGTCTTGTCCGCAATTTTTCGACCCAGAGCCCGCGATGACTAATGAAGCGTTGATAATCGATTTGTTTGAAGCCGCTGACGCCTTGGCCAATGGCGACAACAGGGCAATGCAGCGCCTGCTTGCACCGATCAAGAACCGCGAATCCTATAACGGCACTCCTGTTCTGTTCTATGTGGCTGAAAACATTCAGGCGCTGGAATTTCTTGCGGCCAATGGCGTTGATTTTCTGCAAAAAAACAGCCTTGGCGGCAATAACCTGCTGCACCGGGTGTCATTGGACAGTGATGACCCTGTGTTCGAATGGGTGCTGGCCTGGTACAGCAGCAACAACAGTGTCGATGCAGCGAGCGACGATGGCTTCACCGTACTCTCGACGCTGCTCAAGTTCGGTCGGGCGGACCGCGCCAAGCGCTTGATCGAGTGTGGTGCAAGCCTTTCATCGGTCGCCAACAACGGCCTCACCCCGGCCCGGCAAACGGTCATTTGCATGGAGCAAGAGCACGATGCGCTTGAGGGTCTGGCGCTACTCCTGTCCCACGGATTGACCCTCGGCACTGCAGAGTTGGCCTATCTGGCGCACATGGCGCGCGCGATCAACCGGCACCGGCTTGCCCAGTGGATTGAAGACGATCTGATTCCCTCTGCGCCCGGCTAGTGAGTGCCCGGATAGCTGCAAAATCCCTACCGATACACTTTCACTGCCCCGACAAAACCTGCACAATCGCCGGCTTTTTTTCCGACAAGGCAGTCCCTCATGCAACGGATCGTAATTCTGGGCAACGCCGGCAGCGGCAAGTCCACCCTCGCCCGCGCCCTGGGCAAGCAACTGGGCCTGGCGGTGGTGCACCTGGACAGGTTGTTCTGGGAGCCCGGCTGGGTCGAGCCGGATGCCGAGCAGTTCCGCTCGCGCGTGCGCGAGGCAGTGTCGCAGGACGCCTGGGTGTGTGAAGGCAACTATGCGCGGCGCACCTTCGACCTGCGCCTGCCGCAGGCTGACCTGGTGATCTGGCTGGATACGCCGCGCCTGACCTGCTTGATGCGGGTGATCAAGCGCAGCGTGCTGAACCGCCCGCGCCCTGACCTCGCCGACGGCTGCAGCGAAAAGCTGGACCGGGCGTTTCTGACCTTCCTGAAATTCGTCTGGACCTTCGATCGCGGTTATCGCCCGGGGATTGAAAGGGTACGTGAAGCCATCGGGCCGCAGGTACCGGTGGTGCATTTGTGCGGTAGCCGGCAAATTGCGGCGTTTGTCGAAGGCTTCAATCACGTTCCAGCCTGATCTCCTATGCTCATGGTTCGCCCACACCAAAGAGGAGCAGCGAACATGGCATTCGTGACCACTAACGATGGCGTTGAGATCTTCTACAAAGACTGGGGCCCGCGTGACGCCGAGGTGATTTTCTTTCACCACGGCTGGCCGCTTTGCAGCGACGACTGGGATACGCAGATGTTGTTCTTCCTGGCCCAGGGTTATCGGGTCGTCGCCCACGACCGCCGTGGCCATGGGCGCTCCAGCCAGGTCTGGGATGGCCACGACATGGACCATTACGCCGATGACGTGGCGGCGCTGGTCAAGCACCTGGGTGTTCAAAAGGCCGTGCATGTCGGGCATTCGACCGGCGGTGGCGAAGTCATCCATTACATCGCCCGCCATGGCCAGGAGCGGGTGTCCAAGGCCGCCCTTCTCGCCGCGGTTGCGCCGCTGATGGTACAGACCGCCAGCAACCCCGGCGGCCTGCCAAAATCAGTATTCGACGACCTGCAGGCGCAACTGGCGGCCAACCGCGCCCAGTTCTGCCACGACATCCCTTCCGGGCCGTTCTACGGCTACAACCGTCCGGGCGCTAAGCCGTCGCAAGGGGTGATCCTCAACTGGTGGCGCCAGGGCATGATGGGCAGCGCCAAGGCCCACTACGACGGTATCGTCGCCTTCTCGCAGACCGATTTCACCGAGGACCTGAAGAAGGTCACGGTACCGGTGCTGGTGATGCACGGCGATGATGACCAGATCGTGCCCTACGACAACTCCGGGCCGCTGTCGGCGAAACTGCTCGGCAACGGCACGCTGAAAACCTACAAGGGGTTCCCTCACGGCATGCCTACCACCCATGCCGACATCATCAATGCCGACCTGCTGGCCTTTATCCGCAGTTGATCGCGGCTCAATGCCGTTCTATCAGCTCTGGCAGAAGCGTATCCGGTTCCCAAACGGGTCGTAGACTTCCAGCACTTTACCCCAGCCCTGCTCGACGATATCCGGGCGTCCATAGCCATAACGCTTGGCCTGCAGTTCGTCGCGCAGTTGCTCGATGTTGTGCGTGGGCACGAAGATCGTCGCCCCCGGGCTGGCATCGCCATGATGTTCGGACAGGTGCAGTTGCAGGCCGTCACGGCTGATGCCCAGGTACAGCGGCAGGTCAGCTTCGAATCGGTGCTCGAACTCAACGCTGAAACCGAGGAAATCCAGGTAGAACTCGCGGGCCTTGGCTTCGTCGAAGCTGCGCAGGATGGGAATGGGCTTGTCGAAGCGGATTGCCGTCTGCTTGGCTTGCTCGGTTGAAATCATCGTTTTTCTCCTGAAGCCGAGGCCGTGTGGGCGCGAGCGGCGGGCAGCATTAGCCTGGGGGCGATAGTACACAGATGATCGAAGCGCTGTCGATTTCGCCGGCGCCGGTTCGACTAGTGTCAGGCAGTTCCGCCTGCAGCCCCATCAGGAGCCACTCATGCGCAAGCTCATCGTTGCCGCCTTCACCAGCCTCGACGGCGAGCAGCACGCCAGGTGGAGTGCTGATCGCCCGTTATGTGCTTGACGGGGAGGTGCGCACCGGGTCATTTGCCTAGACTGCAGCTGTGCATGCTGGCCTTGCCAGCGCTGGTAATGTTGAATGGAGAGCGCAATGCCTGCCCCCGAGAACGAGCTGTTGCAAAGCTGGCAAGACAACGCCCAGGCCTGGATTGAAGCCGTTCGCAGCGGCGCCATCGAAAGCCGCCAGCAAGTCACCGACCAGGCGATTCTGCTGGCGGTGCTCGGCCGCCAGCCCGAACGCGTGCTCGACCTGGGCTGTGGCGAAGGCTGGCTGTTGCGCGCACTGGCCAAGCGCGGCATCGACGCGGTGGGGGTGGACGGCGATCCGACCCTGGTCGAGGCGGCGCGGGCAGCGGGGACGGCCCAGGTGTATCTGGCCAGCTATGAAGCGCTGGCAGACGCACAGGTTGATATCGGCCGCGACTACTCGCTGGTCTGCGCCAACTTCGCCCTGTTGCACCAGGACATCATCCCCCTGCTCGGCGCCATGAACGCCCTGCTCGCCGCTGGCGGCGCCCTGGTGATCCAGACCCTGCACCCGTGGGCGGCCGCGGCCGGCAACTATCAGGACGGTTGGCGGCAAGAAACCTTTGCCAGCTTTGCCGGCCAGTGGCAGCCCATGCCCTGGTACCTGCGCACTTTGTCCAGCTGGTTCACTGCACTGGACATGGCGGGTTTCAAGCTGGTCGCCGTGCAGGAGCCGCAGCATCCGCAAAGCCCGCTGCCGCAATCATTGTTGTTGATAGCCGAGCCTAAAGATTGAAGCGCATCCCACCCACCTAATAAGGAACCACACACCATGAGCGAAGAGACAAAAGTAAAAGGACCCGCGTCGTACTTCCCCTCCATCGAGAAGAAATACGGCCAGCCCGTCAGCCACTGGCTAAAGCTGATCGGCACCGTCAGTGGCAAAAAACATATGGAGATAGTGGACTGGCTCAAAGCCGAGCATGGCTTGGGCCATGGTCATGCCAATGCACTGGTGGCGTATTTTTTGGCGAGCGCTAAAAACAGCTGAGGATAGAACCCGCCCCATGCTGGTCATCGAACAGTTGCACAAGTCGTTCAGCACTGCCCAAGGCCTGCTGCCGGTATTGCAGGGCGTCGACTTGCGCCTGGGCCAGGGCAGCAGCCTGGCATTGATGGGTGAGTCCGGCAGCGGCAAAAGCACCCTGCTGCACCTGGTCGCCGGTCTCGATCGCGCCGATAGTGGGCGCATCCTGATCGATGGCCAGGCGCTGGACGCCCGTTCGGAATCAGCCCTGGCGCGCTGGCGCCGGCAAGGCATCGGCCTGGTGTTCCAGCAATACAACCTGATCAGCAGCCTCGATGTGGCGGCCAATCTTGCCTTTCAGGCCAGGCTGGCGGCGCGGTTTGACCGCCAATGGCTGGACTACCTGGCTGCCCGCCTGGGTCTGGCCAGCCTGTTGCAGCGCTACCCCGAGCAACTCTCCGGCGGCCAGCAGCAGCGGGTCGCCATCGGTCGGGCGCTGGCCGCTCGCCCGGCGCTGGTGCTGGCTGATGAGCCCACCGGCAGCCTCGACGAGCGCAGCAGTGATGAAGTGCTGGCGTTGATGCTGCAACTGGTCGCCGAAGCTGCCAGCAGCCTGCTGATGGTGACCCACAGCCCGCGCCTGGCAGCGCGCCTTGAGCAGCGCTGCGTGCTGCACGCCGGGCGTGTGCAGGTCGAGGCGCACTGATGGGCCCGCTGCTGATTGCCCTGCAGGCGCTGCTGAGCCACTGGCGGCGCCATCGATTGCAGTTCTTCAGCATCTTTACCGGTTTGTGGCTGGCCACTGCGCTATGGACCGGGGTGCAGGCGCTCAACAGCCAGGCGCGGGCCGACTACGCCCGCGCCAGCGCAGTGCTGACCGGGCCCACCCAGGCGCAGCTGATAGCCGGCAACGGTGAGCGTTTCGAGCAAGCACTGTACCTGCAACTGCGCAGGCTCGGCTGGCAGGTGTCGCCGCTGCTCGAAGGTCGCTTGCGCTTTGCCGGGGAGCAAGCGCTGACGGTACGGCTGATCGGTATCGAGCCGCTGAGCCTGCCAACGGCAATGACCGTCGCCGGCACGCCGTTGCAAGGCTTCGATGTGCAGGCATTCATTGGCGAGCCCGGGCAAGCCTGGATCGGCCCCGATACCCTGCGGCAACTGCCTCTGAATGCCAGCGGGCAAGCAACCACCAGCGACGGCCAGGTACTGCCGCCGTTTGTTGTGCAGCCGCAGCTGGCACCAGGGGTGATCGTGGTGGATATCGGCCATGCGCAAACCTTGCTGCAAGCCCCCGGGCAGCTGTCGCGACTGCTTTTGAATGATAACGCCAGGCCCTTGCCCGCAGACATCGCCGCGCGCCTGACCCTGCAAGCGCCCAGCGACGACGGCGACCTGCAGCGCCTGACCGACAGCTTTCACCTCAACCTCACGGCGCTGGGCCTGCTGGCGTTCGTCGTCGGCCTGTTCATCGCCCACGCCGCCATCGGCCTGGCCCTGGAGCAGCGCCGCGGGCTGATTCGCAACCTGCGTGCCTGTGGCATCAGCCTCAACACCCTGTTGCTCGGCCTGAGCCTGGAACTGGGAGTTTTCGCCGTACTCGGCGGCCTGGCCGGGGCCGCCAGCGGCTATGGGCTGGCCGCGCTGTTGCTGCCCGATATCGCCGCCAGTTTGCGCGGCCTGTACGGCGCCCAGGTGGCCGGGCAACTGAGCCTGCCAGCCGGGTGGTGGCTGGCGGGCATCGCCGTGAGCGTGCTCGGTGCCTTGCTGGCCGGAGCCGGCAGCGTGTTGCGCGCCGCCCGTTTGCCGCTGCTGGCCCTGGCCCAGCCGCAGGCCTGGCGCATGGCCCAGGGGCCGTGGCTGCGCCGTCAGGCAGTGGTCGCCGGGCTGTTGCTGGTGGTCGCGCTCGCTTGCTGGCAATGGGGCAACAGCTTGGCCAGTGCCTTGATCCTGCTGGCAGCGCTGTTGCTGGCGGCGGCCTTGTTGCTGCCCGCCCTGCTCGACGGCGCGCTGGCCTGGCTGGCACGCGGGTGTCGCGGGGCGCTGGCCGAGTGGTTTGTCGCCGACAGCCGTCAGCAGCTTCCGGCACTGAGCCTGGCGCTGATGGCGCTGCTGCTGGCATTGGCCGCCAGCGTCGGCGTCGGCAGCATGACCGAGGGCTTTCGCAAGACCTTCAGCGGCTGGCTCGACCAGCGCCTCTCTGCCGACTTGTACCTCACACCGCAGGACACGACTCAGGCCCTGCAACTCACTGACTGGCTCGCCGAGCAACCGGCAATCACCACGTTGCTGCCCAGCTGGCGTGCCGAAATACGCGTGCAGCAGTGGCCGGTGCAGGTCCAGGGCATCATCGATCACCCCGCCTACCCCGCGCGCTGGCCATTGCTGGAGCAAAGCCCGCAGGCCTGGGCGCAACTGGCCAGCGGCAATGCGCTGATGCTCAGCGAGCAACTGGCCCGGCGCCTGGGCGTGCAGCTGGGCGACAACCTGCAGTTGGCCAATCAAACCATGGCTGTGGTGGGCATCTATGCCGACTATGGCAACCCCAAGGGCCACCTGCTGGTCAATGCCGACTGGCTGCGTGGGCACCTGCCGCAGGCGACGCTGAGCACCATCAGCCTCAATCTTGCGCCCGAGCGCATCGCCACGTTCAAAGACGAGTTGCAACAACGCTTCGCCCTGGACGACAGCCGCGTGGTCGAGCAAGCCAGCTTGAAACGCTGGTCCACTGAAATCTTCAGCCGCACTTTCGCCGCCACCACCGCCCTCAATAGCCTGACCCTGGGGGTGGCGGGCATCGCCCTGTTCATCAGCTTGCTGACCTTGAGCCAGAGCCGCCTGGGCCAGTTGGCACCGCTGTGGGCCTTGGGTGTGCGGCGCACGCAACTGGTAGGGTTGTCGCTGGGGCAAACCCTGATGCTGAGCAGCCTGACGGTGCTGCTGGCGATCCCTCTCGGGCTGTTGCTGGCCTGGTGCCTGGTGGCGGTGGTGAATGTTCAGGCTTTCGGCTGGCGCCTGCCGCTGCATGTGTTTGCCGCGCAACTGCTACAGCTGGCGCTGCTGGGCCTGTTGACCAGCCTGCTGGCCAGCGCCTGGCCCTTGTGGCAACTGGCGCGGAGCCAACCCAGCGAACTGTTGAGGCAGTTTGCCGATGAAACCTGACCTTTGCCTGATGATCGGCCTGTTGCTGCTGGGCGGCTGCGACCAGCCCACACCTGCTCCCATAGGCTTTGCCGGGTTGGGCCAGGACGCTGCGGCCTTCACCCCGGTAACCCGCGATCATCCGCTGCTGTTCCCCCTCGATCACGGGCCGCACACCGGCTTTCGCATCGAATGGTGGTACGTCACCGCCAACCTCACCGACGGCCAGGGCCGCGACTGGGGCGCGCAGTGGACGCTGTTCCGCTCGGCCCTGCGCCCAGGCACTGAAACCACCGATTGGAACAGCCCCAACCTGTGGATGGGCCACGCCGCGCTCACCGGCCCCGGCGGCCATCAATACGCCGAAACCCTGGCGCGCGGCGGCATCGGCCAGGCGGGTGTTACCACCCAGCCGTTTCACGCCTGGATCAACGATTGGTCGCTACAAGGCAGCGACGACATCGGGTGCCTGCGAATGAGCGCCAATGGCAAGGGTTTCAGCTACACCCTCAAGCTGGTCAGCAACGGCCCGCTGGTGCTGCACGGTGCCCGGGGCTACAGCGAAAAATCCGGCAAGGGCCAGGCCTCGTACTATTACAGCCAGCCGTTCTACCAGGTCAGCGGCGAGGTCGAACGCAACGGCCAGCGCGTGGCGGTGACCGGCAACGCCTGGCTCGACCGCGAATGGAGCAGCCAGCCCCTGGCGGCCGGGCAGTCGGGCTGGGACTGGTTCTCCCTGCACCTGGACAGCGGCGCCAAACTGATGCTGTTTCGCGTGCGCGAAGCCCAGGGCACGCCCTACCGCGCAGGCACCTGGATCAGCGCCGAAGGCAACGCCCAGGCTCTGCAGGGTGCGCAGATCCAGCTGCAGGAGCTGGCCTGGAGCAAGCAGGACAACGGCCACAAGCTGCCAACCCGCTGGCGTGTGCAAGTGCCGGCGCACGGGGTGGATGTCCAGGTCGATGCACTGGAGCCCAAAGCGTGGATGTCGACGCGTTTTCCGTACTGGGAGGGGCCGGTGCGCTTTAATGGCAGTGTGAGCGGCAAGGGCTATCTGGAGATGACCGGGTACTGATGCTGCAGGTGCGGGCTCGCACCAATCCTGTGGGAGCGGGCTTGACCCGCGATTGAGCGCAAAGCGGTCGCAGTCCGGTCAGCACCTGATGTGCTGGCTGTAACGGCCTCATCGCTGGCAAAGCCAGCTCCCACAGAGATCCTGCAAGCACCCACTTCAGTGGGAGCCGGACTTGCCGGCGATCGAGCGCGTAGCGGTCGTAATTCGGCCACCACCTGGAGTGCTGGCTGTACCGGTCTCATCGTACGCCTGCCAATCCGAATCCGCTTTCACTGTAGGATCTTTCCGATTCCATCCAGCGGTGCGCTAGATCGCGAGCGGCGGTGCTAGGTTCCGGCCTTCATTGCCCAAGGAACCTGCGCATGACAAGGATGCCACCCTCAACACCTTCCCCAGCTCACTCGATATTGTCTTCCTCAGAGTCACTGCAGCCCAGCGTCTACGTCGTACCGCGCAGCGTGACGGGCAGTCAGGTAGTGGCTTTGGGAAGCATGATTGGCAACACATCTGGTGATCTTGCTGGAGAACTATTCTACAACTGGACAGGCTTATGAGTATTGACCCTCGTTCCTGGCCTCTGGGATTACAGATGGTGCTGATCCTTGGCCCGTGGATCATCATGCTGACTGGGGTCTTGATAAGCGCGTGCATCGCAAATGGCCGAGATTTTGCGAGGTCGCTTTCAGCGCTGCAAAGCAGTACCTGGCTGGAGCAGCAGATTCGCGTTTGGGGGACATCAAGCCTAGGGGCGCGTTGGGTGCTTGTCGGAGTGATCAGTGGCTTACTGGCCTATCCACAAAAACATATACGCCAAGGCCAGCTCGACGCAGTGCAAGTGCGCAACTTCCCCCGGCGGCTCCGACGTCGCTTGCTTGTTTCCGGCAGGCTGATCGCTATTGGGTTCGTGTTGATGACCATGAGTGTCGGGTTGTACAAATTCTGCGAACCCTAGCCCGTGAGAGCCACGAACACACAACAGGAGACGCACCATGGACCACTTCACCGGCGGTTGCCTGTGCGCCAACGTGCGATTTACAGCCTCGGGACGCCCCTACCGGGTCGGCCTGTGTCACTGCCTGGACTGTCGCAAGCACCACGGCGCGCTGTTTCACGCTTCGGCGATTTTCCCCGCAGAGGCAGTCAGCATCGAAGGCGAAACCCGTGACTACGCCGGGCGCTATTTTTGCCCACGTTGCGGCTCGTCGGTGTTCGCCCGCTCAGGCGATGAAGTCGAGATCAACCTCGGCGCGCTGGATGCCCCCAACCTGTTCACGCCCACCTACGAAAGCTGGACCACCCGCCGCGAATCCTGGCTGCCACCCTTCCCGCTCAGCCACCACTACGAAAAAGATCGCGATCCGTCGGGGCGCTTCGAGGACTAGAGAGCCAGCTGTCGCTGCATCCCCTGCGACATCAGGCTGGACCCTTCGCGCAATGGCTGCGGGGCGCCGACCGGCTGAAAGCCATGGGCCTGGTACAAGCGCATCGCAGGGCTGTCGGCGAGGGTCACGCCCAGGCCCACCCGGCGCACGGCCACGCTCGCGCAGATCGCGGTAGCTGGGCCATTCATGGGGTAAAACGGGGCGGACGGCGATCACAAGGCTTCCTTGGCTGATTGATCCTGAACAGCTGCCAGACTACCACCAAGATGCGATCATGCCGCCCTTCATCGACACCGCAGGATCGACCCACGATGTTTTCAGCAAGATGGACCTGGCTGGCCCTTGGCCTGTTACCCGCCCTGACCCAGGCCGCAACACCGGAACCGGTGCCACTGACCCGGGTGTTCCAGGACTGGCGCCTGGCCTGCGACAACACCCGCCGCTGCACCGCGGTGTCGGGCAGCACCGACAACCCCGGGATGGGCCTGTACATCGTCCGCGAAGCCGGCGCCAAGGGCAGCACCCGGGTCAGTGTGATCGGCTACGACGACGTCGGCCTGCGCTACGAGTTTCACCTCGATGGCCGCCCCACCGAGCCCTGGCAGTACGGCTCGCACGACCGTGAGTACTATTACCTCGAGGGCGACGCCGCCGTTGAAAAACTGCGCGAGCTGCGCAACAGCGACACCTTGAGTTCCAACAGCAACTTTGGCGAGCGCCGGGTATCGCTGCAGGGCTTGAGCGCCGCCCTGTTGCTGATGGACTCGGTGCAAGGGCGCATCGGCCACCCCAGCGCCTTCGTGCGCCCGGGCTACCAGGCGGACAGCCGCGTGCCGCCGGCCCCGGCGATTCCCAAACTGCCGCGCTTTACCCTGGCCCCGGCCTTGAGCGACGCCGAGCAACAGGCCATCGGCGACTACCTGATTGCCCTGACCAAGGACGAACTGAGCGCCGCGCCCCATCAGAACTGGCAGGCCCAGGCCGAGGTCTACCCCCTGGACCCGGCCCACGCCCTGGTGCGCCTGCGTTACGGCTGCGCCGAGGACGGCTGCAACCACAGCCTCTATCGTGTCTCGCGCACGGCGCCGTACCAGGCGATACCGCTGGAACTCAAGGCGGCGCCCGAGGCTCACTTCTCCCCTGACCTGTATGGGCAGATCAACTTCAACCCGGTCAGCGGCCAGTTAAAGATTTTCCGCGAGATGGGCAAGGACTGCGGTGATAGCTCGACCTGGCAATACGACGGTGCGGCCATGCAGCTCAAGGACCGGCGGACCATGTGGCGCTGCGACAGCATCAACGAGGAGTACTGGCCGGTGACCTGGCGTGCCAAGGGCTGACTCAGGCGCCGAGGTCATCCCAGTACGGCGGCGTGCCGATGGCGTCGAGAAAGTAGTCCCACACCCGCCGCACCTTCTGCGAGCGCAGGCGGTTTTGCGCTGACAGCAGGTGGATCTGGCTCGGCGTCGCCTCCACGGCGCCTTGCCAGTCGGGCAGCAGTTGCACCAGGGCCTTGCTGGTAAAGCTGTGCTTGCTGAACAGCCAGGTCGGAAAAAACACGATGCCGCGCCCGGCCAGGGCCGCTTCCACCAGCACCTGGGCATTGTTGCTGCGCAGCGGCCCGTGCACGTCGACCACCTCGACGCTGTCGCTACCCGACGGACGCAAGTACCAGCGCTGCGCGCCGCCGGTGCCTTTGTAGACCAGGCAGCTATGCTGGCGCAGGTCCTGCGCGCAGGTCGGCTGGCCATGTTTTTCAAGGTAGCTGGGGCTGGCACACAGGACATAACGCTGGGTGCAGATCTGCCGGCCGATCAGCCCCGAATCCTGCAGATGGCCGACGCGAAAGGTGATGTCGGCGCCCTCCTGCACCGGGTCGATGTAGGCATCGGTGGCGGTCAGTTCCACGGTCAGTTCCGGGTATTGCTCATGCAAGCCATTGAGCAGGCGCACGAGATGCAGATGGGCAAAAGCCACCGGCGCGTTGATCCGCACCAGGCCGCGAATGTCGCCGGGCTTGCCGCTGATCGACTCGTCGGCAGCATCCAGCAGCTCCAGCACTTCGCGAATCTGCAGGTAATAGCGCTCGCCGGCTTCGGTCAGCTTCACCGCGCGGGTGTTGCGGTACAGCAACTGCTGCCCGACCTCGCGCTCCAGCGCGGCGATAAAACGCGACACCGACGAGGCCGGCACCTGAAAATGCCGGGCGGTGGCAGAGAAACTACCGGTCACCGCGACCATGGCGAAGAAGCGGTGGGCCTTGAGGTGCATGGGCGGCTCCTGAACGGGAAATCCGTCCAGTATAGGTGCTCATATTGCTGTTACAGCAATAGTGTTTTGCCTTTAGCCTTGATTGTGGCTGTTTTCGCAAGCCCCTAGCATGGCGCCATTCCACCCAGAGGCCCCACGCATGAAAGACCTGTTTGCCCCTTATGACCTCGGCCCACTGCAGCTGAGCAACCGTTTCGTCATGGCGCCGATGACCCGTTCACGCGCCCCGCAAGACATCGCCACCGAACAGATCGCCCTGCATTACACCCAGCGCGGCACCGCCGGCCTGATCGTTTCCGAAGGCACGCCGATCTCCCGCGAGGGCCAGGGCTACCTGTTCAATCCGGGCATTTTCAGCGAGCAGCAGATCCACGGCTGGAAGCTGGTGACCGACTCGGTGCACAGCGTCGGCGGCAAGATCTTCGCCCAGCTGTGGCATGTTGGCCGGGTCTCGCACACCTCGATCCAGCGCGATGGCCTGGCCCCGGTCAGCGCCACCGGCAAGGTCGCCCAGGGCGCGATTGCCTTCGGCTACACCGACAGCGGCGAGCCGGGTTTTGTCCCGACTTCGACGCCGCGCCCGCTGAACACCGAAGAAGTCGGCCGGGTCGTCGAAGACTTCGCCCAGGCTGCCGCCAACGCCATTGCCGCAGGCTTTGACGGCGTCGAAATCCACGGCGCCAACGGCTACCTGATCGAGCAGTTCCTCAACCCGCTGGTCAACGACCGCAGCGACCGCTACGCCGCCGACACCCTGGAAAACCGCCTGCGCTTTGTCTTTGAAGTGGTCGATGCGGTGGTCAACCGCATCGGCGCCGACAAGGTCGGCATCCGTATCTCGCCTTACGGCCAGCTGTTCGACATGCCGATCTACGCGCAAATCGACGAGACCTACTCGGCCCTCTGCGCCGGCATGGGCGCGCGCGGTATCGCCTATGTGCATGTGATGGACCAGACCCACTTCTTCCTCGCCAGCGAAGGTGCCGTGGCCCAGGAACAGGCCCTGCGCGCGCTGCTGGCCCATTGCAAGGCGCAACTGCGCCAGACTGCGCTGATCCTGGCCGGCGACATGACCCTGGAGCGTGCCCAGGACCTGGTTGACGCCGGCCTGATCGACCTGGCAGGTTTTGGCCAGCCGTTCATCGCCAACCCCGACCTGGTCGCCCGGCTGAAAAACGGCTGGCCGTTGACCACCCCGGACCGCGACACCTACTACGGCGGCGGCGCCAAGGGCTACCTGGACTACGCCCCGTACGCACCGGCCTGAAGCGCGAGCAGGCCTGCCGTGGCCAGGCGTGGCATTATTTGCGCATACCGCTGTCCCCTTTTGTTCGCTCGCTTGTCATCAAGGGCATGTGAACCGAAAAGAGAGCGCAACAATGCCCGCACTGACACGCCACCGAACGCGCCTGGCGTCTTCGTTTTCTTCCCCTACCCTGTGCCTGGTGCTGGGCCTGGCGTCGTTAGCGCCACCCGCGGCGCTGGCCGACGGTGCCAGCCGCAGCTACCAGGTACCGGCTGGCGAGCTGGGCACCGCGCTGACCCGCTTTGCCGCCCAGGCCGGGGTCAGCCTGTCGGTCGACCCGGGCCTGGTCAATGGCCGGCGCAGCGCCGGCTTGAGCGGCAGCTTCAGCGTCGATGAAGGCTTTGCCCGGCTGCTGCAGGGCTCGGGCCTGCAACTGCAGCCGGTGACAGCGGGCGCCTACACCCTGGTGCCTACACCGCAAAGCGGCGACGCCGTGGAGATCGCCCCGACCAGCATCCTCGGCGCCCACAGCGGCGGCGACGATGATGGCCAGCGCTATGCCGGCGGCCAGGTTGCGCGCCGGGGCTCGCAAGGCCTGCTGGGCTCGCGGGACTTCATGGAAACGCCGTTCAGCATGACCACCTACACCCGCGAGGCGATCAAAGGCCAGCAGGCGCGCACCCTTGGCGACCTGATCGCCAGCGACCCGTCGGTGCGCGCTACCAACCCCGCCGGTGGGCGCTTCGAGCAGTTCACCATTCGCGGCTTCAGCCTGTTCAATAGCGATGTTGCCTACAACGGCCTGTACGGCATCCTGCCGACTTACTCCATCGACATGGAAATGGCCGACCGCGTCGACATCATCAAGGGCCCCAGCCAGCTGATCAACGGCATCTCGCCACGCGGCAGCGTCGGCGGTGGCATCAACGTGGTGCCCAAGCGCGCCAGCGACACACCGATCACCGAGTTCACCGGCAACTACGCGTCCGACAGCCAGGTGGGCGGTGCGGTCGACATCGGCCGGCGCTTTGGCGAGGACGGCAAGTTCGGCCTGCGCTTGAATGGCGTCAAGCAAGCCGGCGACACCGAGTGGGACCAGCAGAGCGTCGACCGCGAAATGGCCGTGCTCGGCCTGGACTTTCGCGGCGAGCGCCTGCGCCTGTCGAGCGATATCGGCCATACCGAGCGCAACACCGATGCGCCCCAGGAGCGAGTCATCGTTGGCGCCAATGCCAAGGTGCCGGACGCAGGCGACGTGCGCCGCAACTACGCCCAGGCCTGGAGCAAGGCGCGCACCAACGATACCTTCGGCACGGTCAACGCCGAATACGACATCAACGACGCGCTGATGGCCTACGGCGCCGTTGGCGCGCGCAAAAGTAACCACGACTTCCTCCGGCATAACGTACCGGTGTCCAACGATGCCGGCGACTTCAGCGTCCAGCCGCGCGACTTCACCCGCGACGAGAACGTGCGCACCGCCACCGCCGGCCTGCGCAGCTGGTTCGCAACCGGCCCGGTGAGCCACGAGCTCAACCTGGCGGCCAACTACTTCTACATGGACTTCGAGAACGGCGGCGGGCGCTATGCCGCCGGCCCCAGCAACCTCTACAACCCGCGCCCGACCCCGACGCCCGGCGCCCGGCTGCGCTCGGACCCCAAGGTCTACACCGAGAACCGCTTCAGCGGCGTGGCGTTGTCCGACACCCTGGGCTTTTTTGACCAGCGCCTGTTGCTGACCCTCGGCGCGCGCTGGCAGCGGGTCCAGGTCGATGACTGGAGCGATGGCATCAAGGGCGACACCGCCTACGACGAAGAGAAGCTCTCGCCCTCGGGCGGCATCCTGTTCAAGCTCAGCGACCAGCTGTCGCTGTATGCCAACTACATGGAAGGCCTGAGCCAGGGCAAGATCGCCCCGTCGACCTCGATCAACGAAGACCAGATCTTCGCGCCGTTCATTAGCCGCCAGGTAGAAGTCGGCGCCAAGTACGACCTGGGCAACTTCGCCCTGACCGCCAGCGCCTTTCGCATCAAGCAGCCAGCCTACGAGACCAACGCCACTACCCGGGTGTTCGGGCCCAATGGCAAGCGTGAGAACAAGGGCATTGAACTCAACGTGTTCGGCGAGCCGCTCAAGGGCTTTCGCCTGCTCGGTGGGGTGATGTACATCGACAGCGAACTGACCGACACCGTCGGCGCCAGCTTCGACGGTAACCGCGCCCCGGCAACGCCGGAGTACAACCTCAGCCTGGGCGCCGAGTATGACGTGCCTGCCCTCGCCGGCCTGACCCTGACGGCCCGGGGCATCCACTCAAGCGCGCAGTACCTGGACCAGGCCAACAGCAAGCAGATCGACGGCTGGGAGCGTTACGACCTGGGGGCGCGCTATGCCTTCAAGGTCGATGACAAGGCCATCACCCTGCGCGCCAGTGTCGAGAATGTGCTGGATGAGCACTACTGGGCTTCGGCGGGCGCCTCGGATGACAGCGAGGCCGGGCTGACGTTGTCGACCCCGCGCACCTACCTGGTGTCAGCGACCCTGGGTTTTTGAGGGCACAGCGGTTAGCTGCAACAGGATCCCTGTGGGAGCTGGCTTGCCAGCGATGAGGCCAGTCCAGTCAATACATCAAGTGCTGACCGGACTACGACCGCTGCGCGCTCGATCGCTGGCAAGCCAGCTCCCACAGTTCAACCCCTGACCGCCGCCTCAATCGCCGCGATATCAATCTTGCGCATGCCCATCATCGCATCGAAGGCGCGCTTGGCGGCGGCACGGTCAGTGCTGGTAATTGCCTCGACCAGCACCCGTGGCGAAATCTGCCACGACAGCCCCCACTTGTCCTTGCACCAGCCACAGGCGCTTTCCTGGCCGCCATTGCCGACAATGGCGTCCCACAGGCGATCGGTTTCGGCCTGGTCTTCGGTGGCCACCTGAAACGAAAACGCCTCGCTGTGGGTGAACATCGGCCCGCCGTTAAGCCCCACGCAGGGAATGCCCAGCACGGTAAACTCGACGGTCAGCACATCGCCCTCTTTACCCGAAGGAAAATCGCCCGGCGCGCGGTGCACGGCACCGACCTTGCTGTCGGGGAAGGTCTTGGCATAAAAGGTCGCAGCCTCCAGCGCGGTGCCGTCGTACCAGAGGCAGATGGTATTTTTAGGGCTCATCCTGGTTCTCCACGGTTGGTGAATGGCAGGTTGAGTCTAGTCACCTACGTGAGGTTTTTTGCAACATGAGCCGAATCAGCATTGCCTGTGCCTTACCCTCCAAGGACCTTGAAATCGCCGTGTTTCTGCATCAACGCTTGAAGATGTCGATCAGCGGTGCCCGCCAACTGTTGGCCAGCGGCGCCCAGGGCTTTTTCTACAGCGCAGACCTATACGGCAACGATCATGTCCAGTGCGACCAGGACATCCGCGACATCCTGGCCTTCTTTGGGCAAAAGCAACTCTCCCTGCTGCTGGTTGAAACCGACGAGGGCCAGGCGCCGCAGGCGCTGGATGCAGACGACCTGGAGCATTGCTCAATCGCCGAGGAGCCCCTGCTCAACGCACTGGATGCCTGCCGGGGGCTGTACCGTTAACACGGTTTCACTCCGATTAATTGCCGTCTCCCACCTTGCGTTCAATCTCGGCAATCTTGCGGCTAAGTTCTTCGGCGGCCTCAGCCTGAGTACGGTGATTGGCCGGAGTGATCGGCCGATTGGCAAGGTCTTCATCTTCAGCAGGCTTGTCCGTCTCGTTGGCGGGCGCCTCGCGCTCGTTGCTGGTCATTGCAGTTACCTCCCGTGTCATACCCGTTGGATAGCACAGCAGCCTTGGAGTTCTGATCGGCAACGGCTTGAAGTTGGCCCGGCTTCTGCGATGATGCCCGGCCAGGACGGACGTTCGCTTACCCTGCAGGATTGAAACACCATGGTTGACCCAAGATGGAACTGGCTGTGCTTGATGCTCCTGCCGGCCCTGGCCCTGGCTGCGCCGGAACCGGAGCCGGTGCTCAAGCAGTTCAAGCAATGGGTCGTGGGCTGCGACAACACCCTGCGCTGTACCGCCGTGTCGAGCAGCGTCGATCAAGGCGTGGGCCTTGAGCTGGTGCGCGAAGCCGGGGCCCAGGGGACTACCACCCTGACCCTGTTCAGCGACGCCGGAGTCGAGCTCGGCGCCCGGCTGCTGCTCGACGGCGGCCCGCTGCCAGCGGGGTTTCGGCCAGGCTCGCAGGGGCAGATGCGTTATCACGCCAAAGGTGACGTCGCGGTGCGCTTGATGCGCCAACTGCGCAACGGCCAGACCCTGACCCTGGACACCAGCAACGGCCAGCACCCGGTGTCGCTGCAGGGCTTGAGTGCCTCTTTGCTGTTCATCGACTCGGTGCAAGGACGCATCGATCACCCCAGCGCCTTTGTAAACCCCGGCACACGCCCCGACAGCCAGCTGCCGCCAGCACCGCCGACGCCCACCCTCGCCCCCTTCACTCCGGCGCCAGGGGTGAGCGATGCCGAGCAGAAGGCCATCGCCGACGCCGTCATTGCCATCACCCGGCATGAATGGAGCGAACCCGAGTACGACAACTGGCAAGCCGAAGCCGAGGTCTCGCCGCTGGACGCGACCCATGTGCTGGTAGGCCTGCGCTACGGCTGTGGGAGCCAGGGCTGCATGTACAGCTATTACCGCGCCTTGCGCAGCGCGCCCTATCAACCCACCTCGCTGCACATCGAGGTCCCCAGGCATG
This sequence comes from Pseudomonas sp. NPDC087612, assembly GCF_044743505.1. Classification (NCBI taxonomy): domain Bacteria; kingdom Pseudomonadati; phylum Pseudomonadota; class Gammaproteobacteria; order Pseudomonadales; family Pseudomonadaceae; genus Pseudomonas; species Pseudomonas sp. NPDC087612. The sequence continues at coordinate 104,110 of NZ_JBIUWO010000009.1, forward strand.
ATGTGCTGGGCGGCGAGATGTATGGCTTTTTCAAGTTCGACCCGGCCCGCGGCGAGCTCAACCAGTTGCAGCCGGGCGGGCGCTACTGCGGCGCCAATGCAACCTGGCGCTATGACGGCGCGGTGATGCAGCTCAAGGCATTCAGCCGCATGAGCTGGTGCGACAGCGTCGATACTGCCCATTGGCCGCAGATCTGGCGTACCCGGGGCTAGCGCCAGGCATACAGCTTGGCGCAGGCATTCGCTACACTGCGCGCTTTGCCCCAAGAGCCTATGCGCATGGATGCCCTCGCCCGTTTTGCCCTCAAACCGCTTGCTGCGAGCCTGGCTGTGCTCACCCTGGCCGCTTGCAGCCACTTTCAAGCCGATCCGCCAGGTGCCGGTCAGTTGCCCGAGTACCAGAGTCCGGCCCCCGACTGGCGCGTGCTGAACCTGGACGAAGATCAGGACTGGCTGCTGATCGACCGTAACAGCCTGCAGCATGAAGGCGACATTACCTACGCCTGGACCGGCATCCAGCGCCACCGCTATCCGATGCAATACGGCCACGCGGTGATGGCCCTGCACAGCCGCGAGCGCCTGGCGTTCTATTGCCAGCGCCAACTCATCAGCCGGCAAAGCCAGGTGTTCCTCGACAACGACGATCGCCTAGACCGCACCCGACTCGAATCGCAGCCCTTCAGCGCGTTCTACCGGCAGGCCCCTTTGTACTATCAGCAGTTGTTCGACGCCGCCTGCCAAGCGCCGGCCGAGCTTGCCAAGCTTGCCCCGCTCAAAGCCCGTACACCGTTGCCGCCGCCGTTTTTGCCGCCCAGGGCCAGGCCTGAAGTGCTTGCGGCCATCGCCGCCCTCGACCTGCCGACACCACGCCTGAGCCTGCACCGGCTGGATTATCGCTACGACGCCAACGTCAACGACGGCGACAATGCCGTCAACAGGCCGCGCCAGGTATTCCTCAGCACCGACAGCCGCTCCGGCCAGCTGTTGCTACAGGCTGTGGACCCGACGATAGCGCAACAGCTGCAACTGAGCTTTCGCGGCCTGTTCGATCTGGCCGCACGCGGCATCGACATCATGACCGGGCAGGAGCAGGACGCCAGCGACAGCTTGACCGCGCTGTCATTCAGCGGCGACTGGCAAACCCTGCCCGCCCATGCGCAGCTGAGCTACACCAGCAGCCACGCCGGGCAAACTGCGAGCATTACCCGCACCACCCATTGCCAGGTCGGCAAGGCGCAAGCGGCCAGCGCCCTGCACCCGGCCCTGCAAGGCAGCGCCAAGCCGTTGACCTGCACCTGGCAGAGCCCGCGCGGCAACCGTTGGCGCGAAGGCTACAGCTACCTGGTCGACTACGGCGTGTTCGTCCGCACCCGCGAAGACAACCCGCTGGGCACCTGGCGCTGGAAAATCGAGTCGCTGCAGTGAGTCAATGCAGGACGGTGGCGAAGCTTGCGTCCATGCGCTCGCGGTCGTAGTCCAGCAGCCACGGCTGGTGCTGGCGGTACAGCTGCGACAACAGCGCATGGTTGGGGCCGACTACGTCCATGCCGCGATCGTCATAGGGCCAGACCATCAGGCGCTGGTTGAGGTTGAACAGGTAGACGCCACAGCACAGGCTCGGGCGAATGACCCCGGCGCTGCCGGACAGCGCACACCAGAGCAGCGGTTGCAGCATCGACAGCGGCAGTTCAAACGCCAGGTGCAACCAGTACTCGGGCCGGTGCTCGTCGAACCAGTCGTCCGGGTCCAGCCGTTCACTCCACAGCGAGCGCTGGGCGGGGATGCGAATGCCGGCCGCTTGCAGGCCACGCAACAGCTCGCGCCGGGCAAAACCGTTGCCGTCGGTATGGGTGCGCAGGCACACCACCAGCGATTGCTCACCGGCAAACAGGTCCCGGCACACTGCGGTGGCCTTGCTGACCGCCAGCAGGAAGCGTTCGATGTCGCTGCCACCTTCGGCCAGCTCAAAGCGCAGGCCGTGCGGGTAGTTATAGAAAAGCGGCCTGGCGAAGGCCAGGCCGCTGAAAATGTGCTGGATTTGCAATTGTAGATTCACGTTACCTTCCTGGCTGTCGGCCCCGCACAGCTGGGGCCAGAGTCCATTGCGGCCAACACCCTGAAGGTGCTGGCCGCGGTGTTTCACTCAATGCGGCGCGCGGGGGATGGTCTTGAGCAGGTCTTCAGGGCTGATATGCCCGACCACCTGCTGCACGCTGCCCGGTTGCGGCAGGCCAAGGATGTGGCCTTTCATCTTGCCGATGACGTGCATCTCGCACGGCTTGCAGTCGAACTTCAGGGTCAGTACTTCATCACCGTGAATCAGCTGCATCGGCGCCACCTTGGTGCGCACGCCGGTAACGCCCTTGGCCTGCTTGGGGCACAGGTTGAAGGAGAAACGCAGGCAGTGCTTGGTGATCATCACCGGCACTTCGCCCGCCTCTTCGTGGGCCTCGTAGGCGGCGTCGATCAGCTTGACCCCGTGACGGTGATAGAAGTCGCGGGCCTTCTGGTTGTAGACGTTGGCCAAAAACGACAGGTGCGACTCCGGGTACACCGGCGGCGGGTTGGCTTCGGCCTTGCGGCCACCGCGCGGGTGGGCCTGGATGCGCGCGGCGGTCAGCGCTTCGATGACCTCGCGGCGCAGGGCCTTGAGCTGCGAATTGGGAATGAAGTACGCCTGCGGCGCATCGAGCTGAACGGCGGTGGCATGGTACTCGGTGGTGCCCAGCTGGCCGAGCAGGTCGCGCAGTTGCTCCAGCGCCTGCTCCGGCTTGTTGGCCAGGCCGAACGGGCCGTCCAGGGCGACGCTGGCACTGATGCCCTCTTCGCTGGTGGCGGTCAGGGCCAGGCGCTGTTCATCAAGCTTGGCCACCCAGGCCAGGCCGATACGGCGCTCGGCCGAGGTCTTTTGCAAAGCCTGCTGCCAGTTGTGGTCGAGGTTGCGGCTCAGCGGGTGGTTGGGCCGCAGCTGGTGCATGCCCTTGGGCATCTCGTTGGGCTCGACGCGGTAGCGGTAGCGTTTTTCGCCGTCTTCATCGAACTCGCCTTTCGGCTCGGCGATGTTGGCGCGAAAGCCCACCACTTCGCGCTTGACCAGCACGTTGAGGCCGTCGCCGTTGGACAGCGGCTCGTGGGTGAGCACCTGCAGGTCGCGCTTGCCGACTTTCTCGACCACGCCCACCGGCAGGCCGGTGAAGGTCGGCGAGTCGAAGGCGCCGATGTCGATCTTACGCTCGCTGACGAAGTAGTCGGTGCTGCCGCGGTGGAAGGTTTTGTCCGGGTCGGGCAGGAAGAAGTGCGCGGTACGGCCGCTGGAGGCGCGGGCCAGGTCCGGGCGGTCTTCGAGCACGGCGTCCAGGCGCTGGCGGTAGTAGGCGGTGATGTTCTTCACATAGCCCATGTCCTTGTAGCGCCCTTCGATCTTGAACGAGCGCACGCCGGCCTCGACCAGGGCGCGGATGTTGGCGCTCTGGTTGTTGTCCTTCATCGACAGCAGGTGCTTCTCGTAGGCGATCACCCCGCCCTTTTCGTCCTTGAGGGTGTACGGCAGGCGGCAGGCCTGGGAGCAGTCGCCACGGTTGGCGCTGCGCCCGGTCTGGGCGTGGGAGATGTTGCACTGGCCGGAGAAGGCCACGCACAGCGCACCGTGGATGAAGAACTCGATCGCCGCGTCGGTCTCGTCGGCGATGGCGCGGATTTCCTGCAGGTTCAGCTCGCGGGCCAGCACCAGCTGGGAGAAGCCGGCCTGGTCGAGGAACTTGGCCCGGGCCAGGGTGCGGATGTCGGTCTGGGTACTGGCGTGCAGCTCGATCGGCGGGATGTCCAGCTCCATCACCCCCAGGTCCTGGACGATCAGCGCGTCGACGCCGGCATCGTACAGTTCGTGGATCAGCTTGCGCGCCGGCTCCAGCTCGTTGTCGTGGAGAATGGTGTTGATGGTGGTGAACACCCGCGCGTGGTAGCGGCGGGCAAATTCCACCAGCTGGGCGATATCGCTGACTTCGTTGCAGGCATTGTGGCGCGCACCGAAGCTCGGGCCGCCGAGGTACACGGCATCGGCGCCATGCAGAATGGCCTCGCGGGCGATGGCGACATCGCGGGCGGGGCTGAGCAATTCCAGGTGATGCTTGGGCAGGGACATGTTTTTTTAGTCAGGCTGTCACGGTCGAGGCGCGCATTGTAGCGGCGAAACGCCTGAACGGCACCCGTAGCCTGCCCGGTGGCCTGTGTAGGTCTATCGCTGGCAAGCCAGCTCCCACAGGTTCGGCGCTGTTCCCAGGATTAGCGCAAGACCAGTGGGAGCTGGCTTGCCAGCGATGAGGCCAGTGCAGCCACCGCAACAACTCAGGCCTTGGCCGCCATCGCAGTCACTTCCACACGCATGCCTTCCACCGCCAGCGACGCCACGCCCACTGCAGCGCGCACCGGCCAGGGCTTGGCGAAGAAGCGCTGGTAGACCTCGTTGAACGCCGCCCGCTCGGCCATGTCGGTGAGGTAGATGGTCAGGTGCAACACCCGGTCCATGGAGCTGCCAGCACGCTCCAGAGCGACTTTCAGCGCTTGCAGGGTACATTCGCTCTGGGCGGTGATGTCGCCCAGTTCCAGGCTGCCGTCGGCACGCGTGGGGATCTGGGTCGAAACCAGGATGCCGCCGAAACCGGCGACGTCGGAAGAGATCGACTCGGCGTCCGGGTCGGGGATGAAGCTGATGTCTTGGTTAGCCATGGGTATCTCGTGTCTGGGGAATAAAAAAGGGCGGTTACCCGCCCCTTCTGCTTACTTGCCGCCGGCCAGCGCTGGCGTGCGCGGTGGCACCAGGCGCCTGGAGCCGGTCGACTCGAAGGCAGCCGCCAGGCGCAGCAATGACGAATCGTCGTAGGCGCGACCGGCAAAGGTCAAGCCCACCGGCATGCCGATATCGGCCATCACGCCCATCGGCACGGTCACCGTCGGCACGCCCAGGTGACGGATCGCCAGGTTGCCGTTGGCCACCCACACGCCGTTGCTCCAGGCAATGTCGGCCGATGCCGGGTCGACATCGGCATTGGCCGGGCCGACGTCAGCGACGGTCGGGAAGATCACCACGTCGAGCTTGAGCGCATCCATCCAGTCTTCGAGGTCTATGCGCCGGGTCTGTTCCAGGCCGCGCAGGCCGTCCGGCACAGTGCTGATCTGGTCCCACGGGGTGATGCCGCGCTCGGCCATGCGCACGTATTCGTCCATGCCCGCGGCCAGGTCGCCTTCGCGGTTGGGCAGCGTACCCGGATCATGCGGGAAAATCTTCGGCCCGTCGACATCGACCAGGCGGTTGAGCTTGGGGTCGCCGTTGGCCTGGAGGAAATCATCGAAGGCCCAGGCAGTCAGGTCCCACAGTTCGTGGTGAAGGAACTCCTTGGACACCAGGCCGCGATTGAACACGGTCGGCGCGCCCGGGCGGTCGCCCTCGCAGTTGGACACCAGCGGGAAATCGACTTCGATGACGTCGGCACCGGCCGCTTCCAGCGCCTTGCGCGCCTGCTCCCAGAGGGCGATCACCGATGGCCGGGTGTTGATCCGCTGGCCGGTCGGGCCACCGATGCCCGGGGCTTCGCTGGTGCCGGCTTCAGGGTCGGCATTGATGTACATGCGCGGCACGCCGAAACGCTTGCCCTTGAGCGCTGCGGCATCGGCTGCAAGCTCGTGGTAGGAGGCCGGGCGCACCGAGTCGACGCTGGGGATTGGCACCCAGGGCTGCAGGCGCCACAGATCGCCGCGTTTGTCCGGGTCTTGGGCGACGACGATGTCGAGCACTTCGAGCAGGTCGGCCATGGTCCGGGCAAAGGGCACCACCACGTCCATGGTCGGCGTCAGCGGCCAGTTGCCACGCACCGAGATCACCCCACGCGAGGGCGTGTAGGCGCACAGGCCGTTGTTCGAGGCCGGGCCGCGACCACTGGACCAGGTTTCTTCGGCCAGGCCGAAGGCGGCGAAGCTGGCCGCCGTGGCAGTACCGGCGCCGTTGGACGAGCCGGAGGCAAACGGTGCGGTCAGGTAGTCGGCGTTGTACGGGCTTTCGGCGCGGCCATAAACGCCGCGCTGCATGCCGCCGTTGGCCATCGGCGGCATGTTGGTCTTGCCCAGGCAGATGGCGCCGGCAGCGCGCAGGCGCTCGATGGTGAAGGCGTCGCGATAGGCCACAAGGTCAGCGAAGGCCGGGCTGCCGGAGGCGGCGGTCAGGCCCTTGACCAGGTAGCTGTCCTTGGCGGTATACGGGATGCCGTCGAGCGGGCCGAGGGTCTGGCCCTGGGCGCGGCGTTCGTCAGAAGCCTGCGCTTCGTTCAGCGCTTCGGGGTTGCGCACCACTACAGCATTGAGCTTGGTGGCAGTGTCCGCGCCATCGTAGGCGTCGATGCGCGCCAGGTAGGCCTTGACCAGCTCCACCGCGGTGGTCTGGCCGGACTCGAGCGCAGCGCGCAGCTGGGCAATGGAAACCTCTGTGACTTCGATCATGCTGCTACCGCCGAGGGTTGATGGCTGACTGGGTTAAGGCTTGCACCACACGGGGTCTGGAGCACGGGGATTTCACGGCTTTGAAGATGGGTTCGCATAGTTGTTCTCATTGCACGGCATGACGCTGCAGGGTCTGGACGAATTACCTGAGCGGCCTATTTAGCACCAAAATTGCCCACAGCGGAACGGGGAGCCAGCGGGCAGCGGTGCATTCAGCCGCGTGCGAAGGTGCAAAATCGGCCGCCAGGCCTGGGCGAGGCGCAGATATTCAGCTTTACCCCTCCCACCACCACGAGCATCATGCGCACTTCGCGTTCACGGAGGATTTCGCACATGTTCAGGGCACTTTTCGACACGCTGTTCAAGCGCACACCTACCGAGGAAGGCTTTGCCCGTACCTTCATCAAGGCCGCGCGCGCCGGCGGTTATGCCGAGCCACTGGACTATCAGGCCGACGACTTTCGCCTGCGCTACGGCGCCGGCAGTTACTTCAACCTGCACAACGCCTACCGTGACTACCTGAACGCCGACAAGGGCCGCAAAACCGAGGTACTCAACAGCTACCTGCGCGGCCTGATCGACAGCCGCAACAGCAGCGCAGTGCAGCCCCTGGAGCAGGTTAGGCCGCTGTTGCGGCCGGTGATCCGCAACCTGGCCATGCTCGAAGAGATCCGCCTGCATCAGGTCCGTCATCAAGGCTGGGACTCGCCCTGCCCCATGGCCTGGCAGCCGTTCTGCGAAGACTGCGTGACCTTGCTGGCCATCGACTACCCCGACACCACCTCGACCCAGACCGCCGGCCCGCCACAGGACTGGGGCATCAGCCTGGAGCAGGCGCTGGCGATTGCCCTGGACAACCTGCGCGACGCCAGCCCCGATGCCTTCGAGGCGATCCTCCCCGGTTTGTACCAGGGCGCCTGGAAGGACGGCTATGACACCAGCCGCGTGCTGCTGCCCGACGTGCTGCAGCGCTTGGCGCTCAAGGGCCAGCCGGTGTTCATGATGCCCAGCCGCGATTTGCTGATGGTCACCGGCGACAAGGACGCCGACAACCTGCGGCAGATGGTCGAGCTGAGCTTCCAGGCGCTGGAGCACGGCCGCGCGCAGTCGAGCCAGATCTATACCTATCACGACCGCCGCATCGTGCCCTTCCAGGTCCAGGACGCGCACCTGCAAGCGCGCCTGGGCGACCTGCAGCGGCTGCTGCGCCACGGCATCTATAGCACGCAAAAAGAGTTTCTCGACAAGATCCACGAAGCCCATCCCGAGGACATCTTCGTCGCCACCCACAGGCTTTACAGCGACACCGAAAACGGCAATAGCAGCTTTTCGATCGCGGCCTGGACCGAGGGCGTGTTCACCTCGTTGCCGCAAACCGACCGGGTGATCCTGGTCCAGCCCCAGGCAGACGGCTCGGCCCAGACCCAGGTGGTGGCTTGGCACGAGGTCGAGACGCTGCTGGGCGAGCTGCTGGCTAAAGACGGCGAGCTCTATCCGCCACGCTTTCGCACCCTCGGCTTTCCCAGCGCCGAGCAGTTGAGCCAGCTGACGCCCATGGGCTGAAGCCGCCATTCTGGTAAAGTTTGCCCACCGCTATTAACAACCAAGAACAATCGCGATGAAGCCCCTGAACCAGCCTCGCCTCATTGTGTTCGTCGCCTACCCGCAGATGGGCCTGCTTGACCTGACCGGTGCGCAAACGGTGTTCTGGGCGGCGTCCAGGGCCATGCAGGCGCGTGGCCTGCCCGGCTACCAACTGCATACCGCCAGCCTTGAAGGCGGCCTGATGGCCAGTGCCGAAGGCCTGGCCGTGGATACCTCGCGCCTGGAGCAACTGGCCGCAGCAGCCGTTGATACCTTCATCGTCCCCGGCGCCCCGGCGATCTGCCAGACCCTGGGCGACTACGGCGCGCTCACCACCTGGCTGCAGGCCAATGCCGCTCGCGCCCGGCGCATCGCCTCGGTGTGCAGCGGGGCCTTTCTGCTGGCCAAGGCCGGCCTGCTCGACGGTCGCCGCGCCGCCACTCATTGGGCCATGTGCGACAGCCTCAGGCAGACATTCCCGGCCATCGAGGTGGACGCCGATGCGATCTTCATCCAGCACGGCACGGTGTGGACCTCGGCCGGGGTCAGTGCCGGCATCGACCTGGCCCTGGCCCTGGTAGAAGCCGACTGTGGGCGCGAGGTGAGCATGGCCGTCGCCCGTGAACTGGTGGTGTACCTCAAGCGCCCCGGCGGCCAGGCCCAGTACAGCACCCTGCTGCAATCACAAAGCCAGGACGCCGCCGCGTTCGAGCAACTGCACCTGTGGCTCGGCGAAAACCTCGGCGACCCGCGCCTGAATGTCGAGCGCCTGGCCGAACAGGCGTGCATGAGCCCGCGCAATTTCACCCGCCTGTACAAGCTCAAGACCGGCCGCACGCCGTCCAAGGCCATCGAACTGTTCCGCCTGGAAGCCGCCCGGCGGCTGCTGGAAAGCTCGACCCGCAATATCGAACAGATCGCCCGCCAGTGCGGTTTTGCCGATGAAGAACGCATGCGCAACACCTTCCAGCGTCACCTGTCGATCTCGCCGCGCGACTACCGCAGCCGCTTCAGCGCTACGGTCTGAACAACCTGGCTGAAACTCAGGGGTATTTGGCCTGGGGCCGCCGCCGCCCTGCCCTTACGATCATGCCATCGGCAGTCAACCTGCCCCGTGGTCACTCGTCGTCAGGAGCTCTCCCATGCAACAGCACATTGTGGTTATCGGCGCAGGTTTTGCCGGCGTCTGGAGCGCCTTGAGCGCAGCACGGCAGCTGGACCTGCAAGACCGGCAGGACGTCACCATTTCGGTACTCGCCCCGCAAGCCGAACTGCGCATGCGCCCGCGCTTCTACGAAGCTGACGCGCATACCCTGTTCGCCCCGCTGGGGGCGTTGTTCGAGGCGGTTGGCGTGCGCTTTGTCCAGGGTTCGGCAACAGCCATCGACACCCAGGCCAGGACCGTCGGCTACCGCAACGCAAGCGGCGCCCTGCAGCAACTGCGCTACGACCGCCTGGTGCTGGCGGCCGGCAGCCAACTGATGCGCCCGAACCTGGCCGGCATGCACCAGTACGCCTTCGATGTCGATGAAATCGAATCGGCAGTGCGCCTTGAGCAGCACCTCAAGCGCCTCAAGTCCCAGCCCTCGAGCCTTGCGCGCAACACCGTGGTGGTCGCCGGCGGCGGCTTTACCGGCATCGAAACCGCCACTGAAATGCCCGCACGCTTGCGCGCGGCGCTGGGTGACGACAGCGAGGTGCGGGTGATCATTGTCGACCGCGGCAGCAAGGTGGCCGCAGCCATGGGCGAGGCCATCGCCCCGGCGATTGTCGAGGCCAGCGCACAACTGGGCGTCGAGTGGCTGCTCGATGCCATGGTGGAGTCGGTCGATGCCCACGGCGTGACCCTCGCCGATGGCCGGCGCATCGAGGCCAGCACGGTGATCTGGACCGTCGGTTTTCGCGCCAACCCGCTGACCGCGCAAGTGCCTGGCGAGCGCAACGGCCAGGGGCGCCTGCAAGTCGATGCCAACCTCAAGGTCATCGGCCAGGAGCATGTGTATGCCGCAGGTGATGTCGCTTGCGCCGCCACCGATGAGCTGGGCAATTACTCGCTGATGTCCTGCCAGCACGCCATCGCCCTTGGCCGTCACGCCGGCAACAATGTCGCCGCCGACCTGCTTGGCGTCGCCCCGCTGCCCTACCGCCAACCCAAGTACGTGACCTGCCTCGACCTTGGGGCCTGGGGTGCGGTGTTCACCGAAGGCTGGGAGCGTCAGCTGAAGTTGGTGAAGGAAGAAGCCAAGGCCCTCAAGACCCAGATCAATACCCTGTGGATCTACCCGCCGGTGGCGGATCGCGCTACCGCCCTGGCCGCCGCTGATCCGATGATTCCGGTAGCCTGAGGTACGGGGGCTGGATAAAAGCGGTGCAAAACGGCATCCTCCCGGCCTTTTGCCCGCCTGCCTGACCGGCCAAGGAGTTACCCATGCACGACCAGCCACTCGCCGCTGCCGACTTCGCGTTCCTCGACGCCACTTTGCAGCAGTACGGCGATGACCACTCGGTGCTCAACGCCTCGGAGCTCGACGGCTACTTCACTGCGCTGGTGTCAAGCCCGGTGCAGGTGGACATCAGCGAGTGGTTCCCGGCGATCTGGGGTGGGCAGATGCCGGAATGGCAAAACGCTGCTGACTGCCAGCGCTTCGTCGAGCTGTGTGCCCGTCACCTGAACAGCCTGGCCACCCAACTGGTTGAAGCGCCGCAGGCATTTGCCCCGCGCCTTGAGCAGACCGAACACCAGGGCCAGCCGCTGCCATTGGCAGAGGAATGGTGCTTTGGTTATTTGCGCGGTATCGCCATTGCCAACTGGCCGGTGCTGCCTGAAGCGCAAATGCAGGCCTTGCAGGTGATTACCGGCTGGGCCGAGCAGGATGAATTCGAGCTGCCGGCGAACCTGGACGTAGCCTTGCATCGTCAGCGGGTGGTGGCGATTGCCCCGGCGGCGCGGGCGCTGCATGACTACTGGCTGGCGCAGCGCTGATTGGCTCTGTGGTGCATTACGACCGCTTTGCGCTCGATCGCGGGCAAGTCCCGCTCCCACAGGGGAGCGGAATTGACCCGCGATGAGGCTTACTTGAGATCGAACCGGTCCAGGTTCATCACTTTCGTCCAGGCCGCGACAAAGTCCTTGATGAACTGCTCCTTGGCGTCGCTGCTGGCATAGAACTCCGCCAGCGCCCGCAGTTGCGAGTTGGAACCAAACACCAGGTCGACCCGGGTGCCGGTCCATTTCACCGCGCCAGTCTTGCGGTCACGCCCTTCGAACGTTTCGTTGGCCGCCGACACCGGCTTCCACTCCACGCCCATGTCCAGCAGGTTGACGAAAAAGTCGTTGCTCAGCGTACCCGGCTGCTGAGTGAAGACGCCGTGCTTGCTTTGCCCGGCATTGACCCCCAGCACCCGCAGGCCGCCCACCAGCACGGTCATTTCCGGCGCGCTCAAGGTCAGCAGTTGCGCTTTGTCGATCAGCAAGGCCTCGGCCGGCACCCGGTAGCTGTTCTTCAGGTAGTTGCGAAAACCATCGGCATTGGGCTCAAGAAAACCGAACGACTCGACGTCGGTCTGCTCCTGCGAGGCATCCATGCGCCCCGGGGCAAACGCCACGCGGATATCGACCCCGGCGTTCTTGGCCGCCTGCTCGACCGCGGCGCTGCCTGCCAGCACGATCAGGTCGGCCAGGGAGATTTTCTTGCCACCGGCCTGGGCACTGTTGAAGTCGTTCTGGATGCCTTCCAGCACGCTCAGCACCTTGGCCAGTTGCTCAGGCTGGTTGGCCTGCCAGAACTTCTGCGGCGCCAGGCGCAGGCGCCCGCCATTGGCCCCGCCGCGCTTGTCGGAGCCGCGGAAGGTCGAGGCCGCCGCCCAGGCCGTGGACACCCGTTCGGCCACCGACAGCCCCGAAGCCAACAGCCTGGCCTTCAGTGCGGTCACGTCGCTGTCATCGACCAGGGCATGGTCGAGCGCCGGGATCGGGTCTTGCCAGAGCAGCTCTTCGCTGGGCAGTTCCGGGCCCAGGTAACGCGACAGCGGGCCCATGTCGCGGTGGATCAGCTTGTACCAGGCACGGGCAAAGGCATCGCTCAATTGCTCGGGATTGGCCAGAAAGCGCCGCGAGATCGGCTCGTAGATCGGGTCGAAGCGCAGCGACAGGTCGGTGGTGAGCATGGTCGGGTTGCGCCGTTTGTTCGGGTCGTGGGCATCGGGGATGATCCCGGCGCCAGCGCCGTTTTTCGGCGTCCACTGGTTGGCCCCGGCCGGGCTCTTGGTCAGTTCCCACTCGAAGCCGAAGAGGTTTTCCAGGTAGTTGTTGCTCCAGCGCGTTGGCGTGGTGGTCCAGGTCACTTCCAGGCCGCTGGTGATGGTGTCGGCGCCCTTGCCCGTGCCAAAGCTGTTGCGCCAGCCCAGGCCCTGTTCTTCAAGACCGGCGGCTTCCGGTTCCGGGCCGACGTTATCGGCAGGGCCGGCGCCGTGGGTTTTACCGAAGGCATGGCCGCCGGCGATCAAGGCCACGGTTTCTTCATCGTTCATGGCCATGCGTGCGAAGGTTTCGCGGATGTCCTTGGCGGCGGCGACCGGGTCGGGGTTGCCTTCCGGGCCTTCCGGGTTGACGTAGATCAGGCCCATTTGCACCGCGGCCAGGGGGTTTTCCAGGTTGCGGCCCTGGTCGGTGCGGCTTTCTTCGTTGCCATGCTGCTCGGGCTCGGCCACCAGGGTACCCTCGCCCGGCTCCTGCATTGGCTGCGGGCCCTTGCCGTAGCGGGTATCGCCGCCCAGCCACTTGTTTTCCGAGCCCCAGTAGACGTCTTCATCCGGCTCCCAGACATCCGCGCGCCCGCCAGAAAAACCAAAAGTCTTGAAGCCCATGGACTCCAGCGCAACGTTGCCGGTGAGCACGATCAGGTCGGCCCAGGAAATGCTCCGGCCATACTTCTGCTTGATCGGCCACAGCAGGCGCCGGGCCTTGTCCAGGCTGACGTTGTCAGGCCAGCTGTTGAGCGGCGCGAAGCGTTGTTGTCCTGAGCCTGCGCCGCCACGGCCATCACCAGTGCGGTAGGTGCCGGCGCTGTGCCAGGCCATGCGGATGAACAGCGGCCCGTAATGACCGAAATCCGCTGGCCACCAGTCCTGGGAATCGGTCATCAGCGCATGCAGGTCTTGTTTCAGGGCTTGAAAGTCCAGGCTCTTGAAGGCCTCGGCATAGTTGAAGCCATCGCCTTGGGGATCGGACTGCGGCGAGTGCTGGTGGAGGATCTTCAGGTTCAGTTGGTTCGGCCACCAGTCGCGGTTCGTCGTACCACCGCCAGCGGCATGACTGAACGGGCATTTCGATTCAGTAGACATGGGTGAGCTACCTTTGTATCCAGCGTTTTAGTTATCTCCACATCAGGTCCGGCCGGCACCCGCCAGCGCATCATCAAGGCTAGTCCCGGCCCCGGCAGTCAGCAAATAGACGCAGTATTGCCCGCCGATAGCCATAATCTCTTATACCAACCCCAGGGAAGGAGCAGATCGTAGCGATAGCCGCCTCACCTGAGGTCATGACCATGAACAGCCGTCCGCGTCGCACCGCCTACCACGAAGCCGGCCATGCCCTGGCCTTCTGGTGGAACGGCCTGGCGATCCGGCGGGTAACCGTGCGCACCCGGGCAGAAGCGCTGATCGGGCCGATGGTGGATTTGCGCGGCAACCTGCAGGCGGTCAAGGGCCTGGTCGAGGCGGACTACCTGGTGCCCCTGCCCGCCTTCGAGCCGCCAGGCATCGCCGAACACCTGCCGTCGATGATCGAGCTGATCGAACGCGACCTGCTCAACTGCTTCGCCGGCCCCGTGGCCGAGGCAATTTACCGTCACAGCGCCGATGATCGCTTTCTCACCACCAGTGGCGCCGGCGACCTGCGCCGGGCCCATGAACTGATCGCCCTGCTGCCGGCGCGCCAGGTTGCGCAGGCCGGGCCCGTGGCCCTGGTTCGCTGTCACAGCCTGCTACGCGCTTACTGGCCGGTGCTGCGGGTGCTCGCCGAACGGCTGCGCGAGCAAGGCGTACTGGACGGCGAAACACTGATCGAGCTGCTGTGCCAGTTGACCGGCGAGACCCCGCAACGGCTCGGCAATCCGCTGGCAAGCCTGGACAGGCGCTGGCAACAACGGTCGGTGTGAGCTTCAGCCCGAGGGCGGCGCAGATGCTGGCGATCGTGCCAGCTCAGTGCAAGGCCCGGGTCACGAGGAAGTTCACCAGCTCCGGCTCGTCGTCCAGCTCGATCGAGCGTACCGGCCGCGGCAGCTTGTCGAGCACCGCGCGCCAGAAGGCATGGGCGGTTTCGTCCTGGTCGTAGTAACGCACCAGCCACTGGTTCTGCCCGCTCGCCAGCACCTGGCTGGCCAGGGCGCTGGCGATGCCCTTGCGCCGGTAGCGCTTGAGGATGAACAGGTCGGCCAGCTCCAGGGCGTCTAGGCCGGGCAGTTCGCTGCGCTCGATCAGCAGGAAGCCGGCGATGTAGCCATCGACCAGGATCAGGTTGGCGCTCCACTGCAGCTCTTGCCAGTAGCGTTGCAGGTGCTCGTCATGCACATAGAAACGGCCATCGACCTCAACGTCTTCCTGTTCCCAGTCCGACGACTCGTAGGCGTAAAACTGGTAGAGGTTGCGGATCAGCTCGATCTGCTCGGGGCCGGTTTGCAGGAGCTCGACAGTAAGGTCGCTCATGGCTGGACCTCATACAGCGGAAGAATCGACGGCATTGGTATCTCGATAAGTGAACGAACAGCGCGTTTTGCGGGCGCTATTGTTTACAAAAGCCGGGGCCAATGCCATCGCTAAAACATGTCACCCGGCAGCTAGCGCGGCGACCGCGTCGATTTCGATCATCATGCCGTCGAGCGCCAGGCGCGGCACCGGGGTCAGCGTGCAGGTCGGGGTCATGTTGCTGCCCCAGGCCCGCTTGGCCTCGCTACCCCAGATACGCAGCCTGGCCTCGTCGTGGTCGACGATCAGCAGGGTCAGCTTGAACACATCGGCCAGGCTTGCGCCTCTGGATGCCAGGGCAATCTGCAGATTGCCCAGGGCCTGGCGTGCCTGCTCGGCAAAGTCACTCGACAAGCGGCCTTCAAGGTCTTCACCACCCTGCCCGGCGATGTACAGCAGCCGGGCATTGGCGGCGACTTCAGCCACATGGGAGTAGGCATTGGCGCTGGGATCATAGAGGCCTTCGGGGTTGGACAGGTGGAAAGCTGCGGTCATGGTGCTGCTCCGAATGATGGGAGCGGCGAGTATCAAACCTCGACTTAAGTAGAGGTCAAGCCTGATGTTGCCAGCGCTGCGCAGGGGGCAATGATGACTGGCGTGTTAATCTGGCCCCTCGCACGGATTCGACCAGAGAGCAGACATGCCAATCGACCTACCTGACACCCTACGCCCACTGTTCATTGCCGCCGGATGGCCGGCCAACAACCCGCTACCGGCCAGTGTGCCGACCAACCATCCGGCGGCCACGCTGCTGCTGAGCCTCAACGGCCTGTGCGTCGGCCACTGCGGCGCCGGTGAAGAATGCGCTGCCGGCGACATCGAGTTCAGGGCCAAGCCCGCCCTGCACGACGACAAAGTCATCGTGAGGATGCAACACAAGCTCAACACCACCCTGGTGTGCATCGGCGATGTCCACCACGGCCATGGCGCGCTGTTTGTCGACAGCCAGGGCGCCTGCTACCTCATGAGCCAGGTTCACGATGCCTTCTGGCTGCTGGGCAGCACCTTCGTCGTTGCTGCAGAAAGCCTGCTGCTGGGCCGTCAGCCACAAGCGCAACTGCTGTGAAATTCAGGCGCAAATAAGGCAAATTGCTGGCCCCCTGCTAGCCGCTTCGTTGGCAAACTCGCTTTCTTTTCAGCAAGTTAGGTAGGTGCTATGCGGGCTTATGGATTAACCCTGGCAGCGTTTTTTCTGCTCGCCCTCCCGCTCGGTGCCCAAGCCAAGGCCCTGGGCAACAATGACCGCTACATGTGCAGTTGGGGTTCGCAGATTGCCGCCGGCGCGCAGCAGTCGAAGCTGTCCGGAGTGACCCTGTACGCCGCGCGCAAGCGCCTGCAGGTGCGTAAGTTCAACAAGCCGTGGATGCGCATGACCGCCATGGGCATCACCGAACAGACCTACAACAGCCAGTCACGCCTCAAGCCCGCAGCCATCCAGCAGACCTACTACGAGCAATGCGTCAGCCATGCGCTGGCGCGGCGCTGAACACCCCGGCCGACTCAAGGGTTTCAATCAGCCGCTCGGGCCACACTATGTCGGTGGTTTGCCGCAGTTCCTCGGCCGACCACCAGCGATGATCGGCCATTACCTCGACCTCCGAAGCCGTCCAGCCCTGGCGGCACAGCTGCTGGTTTTGCGCCTGGATCAGGTAGTACTGCTCGACCGACGTGACCCACTCGCCGCTGGGTAGCTGCATGGTAAAGCGCCGCTCGCTCAAGTGCGCGCCCACGGCGTCGACCTCGATGCCGGTTTCTTCGCGCAGCTCGCGAATGGCGGCCTGTTCGAAGTTTTCGCCCTCCTCCACACCGCCTCCGGGCGTTGCCCAGTAATCGTCACCGGCCAGCGCGCCGTTGCGATGGACGAAGCGAAACAGCAACACGCTGCGGGAGGGGCTGATGACTAACAGCCGGGCTGATTTACGTTCACGCATCGTGGTGTTCCTGTCCTTGGTTTATGATCGCGGGCGAAATTCTACCGGGCTCCAGGGATGAACAACGACAAATCTGCGCCGACAACCAGCGATTTTCACGGCAGCTGCCTGTGCGGCGCCGTCAGCTACCGCATCAACACCCCGCTAAAAGCCGTCAGCCACTGCCACTGCAGCCAGTGCCGCAAAGCCCATGGCGCAGCCTTCGCCACGTACGCCAGCGTGCCGGCTGCGGCCCTGAGCTGCAACGATCCGCAGGGCATGTTGCAGGTGTTCAAGTCATCACCCACGGTCAGCCGCAGCTTTTGTTCAGGCTGCGGCGCGAGCCTGTTCTGGGCCAATGCCAGTGGCGAGTATCCGGACTGGATCAGCGTTGCGCTGGGCACCCTGGATACGCCGTTCGAGCCTGCCCGGCAAAAACATGTGCATGTACAGTCCAAGGCCTGCTGGCTGGTAATTGGCGATACCTGGCCGCAACACCAATAAACTGAAATAACTTCAACGCAAGGACGCCCCCATGTATCGCTTGATTTATGCCGGTTTCAGCGTGCTGCTGGCGCTGGCTACCCCGGCCCAGGCAAGCAGCCTGTGCCCCGGCGCCAACACCGAAGTGCAGATGCTTGAATGCATGCAGCGCTCGCTGAAAAAATCCGATCGGCAATTGAATCAGCTCTACCAGGAGCTGGTTACACGTTTCAAGGACGAGGGCGCGTCACCCGGGCGCCCGACCCAGGACGTGGCGCTGAAAAAAGCCCAGCGCACCTGGATTGCCTTTCGTGATGCCAGCTGTGAACTGGAGACGTATGAGTCGGTTGGCGGCAGCGGCTACGCCACCATCCATACCCATTGCCTGTTGAAGCAGACGCAAGCCAGAGTCCAGTACCTGAAGCGGATTTCCGGGATGCCCTGATGGGTCATGGATGGCTGCCTGCAGTCCCACATAACCTGCATGGCCTCACACCTGGTACTCAAGCCGATCCGCTTCCACCGGCGTCGGCACTTCCCAGCGAAAGTACATGCGCTCGATGTCCTTGTTGCGCAGCGTGGTGTCGCGACGGGCGTTGCGGCGCATCAGCTCGCGCTCGCTCTGCTCCAGGTACACCAGGCGCACGTCGGCGTCATAGCTGTAGAGCAGGTCGAGGGTCTTCTTGCGCATCTGTTGCGACAAGTGCGTGCTGTTCCACACGAAGGGCTCACGGCGCCGTAGCAAGGTCTTGGCCTTGTCGATCGCGTACTGCGCCACCGGGCCTTTGTCACCATGGCTCAGGCCCAGCTCCTGGCGGGCATCGTCGAACGACACCACGGCCAGATCCGCTGCGTGCTGGTTGACCCAGGTGTCCTTGCCGCTGGCCGGCAGTCCCGCCAGCATGATCACCTGCGAGCCCTGCACCTCGCGGTACAGGCTGTACTGCGGCAGCACCGAGGCACCGCGAAAGTAGCAGCGCCGGGTGTAATCGTCGGCAAAGGCCTTGGGTCGATCCAGGCAGCCTTCGTCTTCGGCCAGCAGGCGAAATACTTCGATGTCATCGAGCAGCCCCTGCTTGCCGGCAAAGCCGCGGCCCTGCATGTCGGCGCTGGCCACGGCGCAGAGCATCCACACCGGCAACTCCCACGACAGGCGATGAAGGATCTGCTCGGCCGAACGCCCGCTCTTGTCCCCGGCCAGGGCAAAGAACGGCAACTGGTGCACGCTGATGATCCGGCAGATGCTTTCGCGCAGCTCAAACGGCGTCCCGGCCTGCCACAACAGGATGCGCGCATCTACCGCGCCGCGGCGCGAATGCCCGGGCTGGCCGATCTTGCCGGTGACTTCATCGATCACCGTGCACGACGGCTTGGCGATGTCGTGCAGCACTGCGGCGTAAAACAGCACGAATTGCTGCTCTGGGGTGGCGCGTTGGTAGGCAGGGTCGGCGAGCAAGGCATCGACCACCATCATGGTGTGGGTCCAGACGTCGCCTTCCTGGTGGTAGACCGGGTCCTGCGGGGTTGCCGCCAAGGCGCGCAGAGACGGGATCGCCTCGAGCAGTGCCGGGTAGTCGACCGCGCGACCGGGGCCGGGCATCAGCGCTCGCAATGTGTTCATGTCCATATCATTCAACTCCTTGTTCGGCGGCCTGCAGGCTGGCCCAGGTGACCTGGGGCTCGGGCGCATACAGGTCGACACCGGCGGCCAGCAGGTTGGGGATGTAGGGCTGGCGCAGGTGGTGCTCATCGGCTTCGAGGATGGCCTGGACAAAGTCGTGGCGCACCCATTTGATCCGCCCGGTGGTGTGCTCGGCGGTTTCGATTTTCAGGTACAGGCCCTCCATCAGGTCAGAGCGGTCGCCCTGGCTCCAGGCCTTGGCAAAGTCCAGTTGCTGACGGGCGATGACCTCGGCAAACGCGTCTTTCCAGCGTTGCGACTTGGCCTGGGAATGGCCGACCAGGGCGAGCAGGTCCTTCAGCCGAGGCGGCGCGATGCCTTCGAACAGCACCGGTACCGACAACACCGGGCCGCCTGCAAGCAACTGCTGGCGCCGTGCGGTGGAGAGGAACACCTGCGCCTCGCGGTCCCAGATATCGAACTCGAAGAACAGGTGCGGGAGCTGGTCGTAGAACACGCTGTGGCGCTTGCTCATCACCTCGCCGAACAGCACGTAGCGGTCTTCCAGGTGCTCGAGCAGCCAGTGTTCATGGCAGGCCGCCCATTGCTTGAACTGGTTGAACTGGCGCTCGCGGCTACCGCCGGCCAGGTAATGGCCACGGGACTGCAGCAACAGCTCGCCGGCGGCAGAAAAACTGATCGCGGCATTGGCGCCGTCGAGCTTTTCCTCGACCACCAGGTACTGGCCCTTCAGTTCGCTGTAAGGCAGTTGGTCATGGTCGCTATCGCCCGATTGCAGGCGAGAACTTTGCAGGTGTGGGGTGCGCGGGTACTTGAACAGGTCGAGCTGCGCGAGCTCGCGGATATCGAGTGTCATGGGTCTTCTCCAAAAGGGCGAAAACCGACGACAGCGGGCAGGTGAAAGTGCGTGCGCAGGCAGGCACCAACAGGCTTAAACGTCCGTCGTCGGCATCAGGCGTGTTGGTTGGCGTGGGGCACTGGCTTCACCTAAATAATGAGGGGTGGTGGATCTGAGGGGGCGGATTGGAAACGAGATGGGGGTGGGCTGTCAAGCGCTGTGTTGTCTGGGATGGCCTCATCGCGGGTCAAGTCGGGTCGCCGCACCGCCGCTCCTACAGGTACTGCGCCCATCCTGTGGGAGCGGGTCTTGCCCGCGATCGAGCGCGCAGCGGTCGTAATCCAGTCAACACTTCATGTGCTGACTGCATTGGCCTCATCGCTGGCAAGCCAGCTCCCACAAATGTATCGGTGAAAACCTCAGGCAGATTGGCGCTGCGCGTCGTTGAGCGCTCCCCCCTTCGCGCTGTTACGCTCATGCCCCTGGCGCAAACGCAGCGCCGCCAAGGCCGCCACCACCAGCACCACGGCGATGAACTTCAAACCGTTCACGGCATTGCCGGTGCTTTGCTCGATCATGCCCATCAGCGACGGCCCGAAGAAGCCGCCAAGCAAGCCGCAGGAGTTGACGAAGCCCAGGCCACCCGCCAGCGCCGCACCTTTGAGGCGCGAGGCCGGATACAGGAAGATGATCGACTGGACCACAAAGAACATCAGCGCCGACAGGCAAAAGCCCAAGAGGCTGAGTACCGGCCCCGCCTGGGAGGCAATGGCCAGGCCCAGGGCCATGGTCAGCAAACCGCTGACCAGGATCCGTCGCGCCCGTTGCGCCGTGCTGGCAAACCGCGGCAGGACGATCGCCCCGGCCGCTGCCGCCAGCCACGGCAAGGAGGTGAGAAAACCGATCTGCAGCACGCTCAGGTCGCCGTACTTGCCGATAATCCCCGGCAGGAAAAAGATCACCGTGTAGATGGTGATCTGGTGGCAGAAATAGACAAAGATCGCCAACAGGATCTGCGGCGTCAGGCACTGCTTGAGCGAGTGCCCGCTGTGGCCGGCGCCCTCCTCGGCCTCGCTGGCCAGTTGGCGTTCGATCTGCTCGGCTTCAGCGCTACTCAGCCACGGCGCCTTGCTCGGCCGGTCGGGCAGCTTCTTCCACACCACGTAGGCGAAGAACACCGCCGGCAAGCCTTCGAGCATGAACATCCACTGCCAGCCATGCCAGCCCATCAGGCCGTCCATCTGCATCAACGCCGCGCCCAACGGCCCACCGATGATGTTGGCAAAACACACCCCGAGCAGGAAGTAGCCGGTAGCGCGGGCGCGCTGTTCGCGGCCGAACCAGTAGGTCAGGTAGAGCATCACCCCGGGGAACAAGCCGGCCTCGGCGATGCCCAGCAACAGGCGCAGCACGTAGAACGAAGTCTCGCCCTGGACGAAGGCCATGGCGGCGGAAATCAGGCCCCAGGTCACCATGATCCGGGCAATCCAGAAGCGTGCGCCGACCCTGTGCATGATCAGGTTGCTGGGCACTTCCGACAGCGCATAGGTAAGGAAAAACAACCCGGCGCCCAATCCGTAGGCGGCCGCGGAAATGCCCAGGTCGACATCCAGTTGATGCTTGGCCAGGGCGATGTTGGTGCGGTCGAGAAAGCTCAGCACATAGGCGGCGATCAGCAACGGCATGAGTTTGACGAACAGCAACCGGTTGAGGGTTGCAGAATCACGGGGCACAGTCAGTTCTTCGGGCGATCTTGTAATTGTCATGGCACGAATCTCTAGTGTGGCGACAGCGGTGGGAACGCCCCGGCTAGCTCTGGCCGGGGCATGCAGGCAAGCTAGAAGTCGACTGCGTAGCGGCCCTTGAGGCTGAGCATTTCCCTGGCCTCATCGGGGCTGGCGACACGCCCGCCGAGGGCTTCGATCACCGTGCGGATGCGCTTGACCTGGTCGGCATTGGACGCCGCCAGCTTGCCCGGGCCGTCCCACAGCGAGTCCTCAAGGCCCACGCGCACGTTGCTGCCCATGGCCAGGCCCATGGTGCCCAGGGGGATCTGGTTGCGCCCGGCGCCGAGGATCGACCACTCATAGTTGTCGCCAAACAGGCGGTCGGCGGTGCGGCGCATGTGCGCCAGGTCTTCGGGGTGGCCACCGATGCCGCCGCGCAGGCCGAACACCGACTGGATGAACAACGGCGCCTTGAGCAGCCCGCGCTGGAGGAAATGCGCGGCGGTGTACAGGTGACCGATGTCGTAGCACTCGATTTCGAAGCGTGTGCGGTTCTCGGCGCAAGCGTTGAGGATGTAGGTGATGTCGCGGAAGGTGTTGCGAAAGATGCGGTCGTCGCTCTCTTCCAGGTACGGCCGCTCCCAGTCGTGCTTGAACTCGGTGAAGCGCTCGAGCATTTCGTACAGGCCGAAATTCATCGAGCCCATGTTCAGCGAGGCCAGCTCCGGCTTGAGCTGGGCCACCGGCTGCAGGCGCTCTTCGACGCCCATGGTCGGCGCGCCGCCGGTGGTGATGTTGATCACCACATCGCTCTGCGCCTTGATCTGCGGCAGGAACTGGCGAAACAGCTCGACGTCCTGGCTGGGCTTGCCGTCGAACGGATCACGGGCGTGCAGGTGAACGATTGAAGCACCCGCCTCGGCGGCACCGATGGCGGCGTCGGCGATTTGTTGCGGGGTGATCGGCAGGTGCGGCGACATCGACGGCGTATGGATGGCACCGGTGACGGCGCAGGTGATGATGACCGGGCGTTTCTTGGACATGCGTGTTCTCCGTTTTTATTCTTGGCGAGAAAGCAGTGCGGTAAAAGCGCAGGTACAGCTCAGAGGTATTCGACGTTGCCATCGACGCTGATGGCTTGCCCGGTGATGTTGCGGGCAGCTGGCGAGCAGAGGAACAAGGCGGTGGCGGCGACGTCTTCGGCAGTGACCATGCGCTTGAGGGAAATCTTCTTCAGGTACTCCTCGCGCATCAGCGCCTCGGATACCCCCACTTGCGCGGCACGGGCGCGAATCACCCCGTCCATGCGCGGCCCTTCGACGATGCCGGGCAGCAAGGCATTGACGCGGATATCGCTGTCGCCAAGCTCCGAAGCCAGGGATTTCATCAGGCCGACGATGGCCCATTTGGTCGCCGCATACGGCGTGCGCCAGGCGTAACCGAGGCGCCCGGCCACCGAGGCGATGTGCAGCAGGTGGGCGTTGGGCGAGTCCTTGAGCAGCGGCACTGCGTGGTGGGCGAAGCGGTATTGCGCGGTCAGGTTGATGTCGATGGTGCGCTGCCAGTCGTCGTCGCTGATGGCGTCGATACCGGCGGTAGGCCCGGCGATGCCGGCGTTGTTGACCAGCACATCGAGGCCGCCGAACTGCTCGCGCTGAACCTTGAACAGCGGCTCTATCTGCGCCGCATCGCCGACGTCGGCGCGGGTGGCGACGCTGCCTGGGTAACGGTCGCGAAACGCCGCCAGGGCCGCCTCGCTGACATCACAGACATGCACCCGGGCCCCGGCTTCGATATAGGCCGCCGCCAGCACTTCACCGATACCGGCGGCGCCGCCGGAAATCAACACCCGCAGGCCCGGATACGGCGTCAGACGCTTGAGAACGCTCATGCTTTTTTCACTCCAGAAACAGACCGCGCGCGGTCGTTGTTGACCAGCAGGCGCGCCAGGGAGTCGGCGGCCTGCATGATGTCGTCGGTCACCGCCGCCCGCGCCGCCGCCGCATCGCGGTCGGCCAGGGCAGCGACGATGCGGTCGTGGGCTTGCATCGAGCGCTGCAGGTGGGCTTTGTCCGGGGCGACCAGGGCAAAGCACGGGCCCATATGCAGCCAGAAATTCTCCACCGCGGCGACGGTCAGTTCAGCCTGGGCCACGGCATAAATGCGTCGGTGAAAGGCAAAGTTGCCCCACAGGTAAGCCGGCACGTCGACCTTGTCGGCGGCGGCCTGCATCTGCACGCAGAGCTCGGTGATTTCAGCCAGGTCGGCATCGCCCAGATGGGCCACGGCCTTCTCGGCCAGCAAGCCTTCGAGGGCCACCCGCGCATCGCGGATTTCGCGCAGGCGTTCAGTGGTCATCACCCGTACCCGCAGGCGCGAGGTTTCGGTGACTTCAAAGGCATTTTCGGCGCTCAGGCGCTGCAGTGCTTCACGTACCGGCATGGGGCTGGAACCCAGCGCTTCGGCCAGGCCACGGATGGTCAGCTTCTGCCCGGGCTGAAAACGCCCGCTCATCAGCGCTTCGCGGATCTGCCGGTAGACCTGGTCTTGCAGGGTATCGCGGGACACCTGGCGCAGGGCCGGCAACAGGACGGGACGGTCGGTCATGGAAAAAAGCCTGTGTTGTCGTTCTTGTGATACGAATATGTGATCACAAATCAAATATGTCAAATGATATCAGCGACAACGACGAAACGCCCTGACGGTTAGGGGCAGGGCATCTGTCAGGCTCGGGTAATGATTATCGTGGTGTCGGCGGCGTCGCCAGGTCACTCGGCCAGCGCTGCTGCAACCGACCGTCAGCCCGCATCTGCTCCAGCGCCTGTTGCCAACGCTGCACGCGCTGGCGAGTATTGCGTGCAGGCAGGTGGCGATCAGCTTCATGTATCGATCTCAGGGTCAACCAGCGCAGGCTGATCGCGAATTGATAGCGACCAGTTACAACATACGCTTGACAGAGCTGACCGCCTCCAAAAGCGCCGCGCCCACAACGCCTTCGTTGAAAGCCGGCGTGGGTACGGCGTGGGTACGGCACTTACTCTTCTTCGTACACCTTGCATTCAAGCTTGATGTCTTCAGATTGTTTTTCCTTGTTGGATGGATCCGCCCGCGATTGCTTCTCGGCATCCTGGACACTGGATGCTTTATAAGAGTCGTATCCAAAATCCTTTTTCTGGTTGTCCTCCATCTTGCTGTATTCACAAATGTACTTTTCAGTCTCGGCCCAGCCTGCCAGCGGCGACGCCATCAAGATCAACCCGCAGACCAACACTGCTTTTCTGGATGTATTCATCAGCTTGTGCTCCTGCACAAATTCGATTTACAGGGTGGTTGTTGCCCGGTGCCTGAAACCTTCGCTGACTGCCTGCAACCAAACACCTCGGCCCCGTTGATGCTATCGATCGAGAACAACAGCGTCACCTGACATAAATGCCAGGTACCCCGCGCGCAAAGAGGGGTGCAAACGGCGGCGAGTACCGCTATTGCGCCATGAATTTCAATGACCTATAACGCGCTCCATGACGATGATCCGCTCCTCCCCCTCCATCACCTCGCGGACTTTGGCGTAGCCGAGCCGGGCATAAAACCCCTCTGCAGTGATTGATGACGGCACCCGCAGCACCATCTGCCCCGCTTGCCGGGCCAGGTTTTCAAGCGCCTGCATCAGCGCGCGACCCACGCCGGTGCCCTGCACCCCTGGCGCCACAAACACGCTGCGCAGCACATTGCCGTGCAGGCTGGCAGTGGCAACCAACTGCTGGTCGAGCAGCGCCACCAGCACCTGGCGCTGCTCAAGCAAGGCCAGTATTCGCTCTGCAGTAAAGCTCTGCTCGACCTGGGCGATCAGCGCCGCCGAATAATCGGCGGCGTTGGTCTGCTGCAAGGACTGGATGATCACCGCGCTGATGGCGCTGGCGTCGGCGGGCGTGGCGGGGCGAATGTGCAGGGGCATCGGCTCGTTCCTTGAGTCAGGGTCGGGACACCAGTGTGCCGTGTGTCAAAGCCGGCTAACAGCCTTGAGCCTCTGTTGAAGTGCTGCGAACCTTGCCAGGCAACGCCAGGGCGATCAGCACACCCAATAGCGCGATCCCGCCGCTGACCAGTACTGCACGCTGCAAGCCCAGCGCGTAGCCTTGCTGCCAGGCAGCTCCGCTCAAGCCGTCGAGCCCCTGGTTGGCCAACCCCACCAGCAGCGCCAGGCCCAACGCCCCGCCAATCTGCTGGACGGTAGACGCCATCCCTGACGCCACGCCCTGCTCGGCCGCCGCAACTCCCTGCCCGGCGCACACCCACATGGCCGTCCAGGTCATGCCCTGGCCGATGCTGAGCAAGGCAATCGGCGCCAGCAGGCGGGCAAAAGCGCCATCCCCGGGCAACATCCAGCCGAGCCAGAGGATACCCAGGCCGCCGGCCAGTAAGCCGATAATCAAGGTGCTGCGCAAACCCAGGCGGGCCAGCGCCCGTTCGGCAATGCCGATGCCCAGGGTGCACACCAGGGTCGCCGGCAAAAACGCCAGGCCGCTGGCAAGCACGCTGTAGCCGTAGACCTGCTGGAAGTACAAGGCCAGGAAGTAGTACTGCACGCTGAAGCTGGCCATGAACACTGCGGTCAGGCCCATGGCCGCGCGCAGGCCCGGGGTGCGCAGCAGGCGCAGCGGCATCAACGGGTCGCGGCTGCGGCTTTCGATCACCACAAACACCGCCAGGCAGATGAGTGCGGCCGCCAGCACGGTCCAGAACAGCGGCCGTTGCCAGCCCCAGCTCGGCCCTTCGATCAGCGCCAGCACCAGCAGGCTGCCGCCGAGGGTGATGGTCAGGGCACCGGCCAGATCAAACGAGCGCCCCTGGGCCCGTGGCGGGTCGATCGGAATCCAGTAGCCGGCGGCCCAGGCGCAAGCCCCCGCCAGCGGCACGTTGACCAGAAATACCGCCTGCCAGCCCAGCCACTGGGTGAGGATGCCGCCGAGCAAGGCGCCGAGGGCCAGGCCCGCGGCCGAGGCGGCGCTCCAGATCGCCAGGGCGCGGGTGCGCGGCGCACCTTCGGCGTACTGGCTGTTGATCAGCGCCAGGGTCGCGGGGAACAGCAAGGCACCCGCCACACCCTGCAGCGCCCGCGCCAGCACCAGGATCTCGGCCTGATGGGTCAGACCGCCGGCCAGCGAGGCGATGGCGAACAAGCCCTGGCCAAGCCGATACAGGCGCCTGCGGCCGAGCAGGTCGGCGGCGCGTCCGCCAAGCAGCAGGCAGCCGCCAAAGGCCACGCCGAAGGCGCTGATGATCCATTGCAACTGGCGCGGGCCGATGGCCAGGTGCTCGCCAATGGTCGGCAAGGCGACGAAAACAATGGTGTAGTCCAGGGCAATGATCAGTTGGGCGCACGCCAGCAACAGCAGCATCAATGCAGGGTGGCGCGGGGTGGGAGTCGACATGCGGGGCATCCTTGGCAAGAAGGCGCCAGTGTCTTTCATGCGCCAGGCATGATAAATACGCTGCCAGTTCTTTCAGTAATGACTTTAATCATGGATCTGAACACCGTTGCCCTGCTGCTCAAGGTCGCCGAGCTGCGCAGTTTTACCGCCGCAGCCGCCAGCACCGGCTTGACCCAGTCAGGCTTGTCGCGGGCAATCCGCCGTCTGGAAGAGCAACTGGGGGTCAAGCTGCTGCACCGCAACACCCGCAGCGTCAGCCTGAGCGCCGACGGCCTGCTACTGCGCGAGCGTTGCGCCCCCTTGCTGGCCGGCTTCGAGGAAGCCGAGCAACTGCTGCTCGACCGCCGCTGCGAACCCAGCGGCACCCTGCGCCTGAGCCTGCCCTCGGCCTTTGGCCGCATTGTCATCCTGCCGCTGCTGGGTGAACTGACCCAACGCCATCCGCAACTGGTGGTGGATGCGACCATGACCGATCGCCTGGTCGACCTCGCCGAAGAAGGCTTCGACGCCGCGCTGCGCATCGGCCCGCTCAGCGATGTGCGCCTGGTGGCCCGGCCGCTGGCACCGATGCACTGGGTGACCGTCGCCTCCCCCGCCTACCTGGCCCGCCACGGCATGCCGCAAAGCCTCGAAGACCTGGCCCGGCACAACTGCCTGGTGGTGCATAACCCCTACCTCGGGCGCCGCGTCGACTGGCAGTTCGTCCGGGACGGCAAGCGTGTCGACGTGCAGGTCAGCGGGCAGCTGCTGTTCGATGTCGGCGACCCGCTGATCGATGCCGCGCTGCAGGGTTTCGGCATTGTCCAGGTGATGGATTTCGTCGCCCGCCAGGCCCTGGCCGACGGCCGTCTGGTGCCGGTGCTGGAGCCGTTTTCCGGGCGCTGGCGTGAACTGGCATTGGTCTACCCGCCGTCGCGCCAGCACTCGCCGCGCCTGAAGGTGTTCAGCGACTTGCTGCAGGAGTGCTGGCCGCGCGCCTGGAGCTGACGATTGCCTTTTGCCGGGCGCCGGGCCTATAGTCGCAACCGGCGTCAACCGCGCCACCCGTCCGCGGGAAGGGCTGCGCCCAGGCTGTACACCCCACATTTTTGTCTACGACTCCCGGCCTGACAGCGGACAAGGCTCGCACAAGGAGTTCGTATGCCTGCTCGACTGTCGTCGCCGTCCCATGACGGGCGCATCAATCTTGAACAACAACGCAAGCGCGCCAAGGAGCTACTGCAGCGCCTGCGCAGCGGTACCGCGCCCGAGCAACTGGCGCTACTCGGCCCTGCCTCACCGCGCCTGGCCGATGCCCAGTGGCTGATTGCCCGCGATCTGGGCTTTGCCAGCTGGCCCAAGCTCAAGGCGCATATCGACGCTATCGACTTTGCCGCCCGCCACCCGCAATTTATTGCCGATGACGAAGCCGCCACCCAGCATTGGCGCTGCGGCAACGACATCAGCCACAGCCTGCGCCTGGCCGGCTTTACCGGCGCCTTTCAGATGCTCAGCGACCCGCTGGTGATGGGCCCGGTGCGTGACGTGCCGACAGCGCCTTACCGCGCCCTGCGCAGCGACTACATCAGCCAGGCCTATGGCCTGGAGCTCGCCGAAGTACAGCGCAAGATGGACACCGAATACGCCCACCTGGCCCGCCTCGACGGCTGCCCCAGCGCGGTGCTCTGGTGCGAGGCGGATGCCTATGACCAGCTGTTTTTGATCCGCGTGCTGGCCGGCTTGGCCAAGCCGCCGCAGCGCCTGGAGCTGATCGAGATTGACAGAATGCCCGGGGTCGAGCGGTTTATCGGCATCGGCCAGTTGGCCCCGGACGTATTGGCCTGGTTGTGGCCGCAGCGCCGGGCAGTGGATGGGCCCATGCTGCAACTGGCGCGCGAGGCCTGGGCAGCGTATTGCGCCCCCTCGCCACTGGCCTGGGCACAGTTGGCCCATCGCCAGGACCTGGCCCTGCCCTTGCTCGCCCCGGCGCTGCTACGCCAGTTGCAGGAACTGCCGGGCGTGGACGACGGTCTGTCGCTGAGCGAACGCCTGGCGCTGCAGATCATCAACGAGTTCGGCGAGGTGCCGTTCGGCCGGGTGTTTGCCGAACTGATGGGCAAGCGCGAGCCGCTGCCCTACCTGGGCGACATGATGTTCCATGCCTTGCTGCGCCCGCTGATCGATTCGCCGACGCCGCTGCTCATCCAGGCGCAGGCTGAGCTGGACTGGCCGCGCCGGCCCCTGAGCCTCACCCCGCTGGGCGAGCAGGTGCTGGCGGGCCAGGCCAACTGGCTTGAGCAGCAGGCCCCCGAGCGCTGGGTCGGTGGTGTGCGCCTGCTGCCCGGGCGAGGGCATTGGGCGCTGGGCAGCGACCTGTGGCCGGTGTGGCGCGGGTAAAGAAGTCAGGTCCCTGTGCAACGGCTCAGCGTTGCACGGCGGTGGTTTTCAACCAGGTCTGAAAGTGCAGCGAGCCAAGGATCGCACCTTCATCCGGGGTCAGTGAACGGTCGTCGATCGGCGCCCCGAAATAGGTGGCCTCGGGGTCGGCTATCACCTCGCGGGCATCTTGATTGTGCTGCAGGTAGCTGTGCACGAAATCAGCCAGCGGCAGGCGATCAGGGCCGGCGATTTCGAGAGTGCGGTTGGCCGGCGCCTGCTCGGCAAGGTTGGCCAGGGCCAGGGCCACGTCGGATGAGGCCACCGGCTGCAACGCGGCGTTGGTCAGGCGCACGCGGTTGCCGTCGGCACCGGAATAAGCGATGGCGCCCATGAACTCGAAAAATTGCGTAGCGCGCAGGATGGTATAGGGCCTGCCTGAGGCCTTGATCAGCTCTTCCTGGGCCAGCTTGGCGCGAAAGTAGCCACTGTCCTGCATGCGCTCGGTGCCCACCACCGAGAGGGCGATGTGGTGCCGGACCTCGGCCTTTTGCTCGGCGGCCAGCAGGTTGCGCCCGGAGCTCTGGAAAAACGCCAGCACGGCAGCGTCGTCAAAGGACGGCGAGTTGGCCACATCGACCACTACATCGGTGCCCTGCAGCGCTTGCTCCAGGCCTTCGCCGGTGAGGGTATCGACGCCAGTCTTGGGCGAGGCGGCGAGCACCTTGTGGCCGTTGGCGCGCAGGTTGTTGCACAACTGGGTGCCGATCAGGCCGGTACCACCGATCACGACGATTTTCATGGGTGCTGCTCCGCGGGAGGGTCGCAACCCAGTATTTTACGCCGGGTAGCGGTAGGCCGCGCGCCAGCAGACGAGCGTGATCCTGGCTGATCCGGTAAAGTATGCGCCGCTCGAGAGATGGATCCCGGGCCAATTGTCATGGAGTTATGCAGTGAAAAACCTGAGCAAAGTTGTCGCCTGCGGCCTGTTCGTCCTGGCCCTGGCAGGTTGCACCGGCACCCCGATGAAAACCCAGCACTACAACGCCGACCAGTACACCGTGATCGGCCACAGCGAAGCCAGCGCCACCGGTCTGCTGGTACTGGGCGTCATTCCAGTGCGTCAGAACAGCCGCTTCGTGCGCGCCCAGAATGCCGCGATCAAGGCCAAGGGCGGCGACGCGATGATCAACACCCAGGTCCAGGAAAACTGGTTCTGGGCCTGGGTACTGACCGGCTACACCACCCGTGTCTCGGGTGATGTGGTCAAGCTGCACAACGTTCAGTAAGCCCCGCAGCCACCGGTGTAGGAGCGTGCCTGAACCACGACCGCTTCGCGCTCGATCGCGGGGCAAGCCCGCTCCCACAGGATTGGCGCAAGACCCGGCACCGCTGCGCCCAGTTCCGGGTGGCGCGCTCAGATAGCGTATGATCGCCTCTCCTCC
Organism: Pseudomonas sp. NPDC087612; assembly: GCF_044743505.1. NCBI lineage: Bacteria > Pseudomonadati > Pseudomonadota > Gammaproteobacteria > Pseudomonadales > Pseudomonadaceae > Pseudomonas > Pseudomonas sp. NPDC087612. Next base: position 134,755 of record NZ_JBIUWO010000009.1, read on the forward strand.
CGCAAAGACCCTTACCGCCATGCCACTGAGCAAACGCCAACAGGCGCAGCTTGACCGCCGTCTGGTCGCCACCCTGACCGAAGCCTGCGAGACCGCCAAGGCCGAAATCGTCGGTTTTGCCTGGCTCACCCACCTGGTCGATTACACACGCTTCCCTTCCAGTTTGCAGGTGATCTGGGTTTTCGAAACCCGGGCTGCCAAGGAACACGCCCTGGCCAGCGGACAAGGTGAGCGGATGATCGAGCTGACGGCTTTGGCTTTGCAAGAAGCCGACGTCGAATTGCATCCGCTCGCACCTCACGTGCAGTTCGACATCGAACAGCGCGGCTGACACATGGCCAAGGACATCGAAAACCCCTGCATCGCCGTGTGCCAGTTGAGCGGCGACCTGTGCCTGAGCTGCGGCCGCAGCAAGGACGACATCCGCAAATGGAAGCGCATGAAACGCCCGGAAAAAATGGCTGCCGTGCAGCGCGCCAAGCAGCGGATGAAAAGCCTGAAAAAAGCCAAGGGCTAGCGTTTCAGCCAGCGGCATCTTGAATCAGGAAATCAATAAAGGCCCGCACCCGCAGCGGCACATGCCGGGCGTGGGGGTAGAGCAAAATGAACGGCCGAGCGGCGGTGCGACGCCTCGACTTGAGCCGCGATGGCGTCAACACGATTTGACCTCTTGCAACAACCCCTGCACCACCGCCAACATCCCCTGCTGCGCCATCGCCAATTGCCGGTCGGCACTGCTCCCCTGGGCAACAATCACCTGCGCCCGGGCAAAGCTGCGATCAACGTCAACCCCCTGCGCAGCATCGGCAAACAGCGCTTGCGCCCGCGCCAGCCACTGCCCGGCGCTGCCCTGCCCTTCGTCCTCCAGGCAAATGAACTGCCCATGGCGGCCATGGCGCATGGCCCGCCAGTAGTTCTCCTGGGCAATCCAGTGGGCTTCGCGGCTCAGGTGCACGGTGGTACGTGGTTGCGCCAGATAATGCTCGACCATACAGCGGAACAACCCGGCAATGCACAATGCATCGTCAAGGTTCGGGCAGGCATCGGCGATGCGCAGCTCCACCGTGGGGAAACGCCGCGACGGGCGGATCGCCCACCAGCAGTCAAACCCTTCGCGCAACGACCCGGTGCGCCGCAGCAGGGCCAGGTAGCGCTCGAAGGCCTGCCAGTCATTCAAGCGCTCCGGCAGGCCCATGTGCGGCCATTCCCCGCAGGCCACCTGGCGATAGCTCATGTAGCCGGTCGGCTGGCCTTCCCAGAACGGCGATGAAGTACTGAGCAGCAACACCAGCGGCAACCAGGGTAGCAACTGGTTGATCAGCTGGATGCGGTCGTGTCCGGGCGGTACCCCGACGTGCACATGCAGGCCGCACAACAGGCTGCGCCGGGCCACCTGCTGGTAGTCGTCGAACAACTGGCGAAAGTGTTCGTCGTCAGCAGGCTGCTGCTTGCGCCAGCCGCCCATGGGGTGACTGCCGGCGCTCAACAGGCCGATGCCTTCTTCGGCCAGTACCTGTGCCAGTTGCGTGCGACTGCCGGCGAGAAATTCCCGCGCCTGGGCCAAGCTGCTGAACACCGGAGATGCCACCTCGATCTGGCCCTTGAACATCTCCTGGGCAAAGTGTGCACCAAGTACCTGGCGGCACAGGTCGATCTGCGCCGCCGACGGCGCGGCGAGCATGCGCCCGCTGGCGAGCTCGACCAGCAGGTATTCTTCCTCGATGCCAAAGCCGCAAGGGCTGTTCATCGACGTGTAACGCTCAAGGCCACCGCAGCGATGCGTTCGACCTGCTGGTAACCGGGCTCGAGCAGTTGTTCGCCGAACACGTCGGGGTCCAGTTCATGGTAATGCCAGGCCCAGTCGGCGGACGCCAAAGGCGCTTGCAAAGCTGCCAGGAACGGGTCGCGACCATCAACCATGGCCACCCCGGTGTACAGTAGCAAGGTGCCGCCCGGCGCCAGGCGTGGCAGTGCTTGTTCAACGATCCGCAACGACAGCCCGGCGCCCAGGGCGCCGCCACCATGCCGATAGGCGCGCTCACTGGCGTCGAGCATGTACGGCGGGTTGGCGACAATCAGGTCGAATCTGCCGCTGATGCCCTGGAGCACATCGCTGTGCTCGACCGAGACGTTGGCCAGCTCCGCCAGGGCGACGTTGATAGCGGTCAGGCGCAGGGCCTGCGGGTTGATGTCCACGGCGCTGACCTGCGCATGCCGGCGGGCACGGGCGATCAGCACCGCGCCGACCCCGGCACCGCAACCGATATCCACGGCGTGGTTGATGCTGGCGAAACTTTGCTGCAGGTGCGCTTCGATCAATTGGGCGAAGCGGTAGCTGTCCGGGCCGAAGAACACCGCGTCCGTACTGTCGGTGGGAAAACCGGAGTGAACGAACAGCAGATCATGCAGGCTCGACCAGCGTACCCGGCTGCGCAGTTGCTGTTCATGCTCGTCGAGGATCTGCGCCCGTTGCAGCTGCGCCAGCTCGTCCGCTGACAACAGCGCGGGCGCAAAGGGCCGGTTCCAGCCGAAAATATCGCGCAGGGTATGAGAGTGTTCTGCACCCTCGCGCTGGTTATTGCGCCACTGGGTCAAGGGCGTGACGCTGGTAAAGCGATAGCCATCGGCCAACAATCGCCGCCCCAGTTGCAGCAGGGCCTGATCGGCCTGGCGTTGCGCCTCGGTCAATTGCATGGTCAGCCTCCCACTAAGATTTAAGCCCGGTCATCTGCGCATATTTGCGCGTCGCCGCCAGGCCCTGAGGCAAGGCGTGACGAGCCCCGGCCATTTCGCTGATCAGGTAGGCGATCCGCGCCTGCGGCGGCAGGTCATGGAGCTCGCGCTCAAGCGCGCTCACCAGCGCCTCGTCGTGCATCGACACCTCGGCCTTGGCCGGCCCGTGACGAGGGCGGCGCGGCTGCCAGCTGAGCGCGATCCAGTCATGCAGCAGCTGTTTTTCATAGGGGCTGAAGACGCCGAACATCGCTGCTGCCGGGCCGTCGATCAGTTGCCAGAAACGGCTGTCGGCCGGGTCCTGGCCGCGTTTGATCCAGCCCTTTTCCTGCAGGGCGGCGAGAAACCCCGCAATGCTGCCGGGCTCGGCCAGCCACTGGTTGACCGTGCGTCCTTCGATACGGCAGTAATCGGAATGCATGTGCTGGCCAAAACTGCGCTTGCGCTCGAAGGCGACCAGCAGCTCGGCTTCGAGGTCAAACTCGGCAATGATTGTCGCTGAGCCCGGGCCCAGGTCGTTGAGCCGATAGCCTCGCGCCACCCGCCGATAGAACTCGCTGGCACCCTGCGCCGGCCACAGTTGCATCAGTGCCTGCACCGCCTTGCAGGCGTGGCCGCTGCTGGCATTGTCGATGGTCACGTGCAGGCGAAAGTACTGCGGGTCGATGCCCAGCTCGTCCAGCTCGTAAGCGCTGATCAGCAAATGCAGGGGCAGTTGCTCATAGCCCAGGTTGTAGCCGATCACTTCGGGCAGGAACGCCTCGGTGTTAAAGCCCAGCGCCAGTTGCAGCGCACCTTGCAGGTAGCGGTTTTCGCCCAGCGGCAGCTGCTCATGGCAGCCCAGTTCGCTGAGCAGGCGCCGGTAGATCAGCACATGGTTGCAGGCCGGGTCGCCATCACCGAGCTCTTCCAGGTAGATGCGGATCAGGCCGTGGTAGCGCGGGTCGGCCCAGTGCCGGAGCATGCCGAACAGCCAGGCACCATCCACCGCCTTGGTCGGGGCGACGTGCTGGAGAAAATACAGCGCATGGGCGCGGTTGCTGAAGTAACGCCGGGCAGCGCCGGCTTTGCGCTCGGCCAGGTACTGGGCGTATTGCCCGGCCACGGCAGCAGCGCGCTCGGCAGTCCATTGGCCAAGTTCGACGGGGTTGGCCGGCAGTTCATCGGGCAAGGCCTCTGCCTGTTGCAGTTGCTCGCCGAGCCAGGCGGCGCTGTCGCTCAGCTCGCCCTGCAACAGGGCGTGATAACGCGCTGCATGGCCTGCTCGGCTATCGATGACATGCGGGTCAAGCACGGGTGCGGCGGTCATCACGGTCATGGCGGCAGCCTTCGGCAGTCGGGCGAGAAGTGCCCTCTATGCAAGGGAGCGGTGCGCCGCAACTGAAGTTCAGATCATCTGCGCGGCAAAGGGACGGATGGCAGGCCGGCGCGGTAGAATCGCGCCATTGCCGTTTTTGCCTGGAGTCACCCCTGCCGATGCCCGCCCTCCACCACTTCGTCGCGCCGCCCGCCGAGCCGATCAAAAGCCAGATCCTGCAGATGGTGGTCGACTACCTGACCGACATCAGCAGCGTCGCCCTGGCGCCGAGCAACCCGCTGTACAGCCTGTACCAGTACGGCATCGGCTTCGAAGTGCACCTGTACCTGCAGGCCATAGACGGTTCGCGCGGCATCCCGGTCGAACTGATCGTGGCCCTGGACCTCGACGACCCGGAGCAGGTGGTGGGCTTTTTGCTGTACCTGCCGCTCAAGGATGACCCGCAGGCCTGTTCTGTGGCCTACCTGGCCGTACACGCCAGCCACCGCCGCCAGGGGATTGCCCGGGCCATGCTGGCACAGATGACCGCGCGCTACCCGCAGGCCGAGCTCGGCTGCGTCGCCAGCAAGGTGCCGGTGTTCGAGGCCCTGGGCTTTCAGGTCACCGGCGCGCGCGGCCCGCAGGTGTTGATGAACACCCACGCCGAGCCCAGCGCCGGCATGGCGGCGGTGCTCGACGTAGCGCCGATCTACCGCACCCTGGAGGTGCAGCAGATCCACAGCTACCTGCTCAAGCAACATGGCAAGCGGGCGATGGTCGATGCCGAGAAACAGCGCGACCGCCATCTCGATCAGCTCAGCCGCAAAGCCCGGGCCCTGGCCTGCGAACGCCTGGGTGAGGGGCCGTGGCTTGAGGGTGGCCGCGGGCTGCGGCTGGTCTAGCTTTTCGCGCCCTGGCTCATCAGCACCTGCAACACGAAGCGGGTGCCCTGCTCCACCTCGCCCTGGCGCCAGGCGATACCCAGGTGCCGCCACAGGCCCGGGCGCAGCGGGCGCATGCAGATCCGCGGATCATGCTCCGGCGCTGCCGACTCATGGGGCAGCAAGGTCGCGCCATAGCCCGCGGCCACCAGACTTTTCACCGCGTCGTTGTAGTTGAGCTGGATACGCGCCGGCGGCTGCAGGCCGGCGCTGGCAAACCATTCGCTGGTCACCCGCGACAACTGGGTACTGCTGTCGTTGAGGATCAGCGCCCGGCTGGCCAGCCACGCCGGGCTGATCCGCGCCGGTGGCGACCAGCTGGCGGGGATGAAGGCCATGATCGGATCGCGTCGCCACGGGCGGATCTGCAGGCCCTTGATCGCCGCCTGCGGCAGCGCCACCAGGCCGATGTCGAGGCTGCCGTCGTGCAGGCGCGCCAGCGACTCGCTGGAGGTCAGCACCTGCACCTGCACATCGATGCCAGGGTGCTGCACGCCGAGGATATCCAGCGCCTGCGGCAGCAAATGGGCGATGGCACCGGTGGAAGCGCCCAGGCGTACCCGCCCGGCCAGGCCCTTGACCTGTCGCTGCACATCATCCAGCGCCTGTTCGGCATCGGCCAGCAGGCGCCGGGCGCGTTCGAGCAGGGTTTCACCGATGGCCGTGGGGCGGATCTGCCCGCGCTTGCGCGACAGCAGCGGCGCACCGATGCGCGCCTCGAGGTCGGCAATGTGCAGGCTGACCGTCGGCGGCGCCAGGTTGAGCGCCCGCGCCGCCTGGGCAAAGGAGCCGAGGTCAGCGATCACCACCAGGGTACGCAGACGGTCGAGGCTGATCTCGCGCATGGTTGTATCGTTCAGAAAAGATGAAGTTGAGCATCATGATATTCAAATTTTCTTTCGTCCAGCCGCAGGTGAAGATGGCTGCACATTTGTCACCTATGCACGAGAGCCCCCATGCACCAGCCCCTGGTTTTTATCGACGGCGACCAAGGCACCACCGGCCTGCAGATCCACGCCCGCCTCAACGCTCGCAACGACCTGCGCCTGCTGACCCTGCCGGCGGGCGAGCGCAAGAACCTGCACCTGCGCGCCGAAGCCATCAACAGTGCCGACGTGGCGATCCTGTGCCTGCCCGATGACGCCGCCCGTGAAGCGGTGGCGGCCATCGTCAACCCGCAGGTGCGGGTGATCGACGCCAGCTCCGCGCACCGCACCACCCCGGGTTGGGTGTATGGCTTGCCGGAGCTGGATGAAGAGCAGGCCGAGCGCATTGCCCAGGCCAAGCGGGTCAGCAACCCAGGCTGCTACCCGACCGGCGCCATTGCCTTGTTGCGGCCATTGATTGGCGCAGGCCTGGTGCCAGCGGACTATCCGCTGACGGTGAACGCGGTGTCGGGCTATTCCGGTGGCGGCCGGGCGGCGGTCGAACGTCATGAAGGGCCCGATGCACACACGGCCCAGGGTGTGCTGGTGTATGGCTTGCACCTGGACCACAAGCATGTGCCGGAGATCCAGCAGCATGCCGGTTTGTCGCAGCGGCCGGTGTTTGTGCCCAGCTATGGCAGCTACCGCCAGGGCATCGTCCTGACCATCGCCCTGCAGACCCGGTTGCTGCCGGCGGGCGTGAGCGCCGCGCGGTTGCAGGCGTGCCTGGCCGAGCATTACCACGGCGCCCGGTATGTACAGGTGGCGCCGCTGCAGTTGGGCGCCTCGGCAGTACAACTGGACCCGCAAGCAGTCAACGACAGCAACGACCTGCGCCTGGCGGTGTTTGCCAACGAGGAGCATGGCCAGATACTGCTGACGGCAGTGTTCGACAACCTCGGCAAGGGTGCGTCGGGGGCGGCGGTGCAGAACCTGGAACTGATGCTGGCGGCGATGGGCTGAGTAACGGGGCTGCTAGGCCAGTTCCCACAGGTCTGGTGCACACAGGACTATTGTGGAAGCCAGCCTTGCCGGCGATGGAGCGCGCAGCGGCCCCTCATTTGTTTGAAAATCGACGGCACTGGCGCCATGCTCAGCGGTCTGCCACTTACGCGGATCGCTCAGCAGGGAAGAATATCGTCATGTGTGCAAAACCAGTAGTCAGTGCCAACCCCGCCGGTTGTGTGCGGGTGCGCGGCGCCCGTGAGCACAACCTGAAGAATGTCGACGTCGACATTCCCCGCGACGCGCTGGTGGTGTTCACCGGGGTGTCGGGCTCGGGCAAGTCGTCGCTGGCGTTCTCCACCTTGTATGCCGAAGCCCAGCGCCGCTATTTCGAATCGGTGGCGCCCTACGCGCGGCGCTTGATCGATCAGGTCGGGGTGCCGGCAGTGGATTCCATCGAAGGCCTGCCGCCGGCGGTGGCCCTGCAGCAGCAACGCGGCACGCCCAGCGCGCGCTCGTCGGTCGGCAGCGTCACCACCCTGTCGAGCCTGATCCGCATGCTCTACTCGCGCGCCGGCAGCTACCCGGCCGAGCAGCCGATGCTGTTCGCCGAAGACTTCTCGGCCAATACCCCGCAAGGCGCCTGCGCCGAATGCCATGGCCTGGGCCGGGTGTTCGATGTCAGCGAGGCGTCGATGGTGCCCGACCCGTCGCTGAGCATCCGCGAACGGGCGGTGGCGTCCTGGCCCATGGCCTGGCAGGGGCAGAACCTGCGCGATATCCTCGTGACCCTCGGCTATGACGTCGACATCCCCTGGCGCGACCTGCCCCAGGCGCAGCGCGACTGGATTCTCTTCACCGAAGAAACCCCGACGGTGCCGGTGTACGCCGGCCTGACCCCGGCGCAAACCCGCCAGGCGCTCAAGCGCAAACTCGAACCCAGCTACCAGGGCACCTTCAGCGGTGCCCGGCGCTATGTGCTGCACACCTTCACCCATTCGCAAAGTGCGCTGATGCGCAAGCGCGTGTCCGCCTTCATGCGCGCCAGCCCCTGCCCGGCCTGCGCCGGCAAGCGTCTGAAAGCCGAGGCGCTGACGGTGACCTTTGCCGGCAAGGACATTACTGAGCTGTCGCGCCTGCCACTGCTTGACCTGGCCGAACTGCTCAAGACCGTCGCCAATACCGATTACCTCAAGCAGCCTGAAGAAGCCGGCGCTGTGCTCAGCCACGCGCAAACCCGACAGGCCCGCGAGCAACGCGCCGCCCGCGGCGACAACCCCCATGAAGGCGGTGCGGATGTGCGCCACACGCCCAACCTGTCGGTGGAAAAACGCCTGGCCGCGCAGCGCATCGCCGCCGAGTTGCTGGAGCGCATCAGCACCCTGATCGACCTGGGCCTGGGTTACCTGGACCTGGAACGCAGCACACCGACCTTGTCGTCGGGCGAGCTGCAACGCCTGCGCCTGGCCACCCAGCTCAACTCGCAGCTGTTCGGGGTGATCTACGTGCTCGACGAGCCCTCGGCCGGGCTGCATCCGGCTGATAGCGAAGCGCTGTTCACGGCCTTGCAGCGGCTCAAGCAGGCGGGCAACTCGGTGTATGTGGTCGAGCATGACCTGGACACCATGCGCCGCGCCGACTGGCTGGTGGACGTCGGCCCGGACGCCGGCGAGCACGGCGGCCAGGTGCTGTACAGCGGCCCGCCGGCAGGCCTGGCCAAGGTCCAGGCCTCGCGCACCCGCACTTACCTGTTCAACGAACATCCCCCCCAGGTTCGCCCGCCGCGCACGCCCCAGGCATGGCTGCAACTTGAAGGCATTACCCGCAACAACCTCGAGCAACTGGCGGTGGCCTTCCCGCTCGGCTGCTTCAGCGCGGTCACCGGGATTTCCGGCTCGGGCAAATCGAGCCTGGTCAGCCAGGCGCTGCTCGACCTGCTCGGCGAGCACCTGGGCCAGGCCCGCAGCCAGGAGGACGTCGCAGAACAGAGCCTGGAAGACCAACCCGAACAAACCAGCGACGGCTGGATCAGCGCCGGCCTTGAGCATATCCGCCGCCTGGTGCCGGTGGACCAGAAGCCCATCGGCCGCACGCCGCGCTCGAACCTGGCGACCTACACCGGCCTGTTCGATCACGTGCGCAAGCTGTTTGCGGCAACCCCCGATGCACAGGCGCAAGGTTTCGATGCCGGGCAGTTCTCGTTCAACGTCGCCAAGGGCCGCTGCGAGACCTGCGAAGGCGAAGGCTTTGTCAGCGTCGAGCTATTGTTCATGCCCAGTGTCTATGCGCCCTGCCCGACCTGCCATGGCGACCGCTACAACCCCCAGACCCTGGCCATCACCTGGCAAGACTTGAACATCGCCCAGGTACTGCAACTGACCGTCGACCAGGCCAGCCAGCGCTTTGCCGAACAGCCAGCGATCAGCCGCGCCCTGCGGGTGCTGCAGGACATCGGCCTGGGTTATTTGCGCCTGGGCCAGCCGGCCACCGAGCTGTCGGGCGGCGAAGCCCAGCGCATCAAGCTGGCCACCGAGCTGCAACGCCTGGCCCGCGGCGCCACCCTCTACGTGCTGGACGAACCCACCACCGGCCTGCACCCGCAGGACATCGACCGCTTGCTGGTGCAACTGCAGCGCCTGGTCGAGGCCGGGCACACGGTGATCGTGGTCGAGCACGACATGCGCGTGGTGGCACAGAGCGACTGGGTGATCGATATCGGCCCCGGGGCCGGTAGCGCCGGCGGCAAGGTGGTGGTCAGCGGGCCGCCAGCGCAGGTGGCGGCGTGCAAGGACAGCCACACGGCGGGATTCCTCGCCAGGGCGCTGGCTTGCGATCGGCAAATTACGTAGCATCCTGCGCTTTTTGCCCCGGCAGCACCCCGCTGCCGGGCCGCTCTTCAGGTAGGTCATGAGAACAACCCCGCTACGCGCCGATGTCCTGGCAGGACTCACCACAGCCTTCGCCCTGGTGCCCGAGTGCATCGCCTTCGCCCTGGTGGCGCACCTCAACCCGTTGATGGGCCTGTATGGCGCCTTCATCATCTGCACCCTGACCGCCCTGCTCGGCGGGCGCCCGGGGATGATTTCCGGCGCGGCCGGGTCCATGGCCGTGGTCATCGTCGCCCTGGTGGTCACCCACGGCGTGCAGTACCTGCTGGCGACAGTGCTGCTCGGCGGCCTGATCATGACCGCCTTCGGCCTGCTGCGCCTGGGCAAGCTGGTGCGCATGGTGCCGTATTCGGTGATGCTCGGCTTCGTCAACGGCCTGGCGATCATCATTGCCCTGGCCCAGCTTGAGCACTTCAAGGCCGATGGCGCCTGGCTCAGCGGTGCACCGCTGTACCTGATGCTGGGGCTGGTGGCGCTGACCATGGCCATTGTCTATCTGCTGCCACGCCTGACCCGCAGCGTGCCGCCGGCGTTGATCGCCATTCTCGGCGTCGGTGCCGGCGTCTACCTGCTCGACCTGCCGACCCGCACCCTCGGCGATCTTGCCCACATCGCCGGCGGCCTGCCGGCCTGGAGCTGGCCGCAGGTGCCGTGGAACCTCGAAACCCTGCAGGTCATCGCCCCCTACGCACTGCTCATGGCCCTGGTCGGCCTGCTGGAAACCCTGCTGACCCTGAACCTCACCGATGAAATCACCGAGACCCGCGGCCACCCCGACCGCGAATGCGTAGCCCTGGGCGTGGCCAACATGACCAGCGGGCTGTTCGGCGGCATGGGCGGTTGCGCGATGATCGGCCAGACCGCCATCAACCTGAGCTCCGGCGGCCGAGGGCGGCTGTCGGGAGTGGTTGCCGGGGTGATGATCCTGATGTTCGTGCTGTTCCTGTCTCCGCTGATCGAGCGCATTCCGCTGGCAGCGCTGGTCGGGGTGATGTTCGTGGTGGCCCAGCAGACCTTCTCGTGGGCGTCGTTGCGGGTGCTGCACAAGGTGCCGGTCAACGATGTGCTGGCGATCATCGCCGTGACCCTGGTCACGGTGTTTACCGACCTTGCCACTGCGGTGCTGTGCGGCATCGTCATCGCCGCGCTCAATTTTGCCTGGCAACAGGCCCGTGAGCTGTATGCCGACAGCCACGACGAAAGCGACGGCAGCAAGCTGTACAAGGTCCACGGCACCCTGTTCTTCGCCTCGACCACGCCGTTCCTCAACCAGTTCGACCCGGCCAATGACCCGGCCCAGGTGACCCTCGACTGCCGTCACCTGAACGTTGTCGACTACTCGGCGATCGCCGCGCTCAAGACCCTGCGCGAGCGCTATAGCAACAACGGCAAGCACCTGCGCGTGGTGCACCTGTCCGAGCGCTGCAAGCAGTTGCTCAAGCGCGCCGGGCTTGAGCACTAGGGCGGTTTACGGCGCGCCGAACATCGCTGTCCAGTAGATCCCGGCGTCGCTTTTGGGGTCGACCGCGTAAGCTGCGCCCAGCTCGCTGAACTGCGGGTTCATCAGGTTGGCGCAGTGGCCGGGGCTGGCCAGCCAGCCATCGACCACCTTGCGCGGGGTGTCCTGGCCGGCGGCGATATTCTCGCCGACCTGCTGGCCGGTATACCCGGCAAGCTCGGCGCGATCCCCCGGAGTGCGACCGTCGCGGTCCTTGTGATCGAAGAAGTTGTTGTTGGCCATGGCCCGCGTGTGGCTTTCGGCGGCGCCGGCCAGGGTAGTGTTCCAGGCCAGCGCCGTGGTCGCATTGAACGCTTGGCCGCCGCACTGGCGGGCCTGGCTACGCGCTGTGTTGATCATCTCCAGGACCTTCTGCCCTTCGCCCTGCCAGTCGCCCAGGCGCCCGGCCAGCAGCGGCCGCGCCAGCACGATGCGCCAGTCGCGGCCCTCGCGGCTGACGCCGACATCGACGAACTGCGGGTCGAGTACCACCTGGCAGAAGCTTTCGCGCACCGCCTGCATCGCCGCCTGCGCATCGCGCGGCCCGGACAGGCTGATGGCCTGGACGTTGACCATCGGGTAGCTGTTTTGCGCCAAAGCCTCGCGCAGGTCGCCCATGCTGTTGGCCGGCAGCATCAGGCGCGGGTCGCTGGCCAGCGGCGGCAGCTCCATCGACCCCTGGCCTGCGCAACGCTGGGCCTGGCTGCGGTAGGCGTTGATCGACTCGATCAGCTGCGACTCGTCGCTGGCCTGGGCGGTCACGCTAAACGCCAGGCCCAGCGACAACAACGCCAGCGGTGCAACAGGTGAAGTGACGCGCATGGAAATCTCCCTTGAACGGACTGCGTAGATGATGCCCGAAGTTGCCCGTCGTCTGACAGCGGGAATGTTTTGAGTTCCTTGCGGTCGATCCTGTAACGGGAAGTTCCACTCCCAGGCCAATCAAAGGTTCGAGCATGCGCCTGCTAACAATTGCAACTTGCCTGGTACTGACGTTTTCCAGCGCCCTGACATTGGCGGCCGACTCCAAGGCCCAGGTGGCCGAAGAAAAAGCCCAGGTGCTGGAGCAAAAAGCTGCCAGCCACCCCGATGCCCCACCCGCGCCCAAATCCCAAGCCATCACCAAGACCGAAGTCCAGGCCGTCGACCCGGCTGGTGCAGCCGCGCTGGATGATGCCATCACCTGCCTGGCGCGCAGCATCTACTGGGAGTCCAAGGGCGGCGAATCAGCCGACATGGAGGCGGTGGCCAACGTGGTGATGAACCGGGTCGGCCACGCGGGCTTTCCCGATTCGGTCTGCGGCGTGGTCAAGCAGGGCTCGGAGAAAGGCGCCTGCCAGTTCTCCTGGTGGTGCGATGGGCGCTCGGACGCTGTTCAGGAAGAGGTGCGCTACACCCTGGCCAAGGAAATAGCGCGCAAGGCGCTTAACAAACAACTGCCGGATCGCACCGGTGGGGCCCTGTACTTTCACGACCGCCATGTGCGCCCCGACTGGTCGAAGACCTTTGCCCGAACAGCCGAGACCAGCGAGTTTCTGTTCTACAAGCCGCGCAACGGCGAGTCGCACTAGCTCAATAGAAGTCGTAGTAGATCGTCCACTCGCCGCTGTCGCGGTGCTTGAAGAACATCAGGCTGCCGCTGTCGATCACGTTGAGGTTGATCTTGGCATCGGATGAGACCTGGAAGACGAACTCAAAGCCGTCGCCCGGGTCCACGCCCGACTGACAGAACGACGGATAACCGCCAATCTTGTGCTCGTAGGCGTGGGTGATGACTTCGTAGTAGCACTCGATGTCCCCTGCCCGTTCGAGCTTGACGATTTCCGTGACCAGCTCATCCGGCACACCGCCGCCGTCCCACAGCGGATAGTCCTCGGCGAGTTTTTCAGCGCGCAGCGGGAAGGCCTTGAGAAAGGAGTTGGCGACCGGCAGGTCCTTGCGCACCAGCTCGTCGTCGGCGCGGTATTCGCGGATCAGCCAGTTGTTGCCCATGGGCTCGAATTCATCCGGGAACGGGTAACCGACGAACAGGGTGAGAACGCGGATGTCCTTGAGCAGCGGGCTGCTGAACGGCAGGCTCGGCAGGTGGAACTGGGCCACGGGCAACAGCGGCTCGCCAGCGGCGTTGGTCGGTACACCTTCGTCGGGGCCGTAGAGGAACACTCGGCCGAGCCAGCTTTCTTCATCGCTGTCGGCCGGGCGAAAGCCGCCGGCAAAAAAGCGCGTGGCGGGTTTGGCCAGGCGTTGCTTGATTTCTTGAATGTCCATATTTCTCGTCCGCTTAATAAGGCCCTATCGCGGGTCAAGCCCGCTCCTACAGAGGGGTGAGCAGCCTGTGGGAGCGGGCTTGCCCCGCGATGCAATTTAACTGCGCAGCACCATCGCCTTGATGGTTTCGAACAATTCGCGCTGCGCCTGCTCGGCGCTAATTTCAGCATTCGCCGCCGCATGCGACAACGCCTCCGCCGCGCCGATCATCGCCCGCAATCCGGCCACGCCAATCGCGCCACTGGCACTGAACGGCGCCAGCAGCGCCCGGCATTTTTCCATGAACACCGCCTCGTACTCGCGCTTGATCTGTTCAAGCTCTGGCGAGCTGGCCAGCGCAGCAATCACTCCGGGTATCTCCCGGCCCTGGGTCAACACGCAGTCGACGTAGCAATTGGCAAGCACTGCAGCGCTGCTCTCAAGCGTCGGCTCGCAGGCGGCCAGGGCGGCGTCCATCACCGCAGTCTGGCGCTCGTCGTAACACTGGTACAACGCCGCCAGCAAGCCTGAGCGGGTACCAAAATGGTCATACACCACCGGCTTTGTAACCCCGGCCAATTCCGCCAGTCGGCCCAGAGTCAGCGCCTCGGTACCCTCTTCGCGGACCAGGCGCCAGGCCACCTCAAGCAGTTGTTGCTGACGGTCTTCGCGCGACAGACGCCGACGAGGTTGCGGATCGCTTGACATGCTTACCTACCAAAAGTAACTTACCAAAGGTAACTTGTGCTCAGTTTACAAGCCTTATCCTTTCCCCGCAATCCGCAGGAGCCCTTGCCATGCACGCGCTTGTTGTTGTCGCTCATCATGACCCGCAGTCACTCACCCACAGCCTGGCCGCCAAGGTGGTCGAAGGCCCGGCACAAAACGGCCATAGCGCCGAGCTCGCCGACCTGTTCGCCGAAGGTTTCAACCCGGTGTTCGCCGCCGCCGACCACGCGGTTCATCACCGCACCGCAGCACCTGGCGCCGATGTGCTGGCCGAGCAGGCGCGCATCGACCGCAGCGATGCGCTGGTGCTGGTGTTTCCGGTGTATTGGTGGTCAATGCCGGCGCTGCTCAAAGGCTGGATCGACCGGGTATTCAGCAATGGCTGGGCGTTCGACTTCAGCACCGAAGCGCCGATGGTAAAAATGCTGGGCCGCTTGAACGTGCACCTGGTGGGCGTTGGCGGCGCCGATGCCGCAACCTTCAGCAAGCATGGCTACGGGCAGGCGATGAAGACCCAGATCGATCACGGCATCTTCGATTATTGCGGCGCCCGCGTGGTGAGCTCGACCCTGCTGCTGGAATCGGAAAGCGCCGACCCCGGCGCCCACCTGCAGCGCATGTTCGAGCACGGCCGCAGATTGTTCGCCGAGGTCGCCGAACCCGCCTGAAGTGCCTTACTTGCTGTCGCGGCGCTCGTTGATCCACTTCACCACCTGGGTGGAAAACTCCGCCGGTGCCTTGCGCCCCAGGCGCCGCGACAGGTCGAGGATAGTCTGCTGGGCCAGGGCTTCTTCCATGCGCTTTTGCGCGGTGAGCATCACCGCGTGAATGGCGCAGGTGCCATCGATGGCCCAGGCCGGCGGCGCGCCGTCGAACAGCGTGCAGCGGTCACGCACGTCGCGACAATCAAAGATCGCCTTGTGCCCGTCGATGGCCGTGACGATATCCAGCACGGTGATTTCATCCGCCGGCCGGGCCAGCCGGAAACCACCCCGCACACCCTCGGTGGCCACCACCAGCCTGGCCTTGGCCAGCTTGGTAAAGACCTTGGCCAGGTATTCATGGGGCACCCCCTGCAGCTCGGCCAGGTCACGCACACTGGCTTCACGGCTTTCGCCCAGGTCGTCGACCAGAAACAGCAGGCAGTGCAAGCCGTACTCGACGCCGGCGCTATACAGGGACATGACCATCTCCGACTTGATTTGTCGCCAATACTAGCAGTTCATCCTGACCACCAGCAAATCCAAGGCTTAACGCATAGGCATTAAGAAAATGCTTGCACCATTTAACTGCGACCAATACAGTCGCAGTTATCCGGTGCGGGCAACAACACCCTGCGTCCGGCAAACAACAGCCCTTTTTTCTCGGAGCAGAACATGAAACAGCACATCCTGATCATCGGCGCCGGCTTCGGCGGTATGTGGAGCGCCCTCAGCGCCAGCCGCCTGCTGGACCAGCACGGGCGCAACGATGTCACTGTCAGCGTGCTCGCACCGCAAGCCGAACTGCGCATCCGCCCGCGCTTCTACGAAACCGCTGTGCAGCAGTTGAAAGCGCCGCTGGCCGAGCTGTTTGCCGCGGTGGGGGTGAACTTCATCCAGGGCGCTGTGGACCAGATCGACGTCGCCGAAAAACGCGTCGGCTACCGCGACGGCCAGGGCCGTCCGCAGGTGCTGGGCTACGATCGGCTGGTCATGGCCAGCGGTAGCGGTGTGGTCCGCCCAGCGCTGGCCGGGCTTGAGCAGTACGCCTTCGACGTCGACCAGATCGAATCGGCCAGCCGCCTGGAGCAGCACATCGAAGCCCTAGCCCTGCGGCCTGCATCAAAGGCGCGCAATACCGTGGTAGTGGCCGGCGGCGGCTTCACCGGCATCGAGACCGCCACCGAAATGCCCGCCCGCCTGCGTGCGGTGCTCGGCGAGGATGCCCAGGTGCAGGTGATCATCGTCGATCGCGGCAACAAGATCGGCGCCGCCCTGGGCGAAGGCATCAGCCCGGCAATCATCGAAGCCTGCACGGCGCTGGGGGTGGAGTGGCGCCTGAATGCCTCGGTGGCTGGCGTCGATGCCGACGGCGTGACCCTCTCCGACGGCCAGCGCATCGAGGCCGCCACCGTGGTCTGGACCGTCGGCGTGCGCGCCAGCGCCCTCACCGCACAAGTCCCGGGGCAACGCGATGGCCATGGCCGCCTGCATGTCGATGACAACCTCAAGGTCATTGGCCAAGCGCATGTATTCGCCACCGGTGACGTCGCCTACGCCGCCACCGACGACCTGGGCAACCACGCCTTGATGACCTGCCAGCACGCCATCGCCCTGGGCCGCCACTCGGGCAACAACGTCGCCGCCGACCTGCTTGGCGTCGAGCCGACGCCATACCGCCAGCCCAAGTACGTCACCTGCCTGGACCTGGGGGCCTGGGGCGCGGTGTACACCGAGGGCTGGGAGCGTGAGGTGAAGCTGATCAAGGACGAAGCCAAAGCCCTCAAGCAGCAGATCAACTCGGTGTGGATCTACCCGCCGGCGGCCGATCGGGCGGTTGCCCTTGCGGCGGCCGATCCGCTGATTCCGGTTGTGGCCTGAACGGCTCAGGCGTGTGACAGCAACGGGAACATCAGCCGGGCGTCTTCGATGAATTGACCGGCCTGGCCGAGCACGAACAGGCTGTCATCCGACACCAGCGGCTGCGCCTCGAAGCCGCTGCTATCCAGCGGCGCAAACCCCAGCACCACCCGGGTGGTCTGGGGTGTGCTCAGTTCTGCAATCAGTGCCTGCAGGTCGAGTGCACGCCTTGCGAACACCTCATAGAGCGTCATCACCCCGTCGACGATTTCCATCACCACATAGGCCTGCAGCGCTGGCGAGTAGTGAACGCAGTCTTTGAAAAACGAGGTGCAATAGAACATCGTCTGGTCAGGGTTGCTGCGCATCGCCAGGCGTGCAACGGGCACGGCACTGTCAACCGCGCTGATGAAGCGCTGGCGCTCGAGCAGGTCGTCCATGTCGACCCGGTTGAAGCTGCAAGGCCTGTCCGCTGGGGTTAGCGACGCGCTGTATTCATATTCGAGCACCCGCGCAAAACCGAATTTCGGGTAGTAATCCAGCACCGTGTCGTTGGCAAACAGGTAGATCAGTTCGCACTGGCCCTGCCATCTGTCCAGCACCCGCTCCAGCAACACGCGGCTCAGGCCCTGGCCGCGATACTCCGGTGCGACCATCACCGTGCCCAACTGGATGCCACACCTGGGATCGCCGAGCACATCAAACTGCATCAGGTTGACCGAGATGTTGGCCACGATGCGCCCGTCATGGGCCAACGCCCACGGCTGGTAGCCTTCGCCCCAATAGCCGTCCTGGTACCACTGTTCGAAATCAAATTCGAAGGTCTGGTGGGTCAAGGCGTTGAAGCTGGCGCGCAGCCGGGTATCGTCCTTGAAGTTTTCCAGCAGGCTGAACTGCTGGCCTGCGATCGACAGGTCCATGCGCATTTCTCTTGGTTTTTGTCTGGCCGCCACCCTATTACTGCGGCCAGGAACAATCTGTAGGTAAATTGTAAAGCTGGCCGGACGCGGGTGATTGCACCTTGCCTCTCCGCACAGGTAAGATTGAGAACGATTCACACTCACACCTTCGGGAACGCCAACCGGTGCCAACCTCTTCCACCCGCAAGCTGGGCTTTTTTTTCAGCGACCATCACCGGTGGCTCCTGCAGCATATCCATAAGCGCCTGCGCAACCGCGCCGACGCCGAAGACACCGCCGCCGAGACCTTCTGCCAGATGCTCGCCGCCCAGGTCGACCCGGCCAGCATCCAGCAGCCGCGCGCCTACCTGTCGACCATCGCCCGCCGGCTGATCTTCGACCGCCATCGTCGGCGCCAGCTGGAGCTGGCCTACCTGGAACGCTTGTCGGCGCTGCCCGAGCCCCTGGCGCCCTCCCCCGAAGAGCAACTGCTGCTGATCGAGGCGCTGGTGAGCATCGACCAGGTGCTCGACGGCCTGCCGATGATCGTCAAGGCCACCTTCCTCTACAGCCAGCTCGACGGCATGAGCTACGTCGATATCGCACGCAAGCTCGACATCTCCGAGCGCACGGTCAGCCGCTACATGAAGCAAGCCCTGAGCCAGTGCTACCTCAGCGAGTTGGCGCCATGAGCCAGCGCCGCCTCGAGCCCAGCGCCGAAGCCGCTATCGACTGGATGGTGCGCCTGAGTTCGGGCAACACCGACGCCCAGGTGCACAGCGAGTTCAGCCAGTGGCTGGGCAGCGACCCGGCCCACGCCCAGGCTTGGGCGCGCTTGCAGGAGCGTCTGGGTGGCGCCTGCCAGACCGTGCGCAACTTCGAACGCCGCGCCCCGGGCCAGGCCGGTGAGGCGCGCCAATTGCTGCTGCAAACCAACGGCTCGCGGCGCGAGCTGCTGCGTGCCTTCGTCGGTATCGGTGTGCTCGGCGGCGGCCTGTGGCTGGGCGCGCGCAGTGAGATCGGCCAAGAGCTGCTGGCCGATTTGCGCACCGCCAAGGGCGAGCGCCGCGACTTTACCCTCGCCGATGGCAGCCGCCTGAGCCTGAATGCCGGCAGCGCCGTCGACCTGCAGTTTGATGGCCAGCAGCGTTTGGTGATATTGCGCCGTGGCGAGCTGATCATCCAGGTCGCCGCCGACCCGCTACGGCCGTTACGGGTGCGCAGCGCTCAGGGCGAAATGCGCGCCCT
Source organism: Pseudomonas sp. NPDC087612 (assembly GCF_044743505.1). NCBI lineage: Bacteria > Pseudomonadati > Pseudomonadota > Gammaproteobacteria > Pseudomonadales > Pseudomonadaceae > Pseudomonas > Pseudomonas sp. NPDC087612. The sequence goes on from NZ_JBIUWO010000009.1 coordinate 153,667, forward strand.
GGGCACGCGCTTTCTGGTCAGCCAGCAAGCCCAGGCCACGCGCCTGGTGGTGCTTGAGCACTCAGTGCGCGCGCGGCTGTTCAACGGCAGCGAGCTGGACGTGCAGGAAGGCCAGGCCGCGCTGCTCGGCGGCGAACGCATCGAAGCCCTGGGCAACGGCGAGCGCCAGCGCGCCGACTGGCTCAGTGGGCGCCTGAACGTGCTGGATGACTCCCTCGAGTCGGTGGTCGAGGCGCTGCGCCCTTACTACCGCGGCTTTGTCCGGGTCGAACCCGAGGTGCGCGGGCTGCGCGTGCAAGGGGTGTTCCCGCTGGATGAACCGCAACGGGCCTTCGCCGCACTGGCTGAAACCCTGCCGCTCACGGTCGATCACTACAGCCCGTGGCTGACGTTGATTGGGGCGAAAACCCCGGCGCAAAAATAATTTATGCAAATCACTCGTATTTGTGTCCGGTTTTCATTTCTCATTGCACCTATCTCCTGACACGCCAACATAATCAGGAGAATTCCGTGCTCAACCCTTGGTCCCACGCCCTTCCTGTCGCCGTGGCCCTGGCCACGCTGGCCAGCGCCGCCCAGGCCCAGGAACAGGCCCTGAGCTTCAACCTGCCCGCCGCCGCCCTGGCCAGCACCGTCAATGCCATCGCCAGCCAGAGCGGGCGCATCGTGTCCCTGGACCCGGCGCTGGTACAAGGCAAGCAGGCACCGGCGATCGTCGGCCGGATGAGCGCCGTGCAGGCCATGCAAAAGGCCCTGGCCGGCAGCGGCCTGCAGTTGCTGGTCACCGAACAGGGCAACTTCAGCGTGCTGCCGAGCATCGACGCCGGCAACGCCCTGGAGCTGGGTGCGACCAATATCAACGGTATCGGCAGCGGTCTGGACCCAGCCACCACCGAGGGCACCGGCTCCTATGCGGCGCGGGCCACGACCATTGGCAAGGGCAGCCATACCCTGCGGGAAATTCCGCAGTCGGTCACGGTCATGACCCGCCAGCAGATGGACGACCAGAACATCGTCGACCTCAAGGACGCGGTCAACCAGACCACCGGCCTGGTCGGCCTGCAAGGCGTGGGCCCGGGCCTGATCATTACCTCGCGCGGTTTTCAGATCGACGACTGGCAATACGACGGCGTGGCGATCCCGCGCAACAACTATTCGCTGGGCAACTGGGCGACCCAGGACCTGATCTTCTTCGACCGCATGGAAGTACTGCGCGGCTCCTCCGGCCTGCTGCAAGGCACCGGCAGCCCGGGCGGCGCCGTCAACCTGGTGCGCAAGCGCGGCCAGGCTGCGCCCACCGTGACCGTCACCGGCAAGGCCGGCAGCTGGGACCACTACGGCCTGCAACTGGACGCCGGCGGCCCGTTGAACGATGCCGGCACCGTGCGCGGGCGCTTCGTTGCCGACGAGGACCAGAGCGATTCGTTCGTCGACTACGAATGGAGCAAGACCCACTCGCTGTACGGCGCGCTGGACTTTGACCTGAACGAGGCCACCACCCTGGGCCTGGCGATCAGCCAGTCCAATGCCGAGTCGCGGCCGATGCTGCGCGGCCTGCCGCGCTATGTCGATGGCAGCGGTCTGGATGTATCGCGCTCGACCTTCACCGGCTCGCGCTGGAACCACCTGGAGATCGACGTCACCACCCTGTACGCCGACCTCGAGCACCGCTTCAACGACGACTGGAAATTCCACGTTGGCGCCATTCGCATGAGCGAGACCAACAAGTCGACCCACCAGCGGGTACAAAGCACCGGCGACGGCATCAACCTTGACGGCAGCGGCCTCACCTATGCCGACTGGATCACCGATTTCGACTCCACCAAGGTCGGTGTCGACATGAACCTGGTGGGCAAGTTCGACGCCTTCAACTTCGAGCAGGAACTGACCCTGGGCGGCAACTACTCGAAACTGACCACCGATGACCGCTTTGCCCGCGCCTTCAATCCCACCAGCGACAGCATCTTCGGTATCGACCATCATCGCCCGGAAATCAGCACCGAAAGCCTGCTGGCACAACGCACCGGGCGGGGCCTGACCGGCGCCTACGACATTCGCCAGAAAGGCCTGTATGGCGCCTGGCGGGTCAAGCTGGCAGAGCCGTTGACCCTGGTACTCGGTTCGCGGGTCAGCTGGTTCGACTACCGCTATGATGCGAGCGACTACTTTGGCGGCACCGGTGTCGTCTCTGTCAACCCGACCAGCACCATGACCGAAAGCGGCGAGGTTACCCCGTACGCCGGCATCATCTACGACCTGAGCCGCGAATGGTCGCTGTATGCCAGCTACACCGACGTCTTCGTACCCCAGACCGAACGTGCAGTCGGCGGCGCGGCGCTCAAGCCGATCATTGGCAGCAACTATGAAATGGGCATCAAGGGCGAACTGCTCGATGGCCGCGTCAACACCTCGCTGGCGGTGTTCCGCTACGACCAGGAAAACCGCGCGATCACCGACGTTGCCTCAGGCTTTGCCTGCGATGACTGGTATTGCTCCACCGCCGCCGGCAAGGTGCGCAGCCAGGGTATCGAGGCCGAAGTCAGCGGCGAAGTGCTCAGCGGCCTGCAGCTGTTTGCCGGCTACACCTACAACACCACCACCTACCTCGACGACCCGGACAACAAGGGCAAGGTGTTCAGCACCTGGACGCCCAAGCACATGTTGCGCATGTGGGGTAACTACCAGCTGCCGGGTGACTGGAGCAAGGCCAGCGCCGGCCTGGGCTTCACCGCGCAAACCCATACCCTGGGCTACGAGCACACCTACGACGTGCCCGGCTACGCCGTGTGGAACGCGCGCCTGGCGTACCAGCTGACGCCGGAAGTGGGCCTGGCGCTGAACGCCAACAACCTGTTCGACAAGCACTACTACATCGCTGCCTACAACCAGCTCAACGGCAACAACAACTTCGGCGACCCGCGCAACTTCACCTTCAGCGTGAAGTACACGCCGCAGTTCTAGGTTGCTAGTGCCTGCCTCATCGCTGGCAAGCCAGCTCCCACAGTGGATCTGTGTACGCCAGACTTGTGGGAGCGGGTCTTGCCCGCGACCGAGCGCGCAGCGGTCGTAATCCAGGCACCATTTGATGTGCTGGCTGTACCGGCCCCATCGCTGGCAAGCCAGCTCCCACAGTGGATCTGTGTACGCCGGACTTGTGGGAGCGGGACTTGCCCGCGATCGAGCGCGCAGCGGTCGTAAAACCAGGCAACGCAGATAGCCGCCGTGACGCTACAACGGCCACTGCGCCAGCGGCCAGTACTGCCCCTTGCGCGACTCGAACAAGCTGAAGTGCCGTGCGCGTAGCACAAATTCTGCCGGCACCAGCGCTTCGGGCTCACTGCCACGGTAGTCGCGGGCCAGTGTCAGGTGCGGGCGGTAGTCCTGTGGGTCCTCGGTAAAACCCAGCGCCAGCATCGCCTGCTGCAGGGCATACGCCAGCTGGCGCAACGCCGCCGGCGTCTGGCTGGGCACCAGCACCAGCGCCTTGGCCGGGCGCCACACCTGCAAACGGTCGAGCACCACTGTCAGGGGTTCGCCCGCCACCTTCACGCCCGCTGCGCCGGCCAGAATCGCCGGTAACTGCGCAGTGCCCGCCGCACCGACGAACATCAACGTCAGGTGAAAGTTCGCCGACGGCACCGGTCGTGCGCTTTTCAGTTCCAGCTCGCTGCGCCAGCGGGCAATCGCCCGGCGCTGTTGCGGTGCGCAATCGAGGGCAAAAAACAGCCGCTTGAACGGCTCACCGGTATCGCCATTGCCTGGGTCCATGCCTCGTCATCCTGTGCGTTTTGGGACTGTTGAGACTCTACCGCCAGTTACGCCATGGCGGCGAGGACTGGAATTCTCACGAACTTATCTGCGTTAGCCACCCGCTGAATCGTTCACGCAAACACTTGCGCCTAGCACTATGGTCGGACACATAACCGGTAACAATTACTACAAACCGTGATCACGATTGTTTATGCTGGCCGGCTTATGCCATGGCGCATCGCCACATCGACAAGTATCCGCCCATGAAAATCTTCTTCGTTTTACTGTTTGTTTTCTCGATTGCCTACGTTCATTTCAGAGGCAAAGTCAGGCACAAAGTCACCCGCCAGTTGGGTGATCACTCAAGCTTCCTGGCCCCGGTCAACGTCTTTCTGTACCTGTTCTCCAAGCTGCCGGCCAAACCGTACCTGCCGGTCGAGTCATTCCCCGAGCTCAAGCCGCTGCAGGACAACTGGCAGGAAATTCGCGCCGAAGCCCAGCAGCTGCTGCACGTCGGCGAAATCAAGAGTTCGCAGAACTACGACGACGTCGGCTTCAACTCGTTCTTTAAAAGCGGCTGGAAGCGCTTCTACCTGAAGTGGTACGGCGAGAGCCACCCTTCGGCAATGAAGCTGTGCCCGCGCACCACCGAGCTGCTGCAGGGCATCGGCACGGTCAAGGCGGCGATGTTCGCCACCCTGCCGCCGGGCTCCAAGCTGGTGCGCCACCGCGACCCCTATGCCGGCTCGTATCGCTATCACCTGGGCCTGGATACGCCCAATGACGACGGCTGCTACATCTGCGTCGATGGCCAGAACTACGCCTGGCGCGATGGTGAAGGGGTGATTTTCGACGAGACCTACATCCACTACGCCTCGAACCAGACCGAGCACAACCGCATCATCCTCTTCTGCGACGTCGAGCGCCCGCTCAAGTACCGCTGGGCCACGGCGTTCAACCGCTGGTTCAGCAAGAACGTGATGGCAGCCGCCGCGGCGCCGAACGATGCCGGCGACAAAACCGGCGGCATCAACCGCCTGTTCACCCGCATCTACAAGATCCGCGAACGCGGCAAGGCCCTGAAAAAACGCAACCGCACCCGCTACTACCTGGAGAAATGGGCAGTGGTGGCGGCCTTGGTGCTGGTGTTCATCTACATCTGATTCAGACCACTGTCGCTGGCAAGCCAGCTCCTTGCAGGAGCGGGCTTGCCCCGCAATGGCTCCCCTGCCAAAGTCCTGCCTTTCCCCGACCATCGACCAACGGCGCCCCGCCGGCAAAAAAACTAGCTTCACTGTTCTAGTTGCCAACCACACCAAGGTGAAGACAATGAGCATGATGGACTGGGATGCCTACCGTAAGCAGTTGATGGCCGGCATCGGCGATCTCAAGCAACTCTCTCCCGACACGGTCAACGGCTACATGACCGCCAGCGGCGCCGGGGCCAAGACCAACCACCTGGATGCCAAGACCCGCGAGCTGATCTCGCTGGCCGTGGCGGTCACCACCCGCTGCGACGGCTGCATCGCCGTGCATTCGGCCCAGGCGGTCAAGCACGGCGCGAGCCGCGAGGAAATCGCCGAAGCCCTGGGCGTGGCCGTGGCCATGAACGCCGGGGCGGCGCTGGTGTACTCGGCGCGGGCACTGGATGCCGTGGGCAAGGTCGGGCAGTAAGGCCGACCCTGAGTGCGCGGCCTGCGCCGCGCCTCACCCACTTCCTGGCGTTTTCGCATAAGCTAGCGGGCGAACCGTTTCCAGGACACCCCATGATCCACATCCGCCCCATGACCGCCGCTGACTTCGAGCTCTTCTGGCCGACCTTCCAGGCCATTGTCAGCGCCCGCGAAACCTACGCCTTCGACCCGGCCATGAGCCAGGAGCAAGCCCGCCAGCTGTGGCTCGACGCACCGCTGCAGACCCTGGTGGCCGAAGAAGATGGCGTGCTGCTCGGTTCCTACTTTCTCAAGGCCAATGCCGCCGGCCCCGGCAACCATGTCAGCAATTGCGGCTACATGGTCTGCGACGCCGCCCGTGGCCGCGGCGTGGCGCGCTTGATGTGCGAACACTCGCAGCGCCTGGCGCGGCAACTGGGTTTCCTGGCCATGCAGTTCAACTCGGTGGTGTCCAGCAACGAGGTGGCGGTGGCCTTGTGGCAGAAGCTCGGCTTTGCCATCGTCGGGCGCTTGCCCAAGGCCTACCGGCATGCGCGCCTGGGGCTGGTGGACAGCCTGGTGATGTACAAGTGGCTTGAGGAGCCGAAGCAGCCAATGCTGATCGGGCGCAAGAACATCGAGGCGGTGGTGTCGCGCAAGCGCGGGCGTTGAGACGTCGCTGTCTGAGCTGGACTCATCGCTGGCAAGCCAGCTCCCACAGCTACGGTGCACACCGAACCCTGTGGGAGCCGGCTTGCCGGCGATGCTGTTGACCTAGAAGCGCCACCCAAAAACTGATCTGTTCAGATACGCAAGCCGTTGACTGCAAAGGTTTTCGGTGTTCAGATGCGCGCCAGTTTCAGGTGTCCTGCGCCGCCGTGCGCAGGGTGAAACGGGAAGCCGGTGCGTCATGTAAATGACTAGTCCGGCGCTGCCCCCGCAACGGTAAGCGAGCGAAGCCTTCGAAACACCACTGTGCCTTGGCATGGGAAGGTGAAGGCCTTCATGACCCTCGCAAGCCCGGAGACCGGCCTGAAGCTTCTGTTTGGCAACCCCGCGGTGGGCGGGCGCAGGCCGGTTGGCGTCCGCCTGCGCGTGCGCCATGCCTCCATGCGTTGTTCCCTCCGGGATTCATTCTTCCTGTTGACTGTGGAACGACATGTCCCGTACTTCCAAGCTTCACACCCTGGCGGCCAATGCCCTGGCCCCCTGCCTGGCCTTCTCTGCGCCAGCTTTCGCCGATGACCCCAGCCCCTCTGCGCTGGCCCTGCCCTCGACGGCCATCACCAGCAGCAGCGACAACCAATCCGTCAGCCTGGCCACCCCGCTGCCCGCCGGCTCGCGCCTGAACCTCAGCGCCATGGACACCCCGGCCAGCACCAGCAGCCTGGGCAGCGAGGCCATCGACGGGCGCAACAACCTCACCGTGCAGGATGCCGTGACGCGCTCGCCGGGCATCACCTCGGTGGCCACCCCGGGCAACGGCAACACGGCGCTGTCGGCCCGTGGCTTCAGTGGCCACGGTTCGGTGATGACCCTGTTCGACGGCGCGCGGATGTACACCGGCGCCGGCACCCAGAGCTTTCCGGTCGACCCGTGGATGATCGAGCGCATCGACGTGATCCGCGGCCCGGCCTCGGTGCTGTATGGCGAAGGCGCCACGGGTGCGGTGATCAACGTGATCCCGAAAAAGCCCTTTGCCGGCGAGATCCGCAACCACCTGCGCCTGGGCTACGGCTCGTACGACCGCCAGCAACTGGGCCTGGACAGCGGCGGTTCGCTGAGCGAGCGGCTGAGCTACCGGATGACCCTCAACCGCCAGCAAAGCAACGGCTGGATCGACCGTGGCGACTCGAAGAACCTGGCCATGAGCGCCGCCCTGCGCTTCGACGCCAGCGACGACCTGAGCTTCACCCTGGCCCACGAGCGCGGCGACGCCGAGCCGATGAACTACTTCGGCACGCCGCTGATCGACGGCCACTACCGCGACAGCCTGAGCAAGAAGAACTACAACCTCAAGGATTCGGCCCAGCACTACCACGACGAGTGGACGCGCTTTAACACCGACTGGAGCATCAGCGACTCGATCAGCGCCAGCAACCAGCTCTACTACCTCAAAAGCCGCCGGCACTGGCGCAACGCCGAGGACTACAGCTGGAACAGCGGCGTTGGCCAGCTTGAGCGTGGCAGCTACCTGGAGATCAAGCACGACCAGGAACAGCTCGGCGATCGCCAGAGCTTCACCTTCGACCACTCGCTGTTTGGCCTGGCCAGCAAGACCGTGGTCGGCGCCGAGTACAACCGCATTCGTTTCGGCATCGACAGCAACTCGCCGTACAACGATATCGGCGGCGATTTCATCGACCCGTGGCAGCCGGCGCCGGGCTACTTACACAGCGCCAGCCCGACCCGCGCGCAAACCGACAGCACCACCCGCACCTTCGCCCTGTTCGCCGAGAACCGCACCCAGTTGTCGGAGCGCTGGTCGCTGGTCACCGGCATTCGTCGCGACCAGAACCACATTGACCGCAACAACCTGGTCAACGACACCCGCAGCGACCGCAGCCTCAATGGCGGTAACTGGCGCGCCGGCCTGGTGTTCGCGGTGAATGAGCAACTGAGCCTGTACGGCCAGTACTCCACCAGCGAGGATGGCGTCAGCGACCTGGTGACCCTGAGCCCGACCCAGCAGCAGTTCGACCTGACCGAAGCCAAGCAGACCGAGTTCGGCCTCAAGCAGCTGTTCTGGGACGGCCGTGGCGAGTGGACCCTGGCGGCCTATCACATCGTCAAGAAGAAGCTGCTGGTCGACAACCCCGACACCCATCAGAAAGAACAGGCCGGCCAGCAGACCTCCGATGGCCTGGAAGCGACCCTGGAACTGGCCCTGGCCAACCAGTGGCATGTTTCGGCCAACGCCTCGGTGGTGCGCGCCAAATACGACGACTTCGACCAGGTAGTGAACGGCCAGAGCGTTTCCCGCGCCGGCAACCGCCCAAGCAACGTGCCACGGCGCACCGCCAACCTGTGGGTCAGCAAGGGCTTTGGCGACGACGTCGATGCCGGCCTGGGCCTGCGTTATGTCGATGAGCGCTATGCCAACACCGCCAACTCCCAGAGCGTGCCGGGCTTTACCGTGGTCGATGCCAACCTGGGCTGGCAGGTGCTGCCGGATGTGCGCCTGGGCTTGCAGTTGAATAACCTGCTGGACCGGCGTTATGCGGCCACCGCGCATAGCGGCGAGCAGTGGTTGATGGGGCAGCCGCGGTCGTATTTTGCGACGCTGGATTACACGTTCTGAGGTGAGGCCATCGCGGGGCAAGCCCGCTCCTACACAGGCTGTGGGAGCGGGCGTGCACCGCTAATCCGGCAAGCTATAACGCTCGGCAAAGTACTGGCGAAAAAACTCCACCGCCACCCGCACCTTGGCCGAGCTGGCCAAGGGCGAGGTGTACACCGCCCAGATGTCCGCTGGCTGGTGATACTCCGCCAGCACCTGCACCAGGCGCCCGTCGGCCAGGCTGTCGTGCACATCCCACCACGAGCGCAGCAAAATCCCCCGGCCATCCAGGCACCACTGGTGCGCCACTTCGCCGTGATTGCTCGACAGGCTGCCGGTCACCCGCACGCTCTCCTCGCCATTGGGCCCTTGCAGCTGCCAGACACCAAACGGGTGGTCGCGCTCCTTGATCACCAGGCAATCATGGCTGGCCAGCTCGGCCAGCACCCCGGGCGTGCCGCGCCGGGCCAGGTAGGCCGGCGAGGCACACAGCACCCGGCGGTTCCGGGCCAGCGGCTTGGCAATCAGGTTGGGGGCGATGGCGTTGCCGACGCGGATGTCCAGGTCGACGCCCTCTTCGATCAGGTCCACCAGGCGGTCATGCACGTCCAGGCGCACGTCCAGGCGCGGATAGCGCTCGGCCAGCTCCGACAGCGCCGGGGCGACGAAGCGCCGGCCCAGGCCCAGGCTGCTGGCAATCCGCAGCTGGCCCACCGGCTCGCGGTGCTGGGCGCTGATGTCGTCGCCCATGCGCTGCACCGCATCGAAAATCTGCTGCGCCCACTGGTACACCCGCTCGCCCTCCTCGCTCACTGTCACCCGCCGGGTGGTGCGGTGCAGCAGGCGCACTTCAAGGGTTTGCTCAAGCACGCGGATGCGCTTGCTGATGAACGCGGCCGACATGCCGAGCTCTTCGGCCACCGCCGCGAAGCTGGCGCGCTTGGCCACCTGAAGGAAGATATTGAGGTCGTCGAGGCTGGGAAGATTATTCACGATACGTGCACTAAGAATCCATGAATCACGAGATTATCTCTGAATCCTGCCCTTATAGCATGAGCCGCACCTGTTCCCTAGACAACGAGTGCGCCCCTCATGAGCAAGACTTTCAGAATCGCCGCAATTCCCGGTGACGGCATCGGCAACGAAGTCCTCCCCGAAGGCATCCGCGTGGTCGAAGCCGCCGCGCGCAAGCATGGCCTGGACATCAGCTTCGAGTTCTTCGAATGGGCCAGCTGCGACTACTACCTGGCCCACGGCAAGATGATGCCGGACGACTGGTTCGAGCAGCTCAAGGATTTCGACGCCCTGTATTTCGGTGCAGTGGGCTGGCCCGACAAAGTCCCGGACCACATCTCGCTGTGGGGCTCGCTGCTGAAGTTTCGCCGCGACTTCGACCAGTACGTGAACATCCGCCCGGTGCGCCTGTTCCCTGGCGTGCCCTGCCCGCTGGCTGGCCGTGAGCCGGGCGATATTGATTTCGTGGTGATCCGCGAGAACACCGAAGGCGAATACTCGTCCCTGGGCGGGCGCATGTTCGAAGGCACCGCCAACGAGTTCGTGCTGCAGGAGTCGGTGTTCACCCGCCGTGGTGTCGACCGTATCCTCAAGTACGCCTTCGAGGTGGCACAAACCCGCGAGCGCAAGCACGTGACCTCGGCGACCAAGTCCAACGGCATGGCCGTGAGCATGCCCTACTGGGACGAGCGCACCGCAGCCATGGCTGCCAATTATCCGGACATCACCTGGGACAAGCAGCACATTGATATCCTCTGCGCCCGCTTCGTGCTGCAGCCGGATCGCTTCGATGTGGTGGTGGCCTCGAACCTGTTCGGCGACATCCTCTCCGACCTCGGCCCGGCCTGCGCCGGCACCATCGGCATCGCGCCATCGGCCAACCTCAACCCCGAGCGCAAATTCCCGTCGCTGTTCGAGCCGGTGCACGGTTCGGCCCCGGACATCTACGGCAAGAACATCGCCAACCCGATCGCGATGATCTGGTCGGGCGCGCTGATGCTCGAGTTCCTTGGCAACGACGGCGCCGACCCGCGCTACCGCGCCGCCCACGACGACATCCTCAAGGCCATCGAGCAGGTCATTGCCGCCGGCGACACCACCCGCGACATGGGCGGGCAGAAGTCGACCCAGCAAGTCGGCGAAGCCATCAGCGCGCTGATCGAAGGTTGAGGACCAGGGGCCGATTGTCAGAATTGTCTGACAAAACGGCCCCTTGGCTCTTGCGGGTGAAGCGGATTATCTGCAGAATCTGTTAACCAAAAGATTCACGTTAACCATTAGTTAACATAGAAGCAGGGAGTGCTGCCGCAACACCCCGGATTGCCTGCCGGGTATAGCTAAGAACGCCAACGTCCAGGAGACGATGATGTCGCACAAAAATAAAAAGATAGATGTGTTCCTGATTACCGTGAGTTTGATTGCCGTGCTGCTCACTGTCATCGGCCTTGCAGCCTTCCCGGGCGAAGCCGAGCACGCGGCCAACCAGTTGTTCGAACTGTCGACCCGGACCTTCGGCACCAGTGTCCAGGTGCTGGTGTTCGGCAGCTCGCTGGCGGTGCTGTACCTGGCCTTCAGCAAGTACGGCAACATCCGTCTGGGCAGTGGCAAACCCGAGTACGCCACCGCCACCTGGGTGTTCATGTTCATCTGCGCCGGCATGGGTTCCTCGACCCTGTACTGGGGCGTGATGGAATGGGCCTACTACTACCAGACCCCGGGCCTGAACATCGCCGCCGCTACCCCCAAGGCGCTCGAGTACAGCATCAGCTACTCGTTCTTCCACTGGGGCGTCAGCGCCTGGTCGATCTATGCCCTGGCCTCGCTGGCCATGGCCTATCACTTTCATGTACGCAAGAAGAGCGGCCTGAACCTGGCCTCGATCGTTGAAGCGGTGACCGGCTTCAAGGCCACCGGCCCGGTCGGGCGCAGCGTCGACCTGATCTTTTTGCTGACCATGATGGGCGCACTGACCGTGTCGCTGGCGCTCACCGCCTCGACCCTGACCCGCGGCCTGCATGACCTGGCTGGCACCCCGGACACCTTCACCGTGCAACTGCTGGTGATCGGTGCGGTGGCGGTGATGTTCTCGCTCAGCTCCTACATCGGTATCGATGGCGGCCTGCAGCGCCTGAGCAAGATGGTCTGTATCGGCGCCCTGGTGTTTGCCCTGGTGGTGCTGCTGGTCGGCCCGACCCAGTTCACCATCAACAACACCGCCAACTCGATTGGCCTGATGATCCAGAACTACGTGCACATGAGCCTGTTCACCGACCCGGCCGGCGATGGTGCCTTTACCCGCAACTGGACGGTGTTCTACTGGCTCTGGTGGGTGTCCTACGCGCCAGGCGTGGCCATGTTCGTGACCCGCGTATCGCGCGGCCGGCAAATCAAGGAAGTGGTCATGGCCCTGCTGCTCGGTGGCAGCTTCGGTTGCTGGTTCTTCTTCGGTGCGCTGGAAAGCTACAGCATGCACCAGTTCATCACCGGCGCCGTCGACGTGCCGAAGATGCTCAGCGAACAAGGCGGCGAATCGGCGGTGACCCATCTGCTGCTGGCCTTGCCGTGGGGCCAGGTGTTCCTCGGCGTGTACCTGTTCATCATGGCGATCTTCTGCGCCTCGCACATGGACGCCGCCGCCTATGCCGTGGCCGCCACCAGCACCCGCAACCTGCGTGAAGGCGACGACCCGACGCCGACCCACCGCCTGTTCTGGTGCGTGGTGCTGACCCTGGTGCCGCTGGCCATGCTGTTCGCCAAGGCCTCGTTGTCGACCATGAAGACCGCCGTGGTGCTCACCGCCATCCCGTTCATGGTGATCCTGCTGGTGAAGATCTACGGCTTCTTCAAATGGATGATCGAAGACTACGGCCAGGTCCCGGCCTACCGCATCGAGGAAGAAGCGGCGCGCATGGCCGGTGAAGAACCGGCGCAAAAAGCCCCGCGCAGCGCCGCCGCAGTGCACTGATCACACACCTGTGGGAGCGGGCTTGCCCCGCGATAGCGATCTGAGCCTCGTACAGGCCAGATCGCGGGGCAAGCCCGCTCCTACAACAGCAGTACATTTTTTTGCCTGATTTGTTAACTGATAGATACGCGTTAACCAATAACTAAAAACCGTGCTTGTGAGACCCCGATCATGAATGACTTCAAACGCCTGCCCGCCGATTTCTGCGCCAACGCCGAAGAGGCGTTCACCATCCCAGCGAGCTTCTACACCCAGGCCGCGGTGTTCGAGCACGAGAAAGAAAACATCTTCGCCCGCAGCTGGATCTGCGTCGGCCACCGCAGTGAAGTGGCCGAGAACAACGCCTACATCACCCGTGAAGTGATCGGCGAAAGCATCATCGTCGTGCGCGGTCGCGACAGCATCCTGCGCGCCTTCTACAACGTTTGCCCGCACCGTGGCCACCAGTTGCTCAGCGGCAGCGGCAAGGCCAAGAACGTCATCACCTGCCCGTACCACGCCTGGACCTTCAAGCTCGACGGCGACCTGGCCCACGCCCGCAACTGCGACAACGTGGTCAACTTCGACAAAGAGAACTCGACCCTGGTGCAGCTGCGCGTCGAAGAATACGCAGGCTTCATCTTCATCAACATGGACATGCAAGCAGGCTCGGTCGAAGACCAGCTGCCCGGCCTGCAAGCGCGCATGCGTGAAGCCTGCGGCGTGATCGACGACCTGCACCTGGCCGCGCGCTTTGTCAGCGACACCCCGGCCAACTGGAAGTCGATCGTCGACAACTACCTCGAGTGCTACCACTGCGCCCCGGCCCACCCGGGCTTCTCCGACTCGGTCGACGTCGGCCAGTACAGCCACAGCATGCATGGCAACTGGACCCTTCAGTACGGCCTGGCGAAACCTTCGGAGCAGTCGTTCAAATTCGACGAAAGCGTCAAGGACCCCTCCTTCGCAGGTTTCTGGGCCTGGCCGTGCACCATGTTCAACGTGCCGCCAGGAGCCAACTTCATGACCGTGATCTACGAGTTCCCGGTCGATGCCGAAACCACCCTGCAGCACTACGACATCTACTTCCTCAACAAGGACATCAGCGAAGAGCAGCAAAAGCTCATCGACTGGTACCGCGAAGTGTTCCGCCCCGAAGACCTGCGCCTGGTCGAGAGCGTGCAGAAAGGCCTCAAGTCGCGCGGTTACCGTGGCCAGGGCCGGATCATGGCCGACCGCGAGCGCAGCGGCATGAGCGAGCACGGCATTGCTCACTTCCACAACCTGATCGCCGTCGCCCACCTCAACGACTGATACCGCCCGCCGCAGGCCTGACCGCCTGCGGCGCGCTTCGGAGTGCCTTGCGTGAAACTCAATGACAACAAGCTGTTCCGCCAGCAGGCCTATATTGCCGGGCGCTGGTGCGACGCCGATGACCGGCGCAGCCTGCCAGTAACCGACCCGGCCACCGGCGAGCTGCTCGGCAGCGTGCCGCTGATGGCCGGCAACGAAGCGCTGCGCGCCATCGAAGCCGCCGAAGCGGCCCTGGCCGACTGGCGCGGGCGCACCGCCAAGGAACGCGCCCAGGTGCTGCGCCGCTGGTTCGAGCTGCTGCTCGAACACGAACAGGACCTCGCCCGGCTGATGACCTTCGAACAGGGCAAGCCGCTGCACGAAGCCCTGGGTGAAATCCGCTACGCCGCCTCCTTCGTCGAATGGTTCGCCGAAGAAGGCAAGCGCGTCTATGGCGACGTGATCCCCAGCCCCGCCAACGACAAACGCCTGCTGGTGATCAAGCAAGGCATCGGCGTGTGCACCGCCATCACCCCGTGGAACTTCCCGGCGGCGATGATCACCCGCAAGGTCGCCCCGGCCCTGGCCGCTGGCTGCACCATGGTGGTCAAGCCGGCCAACGAAACACCGTTCTGCGCCCTGGCCCTGGCCGAGCTTGCCGAGCGCGCCGGGGTGCCGGCCGGGGTGTTCAGCGTGGTCACCGGCGATGCCCCGGCGATTGGCGCGCAGTTCACCGGCCACCCGAGCGTGCGCAAGCTGAGCTTTACCGGCTCGACGCCTATCGGCCGCCTGCTGATGGGCCAGTGCGCCGAGACCATCAAGAAAGTCAGCCTGGAACTGGGCGGCAACGCGCCGTTCATTGTCTTCGCCGATGCCGACATCGACGCGGCGGTCGAAGGCGCCATCGTCGCCAAGTACCGCAACGCCGGGCAGACCTGCGTGTGCGTCAACCGCTTCTACGTGCACGACAGCGTGTATGAGCAGTTTGCCCAGCGCTTCGTCGAACGCGTACGCGCCCTGGAAGTCGGCCATGGCAGCGCCGCCGGCAGCCAGATCGGCCCGCTGATCAGCGACAAGGCGGTGGCCAAGGTCCGCAGCCTGATCGACGACGCGCTCGGCAAAGGCGCCGAGCTGGTGCTCGGCGGCAAGGCCCATGCCCTGGGCGGCAATTTCTTCGAACCCACCGTGCTGGCCAACATTGGCCCGGGCATGGAGCTGCTCGAAGAAGAAATCTTCGGCCCGGTGGCGGCGCTGGTGCGCTTTAGCCGCGACGAGCAGGTCATTGCCCTGGCCAACGCCACCCAGTACGGCCTCGCCGCCTACTTCTACAGCCGCGATATCGCCCGGGTGTTCAAGGTCGCCGAGCAGCTGGAGTACGGCATGGTCGGGGTCAACACCGGGCTGATCTCCAACGAGGTCGCGCCGTTCGGTGGCATCAAGCAATCGGGCCTGGGCCGTGAAGGCTCCAAGTACGGCATCGAGGATTATCTGGAAATCAAATACCTGTGCCTGGCGGTCTGAGCACAGGTTCCGACACGCGGCAGGGCCTGCCGCGTGCTGTTGCAGTCGAGGTGAAACATGGCCAACAAGTATGAAATGTTCAGCGTGCAGGTAACCGAAGTCGAACAGGCAACGCCGCTGATCAAGCGCTTCACCCTGGCCCGCGAAGACGGCGCGCCGATGCCCGCCTTCACCGGCGGCAGCCATGTCATCGTGCAGATGCAGGGCGCCGATGGCAGCCAGTTCAGCAACGCCTATTCGCTGATGAGCGACCCGCGCGACACCCGCAGCTACCAGATCGGCGTGCGCCTTGAAGAGCAGTCCAAGGGCGGCTCGGCGTTCATGCACCAGCAGGTGCAGGTTGGCAGCCGCCTGACCATCTCCTCGCCGAACAACCTGTTCGCCCTCGACCCCAGCGCCGGGCGCCATGTGCTGATTGCCGGCGGCATCGGCATCACGCCGTTCCTGGCCCAGTTGCACGAGCTGGAAGGTGGCGCCACTGATTACGAGCTGCACTACGCCTTCCGCGCCCCGGAGCACGGTGCCTTCCAGCAGCAACTGGAAAGCGGCCCGCATGCCGGCAACACCCGTTTCTACATCGACAGCCTCGAGCGCAAGCTCGACCTCGCCGCGCTGTGCGCCGGCCTGGCTGACGATGCCCACCTGTATGTGTGCGGGCCCAAGCCGCTGATCGATGCGGTGATCGCCACCGCCGCCAAGGCCGGCATCGGCGAGCAGCGCGTGCACTGGGAGCAGTTCGCCGCCGCCCCGGTGACCGGCGCCGCCTTCACCGTGGTGCTGGCCCGTTCCGGCACCGAGCTGCAGGTCGAGGAAGGCATGACCATCCTCCAGGCCATCGAGAAGTCCAAGGCCGCCAAGGTCGAATGCCTGTGCCGCGAAGGCGTGTGCGGCACCTGCGAGACAGCGATCCTTGAAGGCGAGGCCGAGCACTTTGACCAGTACCTGAGCGATGACGAAAAGGCCGCGCAGCAGAGCATGATGCTCTGTGTCTCGCGGGCCCGCTCGGCGCGCTTGGTGTTGGATCTGTAGGCATCAAGCTCCAAGTTTCAAGCCTCAAGCTGCAAGACAGGTACGCTCAGGCTCCTCTTGCAGCTCGAAGCTTGAAGCTTGAAGCTGCCCCACAGGTATACTGGCAGGCTCTTGGCCCCCGATCAGGACACCCTGCCGATGATGGAAAACAGTTTCGCCTTTCGCCTCAAGGAACTGCTCGAGCATCACAAGCTGACGTTGCAAGCCGTCGGCACGGCCCTGGGGATCTCGCGCACGGCGGTACACAAGTGGACCCGCGGCGGCGAAATCGATTACGACAACCTGCGCAAGCTGGCCGACTTTCTCAAGGTCAACTGGATCTGGCTGCGCTACGGCGAAGAAGCCCTGCAGAACATCCAGCAGCCGCAGGTGGTCGAGCTGCCGATGACCGACCTGCGCCGGCGCTACACCGCCCAGATCATGGAAAGCGAAACGCGCATGAAGCTGGCCCAGGAAGGTGCGCGCATCGTCACCTGGGAGTGGAACCTGATCAGCGACGAAGTCACCTACTCGCCCAACGTCGAGCAGGTCTATGGCTGGCCGGTGCATCGCAACGAAGACTTCTGGGCCCACCTGCCGGCCGAAGACGTCGAGCACATGCAGGCCATGTACGCCCAGGCGGTGGCCGACGGCAGTGGCTGCGAATGCGATTTTCGCATCACCCGCCCCGACGGCGAGGTGCGCTGGATTGCTTCCCGGGCCACGGTGCTGCGCGACAGTGCCGGGCGTTCGGTGAAGATGGTCGGCATCAGCATGGACAACACCGAGCGCAAGGTCGCCGAAGAAGAACTGCGCAACAGTGAAGAGCGCTTCCGGGCGATCTTTGAACTTGCCTGGGGCGCCCTCGCCTACATCGACCCCGACGGCAGCTGGCAGCGGGTCAACAACAGCCTCTGCGAGCTGCTCGGCTACCGCGCCGAAGAACTCTACGGCATGACCTTCCAGCAGATCACCCACCCCGATGACCTGGCCGCCAACCTGCAGTTGCTGCAGGCCATGCTCGCGGGCCAGAGCGAGCGCTACGAGGTGGAAAAACGCGTGCGCCGCAAGAACGGCGAGTACCTCTGGGTGCGCGCGCGCACCTCGCTGCAGCGCCGCCAGGACGGTGCGCCGGAGCACCTGATCAGCGTGTTCGAGGACATCAGCGCCGAGCGCTGCGAGCACGAGCGCCTGCAGGCGCATATCGCCGGGCTCGAAGCACGGCTGACAGAAAAACCCTAAGCCCACTCATCGCGTATCGGGAGCGCCAAGGATGCTGCCAGGTTCCACCTCCACTTCTGCCCGGGTCGCGCGCCTGCGCGGCAGGGTCGGCTTGTATTTTGTCGCCGCGCTGTCGGTGCTGGCCGGCATGACCGACGCCATCGGCTTCATGGCCACCGGCGATTTCGTCTCGTTCATGAGCGGCAACACCACGCGCCTGGCGGTATCGCTGGGTGCCGGTGAGCTGGCGCCGATCCTGCGCATTGGCGCGGTGCTGCTGGCCTTTGTCGTCGGCAATGCCCTGGGCGTGGTAATCGCGCGCCTGAGCGGCCGCCGCCCGTGCCCGCTGCTGCTGATCATCGCCGCGCTGCTGGGGTTGGCGGCACTATTGCCCAGCACCCTGCAACTGCCGGCACTGGTCTCGGCCGTCACCGCCATGGGCATGATCAACGCGGTGGTTGAAGAGGTGAACGGCCTGCCGATCGGCCTCACCTATGTCACCGGCGCGCTCTCGCGCTTTGGCCGGGGCCTGGGCCGGGCGCTGCTGGGCGAGCGCCGGCAAGGCTGGCGGGTGCAGTTGATTCCGTGGACCGGGATGTTCGTCGGCGCCGTGCTCGGGGTGCTGCTGGAGCAGGCCTTCGATCTGGCCGCACTGCTGTTCAGCGCCCTGCTGGCCGCCGCGCTGGGCGTGATCTCGCTGAAGATCCCGCGGCGCTGGCAGCTCAGGTACATGCCGCGCTAGGCCGCTTTACAGGCAGGTGGCCAGGGCCGCCATGCGCCGCAGGGCGACATTGTCGTTGTGCTTGGCGTAGTAACTGACCGCAGTGCTGGCGCCCTTGGCCTTGATGTCGGCAAAGGACTCCGCCTCACGGGTGTAGACGGTGAAGCCGCCTTGCTTGCCAGGCTCGAGGTAGCCGCTGGCATCGACCCCGAAGACGTCCTCGTCCTGCCAGCCGAACTGGATGCACTGGGCAACCACATCCGCCGCCTTGGTCGAGGTGAAGGCCTTGGTCGGCGCCTGGCCGCGCGCCGCCTCCATGGCCGATGACGCACACCCGGCCAACAACGCTGTAGCAACCATCGCCATTACTACCCGCATGACTCATCCTCGTCAGAAAAAAGACGTGACTGTAGCATTGCCCGGGCGTCAAAGAGACAACCCGCGTGCATAAAGCCGCGGTTTCATCTGCCAAGGAAGCGCACCATCAGAACCCTCGCCTGCCTGCTGCTCAGCAGCACCCTCGCCCTCTCTGCCTGCGGCTCGATCATGGGTCGGGGCTCGGGCTACTACTCCGAGCGCCCCTCCGATGGCGCCTTCATGGGCAGCCGCTCGAATGTGGCGATGCTGTTCGCCCCGACCTACCTGCAGTACTGCTGGCCAACCCTGGTCTGCCCGGCGGCCTTTATCGTCTCGCTGCCGGTGGACGTGACCCTGGACGTGGTGCTGCTGCCCTACGACATCGCCCGGCGCTGATGCCGGGCAAATTCACAGGGTGGCGACAATAAAGGTGCGCTTGAACGGGAACAGCGTGCGGCCGTCGTCCTCCTGCGGGTAGTGCGCGTGCAACAGCTTCAGGTACTTGTCGAGAAAGGCCTGGCGTTCGACCTCGTCCAGGGCAGTGAGCACCGGGCGCAGGGCCGAAACCTTGACCCAGTCGAAGATCGGCGAATTGCCCTCGACCACCTGCAGGTGCTCGGTCTCCCAGATGTCCAGTTCGCGGGTCAGCGGCGCCAGTAAGCGGTAGTAGCTGTCCAGCGTCAGCACATTGCGCGCGGCCATGAACTTGCGCAGCTCCAGGGTCCCTAACGGCCGGCCACTGGGCCCGGGCTCGCTGAGAGCGCGCAGCATCAACTGGTACCAGGGCGCATCGCGCCAGTTGGGCATGTGCGCCGCCAGGCAGCCGCCCGCCTGCAACTGCCCGAGCAAGCGCGGCAACAGGCTTTCGTGGTCTTCGATAAAGTGCAGCACGGCGGCAGCGAACAGCAGGTTGGCCGGTTTTTGCGCCTGCCACTGGCTGACATCGACATGCAGCCAGTTGACGCTGATCGGCAGTGCCAGTGCCTCCTGGAGCATCTCGACCGAACTGTCGACGCCGAACAGCTCGGCCCGTGGCCAGCGCTCGGCGAGCAGGCGCGTGGCGATGCCGGTGCCGCAGCCCAGGTCATAGATGCATTCGGGTGAGTCCAGGTGCAGGTGGTCGAGCAATTCCAGCACCGGGCGTTCGCGCAGGCGGGCAAACTGCAGGTAGCTTTTGGGGTCCCAGGCGCTGTTGGCGCCGGGTGCGGTGGTGCGTTTACGCGGTTCGAGCATGACGGTGGTCCTCTAGCTCCGTGCGATCAATCCTGTCGTCCAATGACATTCAATACTCTGAGTACCAGGGCAAGCCCTCGACGGGTGTGCGGGTCTCGTAGCAGCAACAGCAGGCCATACAGGCTGGGGGTGGGTTGGTTGCGGGTTTGCGCCGAGGCCATGCGCAAGGCATTGCCCAGGTTCCAGCTCAGGGCCGTGGCCTCCTCGAACAGCCCCGAGAGTTTCTCGACCATGGCCGCATCGAGCAGGTCGACGAGGTCGGCGCTCAGTGACAGCAGGTCGACGACGTTGTCCAGGCGGCCGCTGTCGAGCAGCGGCTGGAGTTTGCGCACCAGGGCGTCCAGGCCCGGGTTGGCGCTCACTACGGCGGGTGAATCGATAGCATCCATGACACTCGGCTCCTCCCGTTGTCGGGTCAAAGCATTCCACGGGCCACGGCCCAGTACAGGCCGCGGTTGAATCCATTGCGCAACAGGCTGCCAAGCTTGGTCGGCGGCGTCGGCAGCACGTCGTGAAGGTAGTCGTAGCACAGCGGCATGCCCATCCCCAGGCCCATCTGCGCCGCAGCCTGGACCTTGCCGTCGTACACCGCGCAGGTGCTGCCCAGGCGGATTTCGCCGGCGATGTTGTTGGCGATTATCGGTGCCTGGTTATGGCAGGCGCCGCCGGCCTTGCTGATCGGCAGGTCGACGCTGTCGCCGATCACATACACGCCGTCCAGGCCATAGACCTGCAGGGTTTCGTGGTTGGTCGGCAGCCAGCCTTCGTTGTTCGGCGCGCGTGAGGCGCCGCTGTGCAACACAGCATCCACCGCGCGGATTGGCGGCGTGGCCATGAGAATGTCGAACGGCTGCGCGTCGCCCTCTTCGGAGTAGGCAATGCGCTGTGCGGGATCGACCTTGCTGAGGGTGAAGCCGCGCTGGAAGCGGATGTTCTTCTGTTCGAAAATGCCCGGCAGGATCTCGCCGGTGGGCCGCTGCAAGAACAGGCAATTGCGCAGCAGCTGCGCGGTGCTCGGGTAGGTGTAGATGATCTCGACCTTGTCGCGCACCCCGCGCTGGCGCAGGTAGTCGTCGAGCATCAGGGTGGTTTCCACCGGAGCGATGCCGCATTGGTGCGGCACGTTGGGGGTTTGCGGAAACGACACGGTGATGAAAATCCGCCCCTTCTCGATGCTCGCCAGGCGCTGCGCCAGTTGCCGCGCCGGCTCGTACTGGTAGAAGTGGTCGCCGGCCTCCTGCAGGCCCTCGATACGCTCCGGGGCGGGCACGCAGCCGGTGGCAATCACCAGAAAGTCATAGCCGTAGCGCTTGCCTGAGCGGGTATGCAGGGTCTGCCCGGCGAAATCGAAGTGGGTGACTTCCTGCACCTGGAAGTCGATTTCCGGGCGCAGCAACGAGCGCTGCGGGCGCTTGAGCTCGTTCTCGAAGAACTGGTTGAAGGCCACGTACATGAACGCGGGCTTGTAGTAGTGATCGGGGGAATTGGACAGCAGGGTCACGCGCACCTGCTCGCTGAGCACTTCCGGGTAGAGCTTGCTTACCAGTTGATTGGCCAGCATCGTGCCGCCGACGCCGCCACCCACAATGACAATATGCCTGGCCATTGAGTCGCATCCCTGCTGTGGATCCAATCCACATGGTTAAAGCACCGGCGACAATAAGCAAATACTCCTTGGCTATAAGTGTTAATCCATTGGTGCAAGAATTGCGAGCGCATCAGGGGGTTGCTGCCAATCCAGGCCGTGCGTTAAAGCGCCAGGAATGCGACCATCGCCCCACCTCGCAAGGATCAGCGCCATCACCATGCACGTCTCCCGCACCACCCTGATCATCCGCCGCATCGGCGCCTGGCTGCTCGATACCCTGTGCGCCCTCGGCGCCTGGTTTGTGCTGGCCGTGCTCGGCTATGGCCGTGGCGAAGACGGCATGCTGCTGATGCAGCTGCTGTACTTCCCGGTGTTTGAATACCTGATGCGCGGGCGAACCCCGGGCAAGCTGCTGCTGGGGCTGATGGTGATCAACCGCGCCGGCCAGCCGCCGAACCTGTTGCAGGCGCTGGTGCGCGGCATCACCCGGCCGTTCGAGGCCGCCTTTGGCCTGATCGTCATCTGGCTGTGCGCCGAGTCGCGCCATTGCCAGCGGCCCGGCGACTGGCTGGCGCGCACCTATGTGATCGACAGCCGCGACCTCAGGGTGCTGCGCCAGCAGGCAGGCACCGGCTAACTTACAAAGCCTCGTCGGCGTCCTCGTCTTCTTCGACTTCACGCTTGTTGGCCATGCCGTTCATCAGCCCTATCACCCCCGCCACGTACAGCCCGGCCAGGCACATGATCACCGAGGGCTCGACGCCGAAGATCATCTGCGAGATACCCGCTATCGCCAACACCAGCAGGCCGCCGAAGACGTTGGTGTCGATGTTGTGGTGATTGAGCAAAAACGTGCCCAGCAACGCCAGGGCCACCAGGCTGAAGCAGATGGCGATGTAGGAGTAGGCCTTGAAATCCCAGATCAGAAAGACATTGATCGTCGAGGTGTAGTTGATGATGTAGCCGATCAGCGTGATGCAGCCAATGAAACCCAGGGCCACGGCGGTGCCCTTCCAGTTGCTGGTGTTGTGGTCCAAAACGTTCTTCCTTGAATGAGCAAAAATCGGCGGCCACTCTACCACCGATCCGCGGCAATGCCCCGCACGCTGCAGCACATCAACGAACTGGCGCTGATTTTCTGCCAGACTTGCAGCCTTCAGGTATCAGGATGACTGCATGAACCACGATCTGCTCTGGGTACTCGGCCTGCTGTTCAGCGCCGTGGCCCTGTTCATCGCCAACCGGCCACGCATGGACGTGGTCGCCCTGCTGGTGATCGTCGCCCTGCCGCTGCTGGGCATCATCAGCGTGCAGGAAGCCCTGGCCGGTTTCAGCGACCCTAACGTGGTGCTGATCGCCGCCCTGTTCGTGATCGGCGAAGGCCTGGTGCGTACCGGCATCGCCTACCGCATCGGCGAGTGGATGGCCGACCGCGCCGGCAACAGCGAAGCGCGGCTGATTGTCTTGCTGATGGTCTGCGTCGCCGGCCTGGGCTCGGTGATGAGCTCCACCGGGGTGGTGGCGATTTTCATTCCGGTGGTGTTGAGCATTGCCGCGCGCATGCAGGTCTCGCCCAGCCGGCTGATGATGCCGCTGGCCTTCGCCGGCTTGATCAGCGGCATGCTCAGCCTGGTGGCAACCCCGCCCAACGTGGTGGTGCACAGTGAACTGGTGCGCCATGGCGAAAGCGGTTTCAGCTTCTTCAGCTTTACCCCGTTCGGCCTGGTGGTGCTGTTGCTGGGGGTTGGCTACATGCTCCTGACCCGCCACTGGCTGGGCGGTGAAGTGCGCAAGGACGGCAGCGCGCAAACCCGCCGCACCCTGCTTGACCTGATCATCGACTACAAGCTCGCCGGCCGCGAACGGCGCCTGCGCGTGCGCCCCGGTTCGCCCTTGATCGGCCACAGCCTGAGCGAACTGAAACTGCGCACCGAACACGGCGCCAGCGTGGTCGGCATCGAGCGCCAGCACAAGTTCACCACCCGCGTGCTCAGCCCCGATTCGAGCACCACGGTGCACGAAGGCGACGTGTTGCTGCTCGACCTGTTCGCGCCCAAGGACGACCTGCGCAGCCTGTGCCAGAGCATGCAACTGGAGCCGCTGCACTTCAAGGCCGCCTACTTTATCGACCAGTCCCAGGAAGTGGGCATGGCCGAAGTGGCGGTGCCGCCCGGCTCGCAATTGATCGGCAAGAGCCTGCTGGAGCTGACCTTCCGCAGCCGCTGGGGCCTCAACGTGGTGGGCCTGCGCCGCGACCAGAACGCCATCGAAGATCAACTGGTGGAAGAAAAACTCAAGCTCGGCGATACGCTGCTGGTGATCGGCACCTGGAAAGCCATTCGCCAGTTGCAGACCCAGCCGCGGGACTTCCTGGTACTGAGCCTGCCAGCGGAAATCGACAACGTCGCCCCGGCCGGCAACCGCGCGCCCTATGCGCTGATCAGCCTGGCGGTGATGGTCGGGCTGATGGTCAGCGGCGTGGTGCCCAATGTGATTGCCGCGCTGATTGGCTGCCTGCTGATGGGCGCCGGGCGCTGCATCGACATGAACAGCGCCTACCGCGCCATCCACTGGCAGAGCCTGGTGCTGATCGTCGGCATGCTGCCGTTCGCCCTGGCCCTGCAGAAAACCGGCGGCATCGCCCTGGCCGTGCACGGCCTGGTGCAGATGCTCGGCAGCGCCGGGCCCTATGTGATCCTCGCCAGCCTGTTCGCCATCACCGCGATCATCGGCCTGTTCATCTCCAACACCGCCACCGCGGTGCTGATGGCGCCGGTGGCGGTGACCACCGCCGAGCAACTGGGTGCCTCGCCCTACCCCTTCGCGATGATCGTCGCCCTGGCCGCCTCGGCGGCGTTCATGACCCCGGTGTCATCACCGGTCAACACCCTGGTGCTCGGCCCCGGCCAGTATCGCTTCGGCGATTTCGTCAAGGTCGGGGTGCCGTTCACCCTGCTGGTGATGGTGGTCAGCGTGATCATGGTGCCTTGGCTGTTTGCCCTGTGACGGCGCCGCGTTTTTGCCCCTGGAGGGTTTCGGCAGCCTGGCGCCAGTCCCGCGCCCAGCCATCAAGGACCACCTTGAGGTTGTCGGCGGTCATCACCTGATCGTCGTTCTCCAGCGGCAGGCCGGTGCCCTTGCGCACCACCTCGGCAACCACCGCGCGGCTGCCGCCGTCGAGGAACGCCGCCTCGGTGGCGATCACGCTGTCCAGGTCGCGAATACCGACGGCGCTGCTGACCCCGGCGGCGACCAGGGTCACCGGCAGGTATTCATAGTAGTGCAGCGCCTGGGTATGGGCGCCCACCGAGGTGATCGCCGGGCGGATGATCAAGGTGTGCGGACCGGGCTCCGAGACCAGCTTCAGGACCTTGCCCAGCTCGCGCTTGAGCGCCGCGTCGTAATAGCCGGTGACCGCCGTCAGGGTGGTCGCGGGGATGCGTTGGCTGGCTTCAGGCTTGGGGTAGAACTGGCTCGGGGCAATGTACACCTGGCTGTAGCGCTCCATGCGTAGCTTGGGGCTGACCCAGCGCAGCACGGCGTCGCCGGAAGCGGTCTTGTGTTCGCTCAGCTGGTCGTAGTTGCGCAAAAAGCCCGAGTACTCCTTGGGGCTGACCTTGTTCTGGCTGCAACCGGCCAGCAGCAGCGAGGCGCTCAACAGCGGTACGATCAATTGCTTGCGCATGCTCAGACTCCGAAGCCGTCATTGGCCGGGCGCGGCGTGCTGGTCGAGCGGTCCACGTGCAGCTCGCCGTGGCTCATGATCCAGTGCACCAGTTCGACCAGGGGGATCTTGTAGCTGTACTCCATCCACTGGTTGCTGGTCGGGCTGTAGCGCTCGAAATAATGGCTGAGGAGCATGTGCCTGCCATCGCTGGACAAGCCCAGGCGCGAGTCCTGGTAGCTGAGCAGCGCGTTGCGCCACATGTCCTGGGTGCGCAGGTCGAGGGTCAG
Organism: Pseudomonas sp. NPDC087612; assembly: GCF_044743505.1. Lineage (NCBI taxonomy): Bacteria > Pseudomonadati > Pseudomonadota > Gammaproteobacteria > Pseudomonadales > Pseudomonadaceae > Pseudomonas > Pseudomonas sp. NPDC087612. The sequence goes on from NZ_JBIUWO010000009.1 coordinate 179,203, forward strand.
CGACTGGTTGCTGTCAAAGTCTTGGGTCGGGTGGGTGGCCGGCATGGAAAACTCTCTTGAGTGAACTGGCCACAGCCTGCCCCAGGGCTTTTGCTGGCTGATGTCCGCTTTGTGTCGGCCGTGCAGGAATGTTACGAGATTGAAATAAATGACCGGCAGCGCAGAATGGTTTTAGATACGCACTTTTCACGGCCCGTGGACCACAACGTGAGCAGACTGCTGATCGTCGATGACGACCTGGAAATTTGTGCCCTGCTGAAGAAGTTCTTTGTCCGCCACGGCTATGACGTCGACCTGGCCGGCAACGGCGAGGCCATGTGGGCGGCGATCGAACAGCAGCGCCCGGACATCATCATCCTCGACCTGATGCTGCCCGGCGAAGGCGGCCTGAGCCTGTGCCAGAAACTGCGGGCCAACACCGGCATCCCGATCATCATGCTGACCGCCATGGACGAGCTCAGTGACCGCATCGTCGGCCTGGAGCTGGGCGCCGACGACTACCTGGGCAAGCCCTTCGACGCCCGCGAACTGCTCGCCCGCCTGCGCGCGGTGCAGCGCCGGGCCGGTGAGCAACTGCGCCCGACAACCGAGGAAAGCCGCCCGCTGATTCATTTCGACCACTGGCAGCTGGACGTCACCCGCCGTGAACTGCGCACCCCCGACGGGGTGATGGTGCCGCTGTCGGCCGGTGAGTTCGACCTGCTGCTGGTGTTTCTCGAACACCCGCAGCGCATCCTCACTCGCGAGCAGTTGATCGATCTGGCCCGCGGCCAGGGCCACGAGGCGTTCGACCGCAGCATCGACGTGCAGGTCAGCCGCCTGCGGCGCAAGATCGAACCCGACAGCAAGCGCCCGGAGCTGATCCGCACCGTGCGCAATGGCGGTTACCTGTTCAACGCCAAGGTCAGCCGCTCGTGATCCGCCTCGACCTGCGCCGCGACAGCATCAGCCGGCGCATCGCCCTGACCATCATCGCGGCGATGCTGACCTCGGTGGCACTCAATGTGCTGTTCGTGCAAATGGCCGGGGTCTGGGCGCGCCCGCCGTTGACCCAGACCGGCCTGCTGGAACAGATCGCCGTCACCACCCGCACCCTCGAAGCGGCGCCACCGGAACTGCGCGCGACCCTGGCCAACGCCGCCAGCAACCCGCTGCTCGAGGTGCAGTGGAGCCGCCAGCGCGCCGACCTGCAACTGCCCGGGCCGGGCGCACGGATTACCCTCGAAGAAGCCCCGCCGCTGCAGCGCCTGCTGGCCGACAGCCCACGCCAGCTTGAGGGTTTCCAGCCCAGCGACTGGCCGGCGGACAGCGCCGACGCCCATTACAAACTGGTCATGCAGATCAGCGACGGCAGCTGGCTGGCCTTCACCCCACCCTATCGCAGCTGGGGCCTGAGCTCGGCCATGCGCTTTACCATCATCGGCGTGCTGGCCCTGGTTGCCGCGCTGCTGGTGGCCTGGGTCGGCACCCGCCAGCTGGCCGGCCCGCTGCAGCGCTTCGCCCGGGCGGCGCGGCGCTTTGGCAGCGATTTTCGCGCACCGCCCATCCGTCTCGAAGGCCCGCATGAATGGCGCCAGGCGATCACTGCCTTCAACACCATGCAGGCGCAGATCCAGCACTTCGTCGCCGAGCGTACGCAGATGCTCGCCGCCATCTCCCACGACTTGCGCGCGCCCTTGACGCGCATGCGCCTGCGCGGCGAGTTCATCGACGACCCCGAGCAACAGCGCAAGCTGTTTCGTGACGTCGATGAAATGCAGAGCATGATCAATGCCGCGCTGGGTTTTTTCCGCGACGAAACCCGGCTGGAAGAAACCACCCCGTTCGACCTGGCCGAATTGCTGCAAACCCTGATCGACGACTACCGCGACCAGCAGATCGACATCGCCTTCGAAGGCCCGGCCAACCTGGTGTTCCATGGCCGGCCGCTGGGCTTGAAGCGCGCCGTGACCAACCTGGTGGAAAATGCCCTGAAGTACGCCCGCGAGCCCGAAGTGCAGTTGAGCAGCAGCGCCCACGCCATCATCATCGAAATCCGCGACCGTGGCCCGGGCATTGCCGAGGCCTCGCTGGAACAGGTGTTCATGCCGTTCTTTCGCCTGGAGTCCTCGCGCAACCGTGATACCGGTGGGGTTGGCCTGGGGCTGTCGTCGGCGCGCTCGGCAGTGCGTGAACAAGGCGGCGAACTGCTCCTGAGCAACCGCCAGGGCGGTGGCCTGGTGGCGCGTATCGAGTTGCCACGATGAGAAAATGGCGCCTGCCCCGGCTGCAATGGCGTCACCTGGCTCTTGCTCTGTACCTGCTGAGCCTGGTGCTCCCGGCGGTGCACAGCGAGGAGCACAACTGGCTGCGCGAGGAGTACAGCCAGACCATCAATTCCGGCTTCATTGCTTGCATCCTGGGCTTGCCGGCGATGCTGTTCGGCTACTTCGCCTGGCTGGCGAACCCCTTGTTCCTGGCGGCCTACCGCACTCGCAGCGACAGGCGCCGGCTGATCTATGCCGTGCTGGCGTTGCTGGCCGGGTTGTCGCTGCAGTGGCAACGGGTGAGCCTGTATGACGAGGACGGTCAGTTCACCGTTACCGGGTACACCTATGGGTATTACGTCTGGTTGCTGTCCTTTGTATGGTTGGGTGTTTGCGGCGCCAGGCGAGCAGGCGCCAGGTGATGTGCTAACAGCCTGATCAAGACAGTTGCTCCCACAATAGATCTGCATACACCGGACCTGTAGGAGCGGGCCTTGCCCCGCGATCGAGCGCGAAGCGGTCGCAATCCAGGCGCTAGCTGATGTGCTGACTGCACCGGCCTCATCGCGGGTCAAGCCCGCTCCCACAATAGATCTGCATACACCGGACCTGTAGGACGCTGGCAAAGCCCCACAGTGGAGCGGTGTCCGCTGGACCAGTGGCTGCCAAGACAGAGGCAGGTTGCCCGTCTCAGCGCTGCAGCGACTCCAGGGTCAGGCCGGCCAGGTACACCACCTTCGGGTCTGGATCATCGAGACACTGGCGCAGCGCAACCAGCACCGGTGCCAGTCTGCGTTTGCCCAGCCGACGGTTGTCGAGCACACAGGCGGCATGGCGACGAATGGCGACATGCTCGCACCCCAGGCCGCGCAGCGCTTCGTCGATATCGCTGTTGCTGATGGTGCAGTAGCTGGAGCCCGGCTTGATCACCTCCTCGGCGTCCGCTGCGCACTGCGGGTAACGCTGCAGCAGGGTTTCCAGCGGCCGGTAATCAAGTACCGGCGCCTGCGCGCCCTGATCCCGAAAGGCCCGAAGATTGGCGCAGCAACCCGCCACCGCCAAGCTCGCCAGCGCTGCGTCATCAGCCTGCGCCAGCAACCAGTCGAAATCACCCAGGTAACCCAGCGCGTTGGCGCTCCACCTGCGCGTGCTCGGCTCTGTGCCGTTGACCACTTGCAAGCGCAGCGCCGCGATTGCCGCCGGGTCGGCGACCCCGGCAAGACCCAGGAGCATCGCCGCCCGCCAGCGCTCCGGGCCCTTGTGCAGCATCTGCACCAGCGCCGCCGTGGCACTGGCACCCCGGGCAATCAGCCAGCGGCAGGCCTCTTCAGCGTCAATCGGCATAGGACGGACAAGGCAGCGCAGGTAATAACTCACCTGCTCTTGCTCTGCCAGCGCGGCTACCCGGCGACGCTCCTGGCCGGTGGCGTCCTGTTCGGGGAAGTGCAGCAGAAACTGGCGCGGCGTCAGGCTTTTGGCCGCAAGCTGCGGCCCACCGCATTCATCATGGAAGAACACGATGAAGTCCTTGGCCAGCCGTGGGTCTTTAGCGTAAATACGGTTCAGCGCCTTGGCAGCGCGCGCCACGGTCTGCACAAACCGCTGCTCGGCCGCCGTCCAGGCATCCGGCCCGGCGCGATTGGCGTAGGCTTGCATCGGCGCTTCGAGGGCACTCAGGGTGGGGTTGGCGTAATCGTCCAGCATCCAGTCCCAGCGCCAGTCCGCCGGGTTCCACTGCACGCCCCAGAAGCCTTCCTGCTTGCGCCGCGGATGATCCTCCTCCAGCGCCGCCAGGCTGTTGGCGGCAAACGACGGCAGGTCGATGACCCGCTCCTCTTCGCGGTAGCTGGCATGGAAGGCGGCGCCATACAGCGGCCCGACACCATCAGCGAGCAGCGCCTCCAGGGTGGCCCGGGCCGACTCGACCAGGCTGGTTTCCAGGGCTTTCCAGTCCATGGCTCAGCGCACCACTTGCCGCGGGCGTTGCGGGCGCAAAAAATAGCCCATGAAGAACGCGATCATCACCAGCATCGCGCCCAGGTCGGTATTGCCGCCAGGCCCGACGAACTGGAACAGCCCGGTACCCATGACAATCCCGGAGGTAACACACAGGACAAACCACACAGTTTTTTTGAGAAATTTCACGATCGATCGACATCCCTGCCAGAAAAAACAAAAGCCCGACCGAGGTCAGGCTTGAAGGCGGCCAACTTGGCGCAGATGCGGGCGCCTGTCAACTGCGCGGTTGCTAACCACCATCGGTATCAATGTCGGCGTCCTTGCGCGGTTTGTCTTCGGGCTTGGACTTGAAGTCCGGGCTGTAGTCGTTGTCCCGGGCGGCCTGGTCGGGTCGGGGCTGGTTGGGCGCCTTGGCCGGACCGGTGGGGTCGACCTGCGGATCATCGAGGTCCGGCGAGTCAGGATCGAAGCCCAGGTCATCGGGTTTAGTGGCGTGTTCAGACGAATGCGGGCCGCTGTCGCTGTGCTTGTTCATGTAGTCCTCCTGATCGCGCCTCCAGAAACCAGAGGCATGCTATTGAGAGGCCGGCGCGAACCAATCGTGCGATCGGATCTGATCAGTGGCCCGCGTCACGCGGGAAGGTTACGGTAAAGGTGGTGCCCGCCTTCTTCGATGAATTCACCACCACCTCGCCACCATGGGCGTGGACGATCTCGCGCACGATAAACAAACCAAGGCCGACGCTGCGCAGCTCGGCATTGTCGTGGCTGCCGCGGATCATCGGCTCGAACAGGTTTTCCAGCAGCTCCGGCGGGATCGGCGTACCTCGGTTGTGCACCGCCAGCACCACCCGCTCGTCCTCGAACCGCGAACTGACGATGACCTCGCTGCCGGTCGCACCATAGGCCATGGCGTTGGCCACCAGGTTGCCGACCAGTTGGTAGAGCCGGTCGCTGTCGGCGATGAACTCGCCGTCGCCCACCACCTGATGAACCAGGCGATGGTCGGGAAACACCAGGCGCAGCTCTTCAAGGCAATGGCTAATCAGTTCGTGCAGGCGCACCGGCTGCACGCTCACGGCGATGCCGCGCCCGACCTGCACCAGGGTGAAATCGAGCAAGTCGGCCACCAGGCGCTGCGCGCGATCGGCCGAATGGGTGATATGGCCCAGCACCTGGGTCTGCTTGGCATCCAGCAGGCCGCGGCCGAGCAGGTCGGCGGCCATCTTGATCGCTGCAAGGGGGTTGCGCAGGTCGTGGCTAACGATGCCGACCATCTGCTCGGCAAACAGCGCACGGTTTTCGGTGGCGGCATGCATGACCCGCAACTTGCCCTGGGCGATGTCCAGCGCCCGGCGGGTTTTCAGGTGCTTGGCCAGGTGCTGCTCGGCGAGCATCCGCGCGTTGAGCAGCGCCCGCTCGTAGCGCGGGCGGCCTTCGGCCTTGAACAGCGCCAGCTCATGAAAAACCCCACTGTCGTGCTCGCAACTGATGGCGCTGAGCATCATCGGCAAGGTGTAGCCGTCATGGTGCAGCAGGTCGAACTTGACATCGACCACCGAACCCTGGATTTGCAGCAGCGGCAACCAATAGGCCTGGTGGAACGTACGCGCATCCAGGCTCATCAGGCTTTGAATGGGGCGGCCCAGCAGTTCGTCGCGGCGATAGCCGATCCAGCGACAGAAGGTCAGGTTGACCCGCTCGATCTGGCCATTTTCGGCGGTCAACAGCAAACCGCAATCAGCATCGTCGAAGAGGATCTGCGACGCGGGAAGCGGCTGGTTCTCTGCAGGCATGGCGGCACCGACCCGGAGCGGGATGTGGCAGGCAAGACAGACAAATCGAAAAAATTATAGACCCTGCCCGGCCTTAACGACGGCTTAACCACCGCAGATTTATCCTCCAATTCCTCCCTTCAGAACGTTTGGCCCACCTCGGTGGGCCTTTTTTGTTGCGGCAAATTACAACGCTCATGGGGAAACAAAATCCCGAAAACACAGTCTGAGTTTGTACCTTCCCTACCGCCCTGCGGATCAAGGACCCTCAGTGCTGAAACAGCTGACGCAAATCGCCGTGATCACCAGCGTACTGGCCGCCTCCGGCTGCTATTACCACGATTACGACCGCGACGATTACCGCCGTGGCGACCGTGACCATCGCTACTCCCGCGACTGGGACGACCGCGACGATCACGACCATCGCAACTACAAGCGCTACCGCGATGACGACCGCTACCGCAACTACGACCATGACCGGCGTCGCGACCGTGACGACGATGATGACGACTGATCTGCCTGCTGTTCCCATAACCCCCGTATTTCCTGAGGCTAACAACATGCGTATCTCATTACCTGCATTGACGCTGGGTATCCTGCTCTCCCAGGGCGCCATGGCTGCCGGCGACGGCACCGCCGCCATTGGTGGTGGCCTGGGCGGGGCGTTGGGTAACGTGGTCGGCCAGCAGATCGGCGGCAGCACCGGCGCAGCCATTGGCGCCGGCGTCGGTGGCGCCGCCGGTAGCGCGGTCGGCGCACGCAAGGGCAACCGCACCGAAGCGGCGATCGGCGGCGGCCTGGGTTCGGCTGGTGGCTCGGTGATCGGCAACCAGGTGGGCGGGCGCACCGGCTCGACCATCGGCGCCGGCCTCGGTGGCGCGGCCGGCGGCGCCCTGGGCAACAACATCGCCGACGATAACCGTCACGATTCCAATGGGCATAAACACAAGCACAAGCGTAAGCACAAACACCGTTGAGTAAGAAAGGCCCGCACAATGCGGGCCTTTTTCATAAGTGGACCAGGCCATTCACTCCAACATCGCCCGAGGCCAGCCCAGAATCTGCTTCTGCCGCGGCTTGGCGTAGGTGCGCACCTTCGAGGTACTCAGCTTCAGGCGCACCAGCGACTCCGCCAGCGCCACCGCCGCCGTCACCCCATCGACCACCGGCACCCCGGTGCGCGCCTGGATCCGTTCCTCCAGCCCGACCATGCCGCCACAACCCAGGCAAATCACCTCGGCCTTGTCGACCTTCACTGCTTCCTCGGCTTCGCGCACCACCGACTCGATGGCCCGCTGCGGATCTTCTTCAAGCTCCAGAACCGCCAGACCACTGGCGCGCACCGAGGCGCAGCGGCTGTCCAGCCCGGCCAGCTTCAGGCGGTCTTCGATCAGCGGCACGGTGCGGTCCAGGGTGGTCACCACCGAATAGCGATGGCCGAGCAGCATCGCCACGCTGGCCGCCGCCTCGGTGATGTCCACCACCGGTACATTGAGCAGCTCCTGCAGGCCTTCGCGGCCGTGCTCGCCGTAACCGGCCTGGATCACCGCATCGAACGGCTGGTCATAGCTGAGCACCCGCTCCATCACGGCCACCGCCGCCAGGTAACTTTCAAAATTGCCCTCCACCGATTCGGCGCCAAAGCGCGGGGTCAGGCCGACGATCTCGGTGCCCGGCGAGGCCACGCTGCGTGCCTGGCGGGCGATGGCGTCGGTGATCGACTGCGTGGTGTTGACGTTTACGACCAGAATTCTCATTGCGGTATTCCTTGTGCAGAACTCAGTGCTGGGCGCTGTCGACGGCAAAGTGCTCGCCGGAACAGTCCACGTAATGTTTGTTGCGATCAGAGATCAGGTAGTACACGCCGCCGGCAATGGCGGCGCCGAAGAACCAGGAGAACGGCGTCAGGGCGCTGAAGGCCGGTACCAGCGACAGCACCACGGCGGCAATGGCCGAGGGCACCAGGGCGGCGACTGCCTTGTAGTTGACCCCGCGGGTGTAGTGATAGGTGCCGCTGGCCGCTTCGCTGTAGAGGTCGGGCACGTGCACCTGGGCTTTGCGGATCAGCCAGTAGTCGACCATGATGATCCCGTACAGCGGCCCCAGCAGCGCGCCCAGGCCGGAAAGGAAGTAGACGATCACCAGTGGGCTGTTGTAGAGGTTCCAGGGCAGGATCAGCACCGCCAGGGTGGCGCTGATCAAGCCTGCGCGGCGAAAGTTCAGGCGGCTTGGCGCCAGGCTCGAGAGCACGAAGGCCGGGGCGACGAAGTTGGCCATGATGTTCACCGCCACGGTGACGATCAGGAACGCCAGGCAACCGAGCACCAGGAATACCTTGTCGGGGATCGCCGCGACGATCTGGGTCGGGCTGTCAATCACCCGGCCATCGATGCTGAACTGCGCTCCGGCCAGCACAAAGCTGATCACCGCGAACACCAGGATGTTCACCGGCAGGCCCCAGAAGTTGCCAACGCGAATGGTCTTGCGGCACGGCGCGGAACGGGCGAAGTCGCAGAAGTTGAGGATCAGCGTGCCGTAAATCGCCAGCCACAACGCGCCACCAGCAAACACCTGGGTCCACATCGTCCAGCCGGTCAGCGGCTCGCCGACCGACCAGGCCAGGTTGCCATCGACCCGCAGGTACATCCACACCGCCAGGATCAGCACGGTGGAAAGAATCACCGGCCCGGCGAAGGATTCGTACTTGCGCACCATCTCCATGCCGAAGGTGAGGATCACCAGCTGCACCAGCCAGATGGCGATAAAACTCGCCCAGCCAAGGCTCGACAGGCCGAGGATCGCGTCCTGATCGAAGCGTGCGAGGTCCGGCGACACCGCCACCAGCAGCACCCGCAGCACCACCGAGGCCAGGTAGGTCTGGATGCCGAACCAGGCGATGGCGATCACCGCGCGGATGATCGCCGGCAACTGCGCGCCATAAATGCCGAAACTCATGCGGCTGATCACCGGGAACGGCACCCCGGTTTTCTGCCCCATGTAGCCCGAAAGGTTCATGAAGAAGTACACCAGCACGGCGCCGATGCTCAGCGCCGCAAGCATCTGCCAACCGGACAACCCGAGGGCAAACAGGCCCATGGCGAAGGAATAGTTGGCGATGTTGTGCACATCGTTGGTCCACAAGGCAAAGATGCTGTAGCCGCCCCAGCGCCGGCCTTCGGCCTTGGTTGGCGCGAGGTCGGCATTGTGCAGCCTGGGGCTCAGCGCCCCCGGCTCGAGCGGCGCGGCCTGCGGCGGCAGGTAGGCGGTTTGCAGCGGGTTGGAAGTATCCAGTTGCATGTTCCCCGGGCTCCTTCTGCAGCCCCTGAGTCAGGGTGTTGCAGCGAATTATTGTTGGATTTGAAGAGTGGGACCGCAGTGTTGGCGCTGCCCTGCGCCGATGCATACAAAGATTGCATACAATTTTTGTCTAACGATTTTCGACGAACAATATGTGTGCCAGATGGGTGGCGAAGTGGTTGAACATGCATCCTGCATACACATTTAAATTATTGATTTTTATAGAATTAATTTTTCACCTGAACACTCGAAAAGCGAATAAACCTGATCAAGTGGTCAATCGCCTACAGCGTTACGGTGAGAAAACCAGTAACGCTACGGCTAGTTTTTGTATCCATAAATTTGCTACTCAAGTACACACTTGTGTATTCAGGAACTGTCGCGGGTCAAGCCCGCTCCTACAGCTCGATGCGATTTCTGTAGGCGCGGGCTTGACCCGCGATGAGGTCATCAGTGGTGCACAGCAGCCCTCATTTACGGCATGCTTATAAGGTCAAGGCATATCGGAGCTGGTAATGACGGAAAAACACCCCGCATCGACGGTAGAGCGCGTCTACCAAGGGGTTCACGAGGCCATCAGAAAACGTACCCTGCGCCCCGGCATGAAGCTGGGCGAGTCGTCGTTGGCCGAGCTGTTCAAGGTCAGCCGCACCTCGGTGCGCGCCGCCCTCAAGCAACTGGAAGCCGACGGCCTGGTGTCCACCGAGCTGAACAAGGGCGCCTGGGTCTCGCTGCCCAGCGACGATGACATCCGCTCGGTGTTCGAAACCCGTCGGCTGATCGAAATCGGCATCGTCACCGAACTGTGCCGCCGCGCAGATCCCGCCATCCTCGCCCCGCTGCACCAGCACGTTGCCGCCGAAGAAGCCGCCGCCGACGCCGGCGACCATGGCCGCTACGTCCACCTGCTGGGCGAATTCCACCTGCGCCTGGCCGAGGTGCTCGACAACCCGGTACTGCTCGACTGGTTCCGCAAGCTGATCGAGCGCGGCTCGCTGTACGCCTCGACCCTGGATGACGAGCGCCACGAAGCCTGTCGCGGCAACGAGCACCTGCGCCTGCTGGGCTTTATCGAAGCCGGTGACCAGGCCGCCGCCATCGAGCTGGTGTGCACCCACCTGCGCGGCATCGAAGAGGCGATTCTCAAAGCCACGCAAACGCTCAAGGCCGACTATCACCCGCTCAAGCACCTGCTGGGCTGAGCCCGCCTCAAGCCCGGGGTTCGCATTCAGAAAACCACTGCAACCGATTCCAATATTTAATTTGTGGATAGGTGCGGTCTTTCTATAGGGTGTGAATCAGTAGCAGGCAAAGGGCTGGAAAATGATCGATCGAGTATTCGTCAACGCTGTTGCTGCCGATGGCAGCCCGCTCAACCTCGCGGTTGCCGACGGGCGCATTGTCAGCCTGGGCAGCGAACGTGCGCCCAGCGCAGGTGCCGAGGTCGTCGACCTGGCTGGCCACCTGGTGCTGCCCGGCCTGATCGACGGCCACATTCACCTGGACAAGAGTTTTGTCGGCGATCGCTGGCACCCGCATCAAGCGGTGGGCAGCCTGCGTGAACGCCTGGCCATCGAAAAACGCGAACTGGCCGCTGCCCCGCCGATGCTCGAACGTGCCGAGGCGCTGATCCGCCAGGCAGTAGCGTTCGGCACCGTGGCCATGCGCAGCCATGTCGACGTCGACGCCACCACCGGCCTGCGCAACCTGCAGGCAGTGCTGGAGGCGCGGGAGAAATGGCGCGGCATCGTTGATATCGAGCTGGTGGCCTTCCCGCAAGCCGGGGTGATGTCCTGCCCTGGCACTGCGCAGGTGCTGGAAGCGGCAATTCGTGAAGGCGCTGACGTGATCGGCGGCATCGACCCGACCACCCTCGACGGCGACGCCGACGGTCAGCTCGATGCGGTCTTCGGCATTGCCGAGCGCCATGCGGTGAAGATCGACATCCACCTGCACGAGCCCGGCCTGCAAGGCATCGAACAACTGCAACGGATCGCCGCCCGCACCCGTGCCGCCGGCCTCGATGGCCGCGTCGCGGTCAGCCACGCCTATGCCCTGGGCCAGGTCGACGACGACGTCGTGGCGCGTACCGCTACCACCCTCGCCGAGGCCGGGGTAGCGATCATGACCAACGCTCCGGGCGATCATGGCTTCCCGCCGATCTTGCGCCTGCGCGCCGCCGGGGTGAACGTGTTCGCCGGCAACGACAATATCCGCGATGCCTGGTGGCCCTACGGCAACGCCGACATGCTCCAGCGCGCCATGCTGATCGGCTACCGCTCGGGCTTCTACAGTGATGAAGATTTGAACGTGGCACTGGCCATGGCCACTACGGCCGGTGCGGCAGTGCTGGGCAAAAGCGACTACGGTCTGAAGGTCGGCAACGAAGCGACCTTTATCGTGCTCAAGGCTGACAACGGCGCCGCTGCGGTTGCCGCCGCACCTGCCGAGCGCCGCCTGGTGCGCCGCGGCCAGTTGGTGCCGGCAGCGCCGGCCCTGCAGTTCGAGGTCCGCGCCCGCTGAACAAACATGTTTCTGCCGGCTTGCGCCGCAGAGAAAGACAATCGCCCACGGGCGATGCAACACAAAACCCCAGAACAACAACGACAGAAGGTGTTCCATGTCGAAGTCCAATTACTACGCTCCCCACGGCGGCCATCCGGCGCAGACCGAACTGCTGACCGACCGTGCCATGTTCACCGAGGCCTACGCGGTCATCCCCAAAGGCGTGATGCGTGACATCGTCACCAGCCACCTGCCGTTCTGGGACAAGATGCGCATGTGGGTCATCGCCCGCCCGCTGACCGGCTTCTCCGAGACCTTCTCGCAGTACATCGTCGAAGTGGCGCCAGAAGGCGGCAGCGAGCGTCCTGAGCTGGACAAGAACGCCGAAGCGGTATTGTTCGTGGTCGAAGGCGAAATCGACATCACCCTGCAAGGCAAGCCGTACACCCTCAAGGAAGGCGGCTACGCCTTCATTCCACCGGCCGCCGAGTGGAGCCTGCGCAACAACAGTGGCAAGAACGTCACCTTCCACTGGATCCGCAAGCACTACCAGGTGGTTGAAGGCCTGGCCCTGCCGGAAGCGTTCGTCACCAACGAAAAAGACATCGCGCCGATCCCGATGCCGGGTACCGACGGCGCCTGGGTCACCACCCGCTTCGTCGACATGGCCGACATGCGTCACGACATGCACGTCAACATTGTCACCTTCCAGCCAGGCGGCGTGATTCCGTTCGCCGAGACCCACGTCATGGAGCACGGCCTGTACGTGCTCGAAGGTAAAGCCGTTTACCGCCTGAACCAGGACTGGGTCGAGGTCGAGGCCGGTGACTTCATGTGGCTGCGCGCCTTCTGCCCGCAGGCTTGCTACTCCGGCGGCCCGGGCCCGTTCCGCTACCTGCTGTACAAGGATGTAAACCGTCACATGAACCTGGTGCTCAACCCGCAGCGCTAAGTTTCACGCTGGCATTGAAAATCCCGCAGGCCTCACGGCCTGCGGGATTTTTTGTTTCAGGGCCGGGTCAATCAGCTGGCCGGCTTCCAGGCGCCCTGCTCTGCCGCCTCGCGGAATTTGGCCCGGTTGGCCGGGGTGTCGGCCGGTTCCGACTCGCCGAAAATAGCCTTGAGCCAATGGCCGTCGGTGGGGTTGGGGAAGATGATGTACTGGCCGCCAAACTTGCTGCGGCTGGCGTCCACCAATTGCCCACGCTGCTCGACCTTGTCGACGTAGAAGCTGCGCTCGAAGTCGTTGAGGTTGTCACCGAGCATCAGCAGCACGTTGTACTGCTCGGCGATCTTGTGCTGGGCCGGCTCCTTGTTCGAGCTTTCACGCAGGATGGTCACGTGGGCTTCGTCGGCATACGGCACCTTGAGCGCGCGCAGGTTGTTGAGCGCGTACTCGTAGGTCTTGTCGCCCTGGTCGCGGCTGGAAACGTAGAAAACCTCTACCCCACGGGATTTCGCATACTCAAGAAACTCCAGCGCCCCCGGGGTCAGGGTCGGGCCATTGGCGGCGACCCAGCGGTCCCACACCGCGTCATCGAAGAACTCCTTGTCCTGGCCGATCAGAAAGCCCCAGTAGGTGTTGCTGCTGAGGATGGTGTCATCGATATCGCTGATGATCGCAGGCTTCTTGTCGCCCGGCTTCTGCTGGGCCAGGGCCTGGTCCAGGCGCGCCTTGGCGACGTTGAAACCCTGGTAGTACAGGGCGCGGAACTCGGCCGCGGTCTGGCGCCAGGCCACTGCATCGACCAGCAGGTTGGAGCGTACGGTGGTTTCGGGGGTGGTGGCTTGCGCGTGAACCAGAGGGGTGGCCAGCAACAGCAAGGCCAGAGAGATCGCGTTCTTGAGCTGAGGCATTCGGGGCGTTCCTTGTGATCTCCCGCTCTTGGGCGGCGGGAGTCGGCTACTCATACCGCACGCAGCCAGGCGCCACAATCGCCGCGACGCGCAGGCGCAACAATGTGGCGCACCCGCGCATCTTGGCCGGTTTCAGGCCGCCACCACAGGCTCAACCCTGGGGGCTGAACAGCACCCGCTTGAAGGCTTCGGCGGCCAGGTGCACCTGCACCGACCAGTCGTCTGCAGCGTCGCTGCCAGCGTCATCGGAAATGTACTTAAGGCACAGGAAGGGAATACCTTCGTTGCGCGCGATCAGCGCCAACACGTAGGCCTCCATGTCGACGATGTCGTACGGGGCAGCGCCGTGACTGATTTCGAAGCTGTCACCGCTGCCGCAAATGCCCAACGGCAAGCCCGCAACGCGCTGGCCATGCTCAAGCAGCACCGGGATGTCGGAGAGCGGCGTCTCGTAGCGGGCAAAACCCAGCGGCGTGACGTCCATGTCGCGCTGCACGAAGCCTGTGCAGCACACCAGCGCGCCCTTGCCATGGCCGGCGCTGCCGGCCGAACCGAGGTTGACGATCAGTTTGGGCTTGCGTTGCTGGATGGCCTTGGTCAGGGCAATGGCGGCATTGACCTTGCCGATGCCGGTGAACAGCGTGTTCATCTCGGTAAACAGCTCGCCGGCCTCTGCCTCGAGGGCGAAGACGAACAGGGTGTCGGCCAGGGAAATATCGGGAAATTGCTGGGTCAGCATCATGGAGCGAAGATTCCGAATGGGCTGCAGATCGGCCATCAGCATAGCCCAAGCCGCAGTTCAAGGCAGCCGGATGCTGACAATGCAATGGCGGCTCGGCTAGCATGCCGCTGAAAACCGGCGCTGGCCGGTGGGCCACCCGGCCATGAGCGGAGAGCGATACCCTTGCTGCTGAGCATCCCGACCCTGTTGCTGGTGGCCATTTTCATCTTTGCCTTGATGGGCCTGCTGACCCTGCACGCCTGGAGCCGCGGCGTGCGCGAGCGAACCCTGGGTTACCTGGGCAGCATGCTGTTGCTTGCCGCTGGCGGCACGGCGTTGATCAGCCTGCGCGGTAACGCCCCGGACTTTATCGCCCTGGTGCTGGGCAACATGGTGCTGCTGCTCAGCGCCGCGTTGAACTGGGCCAGCATGCGCGCGTTCAGCGGACGCCCGGCGCACCTGCCGGGGATTTTCGCTGGCGCCCTGTTCTGGTTTACCTGGTCGCTGACGCCAGGCTTTACCGATGACCTGGGCCTGCGCGTGACGGTGTATTCCATGCTCACTGCCTGCTACGGCTGCCTGGCGGTGCTTGAGCTGTGGCGCGACCGCAAGCGCCTGGAAGTCGCCTACCTGCCAACCCTGCTCCTGCTGCTGGGCCACAGCGGCTTCTACTGCGTGCGCAGCTTCGCCGACCATGGCGTATCGCTGGAACAGGCGATCGCCAGCGACGGCCACGGCACCGGGTTTTTCTCGTTCATGCTGTTCGAGTCGATGCTCTACGCCATCGGCATCGCCTACGTGACCCTGGCCATGGTCCGCGAACGCACCGAGCTCAAGTTCAAGGCTGCCGCCTACACCGACCCGCTGACCGACATCGGCAACCGCCGCGCCTTCATGTCGCGCGGTGCCGAACTGCTGGCCGACTGCGCCCGGCGTGGCGAGCCGGTGAGCCTGCTGCTGTGCGACCTCGATCATTTCAAGCGCCTCAATGATGTCTACGGCCACCAGACCGGCGACCAGGCGCTGATCGCCTTCAGCCAGGTGACCCGCCTGAGCGTGCGCGAGGAAGATGTCTTCGCCCGTATCGGCGGCGAAGAGTTCGCCTGCCTGCTGGCCAACACCGACGAGCACTCGGCGCTGCGCGTGGCCCGGCGCATCTGCAGCAGCTTTTATGAATTGCCGCTGCTTGAGCCTGGGCTGCTCAGCGTCAGCATCGGCATCGTCGGCGCCAGCCGCCCGGGCGAGCACGACCTGTCGCGCCTGTTGTCGATGGCCGACAACGCCCTGTACGCGGCCAAGCGCCAGGGCCGCAACCGCGTCCAGCTGTACCGCCCTGCCGCGCAGCCTGCCGATACGCTGTGAGCCTGGCGAAACCGCCCTACTCGCTGGCCAGGGTGCGCGCCAGTTCCGCGGCCAGTTCCTTGACCATGGCATCGGCGGTCGGCCGATGAATGATCGCCACTTCCATGGCATCGATCGACGGCAAGCCGTGTTCCGAAGTCAGCTTTAAATGCTCGGCGGTAACCGCCCGCAGCGGCAGCAGGCTGATGCCCATGCCGTTGGCCACCGCCGCCTGCAGGCCGCTGAGGCTGGAGCTGGTGAAACTGATGCGCCAACGGCGGCCCATGCGCTCGATGGCGCCGATCATGTCGTCGCGGTACAGGCCGCGCGGCGGAAAAGTCACCAGCGGCACCGGGTCCTGGTCGAAGGCCGGGTTCTTGGCGCTGTCGATCCATTGCAGCTTCTCGGGCCAGCAGGCCACCGCCTCACGGCTGTTGCGCCGCTGCTTGAGCAAAATCAGGTCGAGCTCGCCGTTGTCATAGCTGGCGCTGAGGTCGCGGCACAGGCCGCTGGTGACCTCCAGCTTGACCTGCGGATGCTTGCGGTTGAAGGTCGAGAGCAAATGGGTGGTGCGCCCGGCGGCAAAGTCTTCCGGCACGCCCAGGCGCACGGTCACCGCCACCGTGGCGCCCGACATCGCCTCAAGCATCTCGTCGTTGTAGGCAAGCATCTGCCGGGCGTAACCGAGCAGCGTCTGCCCGGCGTCGGTGGCCAGCACGTCGCGGTTGCCGCGCTCGAGCAGCTTGTGCCCGACCATCTCCTCCAGCCGCCTGACCTTCTGGCTGACCGTCGACTGGGTTGAATGCAGGCGCGCCGCCGCCGTGGTGAAACTGCCGCAGTCGCTGACCATCACCACCGCGCGCAACAGGTCAAGATCAAACAGCGGCCTATTCGATTTTTCACTGACAGACATGCTTTTATTTAACTTCTAAATAAGGAGCCCGACTTTTAACATGGCCCGACCCTGCGAGCAATCGCCCACCAGGAGGTACTGCCATGCTCCTTGAGCGCCTGTCCACCCACCTTGCAATGGTGTTTGCCATGCTCACATCGCTGACTGCCAGTGCCGACGGCGGCACCCTTGAAAACCAACTGCGCAGCGCCGCCGAAAACGGCCAGGCCGCCCAGGTACGCAGCCTGCTCGACCAGGGCGCTGCGCTGGAAGCCCGCGACAAAATGGGCCGCACACCACTGCTGCTGGCCACCCACAACAACCAGGTCGACGCCGCCAAAGTGCTGATCGACGCCGGCGCCGACGTCAACGCCAAGGACTCGATCGAAGACAGCCCCTACCTGTACGCCGGCGCCCGTGGCCACAACGACATTCTTAAACTGACCCTGGCCCACGGCGCCGACCTCACCAGCACCAACCGCTACGGCGGCACCGCACTGATACCGGCAGCCGAACGCGGCCACGTCGAAACAGTACGCCTGCTGATAGCCGCAGGTGTCGCGGTTGACCAGGTCAACAAACTGCACTGGACCGCCCTGCTCGAAGCCATCATCCTCGGCGACGGCGGCCAGCGGCATGTCGAGATCGTGCGTGAGCTGATCAAGGCCGGGGCGGATGTCAACTTGGCTGATGGTAAGGGGGTGACGCCGCTGCACCATGCGCGGCAACGGGGTTACAAAGAAATGCAGGCGCTGCTGGAACAGGCGGGTGCGAAAAGCTGAGCGCGATAGATAGTTACCCCAGCCCTGCTCCTACCCCTGATTAGGCTGCGAAACTCCAGAGCGAGGAGTTTCACCATGAGCCAATCAGCGCCGCCCCCGACAACGTCTACAAGCCCCCCCGCAAGCTGGGACCTGCTGCACATCAGCCAACGGCTACAACAGCGTCCGACACTGTCGGACGTTGCCAACAACCTGGTCCACGCACTCATCCCCGACGCCACGAGGACAGCGGTGGACCCGGCGCCGTTCTATCTCGCACAGCCCTGCGGGCGTTCTACCCCGCTTGCGGATCTGATAATCCAGCGCTACCTGCTCAATATGGCTATTGAGCTTCCAGTGGATAGCGTGGTGACTCAAATCTCCAATGGCACAGAGTCGGGGGCGACCTTGATCAGCCAAGCGGACCTCAGCGAAATCCTTGATATCGGTGGCCCGCGATTGCCAAGGGTCTTTGAGTCACAACTGCTCGACTTCTGGAACGCTCAGGATGAGCACGCACTGAACTTGCTGCAGCGAATTTCACTGTTTGTGGCAGGCGACATGCAGGCAGAGGCAAGCAAACTCCTGACGGCCAACCGCAATGGCTGCAACTGCCGGCCAGCATTGTGTTCTTCAAGCCAAGCCTGAGTGACGGTGCGCAGCAAGGCATCGCCATCAGGCACACCGACCGCTCAGCCAACGCGGTGCTGTATACCCTCAACAGCGGGCTCGTTATTTATCCCAGTGCCGATGCGCTTGAAGCTCATTTGAGCGATCAGCTCAGCGATCCCAGCCCCGGATTTCGTCCTGAGCAGAATGTTTTCGAGGCGTTCGCAACGGGGTTGCTGGAGCAACAACTGCAGGGGTTATCAACCATTGTGCCTGGCGACTTCAAAACCTCGACCGCACTGGCTCAGCACGTCGACCAGCTGATCAACCTCAACGAACTGTTCTGCCGGTTTCGTCCACCGTCACTCTCGGCCTCGGCTCATTCGAGCGATCCACTGCCGGCCTGGATGCACCAGGCCAGTACTGCCGACCGGCAACTGATCGCCCGGCAACTCGCCGCGCTGGCAGCGCTTGAGCAGTCAAGCCAGGCCATCGCCCTGCCCAGCCTGGAGCGTTACACCGCGAAAGTACTCGATGCGCAGATGAAGCGCGACCACCCAGGGCAGGGACTACCGCCCGCAGCTGATTTCATCGTGCAGGTCATCGACTATACGCCACCGTTCTTTGACCCTTTGCACCTGACGCCGGGCAGCTCTTCTCATCCGCAAACGCCGCGCTCGCTGATTGAGGTAGCGGCCCTCAACACCCAGGCGCTGCCGCTGGAGCGTTCGCAGATCAGCTTGCAGTCGGGTAAACCGGTACCGAGCTGGGCAACCGCTGCCTACTTTCGCCAGCTGATCAGCCGTGTTGATGTGGGCAAGACCTACCCGGCACTGCTGCAACACACATTGCTCGACGACGCGCCGCAGGCAAGCACCCAACAAGCACTGTTTGTCGAGCGCTTGCGCATCCTGCTGCCGATTCTGCTGATCACCCCCAGGCCGGAGGGCAAAAGCGTACTCACAGAACCTGCACGCCGCTGCGTGGACGCCGCCTTCACCCCAGGCAACGACCCGCTCAGCGACAGCATCCAGTTCGCTCACCTGGCCTTGCAACTGAGCCACAACGCAAGCCCGGCCGTGCCAGCGCAAGGTCTATTCATTATTGAACCGGCAGGCTCAGCACCCAGCCTGTTGGTGTTGTACGCACCCCAATGCACCCCGCAACTGATGGAGTTCAGTTCGCGCGCGGCGCTGCTATCGCGCCTGAAACAACCTGGGCCATTGCATGAAACTGTGCTCGGCGCCCTGCCTGAAGGGCAGGTCCGTACCGCGCTGCGCCGGGGTGACAACTGGAGCCCTGCGCTGGACAGCAACTACCTTGGCGGCGAGCTTGGCTTGAGGCATGAGTCGATCTTGTTGGCCCAGGCTCCCATCACCAGCCATGCACTGGGTCTTGTCTACCAGGCCAACGCGCGGTCGCTCATCGAACAGGCCCGCCAGGCCACAACCTCCAATGCCGAGCAGCACTGGTTAAGTGCAGAACAGACCCTCGGTATGCTGCTGTCGGTATTGCTGCCTATGCTTGAGGGACCGCTCGCTGATATCGCCTGGATTGCCCAGTTCTATGCCAGTGTCTATGCACTGCATACAGCGGCGCAGAACCAAGACTCCCAAGCGCAAAAGAGCGCACTGGTGCAAGTGCTGATACAGCTATCGCTTATGCTCATTCATGAGAGCGTGCGCACAGGCAAGGTTGGTTCCAGGCAAGCCCAGCCGGCAAGAGAACTGGGCAATGCCATCCGCAAACGCCGCTCGCTCCTGAACTTGCCCCAACAACCCACCGCCACCTTGCTGGATTTCAGCGGATGGAGTTCCCCTGCCCTTTCCCGGCAAAACCTCGAACGGTTGCGTGCTCTGGCCATTGCACCGATCGACCCTCTGGATGGCGCGTTGAGCGATCAAAATGAACAAGGCTTGTTCATTCATCAGGGGCAACGCTGCGTGCGCCTGCCCCAAGGGTGGTTTCGCATCGAACAAGGCGCGGATGAGGCCTGGAGAATCATTGATCCACACACCTCTGCACCTGGCCCACACATCGCCCGTGGCAGCGCAGGCACTTGGCAACTCGACCTGCGTTTGCACCTGCGCGGCGGCGCGCCGGTTTCCAATGCGGCGCTTAAACGACTGCATACCCAGTTAAGCCAAGCCCGCCTGCTGCTCGCGCAGGAAGCGCACGAGATCGCGGCAGGCGAGCACTTTCGCGGGCTGCCGATAGAAGTCGAAGAACAGCTGGAAAGCAAAGCCCAAGCCCGACGAGTCTGCGCCACCGCCCTGGAAAAGCAGATTGCCAACTCACCTGATCAAAGCACCTTGCAAACCATCAGCCAGCTGCGCTCAAGTGCCCAACGCTTGCAGCGTGCGGGGCGACGCCTGCGTATCGAACGCCTGAAAACCTTACCCCCTACTGCCACCGGGATAGACTTTCTGCAGGAGCAAAACGAGATTGTCATCACCCGCCTGGGTGAGCGCACCGATGTATCGGGTGGCAAGGGCACGGACTTTCTTCAGGAGTTCTCGGTACAGGATCGCCGAGGCAAACCCCTGGCCTATGCGCACTTCCACTACAGCTCTGCCAGCAGCGCCGAGTCCAACTTCCAGGCCGCTCACCTCAAAAAGCCCGAGCAGCGCTTCATGGGTTTGAGCGGGCAAAAGGATCAGGCAAGCCGAGGAATGCCGGTAACCGCCATCTACCGTGATCGCATCAGCCCGCAACTGGCGCGCAAACTGTTTTTCAAAGACTGACCTTGCAGCGCTTAGCTGCTTTCCAGCAGACGATCGAGCAACCACAACCCCGCCGGCCCCGGCGGGGTCAGCTTCGACCAGGCCACATCCACTGCAATCGGCCGCGGCCAGCCGCGCAGCTTGAGCTCGGTGAGCTGGCCATGGCCGTACTGGCGGACCAAGCCGTGGGGCAACTCGGCCCAGCCAAAGCCCTCCTCGGTCATCTCCAGCAGCATCAGATAATCCGGCGCCGACCACACCCGCCCCTGGGGTTTGTTGACACTGTCGGTGTAGGTATTCAAATACAACTGCCGATGCCCGGCCAGGTGCGCCTGGGTCGGCTGCGCAAGCTGCGCCAAGGGGTGGCTGCTGGCGACGAAAATGCCCATCTGCGCCTGCGCCGCCAAGCGCGTCGCGGCCACATCCGCCGGGTAGCCGGGTTGCGCCGCGAGCATGCCCAGATGTGCGCGGCCACTCTGCAGCAGGTTCAGCACGTCGCCCGCCTCGGCGATCATGCATTCCAGCTCGATGTCCTGATAGCGCTGCTCGAACAGCTGCATCACCCGGTTGTCCGGGTTGAGCTGATGCATGTCGGAAAACACAATGGTCAGCCGCGGCTCGACCTTGTCCGCCAGGCGAATGCTCAACTGGTCGAGGCGCTCGCTGGCGGCGAGGATCTCCTGCACATGGCCGAGCACCTTGCGCCCGGCTTCGGTGAGCAGCGGTTGCCGGGCCTGGCGGTCGAACAGGGTAACGCCCAGGTCGGCTTCGAGGTTGGCGATGGCGGCGCTGACGGTGGATTGGCTTTTGCGCAGCTTGCGCGCGGCGGCGGAGAACGAGCCGAGGGCGGCGGCTTCGACGAAAGCTTGCAGGGCTTCTGGGGAGTAGCGCATTGGGGGTATCGGTTTTTTCGATGCTGGTAGCCGCAGTGTAGCGGCAAAAGCGATCTCAATGCCGCGCAGCCGCCGTTAACTTAGGGTAAACAGGTCGCCTTCCACACTGCGGTCGCCATGTTTACGACGCTGCGCTGCGGCGTCGTAGACGATCAGCAAAAGCTCGCTCTGCTTCTCAGCCGACTGGAACAAACACATACCCTCGGCATGGTCGTCGCCGTTGCCGAACGGTACCTCCAGCACCCTCTGCAATTGATCGGCAAACACCACCTGCTCTTCATCGGCCGCAAAGCCGCCGCGCCAACGGAACACCGTGACCGGGCCATCCAGGTCCATGGACGGCCCGGCCAGAATCAGCAGCTCGTCGCCGCGGCTGCACAGGTCGCGCACCCCCAGGCCGTTGAGCGCAAAGAAGTGCTTGCGGTAGCGGCGCCCGTCCGGGCCGATCTTCTTCAGCACCAGGGTGTCGGTGGAGTCGCCATCGGCTTCAGGCTCGATCTCCAGCAGCACGCTCCAGCCGCGCAGCACCGGCCCCCGCAGCCCCAACAGCAGGCGCGAGCCGATGACGGCCAAGCCCTCGATATCGAAACCGTTGTCTTTGCCCGGGATGCGCAAAAAGTCGCGTAGCTGATCGTCCCTGGCAATTTCCGCCGTGAGGTCGTTGCCGAGCGCATTGCCATGCAACTGCGCCGCCGTACGTCCATCGCCATCCAGCTTGTCGGCAAGCACATAACTGTCGTTCTGCTGCACCACCGGGAGGCGCGCCAACAGAAAGCGATTGCCATCCGCCTCTACCGTCGACAGGCGCTTGATGTTCTTCTGCGCAGGTTTGTCGGCGTCCGCCTTCTTGCGCTTGAGGCTATGGGAGCCGACGACCCAGAGATAACCCGCGTCAGCGGCATAAGCCAGGCCCTCGATATCGATCTCGGCATCTGCATCGGGTATGGGCAGGCGCAGATACTTCATCAGCGGGAAGGAGTGGTGCTCATCGCACGTCACCGCCCCACCGGATACTGCGGGCTGGATGGTCAGGCGTTCGAGGCTGGTGGTTTCGTCGTTGGCCAGCCACAGCGTGTTGCCGATCTGCAGGGCAACTGAAAGGCCATCGCGCAATGAGGCAGATGCTGGATTAAAGCGCAGCATCAGGGTGTTGGCTGGCTTGTTCATGGGGGCTCGCCTGGGTTGATGCGAAGGTGTGTGAAGGCTAGTGGCTGTTGGGTAGGAATCAAGGTTGTTGGCAGGGGGGCTGACTCTGCGGCACTTCTTTTGGTTGTGGCGGCTGGGCGTGGGGCGCCGTCATGCGTGCCGGGTTTCTTGATCGCTGGCCTGGGAGCCGGCGGATAGCCGCTGCTCTCTTGGTTAGAGTGGCCGAGAAGCCACCTATCGTGAAGGGCTGTAATCGACCCAAAGCTGCCGGTGGCGAAAGGAAGCAATCGGCCAAAAGCGGTCAAAAACAATCATCCAACAATGTCGTCCCGGTCAACAGCTTCGGAGTGCTTAGCTACGCTCTAGGGCGTATATGCCATGACCAGCGTTGAAGTCGTAGCGTATCCGTTGAACAGCGGATGCGTGCGCCGCGATCGCTGTATGGCGCGTTTTTATTCAATCTGTGTCTAACATTCTCCTATTGACCGCCCTACCATCGGCCGCTCCGTCCAGGTGCATACGATGAAAGATATTCCCGGCAACATCGATTTTTCAGGCTTGACGGCCCGTCGGCTAGGGCCAAATGACCGTGAGATCATTTGTGTGCACCGTGAAACGATGTTCCTTGAGGCGGGAGGAGACCCATCGGAGTTGCGGGTGATGACTGAGCACTTCCGGCCCTGGTTGCACCAGCGCCTATTCGATGGCCGCTACTACGGTTTTGCGCTGATGGACACGGGGCAGCCTGTGGCGGCGATAGGTCTGATGACTATCGACTGGCCACCTCATCCGTCCCATCCGGCCTTAGACCAGCGCGGCTATGTGCTAAATGTTTTCGTCGAACCTGCTTACCGGCGCCGGGGCCTGGCTTCAACCCTGATGAAGTTGGCTGAAGCCGAATTTGCGCAACGCGGAATGAGTTTTGCCGTGCTACACGCGACCAAGGCCGGCAAGCCGGTGTATGAAGGACTGGGCTGGGCGAATACATCTGAGATGGCAAAAACCGTTTCGTGATTTGACTGCCTATCTAGGAGCCTGGTCGCCGATTCTAGCTGTTGATGAAAGGCTGCTTCGGGTCGAAAGCAGCCGATCACGACTAATCGCTGACGCCCCAAAGCGGCCGGTGGCGAACTGCAGAAATTGTAAAGGGCCAAATGCCCTCATTCAGAATCCCAGCTTGAATCCCCACCCCAACCCCGTTACCCTCCCCCAGTCGCTGCAAATTCAGCGACTCGGGCTTGGCGGTCCGGAACGAAGGCGCAAAGCGCCCCACAATCACCCTCGCAGGCGCTTTTTTTGTGCCCGCGATGATGCTTTATGGCGGGCTGCGCATGGACTTCTTCGGAAGTGCCGGGTTCCTTCGTACCGGTCCGCCAACCTTGCGTAGTCCGTCACCCTTCCCTGCTTGGCGGCAGGCGGTGGCGGATCCTTTCTACGAAGGAGCACCACCATGACCAAACCCGTCCCCGATCCACCCCTCAGCACCCAAACCAGCACCACCTTCGGCTCCTGCAATGGCAGCCACGATCCGCTGTTCGCTGTGCGTGCCGGCGTCTCGTCCGAAGACGCGCTGATCCACACCTCCACCCTGCTCAAAAGCGCCTACCAGACCAACGCCCACGCCTGTGAACGGGTCGATGCCGAGGTGCGCGGGTTGCTTTGGGCCACCGAGCAGTCGCTGGAGATGAGCATCGCGCTGGTCGACTCATTGCTGGATGAGGTCGAAGCGCGCTCGGCAACCGCTGCGTTGTTACGCCGTTCGCTGCAAGCAGGGCAAGCGGCGGTGGAGTGATCGCCTGCGCTTGTTCTGGGCCGCCGATGCGGCCCGCTTATCCCGTGCTGTAGCGTTGCCTTCCCTACTCCTTTGACCCAAATCAAGCCGCCGGGCCTGGTTCGCGAGACGATGGCTGCAAGCAAGGAATGGATCGACACCGGCCTCGGCCATCGATCCCTGTGCGCGGCATTGCATAAGGAGCCCCCCATGAGCCCGCTGAACCACGTTCTGGTCGCCACCGACCTGTCTTCTTCCGCCCGCAACGCGGCAGAGCGCGCTGCACTGCTGTGCAAGGCGCAGCCTGCGGCGCTGGACCTGCTGTATGTGGCCAACCCTGCACCCTACGAGCGATTGAAGCAGGTGCTGGTGCCCGATGAAGATTTACTGAACCGGGTGCTGGAAACCGCCGGCGAAAATGTTCACGCCCTGGCCACGATGCTGTTCGAGCGCTATGAGATCAGCGCGGGCGTGCAGGTGGCGCCCGGCTCGGTGGTGACTGAAATTACCCGGGTGGTGCAGGACAAACGCAGCAACTTGTTGGTGTGTGGGGCCAAGGGCCAGAGCCTGGCCCGGCGCCTGCTGGGCTCGACCGTGCAGCGCACGCTCAACCGCATGCTCTGCCCGATGCTGGTGGTCAAGCAGGCGCCGCGCGACGCTTACCGCAGCGTGCTGGTGCCGGTGGATTTTTCACCCTCGTCGCTGCGCGCCATCGAACGTGCGAAAAAGCTGGCACCGCAGGCCGAGATCATTCTGTTGCATGTGTACGAAGCGCCCTTTGAAGGCAGCATGCGCTTTGCCCACATCGACCAGGACACCCTCACCCACTACCGCAACGTCATCAAGAAAGATGCCGTGGAGCAACTGGCGGCCTTGAGCGAAGCTGCAGGGGTCGGCGATGCCCGGCAGGTCGTGGTGCACGGCGACCCGGCCTGGCGGATTGTCGAGAAAGAGCAGGAGCTGGACTGCGATCTGATCGTCATCGGCAAGCAGGGCGACAGCGCGCTGGAAGAGCTGTTGATCGGCAGCGTTACCAAGCATGTGCTGAATGAATCGCAGTGTGATGTGTTGGTGTCGTTGTAGGTTGTAGGCCGGCATGCACCGACCCGGTGGGAGTCGATCGCGATCCAGCCACATCTGATGTGCTGACTGCGCCGGCCTCATCGCGGGTCAAGCCCGCTCCCACAATGTGCACCTGCATTCAACGGCCCGGTGGGAGCTGGCCTTGCCGGCGATCGAGCGCGAAGCGGTCGTGATCCAGGCGCCACCTGATGTGCTGGCTGTACTGGCCTCATCGCGGGTCGCCACCCGCTTGCTGCTCATGCCTTCGATAGCCCGTCAGCGACACTCCGGTTTGGCGCTTGAAGTAGCGGCACAGGTAGGACGCGTCAGCAAAGTTGAGCTTGTCTGCGATCTGCCCGATCGCAAGGTCGCTGTATGAAAGCAGCGCCTTGATCTCCAGGGTCACTTGCCGGTCGATCAGGCCTTTGGGGCTGTCGTTGAAAAACGCCCTGGTGAGCTGTGACAGGTAGAACGGCGTGATGCTGAGCGCGTCGGCATAGAACTTCACGTCGCGGTGGCGCAGGCAGTTTTTGCCGATCAGTTCCCAGAAGCGCCAACTGAGCATCTCCTTGCGGCTGAATTCCCTGCGGCCTTTTTCCAGGCTGGGCAGTTGTTCGGCAATCTTCAAAAAGAAGGTCTGCAGCTGGTTGCGCAGCATGATGTGCCGGTAGCCGGGACAGCTGCGGGCAATATCGCGCATGTGCATCAGCCAGCCGTCCAGCAGCGGCCGCTCTGCCCTGGCCGGTATGCAGTGGGGATGGTCATGCAGAAACACGAACAAGGGGTTGGGCAGCGGGTAGGCAACCTCCGCGGCAAAGCCTTTGGGCATCAGGCAGTAAAACACCCTGAAGCCGCGTGAGCGACGCTTGAGCAAGGCAATGCTGTCTTCGGCCAGCACCAGCACATCGCCGCGCCGGACCGCATGCTCGTTGAAGTTGAGGGTGAAGCAGGCACGTCCCGACAGGCACACCAGCAGCGTGATGTAGGCATGCCCGAACGCCAGCGGCAGCCCTACCCCATCGGCCAGCGTGGTGTCGCCCAGGCGCAGCGGCTCGTCAGGCGCATAAAGTTTGGGAATGTGCTGCATAGTGGCCCACGTCAACCCGGTACAAGAGGCCTGAGCCTATCACGCCAGGCCATGGAGTTTCGAAAAGTACCGAAAGTGCCGAGGTACTGCTGTTTGCCGATCAGCCGCTTGCCACTACCGTGTCTTACCTGAATCAAGCCAACCCGAGAACAGCACATGAGACTGGAAACACCACGGCTGCTGCTGCGCCCCTGGCACGCCGACGATGCCGCCGACTTGTACGAATACGCCAGCGACGAGCGCGTCGGCCCCATCGCAGGCTGGCCCCCGCACACCAGTGTCGAGCACAGCGCCGAGATCATTCGCAGCGTGTTCAGTCACCCCGAGGTGTATGCGCTGCAACTCAAGGACAACCAGCGGGCGGTGGGTTGCGTCGGCATTCTCATCGGCGCCAACAGCAACTTCGACATCAGTGAGCAGGAAGTCGAAATCGCCTACTGGATCGGGGTGCCGTACTGGGGCCAGGGCCTGGTTCCGGAGGCGGTGCGCGAAGTGATGCGCCACGGCTTCGAAACCCTCAAGCTCAAGGCGTTGTGGTGCGGCTACTTTGCCAACAACAGCCAGTCGTTTGCTGCCCAATCGAAATGTGGCTTTCGCCATCACCACACCGAAGAGAACAAATACAACCCGTTCCTGCAGGACTATCGGACCGAACACATCAGCTGCATCACTTACCCGCAGTGGTTGCAACAGTACCAACCGGCAGGCCGCTGAAAACCGCGGCGCTTCCCTGCGGCCGCTGTCTCTCTTACAATCGCGACAAATTCCTATTCGCATTGGTTGTCGTTGAGAGAGCGGGATGTCCACACCAGGCTGTGATACAGAGCGCCATGAGCACCTGCAGACGCTTTACCAGGATTACAACGGCTGGCTGCGTGGCTGGTTGCGCAAGCGTCTGAACAACTCGGCCGATGCGGCGGATCTGGCCCAGGACACCTTCGTGCGCGTCCTGCTGGCGCGCACATCCGGCACCTTGCTCGAGCCTCGGCGCTACCTGGCGACCATTGCCCGTGGCCTGGTGATTGACCTCTACCGGCGCCGCAGCCTCGAACAAGCCTACCTTGAAGCCCTGGCGCTGCGCCCCGAGGTGCACGCGCCATCGGCCGAGGCGCGGGCGTTGATCTTCGACAGCCTGATGGCCATCGACCGCATGCTCGACGGGCTCGGTGCGCGCACCCGGCAGATCTTCCTTGCCGTGCAACTGGACGGGCTCACCTACGAGAAAACCGCCGAACGGCTCGGGGTCTCGGTGACGACGGTGCGCAAACATCTGACCAGTGCGCTGATGCACTGCCTGCTGCTGGATGAAGCATGAAGCGCATTCTTGCCCAGGCGGTGGACTGGTATGTGCGCCTGCACGAGAGCACCGTCAGCGAAGCGACCCGCAGCCAATGGCAGGCCTGGCTGGCCGCCGACCCGCAACACGCCGCGGCCTGGAAGCGTATCGAACAGCTGCAGCAACGCCTGACCCAGGCGCCGAGCGCCCTCGCCTCCAGCACCCTCGAACGGGCCCGCCACGGGCGACGGGCGACGCTGAAAACCTTCGCCCTGTTGCTCGGTGCCGGTGTGCTCGGCTGGCAGGGTTACCAGGCTTCGCCCTGGCGCGCGGACTACACCACGCGGGTGGGGCAACGGCGTAGCCTGAGCCTCGCCGATGGCAGCCGGCTGGTGCTCGACACCGATACCCGGGTCGATGTGCGCTTCGATCAGCAGCAACGGTTGATCATCCTGCGCCAGGGCGAAATCCTCGTCGAAACCGCCAAGGACGCCCGCCCCCTGAGCGTGCAGAGTGACCAAGGCCTCATCCTCGCCCTGGGCACGCGCTTTACCGTGCGCCAAGGTGATGGCGTCACCCGGGTGAGCGTCGAGGCGCACGCCGTCGAGGTGCGTCCGCGCCTGGCAACGGCGCAAGCCGTGCGCGTTGATGCCGGGCACACATTGAGCTTCGCCGCCGACCGTGTTGGCCCCGTGCAGCGCGCGCCGGCACAGGCCTCGGCCTGGACCCGCGGCCTGCTGGTAGCGATCGACTGGCGGCTGCAGGACCTGCTCGCCGAGCTCTCGCGCTATCGCCATGGCTACCTGGGCTGCGCCGCCGATGTGGCCGATTTGCGCCTTTCCGGCACCTTTTTGCTGGATGACAGCGAGGCGGTGCTGGCCAACCTTGAGGCCTCCCTGCCAGTGCAACTGCGCCGGGTAACGCGCTACTGGGTGCGGGTGGAAAGCCGCACGGCCTGAGGGTGAAAAATATTTTCAACGTTTGGGTAACAGATTTTCATTCCTGTTTCGGCTCTTCCTGCACGTGCGCATCAGACGCAGCCCCTGCCAACCCGAACAGGAACCTTTGCATGTCCTTCCAACCGTCTTTTCTCGGCCGCAGCATCCACCGCGCGGCGCTTGCCCTGGGCTTGTCCGGCTCGCTGCTGGCGCTGACGCCAGCCTGGGCCAAAGCGCAGGCCTACGACATCCCCGCCGGCAGCCTGTCGCTGGCGCTGAGCCAGTTCGCCGCAGCCAACGGTGTGATGATCACCTTCAGCTCCGAAGACACGGCCGGGCTGTCATCGCCGGGTTTGCAGGGCGATTTTGAACTGGACCAGGGCTTTGCCAGGCTGCTGCAAGGCAGTGGCTTGCGCGTGGTGCAGGCCGGCGACAAGCGCTACGTGCTGGCCAAGGCTGACAGCAGCGCCGCCGTGGAACTCGGCGCCACCAGCATCAACGCCGCCGGCCTGGGCGCCACCACTGAAGGCAGCGGCTCGTACACCACCGGCATCACCAGTACCGCCACCAAACTGCCGCTGTCGCTGCGCGAAACACCGCAATCGATCAGCGTGGTCACCCGTCAGCGCATGGACGATCAGGGCCTCAACGATCTCACCGAAGTACTCAAGCAAACCCCAGGCCTGTCGGTGCAGAGCCTGGGCAGCGAACGCTTCAACATCTACGCGCGTGGCTACAGCGTCGACAATTACCAGTTCGACGGCATTCCCACCACACTCGACATTGTCAGCCAGGTCTCGGCGCAAAGCCTTGCCGACATGGCGATCTACGACCGCGTCGAAGTGCTGCGTGGCGCCACCGGCCTGATGACCGGTGCCGGCGACCCATCGGCGACCATCAACATGGTGCGCAAGCGCCCCACCGCCGACTTCAAGGGCCACTTCACGGCAGGCCTGGGCTCGTGGGACAAGTACCGCACCGAGCTCGACCTGTCCGGCCCGCTGACCCCGACCGGCAACCTGCGCGGGCGCATGGTCGCGGCCTATCAGCAGAACAACAGCTACGTCGACCACTACTCCCAGGAAAAGCAGATTTTCTACGGGATTGTTGAAGCGGACCTGAGCGACAACACCCTGCTCACGGTCGGCGCCGACTACCAGAAAAACAACCCGCAAGGCTCGTCCTCGGTGGCCTTCCCGCTGTTCTACAGCAACGGCCAGCAAACCGATTTTTCGCGCTCGACCAACAGCGCCGCGCGCTGGAGCAGCAACCCCCAGGATGTCCTCAACACCTTCGCCAGCCTCGAACACAAGCTGGGTTACGACTGGAGCCTGAAGGTGGCCGTCAACCAGATGTACATCAACCGCGATGACTACAAGCTGGCCACCGCCAGTTGGGGCTTCCCCGACATCAACACCGGCGCCGGGGTGCGCCTGTACGGTGGCGCCGGCAGCACCTGGCAGAAGCAAACCGGCGTCGATGTTCAGGCCCAGGGGCCTTTCCAGTTGTTCGGCCGCCAGCATGAGCTGATCGTCGGCTACAACTTCTCCCGCTACGAAAACCGCCACTCGCCCCTGCGCGGCACCGCCATCGAAGGCACCTCGGTCAATTTCTACGACTGGGACAACTACACCAAACAGCCGAACACCAGCAACGGCAAGCTGTATGACGGCGACACCAGCATCTACCAGAACGGCACCTACATCGCCACGCGCCTGCGCCCGACCGACGCGCTGTCGATCATCCTTGGCGCCCGCGCCAGCGACTACAAGTACAACTACGACATGGAATACGTGCTGACCCCCAACAGCAACCGCAATACCCAGTACCGCGAGAGCGGCGTGGTCACGCCCTACGCCGGTGTGGTCTACGACCTCAACGACATTCACTCGGTGTATGCCAGCTACACCAGCATCTACAAGCCACAAAGCGTGCGCGACGCCAGCGGGGCGACCCTCGAGCCGCGCGAAGGCGACAACTATGAAATCGGCCTGAAGAGCGAGTTCTTCGGGGGTCGCCTGAACACCAGCATCGCGGCGTATGAAATCAAGCAGGACAACCTGGCGGTGATCAACCCCGGCCAGGTCATCCCCGGCACCACCTCGGCGGCCTACAAGGCCGTCAGCGGCGCCACCACCCGCGGCTTCGAGATCGAAGCCAACGGCGAGCTGCTGCCGGACTGGAACCTCGCCGCCAGCTACAACCACAGCATCACCGAAGACGCCGACGACCAGCGCATCAACACTGAAGCGCCGGCGAACATGCTCAAGCTGTGGAGCACCTACCGCCTGCCCGGCGACTTCAACCGCCTGACCGTCGGTGGCGGCGCCAACTGGCAGAGTGGCACCCACATCACCGTGACCCCGAGCACCGCGATGGGCACGGTCAAGGCCAAGCAACAGCAGTTCACCGTGGTCAACCTGATGGCCCGCTACCAACTGAGCGAGCAGCTTAGCGCCACCCTCAACGTCAACAACCTGTTCGACAAGAAGTACATCAGCGCCCTGGACACCACCTTCTTCAGCGGCTACTACGGTGAACCGCGTAATGTGATGCTCTCTACCAAGTACAGCTTCTGAAATCGAGGTGCTTACAACGCCATTCGGTACTCGATAACCCCAGGCTTTTCGGCAATCCAGTCATAGAGCCGTTGGGCGGTGTGATTGGACTCCTGGGTGTGCCAGTACAGCCGGTCGCAGTGGTGCTCCCGCGCTTGCCCTTGCACGTACTCGATCAGCTGCTTGCCGAGCAGCTGGCCGCGCACGCCGGGGCAGACGTACAGGTCTTCGAGGTAGCAGAAGTCGTTACGGCCCCAGGTCGAGCGATGGAAGACGAAATGGACGAAGCCGTGGACCTGTTCGCCGTCAGCGGCCACCGCGCAATGCACGGGTTCGCGGCTGTCGAAGAAGCGCGCCCAGGTGGTCTGGGTGGTCGGCATGCCGATGTCGACCTTGTAGAACGCCTGATACTGGGCCCAGTGCGCGCACCATTGCTTGAAGTCGTTTTGCGTGACGGGGCGGATCGATACAACGGGATGTGCTGCGGTCATGGTCAATCCTTAGTGACGGTAGAAACTGCAGCGATTTATAGCGCGACAATGGCTTGGTTAAACCATCCAGTTTTGAATGGTTGAGCAGACCACTTACCATCTGAATGTGCCGGCTGCACCGGCCTCATCGCTGGCAAGCCAGCTCCCACAGGTCCGGTGCTTGCAGTTCCACTGTGGGAGCCGGACTTGCCGGCGATCGAGCGCGCAGCGCTCGCAGTACCGGCTGGCTGCAGACGGTTGCAGGGGTTGCAATCCCGGCCTATGTTCCATGCGAGGCTTTACCTGCGCTGCGAGGTGACTCCATGGCGAACGACTCCCGCCCGGCCGTGCTCGAACTGATCGGCAATACGCCGCTGGTGCGTGTCAGCCGCTTCGATACCGGCCTGTGCACGCTGTTTCTCAAGCTCGAATCACAGAACCCCGGCGGCTCGATCAAAGACCGTATCGGCCTGGCGATGATCGACGCCGCCGAGCGCGATGGCCGCCTGCGCCCCGGCGGTACCATCGTCGAGGCCACCGCCGGCAACACCGGCCTGGGCCTGGCCCTGGTCGGCCGCGCCAAGGGCTACCGGGTGGTGCTGGTGGTGCCCGACAAGATGTCTACCGAGAAGGTCCTGCACCTCAAGGCCATGGGCGCCGAGGTGCACATCACCCGCTCCGACGTCGGCAAGGGCCATCCCGATTACTACCAGGATGTCGCCGCGCGGCTGGCGCAGGAAATTCCCGATGCGTTCTTCGCCGACCAGTTCAACAACCCGGCCAACCCGCTGGCCCATGAGTGCAGCACCGCGCCGGAGATCTGGGCGCAAACCCAGCATGATGTCGATGCCATCGTCGTCGGTGTTGGCTCGGCCGGCACCCTGACCGGGCTGACCCGCTTCTTTCGCCGCCTGCAGCCGAACCTGGCGATGATACTGGCCGACCCGGTCGGTTCGGTGGTCGCCGAATACAGCCGCAGCGCCACTCTCGGCACTCCCGGTTCCTGGGCGGTCGAGGGCATCGGCGAGGACTTCATCCCGTCGATTGCCGACCTTTCCAGCGTGCGCCAGGCCTACTCCATCAGCGATGAAGAAAGCTTCGATCACGCCCGCCAACTGCTGCGCGCCGAAGGCATTCTCGGCGGCTCGTCGACCGGCACCTTGCTGGCGGCCGCGCTGCGCTACTGCCGCGAGCAAACCGAACCGAAGCGGGTGGTCAGTTTTGTTTGCGACACCGGCACCCGCTACCTGTCCAAGGTCTACAACGACCAGTGGATGACCGACCAGGGCCTGCTGGCGCGCAAACACTATGGCGACTTGCGCGACCTGATCGCGCGGCGTTTCGAGGATGGCCGGGTGATCAGCGTCGGCCCCGACGACACCCTGCTCACCGCCTTCCAGCGCATGCGCCTGGCCGATGTCTCGCAACTGCCGGTGCTGGTCAACGGCCAGAAGCTGGTCGGGGTGATCGATGAGTCCGACATCCTGCTCGGTGTGCACCAGGACGCTTCGCACTTTCACCTGAGCGTGGCCAGCGCGATGACCGCCAAGCTCAAGCTGGAAACCCTGGCCCCCAGCGCCAGCCTGGCGCAGCTGCAGGCCGAGCTCGACCGTGGGCTGGTGGCGATCATTGAAGACGCTGACGGCTTTTACGGCGTGATTACCCGTGTCGATTTGCTCAATCACCTACGCAGGTCCTTACCATGAGCCAGCACGATGAAAACGGCGCGCCACGCGCCTTCGCCACCCGCGTGATCCATGCCGGGCAGGCACCAGACCCGTCCACCGGGGCATTGATGCCGCCGATCTACGCCAACTCCACCTACTTGCAGCAAAGCCCCGGGGTGCACAAGGGCCTCGACTACGGCCGCTCGCACAACCCCACGCGCTGGGCCCTGGAGCGCTGCGTGGCGGACCTTGAGGGCGGCACTCAGGCGTTCGCCTTCGCCTCCGGGCTGGCGGCGATCGCCAACGTGCTCGAGCTGCTCGATGCCGGCGCCCACGTGGTCTCGGGCAATGACTTGTACGGCGGTACCTTCCGCCTGTTCGAACGGGTGCGCCGGCGCAGCGCCGGGCACCGCTTCAGCTTCGTCGACCTGGCCGACCTTTCGGCATTCGAAGCGGCGCTTGAGGCCGACACGCGGATGGTCTGGGTCGAGACCCCGAGCAACCCCTTGCTGCGCCTGACCGACCTTGCCGCGGTCGCGCGTATCTGCCGCCAGCGCGGCATCATCTGCGTGGCCGACAACACCTTCGCCAGCCCGTGGGTGCAGCGCCCGCTGGAGCTGGGCTTCGATATCGTCCTGCACTCGACCACCAAGTACCTCAACGGCCACTCCGACGTGATCGGCGGCATCGCCGTGGTCGGCAACAACCCGGAGCTGGCCGAGCGCCTGGGCTTTTTGCAGAACTCGGTGGGCGCCATTGCCGGGCCGTTCGACGCCTTTCTCACCCTGCGCGGGGTGAAGACCCTGGCGCTGCGCATGGAGCGCCACTGCAGCAATGCCCTGGAACTTGCGCAATGGCTTGAGCGTCAGCCGCAGGTGGCACGGGTCTACTACCCAGGCCTGGCCTCGCACCCGCAGCACGCGCTGGCGCGCCAGCAGATGCGTGGCTTTGGCGGGATGATCTCCCTTGACCTGAACAGCGACCTGGCCGGCGCCAAGCGCTTTCTTGAAGCGGTGCAGATCTTCGCCCTGGCCGAGAGCCTGGGCGGGGTCGAAAGCCTGATCGAACACCCGGCGATCATGACCCACGCCAGCATCCCGGCAGAGAACCGCGCGCAACTGGGCATCGGCGATGCCCTGGTGCGCTTGTCGGTGGGGGTCGAGGATGTCGACGACCTGCGCGCTGACCTGGCCCAGGCGCTGGCGCAGGTTTGAGTGGTCGGGGTGCTGGTGGCTGGGTGAGCGGGCTTAGTTCACCATCACCTCGTCCAGTGCCTGCTCGAGGGTGCTGACCGTGCGCTCGATATTGTGCAGCTTTTCGAGCCCGAACAGGCCGATGCGGAAGGTCTGGAAGTCGGCCGGCTCGTCGCATTGCAGCGGCACGCCGGCGGCGATCTGCAGGCCCTGGACGGCAAATTTCTTGCCGTTCTTGATATCGCCATCATCGGTGTAGCTCACCACCACGCCAGGGGCCTGAAAGCCGGCGGCGGCCACGCTTTTGATGCCTTTGCCGGTCAACATTGCGCGCACCCGATCGCCCAGAGCCTGTTGCTCGCCGCGCAGCTTGTCGAACCCGTAGGCTTGCATCTCTTTCATCACCTCGTTGAATCGCGCAAGGGAATCGCTGGGCATGGTCGCATGGTAGGCATGTCCGCCCTGCTCATAAGCCTGCATGATCTGCAGCCACTTTTTCAGGTCGCAGGCAAAGCTGCTGCTTTGCGTCTGCTCGATGCGCTCGAGGGCCAAAGCGCTGAACATCACCAGGGCGCAGCAAGGGGAAGCGCTCCAGCCTTTTTGCGGTGCGCTGATCAGCAGGTCGACTGCGCATTTGTGCATATCCACCCAAATCGTGCCTGAGGCGATGCAGTCCAGCACGAACAGGCCACCCACCGCATGCACGGCATCACCAACGGCCCGCAGGTAATCATCGGGCAGGATAATCCCTGAGGAGGTTTCAACGTGAGGGGCGAAGACAACCTGCGGCTTGTGCGTCGCAATGGCTGCCAGCACTTCATCCAGAGCGGGTGGCGCGTAGGCCGCCTGGCGACCCGCGTCGAGCGGCCGGGCTTTGAGCACCGTGGTGGCCGCCGGGATGTTGCCCATCTCAAGGATCTGGCTCCAGCGATAACTGAACCAGCCGTTGCGTATCACCAGGCATTGCTGGGCGCTGGCAAACTGTCGCGCAACCGCTTCCATGCCGAACGTGCCGCTGCCCGGGACCACCGCAACAGCCTGGGCGTTGTAGACCTGTTTAAGGGTCGTGGAGATGTTGTTCATCACGCCTTGAAAGGACTGCGACATGTGGTTGAGCGAACGGTCGGTGTAGACCACCGAGTACTCGACCAGCCCCTCAGGATCAATACTGGGATATAGCTTTGACATGGAGTGACTCCTTTGGCAGAGATATCAGTGGTATTACTCGGGAATGCCGGTCAACGTATGCACTACCCGCATTGCACAAGGCGGTCGAGCCGCTTGCGGGTCGATCTGTTCGCATTTCTTCAGCAGCGGATAGGCATCGGCAAACTTCATGGCCGCCACTTGTTCAGCGTGCTGCTGCGAAACAAAGCAGTGCTCGAACCGGAAGGCGGCATACACCTCGGGCAGCAGTGCCGGATAATCGTAAACCTCGTCGACGATACTCTTTAGCATCTTTGACATCTGCCCGTCGGCCGCGGGGGAAATCCTCGTGAGCAGATCACCCTTGGCGACGCCCGCTTGCCTGGCCGCAATGACTTCCTTCGACGCACCGATGGATGCCTGCATTCCCTGCGGAAACGGACAATCAGACGCCGCCAATGCCGAGGCCGACGCCATGCAACTCAGTAAAGTGAAAACAGCAGCCATCCTTGTCATGGAACTTCCTTATGTGTAGCAAGCATTGTTGAAATAAGCTGCGGATTCTAACCGATACCAGATGATGTGTGCTCCATTGACCTGGTCCGCTGCGGGGTTTGGCGATGTATAGCGACGGTCGAAGTCAGGCTGTCGCTACCGCCACGCCGTGGCGCGCAGGCATGGTGAATCGCAGACGGAGGTCAATTAGATGAAAATTTCGAAGGCATGTCTGGAGCCTGTTATTCACGCACTGGAGGCGAGCCTGCTTGAACGCAAGACTCGCCTTGATCGCGACATGCTGACCCGCCTGCTGGCTCAGGACTTCGTCGAGTTTGGCGCGCAGGGTATCGCCTGGAACCGGTCACAAACCATCGACGCTTTGCTGATGCAGGATTTTGTCCAGCGTCAGATCACCGATTTTCAGATTCGTATCCTCTCCGAAAAGGTGGTGCTGGCCACCTATCGGTGCACGGTCGATAGCCCGAACGGCACCCGTGATTCTTTGAGAAGCTCCATCTGGCGCCGGCTGGGAGACGATTGGCAGATGGCATTCCACCAAGGTACGAGAAGGGCAGCAGAAATTTGATCAGCTATTGGTGCCATGCTTGGGTGAGTGGCCGCTTTGGGTTGTGGATTCAACCGGTCGATAGCGGTCAGTGGCGATCGGCCGTTTTCGACCCAAAGCGGCCGGTCGGAGAAGGCAGCAACCCGCCAAAACCGGACATTTAGTCTCACGTCTCAATCATTCATAATGCTGCTCCGGAAAGTGCGAAAGTTAATGAATTCATGTTTGATCAATACTTGAAACGATGGGAACTGACCATCGACGGTGATGCTTTCGCCTCGCTGAATGGACATCTACTGCCCGTTCGCCACCACGGCCTACCAGCCATGCTCAAAATTTCGCAAGAGCTGGAAGAGCGGGCAGGCAATCTGCTCATGGCTTGGTGGGACGGTGAAGGAGCAGCTCCAGTGCTGGCACATGACGGTGAGGCCTTACTCATGGAGCGTGCGAACGGCTCGGTCTCCCTGGCGCACATGGTGAGCTGCGGCCAGGACGACGAGGCTACTCGTATTATCTGTGCGGTGGTCCGCCGCCTCCACATACCAAGTACAAAACCGCTGCCTGCTTTGGTCCCCCTGGTTAACCGGTTCGAAGCCTTATGGAGCGCAGAGGCAACGCACAGAGGAGTCTTTGAACACTGTGCAGAAACCGCCCGCCAACTTTTAGGTGCACCTCGCGAAGTCACGGTACTGCATGGCGACATCCATCACGGAAATGTCTTGGATTTTGGCGCCAAGGGATGGCTCGCTATCGATCCTAAGGGACTGTACGGTGAGCGCGGCTTCGATTACGCGAATATTTTCTGCAATCCGGATAGCAAAAGCGCTTTGGCTCCAGGGTGTTTCGAGCGCCGTATAGGGGTCGTGGCACACGCCTCCGAAATTGATCGCCACAGGTTGTTGCAGTGGGTGCTCGCATGGGCGGGGTTGTCAGCAGCCTGGATGCTCGAGGACGACATTGAGCCGGATGCCCCCCTTGAGGTGGCGAAGCTTGCAGCGTTGGCGCTCGGTTTGTGAGTTGGCCAGTGGCTAAGGTCCATGTGATGGATTGGACGCACTAAGCACAAACCGCACTAAAACACTGGCTTGTAGACTCAGCTCAATTTCCTCGTACCATTTCTGTACCACCACACCCTTCGCAAGTGACGTTCCGCAATGTAGAAAGTCCGTCTACATTCGGGGCAGCTAACGGCCCAAAGCGGTCAGTTGTCAGCTCCGATAACTGCCTCAAGTAGCTGGCCTTCGAAGTATTCCGTGTCATCGCGGGGCTCTGTATCCAACCGCCGCCTAGCCTCAGCCAACATTTGAGGAACTGCGATTCGCTGATTCAGAAAAGTAGCGACCATGAGATCTGAAAGCTCTTTAAAGGGCGTGTCCCAGGCATCTCGACAGCGTTGTAGTAACGTTGTCGGCGCCTCTCCTTTCCAAGGGCCAATGATGCTGGTTAGTGTCGTCGGTTGGGCCATTGGCATCTGTTCGTGCTGGTTGGGAAAAGGGATCTTACCGACAGTTCTAACGCAGTGCGAAGCACAACGATCCGTTGCGACTGAGCGTGATGTTCTTCCAAGCGGCTGCTACAGCCGCTTGAAAATCGGTTTATTGACCGGTGCTCACGATCGTGGGCGGCAAGGCGGCCTTCATCGCAAGACCAGGCCGTTGAAGTGGCAGCCGATGTGATACACACAAAGCCCTCTGCAACGTCCGGCTCGCAACTAGTTCTCGTAGCGTAGGGTGATGGCAAAGTTGCGGGGTTCGCCGTAATAGTTTCCGGTGTCTTGACTAAAAATCGCGGTGTAGTACTTCTCGTCGAAAACATTGTTGAGGTTCAATTGAACGCTCAGGTTCTGGTCGATTCGAAAGTTAGCGTTCAGGTCCACAAGGCTGTAGGCACTCTGCGAAATATCGTTCAGGTACAGCTTGCTCTGATGGTAGACGCTGGTCCCCACTCGCCATTGATCCAACTTCCCTGGCAGCTGATAGGTGGTGGCGGCCTTGAACAGTCGCTGTGGCGAATTTTCTGTGCCATAAGCGTCACCCTTTTTGGTACCAGCGACGTATTTTGGATGACTGTAGGTGTAGCCCATCAAGGCATTCCAGCCGGGCATCAACTCGCCTGAAACCTCTGCCTCGAACCCGCGGTTTCGCACTTTCGCACCCTCGGTGTAGCACCGCGAATCACGCGTTGGCCCGCAGACACGTCCAGCATCGGGAACGACCTGCGCAAGGCCTGACTGATCCACCTGGAAGAGCGCCAGGGCGGTATTCAACCTGCCATCGAACAGCTCGTTTTTCACGCCGACTTCGTAGTTACTGCCCGTCGTGGGTTCCAGCAATGTGTTGTCGACGCTGTAGTTGCCCTGCATCTTATAGATCTCGGTATAGCTGGCGTACACCGAGGTGTTGTCATTGACGTCGTAGACGATGCCGCCGTAAGGGATGACCTTGCGATTTTCCTTGAAGCGGTCCGTCTCCCAGGGGCCTTGGGTGTCGTAATCGACCCAGCTCAAACGGCTGCCGAGAATGACGTGCAGATCATCGAGCGGATTGAGGCGGGTGGCGGCATATATGCCCTTGTCCTTACGCACATGGCGGCTGGGCGTCAGGCTGCCGACTATGTGCGGTTCAGGGAACTGCGAGGTGTCAAAGTCCAGAATGTCGACGATAGGGTTCACGCTTGATGAGCCTGTCACGTACTGCAGCCTGTCGCGCCTCATGTTGGTCCCTATCACCACCTCATGCTTGCCCCCCAGCAGGGTGAATGCGCCGTTAAGCGCCGCGTCGAGATTGATCTGTTCGTCATCGTAACGGGCGCTG
The DNA here is from genome assembly GCF_044743505.1 of Pseudomonas sp. NPDC087612. NCBI lineage: Bacteria > Pseudomonadati > Pseudomonadota > Gammaproteobacteria > Pseudomonadales > Pseudomonadaceae > Pseudomonas > Pseudomonas sp. NPDC087612. Next base: position 218,972 of record NZ_JBIUWO010000009.1, read on the forward strand.
TTCGGCCAGTACTGCATCGTCGAATCGGAGTCTTTGCTGTGATACCCAACCTGAGCGAGAAAATCTGCATTGGACCAGATCAGATTGGTGGCGACGGTGAGGTTCCAGTCCTCATTGAAGCTGTGCTTGATATCGGCAAAAACGTTGCGGTTGATCTTGTCCAGGTGGGCCCACTTACCGGCGAACGACTTCGAACGCGAGAAGTTGTAAGAACTGCCATCCAGGTGGGTGGGCAAACCACCCCAGTCGTAGCCGCCGTTATTGTCCTGCTGGAAAGATGCCCCCACCGCGATCGTGGTCGAGTCACTCAAGTCGGCTTCGCCAATGGCGTAGAACAGCTGATTGTCCTTGTCAGCGTAGTCCTGGTAGCTATTTCGACTGTTGTACATCAGGACCGTACGGCCACGCAGGGTGCCCTCTGCGTTCAGGGGGCCGCCAACATCGAGTTGCGTGCGGTAGTTGTCCCACGAGCCAGCACCGAGCTCCGCCTTGAGTTGGTATTCACGCGTCGGTCGCTTGCGCACCATATTTATCGCCGCAGACGGGTTACCTGCCCCTTGCATCAGGCCTGTCGCACCTCGGACAATTTCCACCCGGTCATACATGGCCATGTTGTTCACTGACATGACGTCCATCGAGAAACTTTCCGTGACGCTGCTCGGCAGGCCATCGAACTGCAAGTCGTCGACCTGGAACCCTCGCGAGTAGTAAAGCGCACGCTCTGTGCCGAACCCTTTAACCGTGCTGATGCCTGTCGCTGCCCTTGCAACGTCTTCCAACGACTGCATGTTCTGGTCATCCATCTGTTGCCGAGTGACCACACTGATGGACTGAGGCGTTTCACGCGGCGAAAGCCCCAACCTTGTCGCCGTGTTGGTAAGGCCAGTGGTATAGGCGCCGGTCCCCTCAGTTGTCGAGGCCAGCCTGAGTGCATTCACATCGGTAACGCCCAGCTCCAGCACTGCCGAATCAGTCGATAGCTTGCGCAAGGTCAGCGTCTTGTCATTGACGAACTCATAACCGAAACCACTGCCGCTGAGCAGATGATCGAGCGCCTCATTGACCTTGTAGGGCCCGCTCAACCCAGCGCTGTTCATTCCACTTACCTCGTCGGAATTGAAAATGATGCGCAGGCCGGCTTGATCGGCGAATCGGGTTAGTGCGCTGTCCAGTGGCTGGGCAGCGATATTGAAGAGCTGAGTGACAGCGAAGGCTTCGGAGCCCCTGGCATGAACATCGACCGGTGCCAGCAGTCCGAGCAAGGCAGCCAGTGCCATTGCCTGGCGCAACGAATGCGCACGGGTACGTAAGGAGACATGAAACATGAAAGCAACCTTTCCCTAGAGTTGGCTGCGCGACTTTAATGTGAATGATTCGCGCTTCGTATCTACGACGAAACGACGTGGAGGACCTTGCCAAAGAATTTTCATTTTTTTGCAAGGTGCTCTCCGGGAAGGGATGCTGGCCCTGTATCAGCGCTTGGGCCGCACCAGCGTGAGTAACGGCAACCGAGTGATGCGAAGTGGCTGCGTTTGCTCAAGCGCATTGAGCGCAGCGTGTGGATCCTCCACTTCGAATGTGCCGCTGATACGCCGTGCCGCCAGCGTTTCATCCGTCAGGTAGAGGACGCCTGGGATGTACCGGTCGAGTTCGGCGAGCACCTCACCCAGCGGCCGCGCATTGAAAATCAATTTGCCTCGCTGCCAGGTGGCGACATCCTGCACATCGACTTCCACCGCCATCTGCGGCGCCAGACCCTGGCGATAGGCCGTGGATTGCCCTGCGGGCAGACGCAGGGTCTCCCCGCCCGAACTGAGCTGGACTATCCCTTCGCTCACCTGGACGGTGACTTTGTCGCCGCGCTGATCCACATCGAAACGTGTGCCGATTGCCTGCACATCACCTTGAGCGGCGTGAACGATGAAAGGCCGCGATGAATCCTTGGCAACTTCGAAGAGTGCTTCCCCTTGATACAGCGTGATGCCACGTTGGTTATGGCTGTAATTCACCGACAGCACGGTGTCACCATTCATCCACAGCCGACTGCCGTCTTCAAGGCGCAATTCCCGTCGCTCGCCAGGGTCTGTCACATGATCGGCATAGAGCGCTGACCAGGGGCGTTGCAGCGCTGCACTGAACACCACTATTGCAACACAAGCAGCCATGCCGGCTGCCCATAAAGCGCGTACAGGTTTACGACGTTTCTCGGGGGGCGGAGCAACGAATTGTCGGGCTTTTTGTGTGAGGGGGAACGCGCCCCACAATGCCTCGGCCCTGCTTGCGGCGTGAGCATGGAACGCAGAGCGCTGGCACCAGTTGTCATAGGCCAGGTGATCGGCTGTAGTAGCCCGACCTGAGTGCAGATGCACCAGCATCTCGATGGCCTGGTCTTCCAGATCGGAAGGATCAACACTGTCGGTCATGGGTTCTTCAAGCTTGGAAGTGTGAAGAGGCGTCCGAGTCTGGGGGGGCACGTTCATATAAGGCAAGCGGTTCATCTCCACTGCGTCCGGCTCAGCGAGTCGCGACAATGACGTACAGCTTGAACAATGTACTTCCCCACGGTGCTTTCGGAAACGCCGAGTCTTATGGCGATCTGCGCATGGGTCAGCCCCTCGAGACGGTTGAGCAGTAGCGCCAACCTTGCGTTGGTTGGCAACTTGTCCATGGCGATATCGAGCTGTGCCAAAGCCTCATCTGTGATCAGAGCAGTCTCTGGTGAAGGGCGTGGATCGCATACCTCCAGGGCCTGTGATTCATCGGCATGCAAGGCATTGAGTCGCCCCTCCCGACGCATACGATCAATGGCCAGGTTGCCAGCTATGCGGAACAGAAACGCGCGAGGCTCCTGTATCGGTTCGCCCGCCGGCAGGTTAACCAAACGCAGATAGGTATCCTGGGCCACATCGGCAGCTTGCTCAACGTTACCCAACCGCCGAGCCAGGAACGCCAACAGTTCTGCGTAGTGCTCATGGAAGTTGGTTAGCAAATCAGAGGTGCCAATGCGTGACATGCTCAGCCCTATTTCGGTGAACCGGCCCCGCCGGAGAGCGGCGAATACTACATTAACTGAGAAGCATTATTAAATGGATTAAGAGCAGCGGCCCGTTTTGCAGCGGAGTTCCGCGCAGACACGTCGGTGATTAAAGCCGACAGTCAAACCCAGCCTTAAGGCAATGGCGTCAATTTGATATCATGGCTGTCAGTCGAAGCAAGGAACTGCTCCATGATCTCACGCGCAAAAAAAATCCTCTGCCTGCCTGGCATTCTGCTGCTGGCGGCAGTTTCCTCCCAGGCTGTCGCTGGGCACTTCGTCATTGACATGCAAACCGATGAAGGCCGCAAGCTGGCGAAAACCATCGGCACCGATAAGTACCGCTACGCCTTGTTCAACGAGTTCAGCAAGGACGCGCCGTACAGTGCGATCGCGCTGAGCAACTCGGAGGGTTTCAAGGACGGCGTTGTCGTTTACAACGCCGTCATCAATGCCACGGAACAGGGCGCAAAAATGATCTTCACGCAGTTTGTCGACTGCGGGAAGCTGCAGACCAATGAGGGCTTTATTGAAGTCAACGATCAGCCGATCAAGGTGCTGCATGAGTGCCGCGAGGAAAAACCAGGCACCAAGGTGTCGATCTTCCTGCCGGTCTCCGATGCCGCGCAGCACTATATCTACAACGCCTTCGCCAAGGATGTCCCGGTGAAGGTCAGGATGGATAAACACCCCGTGGTGTTTCCAACCGACGGTTTCCTTGAGGCCTGGAGCGTGAGAAACAAGAAGGCGCTTTGAACTCAAACCCTGCTCACTGTTGCTCAAACTCATAGCCCAAACTGTGCCCATGGCTGACCCACTCCACCACGCCCCGGCGGTTGAGCTTCAAGTCGTCCTTGCCACTGCCCTCGCGCACCGGTGAATGCTCGCCATAGGCGTGAACATTCACCTGTTCATACAAGGCGCCGTACTTGACCAGGTAATAGGCAATCATCGCGGCACGCGCCTGGGCCAGGACGAAGTTCTGCTCGGGCGAGCCGATGTCATCGGTATGGCCCTCGACAAAGACTTCGGCCTCGGGATGGCTCACCAGGTAGTTGGCCACATAGGCAAGCCTGGCCTGATAAGGCGGCTCGATCGCCGAGCTGTCGGTGTCGAAATACACCACCAGGCCGCCGGCCACATCGGGCTCATCCGACAGCGCTTGCAGGGCGCGCTGGTTGTTGGCATCGGCCTCGGCCGCCGAGACGAACAGCGAGTGTTCGCTGGTGCTTGCAGGGTTGCTGCAGCCTGTCGCCGTCAATACCAACAGCACGGGCAGGAAGCAGCGCAGATAACGGTTCATAGGCCCCTCTTCTCGTCTACAGGATCGCAACTAACCCGCGCACAACAGGCACACGCCCAGCCATTGGTACACCTTGAGCAACAGGTAGTCCCAGGCCCGACTGAACCAGCCGCCCTCTTCCACGCTTTCCATCACCACCAGCGGCTTGCTGGCGACGTGTTTTGAGCCCACCTGGAAGTTGACCACCCCCACCACCTGCCCCGCCTGCAACGGCGCGTGAAGTTCGGCGGTGTCGACGATGGCGCTGGCCTGCACCTCGGCCGAGTGCCCGTAGGGCACGCTGATGGTCGCTTGCGCGCCGGCATTGAGCTTGACGTTGCGGGTCTGGCCAAACCACACCCGCTTGCTCATGAACACTTCGTCGGCCTGGATCGGCGTCACCGTCTCGAATGCGCGAAAGCCCCACTTGAGCAGTTTTTCCGACTCTTGAAAGCGCAGCCGATCGGACTTGGCGCCCATCACCACGGCAATCAGGCGGCGCCCGTCACGTTGCGCCGAGGTGACCAGGCTGTAGCCGCCTGCGCTGGAGTTGCCGGTCTTTAAACCGTCGACATCCAGGCTGGTACTCCACAACAGGCGGTTGCGGTTGTATTGCTGAACGTTGTTGAAGGCGAAGGCCTTTTGTTTGTACAAGGCGTACTCCGCCGGCAACTCGGCAATCAGCGCACGGCTGAGTATCGCCATGTCGCGGGCACTGCTGTATTGCCCTTCGGCGGCCAGGCCATGGACGGTCTTGAACTGGGTATTGGTCAGGCCAAGTTTGCCGGCCTGTTCATTCATCAGGTCGATAAAGGCGTTTTCGCTGCCGGCAATGTAAGTGGCCAGGGCAATGCAGGCGTCATTGCCAGACTGCACCACAACCCCGGCATTGAGGTCTTGTACCGAGACCCGGTCGCCGGGCTTGAGAAACATCAACGAAGAACCCTGCAAGTGCGGATTGCCTGCGGCCCAGGCATCGTGCTCGATGGTCACCCGGTCACTGGCGCTGAGTGCGCCGGACTGCAGAGCCTCGCCGATCACATAACTGCTCATGATCTTCACCAGGCTGGCAGGGTCGATGCGCGCATCGGCATTGCCCTGGGCCAGGACTTCGCCACTTTCATAGTCCATCAACATCCACGATTCGGCGGCGACGCCCGGTGCCGCGACAAGGTCTGCAGCACTTACCGTAAAAGACGCACTGGCCACTAACCACGGTGCAAGTAATACACACAACAACCCCTTAACTACTGCTGAACCTTTCATACGCTCCCAAACTCGACTGCCCAACTCATCAGCCACTGCAAATACGCTGATGAAGTATTTGTCTGCGGATTGTGCGTACGCCTATACTATAAATCAATCAACTATCAAGATATCTGATATGCATAGCATTGATATCGACTCTGTCGACTTGAACTTACTGCAAGTGTTTGTCGCCCTGATCGAAGAAGGCGGTGCCAGCCGCGCTGCGCTGCGCCTGGGGGTGACCCAGCCTGCGGTCAGTGCGGCCCTTGCGCGGCTTCGGGAAATTTACGCCGACCCGTTGTTCGAACGCACCGGCCGTGGCCTGCGCCCGACCCTGCGCGCCAACGAGCTGGCGCCGCTGATTGGCGAGGCCCTCAATCGCTGCCGGCAAGCCTTTGCGTTGTCGGTCGCGGGTAAAGACATCAAGGGCCGGACCATCACCATCGGCCTCTCCGACGACAGCGAAATCGCCCTGGGGCAAAGCTTGGTGGCGCTGATCGATGAACAACTGCACGGCCTGCGCATTCTGTTCCGCCAGACCCACAGCGGCCTGGTGCAGGACATGCTCATGCATCATCAGATCGATATCGCCGTGTCTGCCGGCGGGCTGTCGTCGCCGCTGATTGCCCGCCACCGCCTGGGCCGCGGCAACTACCTGTGCATCGCCGATGCTGACAACAGCATTCCCAGCAGCGCCGAGGACTACGCCCAGCGGCCGCACCTGCTGGTGTCGTCGGGCGGTTTCGTCGGCATCGTCGACGAGGGGCTGAATGCGGCCGGCTACAAGCGCAGCATCCGCGCCTCGACCTCGCACTTTGCCGCAGTGCCGTTTCTGCTGGTGGGCTCGAAGCTGATCACCACGGTGCCCACCCACGCCGCCCGGGCCATGGAACGGGTCAGCACCCTGCAGACCTTTCCCTGCCCGGTGCCGCTGCCCTCCTACGACCTGGAAATCGGCACGCGGGTGGGCAGCAAGCACGACAGCACGCTGCAAACGGTCAAGTCGCTGATCATTCAACTGGTGGACAACACCTTCTGTCTGTCCTGAGGCCGGGCATCGAGCGCCAGTTGCACGCACGCGCGGGCCAGTACCGTGGTCGGGTCGACCACCGCCACCCGGTGCCGGCCCAGGCCCATGGCCGGCGCCGGGCTGAGCACCAGCGGCAGCTCAGTGCAGCCCAGAATCAACACCCCGGCACCCAGCTCGCACAGGTGCTCGGCGACCACCAGCAACTGCTCCTTGCAGATGCCCTCGGTAAACCCGGCCTTGATCCCGCGCGCGCCGTAAATGGCCTCCATCACCAGCGCCTGGTATTCGTGCCCCGGGGTGATCAGCTGCAAGCCGGCCGCCCGCGCGGCCTCATGATAGACAGCGCTTTGCAACGTGCCCGAGGTGGCCAGCAGCCCCACTGGCGTGCTCGCGCCATGCTGCTCGACGATGCAGGCGATGGTCTCGTCGAGCATGTTGACGATCGGCACCTCAAGGTGCGGCTGGATACGCGCTACGAACGCATGAGCGGTGTTGCACGGGATGGCGATGGCATCGGCACCGGCGTCCGCCAGGCGCTGGCAGGTGGCGTAGAGGGCAATGGTCGGATCGGTTTCAGCCCTGAGCAGGTTCGCGGTGCGGTCGGGAATCTGCGGGTTGTGCTCGACCACCATTTTGATGTGGTCCTGATCCTTGCCGGCGGGCGTGTTGGCCACGACCTTATCCATGAAGTCCACCGTTGCCGCCGGCCCCACGCCGCCGACGACGCCGAGCTTGAACGGCGCCTCGGCGCGCCGGTAGTGCTCACTGGCGGCGTAGTCGGCATAGATCGCATTGCTGTCGAGCATGGCGATGCCGCTGCGCTGCAAGGCCGCGCAGACCAGGGCCAGTTCGGTCATGCCCGGTATGATGACGGCCGCGCCCTGCGCCTGCAGCGCGTCAGCCAGGCGCTGTACGGCTTCGAGCGGCGCGCCGTCGAGCCCGCCGTGCTTGATGCCAGCGTCGCCGTACACCGCCGCCATCAAGGCTGCCTGCTCGGCCGCCGGCGGGTAGCTGAGGCGGTAGTCGCCGCCCAGGTAGCGCTCGAACAGCCCGGACCCGCGAACCACATCCGAGGCCAGCACGCCGAGCACCGTCCCCGGCGCATACCGGCCGGCAATGTGCTGCTTGAGCGCCGCCATCATGTCGAGAATACGCAGGCTCAGTTGCTCCTGGATCTCGCCAAGGAAGGTATGGCTGGCGAAGCACGGCAGCATCACCGTCTCGATACCGCGGGCCTCGAACGCCTTGCACAGTTCATAGACATAGAACTTGCGCGAGGCGACGCTGGCCCCGGCGTAAAGGGGCAACGCGGCGTCGCTGAAAGCCTGCTGCTCCAGCAGCAGGTGGCAGTTGAACTGCTCGGCCAGCACGTGGCGCGAGCGGGTCAGCTTGTAGAACAGGTCTGCCCCGGCCAGCGCCCCCAAGCCGCCGATCACGCCGATTTTGCGTACCGCGACAGCTTCATCCGATTGCACTTTTGTCTTCATTGCCTTGACCTGTTGGTGGCTTGCGTCGGGTTCACAGTGATTCGCAGACTTCACCCTGCACCGCCAGCGTTGGGCTCTCTTTGATAAGCCGGGCCGGCAGCGCCAGGATCAGCGCGCCAGCGCCGACCACCAGCAAGCCGGCGAACAGGTACAGGCCGATATCCAGGCTGCCGGTGCTGGCCTTGACCAGCCCCAGCACCGTTGGGCTGGTGAAGCCGCCGAACAGCGCCAGGGAGTTGATCAGGGCAATGCCGCCGGCAGCTGATTCACTGCCCAGGTAACGGGTGGGGATGGTCCAGAACAACGGCATCGAGGCATACAGCCCGACCGCCGCCACGCTCAGGGTCACCAGGCCCAGCACCAGGTTGCCCGGCACCAGGGTGCAGGCGATCAACGCGCAGGCGGCCACCAGCATGCAGCTTGCCAGGTGCCAGCGGCGCTCGCCGACGGCATCGGAATGCCTGCCGATGACGATCATGCCCACGGCGCTGGCGATGTAGGGCACCGCCGTCAGCAGGCCAATATGGAAAGGGTCGTCGACGCCGTAGCTTTTGATCATCCCCGGCAGCCAGAAACCGAGAATGTAGAGCCCGGCCATTACCGAGAAATACACCAGCGCCAGGGCATAGATGCGCGGGTCGCGCACCACCACACCGAGTGCGTGGCTTGTGCTGCCGGTGGGCGTGCCAACCTCTGCGGCGATGCGCTGGCGCTCTTCGCGGCTCAGCCATGTTGCCTGCTCGGGCCGGTCGATCAGCAGGAAGCCGGCCAGAATACCGAGGATGACCGCCGGCGCCCCTTCGAGCAGGAACATCCACTGCCAGCCGTGCAAATCATGCACGCCTTCCATGGCGCGAATGATCCAGCCCGACAGCGGCCCGCCGAGAATGCCGGCGATGGCAATGGCCGACATGAACACGGCGATCACGCTGCCGCGCATGCGCACCGGAAACCAGTAGGTCAGGTAAAGGATGATGCCCGGGAAGAACCCGGCTTCGAACACCCCGAGGAAAAACCGCGCCAGGTAGAACTGCAAAGGCGTCTGCACAAACATCATGCAAGACGACACCAGCCCCCAGGAAATCATGATGCGCATGATGGTCTTGCGCGCACCGATGCGGGTCAGCAGCAGGTTGCTGGGCACTTCAAACAGCACATAACCGAGGAAAAACACCCCGGCGCCGAGCCCGTAGACCGCATCGCTGAAGTTCAGGTCCTGTTGCATGCGCAACGCGGCGAAACCGATATTGACCCGGTCCAGGTAAGAAACGATGTAGCTGACAAACAGCAGCGGCAATATCTTCCAGGCGATCTTGCGGTACAACAGGTGCGAACCAGTATTCATTTCTGACAAGCCTCTAGTATTTTTGTTATTGGTGCAGGGCAACGCAAAGCGCAGAAACTTCAAAGCAACGATCAACCGCAGAGCGTGTCGGAATCGACAGGCACCTGGCTTCAGGACGAAGCCAGGTGTGCAGCAACATCAGGGCAACCGGCGCACGCGCGCCCTGCCCACTTCGGGTTATTGCTGGAACTTCACCGAGCTTTTCGCCCGTTCATCAACCAGCAAGGTGAAGACATCCGGGCGCGAATAGTGGCCGACCACATCAAAGTCATACCGCGCTTTGACCAGCTCGGCCGAATCGATCTGCGCCACGAGCAAACCGGGGCCGTGCTTCAATGGCCCGGCAATCACCTCGCCCATGGGGCCGATGATCACGCTGTTGCCCTGCATCAGCGGTCGGTCGTCATCCCAGTGCGGCAGGCTGGTACCCAGGTCGCGTGGCGACGGCTGGTACTGGCAGGCGCTGACCAGAAAACAGCGCCCTTCGTGGGCGATATGGCGCATGGAGATTTGCCAGTTGTCGCGCTCGTCCACCGTCGGCGCGCACCACACCTCGATGCCTTTGGCGTACATCGCCGTGCGCAGCAGCGGCATGTGGTTTTCCCAGCAGATTGCCGCGCCGATCTTGCCCACCGGGGTATCGATCACCGGCAAGGTCGAGCCGTCGCCCTGGCCCCAGATCAGCCGTTCGCTGCCGGTCGGCATGAGTTTGCGGTGGTTGGCCACCAGGCCCTGCTCCGGCGAGAAGAACAGCGCCGAACAGAACAACGAGCTGCCACTGCGCTCGATGACACCGACCACCAGGTGCGCGCCGGTACGTTGCGCCAGGGCTGCGAGTTCGGCGGTTTCGGCGCCCGGCACATCGATGGCATTGGCGAAATAGCGCTCAAAGGCCTGGCGGCCTTCCGGCAGGCGATAGCCCATGTAGGTGCCGAAGATTTCGCCTTTCGGATAGCCGCCCAACAGGGCTTCGGGCATGACCACCAGCTGGGCGCCAGCGGCCTTTATTTCAGCCTCGTAGGCAAGAATCGCCTCCAGGGTGGGTTGTTTGCCGTCGGGGTGCGAACCCAGTTGCAGTGCTGCCACAGTAGAGAAGGTCATGGGTCGTTATTCTTGGGTGATGGATGGTGTGTGCATGCTCCTCCGGCGCTTGATATCGAGCAATCCGCCAAAAATTAAATCTGATATCAATTGTACTGATATCAGCACTTGAGCCAGGCAACCCCATCAATCCATCGCTTTTAGCGATGGAACCTATTTTTTAATTAAGCAAAAAACCGATGAGAATGGCCTCACCGAAACACACCTTCAGGTGACGTCATGAAACTGCAAGCCTCCCAGAAATCCTTTGCTGAACGCATCGTCCACGCCGTCGGCTTCGAACTGATCGCCGTGCTGATCTGCGCACCGATCGGCGCCTGGCTGCTGAACCGCTCGATGCTGGAAATGGGCGCGCTGGCGGTGATGCTGTCGACCGTGGCGATGATCTGGAACATGCTCTACAACGCGGCGTTCGACCGTCTCTGGCCGGTCAGCCGGGTCGCGCGTACGGTCAAGGTCCGTGCCCTTCACGCCAGCGGCTTTGAAACTGGCTTTGTGCTGATCGGCGTGCCGATCGCAGCGCTGATGCTCGACGTGTCGCTGGTGCAGGCGTTCTTGCTGGAGATCGGTTTCTTCGCCTTCATGCTGCCCTACACCATGGCCTACAACTGGGCCTACGACCTGCTGCGCCAGCGCCTGCTGAGCGCACCGGCAAGCGTAGTGCGGGTGCAATAATCGCGTGAGTAACGCCGGGCCCCTCTTTAGCATCGAGCTAAATAGTGGCATTCTGCACCCCATGGATATCTACGCGATTCGCAAGCACAACCTGCTGCAGTTGCTCGGCACCCAACGCAAGGCCAGCTGTGCCGAGCGCTGGGGCATGAGCCCGGCGCACCTGAGCCAGATCCTGTCGCTGCGCACAGAAAAAAACCTCGGCGATGAAGTGGCCCGGCGCATCGAGCAGGCCGAGCGCCTGCCTGCCGGCTGGATGGATGTGCTACAGGGCGAGGCTGGTGTACCGGCCAGCGGCGAGTTCGTCAGCATCGCCCACTTCGACATTCGCGGCTCGATGGGCAACGGCAACACGCCGCCGGCCCATGTCGAAGTAATCCGCGACCTGACCGTGCACCTGGACTGGCTGCGCGGCCAGGGCATCAGTTTTTCTGCCGCGCACAACCTGGCAATCATCAGCGGCGATGGCGACAGCATGGCCGGCACCTTCAACGACGGCGACCCGCTGCTGGTCGACCGTGGCATTCACGAGGTGCGCAGCGACGCCATCTACGTGTTCAGCCTCGACGGCGACTTGTTCGTCAAACGCCTGCAACGCCTGACCGATGGCGCCTTGCGGATGATTGCCGACAATCCGCTGTACCCGCCGGTATTGATCGAAGGCGCGGCGCTGGAAAAACTGCACATTCATGGCCGGGTGCTACTAGTTTGGAACGCACGAAGAGTATGATGGCAAAACAACCGACCGCTTTGGTCGGTTAATGGACACTAGACAACAGCAGTAGGATGTAGCGATTCCAGCAACGGATTGCTCGACCGAATCCGTGTGACTGAGATCGAATCATGAGCGGTAATCTGTGGGTGTGGGAAGAAGAAGAGCTGCTGGCAATGCGCAGGGCATTTGCTGCACTCAAGGCCGGGCAACCCCAGGCAGAGCGGGTGTCGCAGCGGCGTATGGCCGCCGAGATGGGCGTCAGCGTCACCACCCTGAATGCCTATATGACCGGCAAGCGGGCGCTGGACGTCAAGTTCGCGCTGATGTTTGAACGCCTCACCGGCATCCACACGCGCAGCTACAGCCCGCGCCTGGCTGACGAGATCGCAAGCCACCGGCACCATCACAAACCTGCGGTCTAGAGCCTGCGCGCCATTGAACGTTGAGCCTCGCTTGGCCTCGTGAAATTTATCTGGTAGTTTTTCATGAAAAAATACCAATAAAAATTCATGAGGTCCGTCGTGTTCAAGCAATCCGCCCAGCATGTCGCCAGCTATTACGCCCAGACCTACCCCGCCGCCATCCCTCTGCGCCCTACCCTGCAGGAACGCCTGGACACCGAGGTGCTGATCATCGGCGCCGGCTTCAGCGGCCTGCACACCGCCCTGCGCCTGGCGCTCGCCGGCAAGCGGGTGACCCTGGTGGAAGCCAGCCGGGTGGCCTGGGCGGCGTCCGGGCGCAATGGCGGGCAGGCGTTGCTGGGGTGGTCGTGCGACATGCCGCCGCTGGAAAAGGCCCTTGGCCAGGAACGCGCACGGTGCCTGTGGGACAGCATGCGCTGGGCCGCCAGCGAGCTGCGTGAATTGCCCGAGCGCCACGGTTTTGCCGTCGATTACCAGCGTGGCAGCCTGTGGGCGGCGGTGCTACCGCGACGGGTGGCCATGCTCCACGAGGCCAGGCACGAAGCCGAAACTAAATGGGGCTATGACCAGTTGCGGGTGATCGAGCGCGACGAATTACCCGAATGGATCGGCAGCCCGCGCTACCAGGCCGCGCTGTACGATGCCGAAGGCGCCCACCTCAACCCGCTGAAACTGGCCCAGGGCCTGGCCAACGCCCTCGAAGCGGCCGGCGGGCGGATCTTCGAGCAAAGCCGGGTGCTCAGCTACCGCGATACCCCGGCAGGCTTTGTCGCCCGCACTGAGAAAGGCGAAATCCGCAGCGACGTGCTGGTGCTGGCCTGCAACGCCTACATCGACCAGCTCGACCGACCACTGTCGCAGCGCCTGCTGCCGGTGGGCTCCTATCAGGTGGCCACCGTGCCCCTGGACCCGGCCCTGGCCCGTTCGCTGCTGCCGCGCAACAGCTGCGTGATCGACAACCAGTTCGTCCCCGACTACTTCCGCCTGACCCCGGACCAGCGCCTGCTGTTCGGAGGCGGCTGTACCTACCTGGGCGGCATCCCCAAGGACGTTGCCGCTGCCACCCGCCCGGTGCTGGAACGGGCCTTCCCGCAGCTACAGGGCGTGGCGATCGACTACGCCTGGGGCGGGCATATCGATTGCAGCCTGCGCCGCACCCCGGACATCGGCCGTCAGGGCCAGCGCTACTGGCTGCAGGGCTTCTCCGGGCATGGCGTGCTGCCGACCCTGGCCGGCGCCCGCGCGGTGAGTGATGCGATCCTTGGCAACCACGATTTGCTGGCGTTGTACCAGGCCATCGACAACGGCCGTTTCCCCGGTGGCGACCTGCTCGCCGCGCCGCTGGAAGCTGCCGGCAAAGCCTGGTACCGCCTGCGCGACACTATTTGAGAGAGCCCCTTTATGGACATGCAGGAAGAAATCGAAAGCCTGGCGATCCTTATTCGCGACCTGCGCAAGCACCGCAACCTGACCCTCGGCGAGCTGGCCGAACGCATCGACCGCTCGGTGGGCTTTCTGTCCCAGGTCGAGCGCGGCCTGTCGCGCCCGACCGTGGCCGACCTCACCGCCATCAGCGAAACCCTGTGCGTGCCGACCACCTACTTCTACAACCTGAGCAAGCCGCGGCAAGTCGACTGGGTCACCCGCCCCGGCGAACGGCGCACCCTGTATTACGCCGCCGGAGTCACCGACGTGCTGGTCTCGCCCAAGCTCAACGGCGGTTTCTCGATGCTTGAAAGCCACCTGGCGCCCGGCGCCAGCAGCGGTGACGGGCACCTGGACGACAGCTCCGAGCAAGGCGGGTTTGTCCTCGAAGGCGAGTTGAGCCTGTGGCTCGATGACGCCCCAGAGCCGGTCACCCTGCAGGCCAACGACAGCTTCCAGTTGCCGGCGCACAGCCAGTTCCGCTACGCCAACCTGACCGAACACAGTACCCGGGTGCTCTGGGTATTCCGTTGAAACCAAGCGCAGGATCGCACGTGATGACAACAATAAAAGACTGCCCTGATCTGCTTAGTGAAGTACGCGCATTTCGCGCCGAGCATCCTCAGGTGCGTTATGTCGACCTGATCAGCCTGGACATCCCCGGGCACTTTTATGGCAAGCGCTACCCGATCGACATGCTCGAAAAAGTCGCCGCCGGCAGCGCCCTGAAACTGCCGCAGAACTGCGTGCTGCTCGGTGTTCAGGGCGGCCTGCACCCGATCGGCGACTACTGCTTCAACGACGGCGACCCGGACGCGCCACGGCGGCTGATCCCCGGCACCCTCAAGCCGGTGCGCTGGGAGAACCAGCCGCTGGGGCAGATGCTGATCAGCTCTGACGGCACCGCCGCGCCCATTGAGTTCGAGCCCCGAGAAGTGCTAGCGCGGGTGCTGCAACGCCTGGAACGGCGCGGCATTCGCCCGGTGGTGGCCTTTGAGCTTGAGTTCTACCTGTTCGACCGCGCGCTCAAAGACGGCCTGCCGCAGTTCCCCCGCGACCCGTTCAGCGGCGATGCCGATGACCAGCCGAACATGCACATCGAACGCCTGTCGCGCTACTCCGACGTGCTGCGGGACATGGTCGAGGCCGCCAACGAGCAAGGCGTGGATGCCAACGTGATTACCGCAGAACTGGGCCCTGGGCAGTTCGAAATCAACTTCGGCCACTGCGACGACGGCCTGCGCGCCGCCGACTGGGCCGCGCTGTTCGCCCGCAGCACCCGTGGCGTGGCGCTCAAGCACGGCCTGCGCGCCAGCTTCATGAGCAAGCCCTACCTCGACGCGCCGGGCAGCGGCATGCACGTGCATGTCAGCCTCTACGACCAACAGGGCAACAACCTGCTGGCCGCCGACAACCAGCGCCCGCTGCGCCATGCCGTGGCTGGCTGCCTGGAGTTGCTGGCGCAGTGCATGCCGATCTTTGCCGCCAACCACAACGCGATGCGCCGCTACGGCGCCATGGTCAACGCTGCCAGCCGCGCCAGCTGGGGCTTTGAAGACCGCGACGCGTGCATCCGCATCCCCGAATCGGACCCACGCAACCTGCGCATCGAACACCGTCTGGCCGGCGCCGACGCCAACCCATACCTGGTGCTGGCAGCGATTTTAAGTGGCATGGAACACGGTTTGGAGGCCGGCAAAGAGCCGATTGCGCCGCTCAACGAAGACCGCAGCAGCGGCATCGACTTTCCCAAGGACATGCTCGCGGCGGTGGCGGCCATGCGTCATCACCCGGTGGTCAATGAGCGGTTGGGGAGTGAGTTCGTCATGGTCTATTGCGAGAACAAGAGGCAGGACCACCTGGCGTTCATGCATGAAGTAAGTGCGCGGGAGTATCGCTGGTTTCTTTAACGACTGAGGGCAAAACCCTTGCTGGCTGTACCGGCCTCATCGCTGGCAAGCCAGCTCCCACAGGGTGCGGTGTATACAGATCCATTGTGGGAGCCGGACTTGCCGGCGATCGAGCGCGAAGCGGTCGTAATTTATTTAGCCATTGACGCCACTTTAGCTTGCAGCTAAATATTAGCTCAAGCCCACATCCATTTCAGAGAGGGCCCACACCGAAAACCGAAGGAGAAACCCATGAGCGTCAACATTGACCGCCTAACAATCACCACCCCGGTACCCAAGTCCACCAGCGACCCCACCGCCCTGGAACTGACCGGCGCCCAGGCCCTGGCGCAGTTGCCGAAAATCATCGCCAGGCTCGACGACGGCTCGGTCCGCTTCACCGCCCCAACCAAGGGCGCCTCAAGCAAAAGCACCCACCGCACCCGCTGCGAATGGAAAGAACCGACCTACTGGTCGCTCGCCAGCGCCAGCAAACACCACAACCACCAGAGCATGACCCTGAGCAAGGTCAACGCGGCGCAGAAGGTGGTGATCTCGCAACTGCACGTCAAAGACGACGACAGCCCGGTGGTCAAGGTGTTCTGGAACAAGGGCAAGCTCACCTATGGCTTTCGCCGAAGCTACAACCAGAGCGCCCCGGCCAGCGTCACCCTGCTGGCCAATGTGCCGCTGGGCACCGCGTTCGAGATCATTCTCGATGTCACCGCCAAGGGCGTGGTGACCCTCGCTGCCACCTGCAAGGGCAGCACCGCCAGCAGCGGACCATTGCAGATGGATGCCAGCTGGAACAGCCGCACCTTCAACTTCCACGGCGGCGTCTACAACCAGGTTGATTACAGTGACAGCACGCCGGCCAGCGACGGCTCGGTCTGCATCCTCAGCGCGCTGGCGCTGGGTCACCATTAAGCCCTGAGCCCTCTGCCAGGCACTGCTCAAGCCACTGGCAAAAACTCACAGTCAAGGCCTCCCCTTCACTGATGCGGTGCACCAGCCATGCCCACTTGGGCCCGCGCACGGTCTGCTCGGTCAGCGCCACCAGGTTGCCTTGCGCACGCGCCTGCCCGGCCAGCAAGCCACTCACCAGGGCAATGCCCAAGCCCTGGCTGGCAGCGTCAAGCAACTGCCCGGGGTCGGAAAAATTCAGGCCCTGCAGCTTCTGCCCCACAGCCTCGCCACCCTGGGTGTGCCAGTAGCTCCAGTCCATTTCCCGCTCACCGTGCAGGGTGGTCCGCTGCGCCATGTCGAGGTCCAGCAGGCGCGGGTGACAGGCCGGGTACAACCGATCCTGCAACAAAACGTGAAAGCTGCAATCGGCCTGGGCGCTGATGTCGTCGCGCACGGCAATGTCGATGGTCTGGGTGGTCATGTCAGGGATTTCATCGCTGGTGAACAGCCACAGGTCCACCTCCGGGTGCCGCCGATGAAAGTCGCCCAGGTGCGGCACCAGCCAGTGCCGGGCGAATGCCGGCGTGGTGTTGACCACCAGTTGGTTGGGCTTGCGGTACTGCTCCAGGCGACGGATCCCGACGGTCAGTTGCTGCAGCATCACCTGGGTGGTGCTGAGCAGGTCGTGGCCGGCATCGGTAAGCGACACGCTGCGCCCTTCGCGAAAGAACAGCGGTTGCTCCAGGTAGTTTTCCAGGCTGCGGATCTGCTGGCTGATCGCCGATTGGGTCAGGTGCAGCTCTTCGGCAGCCTTGTGAAAACTGCCCAGGCGCGCCGCCGCTTCAAAACCGCGCAGCGTGTTCAGAGGTGGCCAGTGTTTCAGCATGATTGATAAGCCCAGCTAATCATATATCGGCAAAATCCATCGTTTGTTCAGGTGCAGACCCCAGTTATAGCATGGACACCCCGGCAACCTTGCTGAAAACAATTACTTAACTGAAGGGTATTGCAATGCACAACGACAGCGCCAACAACAACGGCTGGTTCATGCCCGCCGAATGGGCTCGCCACGCTGCCACCTGGATGGTCTGGCCGCACAACCAGGCCCTGTGGGAGTCGACCTGGGGCGTCACCCTGGCCGCTGTGCAGGTGGATTTCGCCCGGGTCGCCAACGCCATCGCCCGCTTCGAGCCGGTGAAAATGGTCGTCGACCCCAGCGCCGTCAGCCAGGCCCGGGCGCTGTGCGGGGCCAACATCGAGCTGATCGAAATCGCCGTCAACGACAGCTGGTGCCGCGACTCCGGCCCAAGCTTCATCTGCCACCCGCAACAGGGCCTGGCCGGGGTCAGCTGGCGCTTCAACGCCTGGGGCGGCAAGTCGGCCCACGACCTCGATGAAGGCCTGGCCCGGCGCGTGCTCAATGGCCTGGGCCTGCCGTGCTTCGGCAGTTTTCTGGCCAACGAAGGCGGCGCGATTCATGTCGATGGCGACGGCACGCTGATCACCACCGAATCGGTCCTGCTCAACCCCAACCGCAACCCGGGCCTGGGCAAGCAGGACATGGAAGAAATCTTCGTCCGCCTGCTGGGGGTGAACAAGGTCATCTGGCTGCCGGGCGACCCGGACTACGTCACTGGCGACATGACCGATGGCCACGTCGACGGCGTCTGCGCGTTCGCCCGGCCGGGCGTGCTGCTGGTCGATGCCACCGAAGATCAAACCTCGGTCTACGCCCAGGTGGCGAAGGAGAACCGCCGCGCCCTGGAACTGGCGACCGACGCCCGTGGCCGCAGTTTCGAGCTGATCGACCTGTACGAAGCCTCCGCTGCGGTCGACACCGATGCCGAAGTGTTCTGCGCCTCCTACACCAACTTCTACCTGTGCAACGACGCGGTGATCATGCCCGCCTACGGCATCGACGCCGACCAGCAGGCCGCCGCCACCCTGCAGCAGGCCTTCCCCGGCCGCAGCGTGGTACCGGTGCAAATCAACCAGCTGGCCCATGGCGGTGGCGGCGTGCATTGCATCACCCAGCAGCAACCGGCCTGGCCCCTGAAAGGAGCCAAGCCATGAGCGCGCTGAGCGTCGCCAGCCTGCAGCTGGCCTGCAGCTGGAACCTTGAAGACAACCTCGATAACGCCGAGCGGCTGGTGCGCGAGGCGGCGGCGGCCGGGGCCAGGCTGATCCTGCTGCCCGAGCTGTTCGCCACGCCGTACTTCTGCATCGAGCAATGCCACGAGCACCTGGCCCTGGCGCAACCCTATGAAAACAGCCCGCTGTTGCAGCGCTTTGCCGCCCTGGCGGCGGAACTGAACGTGGTATTGCCGCTGAGCTGGTTCGAGCAGGCCGGCAATGCCTACTTCAATTCGCTGACCGTCGCCGATGCCGACGGGCGCTTGCTCGGCGTCTACCGCAAGACCCACATCCCCAACGCCATCGGCTACCAGGAAAAGGAATACTTCAGCCCCGGCGATACCGGTTTCAAGGTCTGGGACACCGCCGTCGGGCGCCTGGGCGTGGGCATCTGCTGGGACCAGTGGTTCCCCGAGACCGCCCGCTGCCTGGCCTTGCAAGGTGCAGAAATCCTTTTGTTCCCCACCGCCATCGGCTCCGAGCCCGGCGCTGCGGCGCTGGATTCGCGCGACCATTGGCAACTGACCCAGCGCGGCCACGCCGCCGCCAACATCCTCCCGGTGATCACCGCCAACCGCACCGGCGTTGAAGTGGCGCGCAGCGATGCCGAGCTGCACATGCGTTTTTATGGATCGTCGTTCATCACCGACCACAAGGGCCGCCTGCTGGCCGAAGCCGATCGCGACAGCCCTTGCATGCTGCTGGCCGAGCTGGACCTGGCGCACATGCGCGAAGAGCGCCTGACCTGGGGCATCTACCGCGACCGCCGCCCGGAAATGTACGCCACCCTGTTGAGCCTGGACGGCCGTCACCCACACAGCACCTGGAGGCATGGCGCATGAACAGCCTGAAAACCCTGCTCGCCCTTTCCCTGGCCCTGGGCTGCAGCCTGGCCAACGCCGAAGACAAAGTGCTGCGCCTGTACAACTGGGCCGATTACTTTGCCGAAGACACCCTCAAGGATTTCACCGCCCAGACCGGCATCAAGGTCATTTATGACGTCATGGACAGCAGCGAAACCCTCGAGGCCAAGCTGCTCTCGGGCAACAGCGGCTACGACCTGATTTTCCCCGGCGACACCGTGGCCGAACGCCTGGCCCGCGCCGGCGCCCTGCAAAAGCTCGACCCGGCCAAACTCGAACACCTGGCAGACATCGAGCCCGGCCTGCAGCGCCTGCACCAGCGCTACCCCAACTCGCGCGAGAGCACCGTGCCCTACACCTGGGGCAGCATCGGCCTGACCTACAACCGCGCGGCCATCGAGCAGCGCATCGCCAATGCCCCGGTCAACAGCCTCGACCTGCTGTTCAAGCCAGAAAACGCCGCGTTGCTGGCCGACTGCGGCATCTCGATGATCGACTCGCCCGACGAAGTGCTGGCGGTGGTGCTGCACTACCTGGGCAAGGACCCGCGCAGCGGCAAGGCCGATGATTTGCTCGCCGCCCGGCAGATGCTCGGGGCAATCAAACCGTACATCCGCAAGTTCCAGTCGCAGCCGGTGACCCAGCTGGTCAATGGCGACACCTGCATTTCCCTCGGTTACAGCGGCGACATGATCCAGGCCCAGCGCACCGCCGATGCTGCCGGTAAAAAGGTCGAGTTCCGCTACCACATCCCGGTGGAAGGCACGACCATCTGGATGGACAGCATGGCCATTCCCGCCGATGCCGCCCACCCGGAATACGCCTACGCTTTTATCAACTTCGTCATGCAGCCGCAGCAGATGGCCGCCATCAGTTCGTTCACCGGCTACCCCACCTCCAGCGCCAAGGCACGGCCGCTGGTCGAGCCGCAGATGCGTGACAACCCGGACATTTACGTCAGCGACGATACCTACGCGCGGCTGATCCCGGGCAAGGACATTACCCAGAAAGACATGCGCGCGCGCATGCGTACCTGGACCACCCTCAAGACTTCCTCGGCCCATTGAGCCGTCACTACGAGAGCCACACCGATGACACCCCGTCGTACCTTTCTCAAGCATCTGTCAGTCGCCGCCGGCATTGCCGGCCTGGGCCTGGGCCCGTTGCGCCTGGCCATGGCCGCTGACCAGCGCTGGTTCATGCCCGAAGAAGACCAGGCCCAGCGGCGGATCTTCCTGGCGTTTGCCGCCGCCGAAAATGTCTGGGAAGACCAGGCGGACGCGGTCAACAGCTGCATCGCACAACTGGCCCGGACCATCGCCCGCTACCAGCCGGTCAGCGTACTCTGCCGCCCCGAAGACCTGGCCGATGCACGCGAGCAATGTGGCAGCGACAACATCGAGTTCCTGCCCATGGCGCTGGACGACATCTGGATCCGCGATTACGGCGGCTGCTTCGTCATCGACGACGACGGCAACAGCGCGCTGATGGACTTCAACTTCAACGGCTGGGGCAACAAGCAACGCCACCGCAACGACAGCCGCGTGGCGGCAACGCTGAGCGAAACCCTGAACGTGCCCTACCTGCAAAGCGAGCTGACCGGCGAAGGCGGCGGCATCGAAGTGGACGGCCACGGCACGGCGATCATCACCGAAAGCTGCTGGGTCAATGCCAACCGCAACCCCGACTGGAGCCGCAGCGATGTCGAGGCCGAGCTTAAAGCCAACCTTGGCCTGCGCAAGATCATCTGGCTGCCGGGCATCAAGGGTCAGGACATTACCGATGCCCACGTCGACTTCTACGCGCGCTTCGTCGAGCCGGGGGTGGTGATCGCCAACCTCGACAACGACCCGGACTCCTACGATTACCGGGTCACCCGCAAGCACCTGGAAATCCTCAAGCAGGCCACCGACGCCGACGGCCGCCGCTTGACCGTGCACCTGCTGCCGCCACCGGGCAAATTGCGCAGCAACCGCTTTACCCGCGACAACCCGGAGTTTGCCGCCGGTTACATCAACTACCTGCCGATCAATGGCGCGGTGATTGCCCCGCAGTTTGGCGACCCGAAAGCTGACCAGTACTGCAAGCAGTTGCTGGCCAAGTTGTACCCGGGGCGGACCATCGAGCAGGTCGATATCGACCCGATTGCTGCGGGCGGCGGCGGAATTCATTGCGTCAGCAAGAACAGGCCGGCGACTGATTAGCCCCGAGCAAACGACTTAGCTTAATCGGCGATAAGAAACACCGTTATAAACGCCAAGTTCCAATCTGATTAATTATCATCAGACCTGACCTTTACAAACCAATAAAAAGCGCTATTGTTCTCTTCGCCAGGGACTGGCAATTTGATGTCATTGAGCCTTGGCATTAAACCCCACGACAAGGATGAGCGAAAATGGGCAGAAGCAATAGTGTCAACAAACTGTTGGAAGAAGAGAAAAAGAACCGTGAACGGCTTGAGCAGATCTCCAGGGACTTGATCACCCAACAGAAAAATGCTGAATCCGAATTACAGGCAGACCAGATTCAATTTTATACAAACAGCCAACGCACCTGGAAGTATTCTTCCTACGTCACCGGGGCGAATTCAGATTTCCAGCTTTCAGACACCTGGAGCCTTGAGAATCTGAAGAAAATAATCGATCAGATCACCAATGCAGTCGTCGGCACGGTCACCGGTACCATCACCGGTCTGCCGGAAGGTACCACGGCCTCGCCTGATGCAACCAAAACCAACGCCAGCGGTGGTTTGACCGAAGACACTCGGCTAATGATCGCCGCCAACTGCCTTAACCTGCTGTCGGGCCTGATCAACTCGTTCGGCCACTCAAGCAAGATTCAGGTGAGCACTGCAAAAAGTAGCGTACCGCTCGGCCAAGGCTTGAGAATTTTTGCATCGGTTGCCTGCAATGTGTCTCAGGAGCGAAGTTTCTTCAATAACAAAATCATGAGCTGCTACCGCTATTGCTACAACGTCAACTATTCACTCGACGAGTTCTCCGAGCAAGCCGAAAGAACATTGGTTGCACAGTACGAGTTGACCCTCAACGCACTGAACACCGCGGCAAAACTCAACTATGACAACTTCGTTTCAAAACAGATCGATATTCGCCAATACATGGAGACCGCCGACTACATTGAAGAAAAAACCGTGCAAGTCGTTGCCAAGATCGAAGCATTAAAACGTAAAGATGGTGACCTTGCCGGTATTTCCACGCTGTACCAAAAACAACTGGCATTCCTTCAAGGTTGCAAGGTCGAGTTTGGCTTTGACAGCAAGGTTTCGACACATATTCAAGGGCAGGTGGATAAATTCTCCGGTGATTCGAAAGTTGCACTAGGCAAACGTTAATCCACGCAGTATTTGCCCTGCCGGCGCAATGCCGGCAGGGCAAAGCGGTGCCCGATACCATGATCGGGCAGTTGCTTGCAGGCCTGTTTGACAACCTCTCATACCAGGCCCGAACATGAGCCCCTCGAGCACACCAGGAGGTTCATCGCATGAGCAAGGCACCCTACGTCCCGCCTCGGGTCTGGCAGCACGACGCGCCGTCGGGCGGCGAGTTCGCCAACATCAACCGCCCGGTGGCCGGCCCGACCCACGACAAGGCCCTGCCGCTGGGCAAGCAGCCGCTGCAACTGTACTCCCTGGCCACGCCCAATGGCGTCAAGGTCACCATCCTCCTCGAAGAGCTGCTGGCCCTCGGGCATGCCGGCGCCGAGTACGACGCCTGGCTGATTCGCATCAGCGAGGGTGAGCAGTTCTCCAGCGGTTTCGTCGAGATCAACCCCAACTCGAAGATCCCCGCCCTGCTCGACCGCAGCGTGCAACCGCCGGTGCGGGTGTTCGAGTCGGGTTCGATCCTGCTCTACCTTGCAGAAAAATTCGCCGAGTTCCTGCCCCGCGACCCAGCGGGTCGAACCGAAACCCTCAACTGGCTGTTCTGGCAGATGGGCGCAGCGCCCTACCTGGGCGGCGGCTTCGGCCACTTCTATGCCTACGCGCCAGAAAAATTCGAATACCCGATCAACCGCTTCAGCATGGAAACCAAGCGCCAACTGGATGTGCTCGACCAGCGCCTGGCGCAAAGCGCGTACCTGGCCGGCGACAGCTACACCATCGCCGATATCGCCGTCTGGTCCTGGTACGGCCAACTGGCGCTGGGCAGGCTGTATTCGGCGGGCGAGTTCCTCAGCGTGCAGGACTACACCCACGTGCAACGCTGGGCGCAAGCCATTGCCGAGCGCCCGGCGGTCGTCCGCGGCCTGCGGGTCAACCGCACCTGGGGCGATGAAGCCAGCCAGGTGCCCGAGCGGCATTCGGCGCAGGACCTGGACTGAGGCAACAGTATTCGACATCAAACGCGAGTACTGTGCGACAAACACTGGCAGGGATAGCCATTGTGCTCCACTGTCAGGTCAAGCAAACGACCCTGAAGCGAGATAACTGAAGAACATGAAGTTCACCACACGCACCGCAATCATCACCCTTGGCGCCTCTGCTCTCCTGGCGGGCTGCAACAACGAACCTGAGTACAAGGTCACCGGCACCAACGCCAACGAAATAAGCCAGTACAACCAGCAGCGCGAAAGCGCCGCCGCTTACCTGACCAAAGTTCAGGCTTATGTCGCTGAGATCAAGGCCATGGAAGCGCTTCCGGTTGGCCCTGCCCTGCCTGCGCAACACCAGAAGATGCAAGCACTTAAAGTCGAAGGCGACGGAGTTGGCTCAATTGTTTCTCCGCTTTCTCACTGCCGAGCAAGCGGCTACGCAGCCTCGGAATACTGGCAAACCGTAGCAGGCATGATCACGACTCAGCCCCCTTCCGCTGCCCTTGAAAGCTTTGCCAGCGAGGTCCAGCAATGCCAGCAGCAACTGCAAAACCCACCCAAGGCCATCACCTACATTGAAGGGCCTGCCGATAAGCAACCAGCTTACCCGGGCTGCCTGGAAATCATGGCACTGGGTGAGGAAGACGGCGATACCCGGACATGGAGCTGCCCTACCGAATCCATGCCTTCGACATGAGCCTTTAACGCCCACAGGCGGCGCTCAGACCTCAAACAAGCGCCGTCCACTACAAGAATCAAGGGCTAATCAAATCCAGGATGGAGCACTACAAATCACTGTTACAGGCGCTGTTCTTCTTTGCGCTGACCTTCGGCCTTGGCTATCTGTCGATACGCCGCATGCGCAAGCTGCGCGAGGCCGTCGATAGCGAGTTCGAAGCGGCGCTGCGCCGCCTGCACATCGACCACCACGAAGTGCTGCTCGACCGCACCCAGCGCCAGTATCACCCGGAGACGACCCAGGTGCACCGGATACTGCGCGATGACCAAGGCCAGCACTACCTGTACGTGCACATCAGCGGCTCGCCCGGGGTCCTCCAGCCACTGAGCCGCGAGCGGGCGCTGCTGGCCCTGGGCAACAAGGCCTAGGGCATCAGCCTGGCGACGCTCGGCACCGGGATGTAACACGGCTGGAAGCTGGGCTGGCAGTAATAGGCCATGGTCACCGGCGCCGGCAGCGGGCGGGTCAGCAAGGCGCTATAGACAGCGCCAAAGGCGCAGACGGTCAAGGCAAGGCAAATTGTTCTTGTTGTTTTCATGGCCATTCCACCACAGGTGAGGAAAAGACGTTGTGCGCTCAAGACTAGAAACTGCTGCGACAACCTGCTTCGTCCAAACGGACTAGGCCGCCGCCATTCAGCCCAGCGCCCGGCGCAGGTCGGCCGCGGCCCCGGCCAGGGCCAAGGCAGCGCCCTCGACAAACGCGCTCATGCTGATAAAGCCATGCACCATGCCCTGGCAACGCTCCAGGCGGGTGGCCACACCTGCTTGTTGCAAACGTTGGGCAAAGGCTTCGCCTTCGTCGCGCAATGGGTCGTACTCGGCGGTGATCAGGGTGGTGGCGGGTAAACCCTCCAGTGACTCGGCGAGCAGCGGCGAGGCCAGTGGCTCCTCGACCTGCTCGGGCTGTTGCAGGTAGCTGCGCCAGAACCAGGCCATCATCGCCCGCGACAACAGATACCCTTCGCCATACACCTGGTACGACGGGGTGTCGCAGCGGCCATCGGTGACCGGGTAGAACAGGCACTGGTAGCGAATCTGCGGGCCCTGGCGCTCTGCGGCCAGGCGGCTGACGGCGATCGCCAGGTTGGCCCCGGCGCTGTCGCCGGCCACGGCCAGGCGGCTGCCGTCGACGCCCAGGCTGGCGGCATGTTCGACCAGCCAGCAGGTGGCGGCATAGCAATCGAGCGGCGCCGCCGGAAAGCGCGCTTCCGGTGCCAGCCGGTAGGCGACCGACACCACCACCGCGCCAGTGGCGCTGGCCAGTGCCCGGCACAGATGGTCATGGGTATCGAGGGTGCCGATGACAAAGCCGCCGCCGTGGAAGAACACCAGCAGCGCCAGGTTGTCTTGCGCCAGCGGCCGGTACAGGCGGGCATCCAGCTCGCCAGCGGCGCCCGCCACGCGCAGGTCGCGCACTTCGGCCATTTGCGCGCCAGGGATCGGCGGCAACAGGTGGTCGGCATATTGCCGATACTGCACGGCATCGAGCCGGTGGTAGTCGGGCTCCCCCTGGGCGCTGAACTGTTCGAGCACGGCGGCGATCTGTTTATCGAGCGGCATGGGCGTCTCCTTCGGCGATCATCTGGAACTGCGGGTTGGTTTCTTCAAGGATGCTGCGCAGGCGCAGCTCCAGGGCGGGCTTGAAGTCTTTGTGCGGGAAGATCCAGAAACGCCGCTCGGCCAGCGCGGCGAATACCTGGGCGGCCAGCTCGCGGGGCGTCATGCCCTGGCGAATGTGCTCGTCGAGCACGGCGCTGAAAGTGGCGTCGGCCTGCTCGCGGGCCTGGTTGGAGGCCATGATGTCACTGGCCACCGGCCCCGGGCAGAGCACCGACACCGAGACCTGCGCGCCGAGCATGTCCAGCTCGTACTTGAGGGTTTCGGATAACGCCACCACCGCCTGCTTGGTGACGTTGTAGGGCGCCATCAACGGACTGCTGAGCAAGCCGGCGAGCGACGCGGTGTTGATCACCTGGGCCGGGTGGCCCTGCTCGAGCATCATCGGCACAAAGCTGCGGATGCCATTGATCACCCCTTGCAGGTTGATGGCGAGCATGCGCTGCCACTGCTCGTGGCTGATCTGCCAGCTGTAGCCGGTCTGCATCACCCCGGCATTGTTGAACAGCAGGTCGACCCGCTGAAAATGCGCCAGGGCGACATCGCGCAGGCGCTCGACCTGGGCCACATCGCTGACGTCGGTCAGCTGGGCAATGGCCTGCACGCCCTGGCCTTGCAGTTGCGCGCTCAGCGCCTGCAAACCCGGGCCATCGACATCGGCCAGTACCAGCTGCATGCCCAGCCCTGCCGCATGCTCGGCCAGGCCCCGGCCGATCCCGCTGGCGGCGCCGGTAATCACCGCCACCCGCCCCTGCTCGTTGCTCATTGCGTTCTCCTGCTGCTGGCTTGATTGCGCCAGTAGAGCCGTCAGCCCACGGCCGGCCATCGTCCGTTCAGACGATGCCTGCTGGTACAGGGGCGGCAGAATCACTCGCACAGCACACCCCGTGATACCCCGGAGAACAATAAGATGAGCACCCTGCACCGCATTGAAGCCAAGCTGCTGGAAGACCGTTACGCCCGTGGTTGGCACTGCCTGGGCCTGGCCGCGCACTACCGCGACGGCAAGGCCCACCGCCTGGACGTGTTTGGCACCCGCCTGGTGGCGTTCCAGGGTGAAGACGGCCAGCTGAACATTCTCGACGGCTTTTGCCCGCACATGGGCGCCGACCTGAGCACCGGCTGCATCGAAGGCAACTCGATTCGCTGCCCGTTCCACAGCTGGCGCTGGGGCGCCGATGGCGTGTGCGACGACATTCCCTACGCCAAGCGCATTCCACCGCGGGCCAAGGTCAAGCGCTGGCCGATCATGGAAGAAAACCAGCTGCTGTTCGTCTGGAACGACCCGCAAGGCAACCCGCCGATTGCCGAGCAGACGATCCCGCGCATCGACGCCTGCTTCAGTGACCAGTGGGCCGCCTGGGAAGTGGCCGAACTGCAGATCGACACCAACTGCCGCGAGCTGATCGACAACGTCGCCGACATGGCCCACTTCGGCACCGTGCATGGCGCGCCGGTGGCCGAGTTCAGCAACGTCTTCGCAGGCCACCTGGCCACCCAGGTCATGCGTGCGCGCAGCGAGCGGCTGTCTGGCGACAGCGAGCTGAGCACGGAGGCCACCTACTTCGGCCCGGCCTACCAGATCACCGAAATGACCGGGGCGATGAACGGCCAGCCGATCCATTCGATCCTGCTCAACTGCCATGTGCCGATCGACCTCAACAGCTTCACCCTGCGCTACGGCGTGCTGGTGAAAAAGATCCCCGGCCTGAGCGAGGAGCAGAACCAGGCCATGGCCAAGGCCTACGTGCAGCAGGCCCAGGCGGCTTTCTACGAAGACGTGGCGATCTGGCACAGCAAGACCCGGGTCGACAATCCGCTGCTGTGCGACGGCGACGGCCCGGTGTACCAGCTGCGGCGCTGGTATGAGCAGTTCTATACCGACGTCGACCTGCTGCCTGCCGAAACCGCCGACAGCAAGCGTTTCGTGGTGCTTGACGGCGAGCGCGCCTGAGCCTTGCCGAGCGCTTTGGACAGGCGTGCGCTACGCCTGTCCGGATGCGTGTACGGAGCGTTGCGTGCACGCGTTAACGCCGACTATTCTCTGCCATCGCCAACGCTAATAATAAAAAATGGTAGTTCCCTATGCAGCCGTGCCTCACCCTCGAGTCATTCAGCGACTTGCTCGGTCACCTCTATCAAGGGCCGATGGAGAACATTCCCTGGGTCACCTTCCTCAACCAGCTCAACCTGCAGCTACAGAGCAAATACGTCACGTTCATTCTGCGCCCGCCCAGCGCCCACGTTGACGGCCTGATGGTCAACACCACCGGCAGTTCGAGCGAAACCACCGCCTCGTACAACAAGCACTTCTTCGCCCTCGACCCGTTCGTCGACCTGCCCAACCGCGAAGTGGTGACCCTCGCCAGCTACGTCTCCAACGACGAGCTGTTGCAATCGGAGTTCTACAAGAACTTCCTTGAACCCGTGGACGTGTTCCATATCCTCGGGGCCGACATCAATACCGGCGACGGCGCCCAATGCCGCATCCGCATCAGCCGCGGGCGCGATGAGCAGGCCTTCGGCGACCAGGAAAAAACCCTGCTGGCGCGCTTCATCCCGCACCTGGAGCGCTCGATCAAACTGCACATGCAGCTCAACCGCATCGAGACCGAACGCAACCTCTACGCCGGCGCCGTCGACCAGCTGGCGGTGGGCACCATCATCCTCGACGAAACCGGCAAGGTGCTGCAGACCAACCAGGTTGCCGAGCGGCTGATCCAGGAAAAGGACGGCATCAAGCTGGTCAATGACGGCTTGCAGGTTGGCACCGCGCGCGACACCCAGGAGTTCCGCCGGCTGGTCAAGCAATCACTGCTGTCGCAAAAAAGCAGCAACCCCTCGGTGGTCGAGGCCATGCGCGTACAACGCCCGTCCGGGCGCGCCGACCTTGGCATCATCGTGCGCTCGGTGCCGCTGTCGACCTGGAGCGAAGGCAAGCAATGCCCGACCGTGGTGATCTTCATCAGCGACCCCGAGCAGCAATCCTCGGCGCCGCAGGAGATCGTCCGGGCGCTGTTCGATTTCACCCCGGCCGAAACCCAGCTGGCGATGCTGCTGGCCAACGGCCTGACCCTGGACGAAGCCTCGGAGGAACTGGGCATCAGCCGCAACACTTCGCGGGCGCACCTGCGTTCGACCTTTTCCAAGACCGGCGTGACCCGCCAGACCATGCTCGTGCGCTTGATCTTGCGCAGCGTGGCGACCCTCGGCTGAAGCACCCGCCCTCGTCCGCTTGGACGATGGCGGGTTGCCGGGCACAGCGCACAGTGCAGGTATCCACCCGCCGCCAGGGGCCTGCACATGCGCAACTGTCCGACCATCCTCAAGACCGAACTGCTGGCCCAAAGCAGTCATTTCCAGATCGAAGCCCTGCACCTGCAGTTCAGCAACGGCCAGCGGCGCATCTACGAACGCTTGCGCGGCACCGGCTACCGCTCGGTGATGCTGGTGGCGATGCCCGACCCCGAGCACGTGCTGCTGGTGCGCGAGTACGCGGTGGGCGTAGAGGGCACCATCCTCGGCCTGCCCAAGGGCGGTGCCGAGGCGCATGAAAGCTACCTGCAGGCGGCCCAGCGCGAGCTGTGCGAAGAAGTCGGCCTGAGGGCGGCGCGGCTGACCGAGCTGGGCGAACTGACCTTGGCGCCCGGGCATTTGTGTCATCGTTATCGGGTGGTGCTGGCCCAGGACCTGAGCCCCTGTGCTCTGCAAGGTGACGAGCCGGAGCCGCTGGAATGCATCAAGGTGCCGCTGGCGCAGATCCCGGCACGGGTGGCCAGTGGCGAGTTGCATGAGGCCCGGGCCATTGCCGCGTTGTTCATGGCCATGGGAGCGCTGGCTCAACTGCGATGAGGCCGCTGCACTCGATCGCGGGTCAAGCCCGCTCCCACAGAATTGTGCGGGACCTGTGGGAGCGGGCTTGACCCGCGATGAAGCCAGCGCGCACCTCAGGTCGGCATCACCCCTCGCGCCCGCGACATTGTCAGGGCCAGGTCTTCGATCATGTCTTCCTGACCGCCCACCGTGCCGCGCCGCCCCAGCTCCACCAGCAGGTCGCGGGCAGCAATGCCGTACTTGAGCTCGGCACGCTTGGCAAACAGCAAGAACGAGCTGTACACCCCGGCATAGCCCAGGGTCAGGGCATCGCGGTCAAGGCGGATCGGTTGGTCCATCATCGGCACCACCAGGTCCTCGGCGACGTCCATGATCCGGTACAGGTCAACGCCGCTGCTCACGCCCATGCGCTCCAGCACGGCGACGAACACTTCCAGCGGCGTGTTGCCCGCCCCCGCCCCCAACCCGGCCACCGAGCCATCGATGCGCACGGCGCCAGCCTCGATGGCCGCCAGCGAGTTGGCAATCGCCATGCCCAGGTTGTGATGGCCATGAAAACCGACTTCGGTGCCGGCGCTTAAACCTGCCCGCAATACGCCAATCTTCTCGCTGACTTCAGTCGGCAGCATGTAGCCCGCCGAATCGGTGCAGTAGATGCAATTGGCGCCGTAGCTTTCCATCAGCCGCGCCTGTTCCAGCAGCTTTTGCGCGCTGACCCTGTGCGCCATCATCAGAAAGCCGACGGTATCCAGGCCCATCTTCGCCGCCATGCCGATGTGCTGGCCGGAAACATCCGCCTCGGTGCAGTGGGTCGCCACGCGGATGGTCGAGACGCCATGCTCATGGGCCATTTTCAGGTGATCGAGGGTGCCGATCCCCGGCAGCAGCAAGGCCGATACCTTGGCCTGCTTGAGGGTGGGAATTACCGCGGCGAAGTATTCCTCATCGCTGTGGGCGGCAAAGCCGTAGTTCAGCGAAGCGCCACCCAGGCCATCGCCATGGGTGATTTCAATCAGCGGCACGCCGGCGGCATCCAGGCCGCTGGCCACTGCGATCATCTGTTCCAGGCTGATCTGGTGACGCTTGGCGTGCATCCCGTCGCGCAGGCTCATGTCGTGCAGACGGACGCTTTTACCTTGCAGATTCATGGCAGTTCTCCACTCAACGGACGGGCAGTTGCAGGGTGCCCTTGTGGGCTTCTTCGGCAAACATCTCGGCGGTGCGCAAACCGGCAGCGGTCATGATGTCGAGGTTGCCGGCAGACTTGGGCAGGAAGTCGCCGAGGCCTTCGACCTCGATGAAGATCGACACCTTGCGGCCATCGAAAATCGGCCCGTTGATCAGGGTGTAGCCGGGCACGTAGCGCTGCACCTCCTTGACCATGCTCAACACCGAGGCGCGAATGGCCTCGCGGTCGGGCTCTTCGTCGGTCAGGCAGTGGATGGTGTCGCGCATCATCAGCGGCGGTTCGGCAGGGTTGATGACGATGATCGCCTTGCCGCGCCGGGCACCGCCGATCTGCTCGACGGCACCGGCAGTAGTGCGGGTGAACTCGTCGATGTTCTGCCGGGTGCCCGGGCCCACCGAGCCGGACGACACCGTGGCGACGATTTCGCCATAGGCCACCGACTGGATGCGCGACACCGCCGCGACCATGGGGATGGTCGCCTGGCCGCCGCAGGTGACCATGTTGACGTTCATCGCCAGGCTCGCCGCGTGCTGCTTGAGGTTGACCGGCGGCACGCAGAACGGGCCGATGGCCGCCGGCGTGAGGTCGACCATGATCACCCCCAACTCGTTGAGCTTGCGGCTGTTATGCGCATGCACATAGGCCGAGGTGGCATCGAAGGCGATGCGGATATCGTCGTCGAGGACATGTGGCAATAATCCGTCCAGGCCGTCGGCGGTGGTCTTCACCCCCAGCTCACGAGCGCGCTTGAGGCCTTCGGACTGCGGGTCGACGCCGACCATCCACACCGGCTCGATCCACTCGGAGCGGCACATTTTCATCAGCAAGTCGGTGCCGATGTTGCCCGGCCCGATAATCGCCGCTTTCAGTTTTTTGCTCATTCGCTTGAACCTCGCACGTCACGCACAGAACGACACCCGGGCGCTGCCCAGGCCGTCGATGGTCAGGGCAAACTGGTCGCCGGCCCGTGCAGGCTCCAGCGGCACCAGCGAGCCGGAAAGGATGATTTCCCCGGCCTTGAACGGGATGCCGAAGGCGCCCAGGGTGTTGGCCAGCCAGGCCACCGCGGTCAGCGGGTTGCCTTGCACCGCCGAGCCAAGGCCCTCGCTGATCAGCTCGCCGTTCTTGAACACCTGCATGCGCAGGTTCGGCAGGTCGAGCCGGCGCGGATCGACCTGGCTGTCGCCGAGCACGAACACCCCGCAGGAAGCGTTGTCGGCGACGGTGTCCTGGATGCGGATGCGCCAGTCCTGGATGCGCGAATCGACAATCTCGAAACACGGCATCACGTACTCGGTGGCGGCCAGCACATCGGCCTCGGTGACGCCGGGGCCGACCAGGTCATGCTTGAGCTTGAAGGCGATCTCGCCTTCGGCGCGCGGCTGGATCAGGCGGTTGGCGCCGAGGGAAATCTGCGCGCCATCGGCAAAGGCCATCTGCTCGGTGATAAAACCGAAATCCGGCTGGTGCACATTAAGCATGCGCTGCACCGCCGCCGAGGTGACGCCGATCTTCTTGCCGACGATGCGGTCACCCGCCGCCACCCGCCGCTCGATGCTGTAGAGCGAGATATGGTAGGCATCCTCGATGCTGATGGTCTCCCAGCGCTCGCTCAAGGGCGCCAGGGTGCTGGCGCTGCACAGGGCCTGGTACAGCTCTTCGCCATACTGGCGACGCAATTGCTCGCTCATGCCCGCGCCTCCCCAAGAAACGCCAGGCATTCACGGTTGAACAGCTCGCGGTGCTCGACCATCACCCAGTGTCCGCATTCGCTGAGCAGCACAAAGCGGATCCGC
The DNA here is from genome assembly GCF_044743505.1 of Pseudomonas sp. NPDC087612. Lineage (NCBI taxonomy): Bacteria > Pseudomonadati > Pseudomonadota > Gammaproteobacteria > Pseudomonadales > Pseudomonadaceae > Pseudomonas > Pseudomonas sp. NPDC087612. Next base: position 252,033 of record NZ_JBIUWO010000009.1, read on the forward strand.
CTGCAGGCTGCAAGCAGGGTCTGCGCCCCGGAGGCCGGGCAGAACTTGTCGTTGATCCCCCAAAAGCCGAGGATCGGGCACTGCAGTTCAGGCAAGCGTGAGGTCAGGTTCGGCACCTGCATGCTGGTCAGCACGCAGGCCGGTTGCTGGCTCACCACCGCCACGCGTTCGACCACGGTTTCATCGCTGATCAGCGCCGGGTCGAACAACTGCAGGCTGAGCAGGCGGCGCATGCCGGCGGCATCGTTGAGCTCGCCGTTGGCAAAGGCCGCGCCCATCTTCTGGATGCCTTCCATTTGCAGGTAGTACTGCTCCTTGTCCATCAGCCCGCCAGGGGCCATGAGCACCAGGCGGCTGACCCGCCCAGGCTGGTCCAGCGCCAGCTTGATGGCAATGGCGCCACCCAGGGAATTGCCGACCAGCACGCAGCGCTGGATATCCAGGGCATCGAGCAGGCCGCTGAGGGCGCTGACGAAAAAGTCCAGGCTGTAGACCGTTTGCGGCTTGCTCGAAGCGCCGTAGCCGGGCAGGTCGGGGACGATCACCCGGTAGCCGGCCGCAGCGAATGCCGGGTAGTTCTGTTTGAAGTTGCTGTGCCCGCTGGCACCCGGGCCGCTGCCGTGGATGAACACCACCGCCTCGCCCGTGCCAACGTCCTGGTAATGCAGCTGCAGACCATCGGCCAGCGTTACCACGTGCCCTTGCGCGGATGCGCCCATGAGGTGTCCTCCCGGCTTGTTGTTGTACCGGGATTATTCAGAGCGGCCAGGGCGCCAACATCGTCCGTCAGGACTACTAGTCCCTTCGGACGTTGGCCCCTGCCCGCGCGCTGCCTAGCATCGAGCTCATTACTGTGGCGAACACGAGGCAGGCATGCACGACCCAATGGATTTTCGCGGCAAGGTGGTACTGGTGACCGGTGGTGGCAAGGGTGTGGGCCGCGGCATCAGCCGGCGCTTTCTTGAATGTGGCGCCGAGGTGGTGATCTGCGGGCGCCAGGCGCCTGCGACACTGCCGGCCAGTGGCGGGCGCGAGGCGCTGTTCCTGGCCTGCGATGTGCGTGACATCGAGCAGGTCCAGCAGATGATGACGGCTTTAGTCGAGCGCTTCGGGCGCCTCGATGTACTGGTCAACAACGCCGGCGGCGCGCCCTATGCCGAAGCCGCCAGCGCCTCGCCGCGCTTCAGCGAATCGATCATCCGCCTCAACCTGCTGGCGCCGCTGAACCTCAGCCAGCTGGCCAACCGCATCATGCAGGCCCAGGCCGAGGGCGGCAGCATCATCAACATCTGCAGCGTCAGCGCCACCCGCCCTTCCCCCGGCACCGCTGCCTACGGCGCGGCCAAGGCCGGCTTGCTCAACCTGAGCCGCTCGCTGGCGGTGGAATGGGCACCCAAGGTGCGGGTCAACGCTGTCACCGCCGGGCTGATCCTCACCGAGCAGGCGGCCCTGCACTATGGCGATGAAAGCGACCTGGCCGAGGTGGCCGCGACCATCCCCCTGCAACGCCTGGCCAGCCCCGAAGACATTGGCGACAGTTGCCTGTACCTGGCCTCATCGCTGGCCCGTTATGTCAGTGGCGCCGACATTGCCGTGCATGGCGGTGGCGAGCGCCCGGCGTTCCTCGACGCGGCAAAATCGCCGTAAGCGCTCCCCCTGCGCAAGGCCACACCCTGGCGGGTGTGAGCCTTGCTTGCGCGCTATTGCGGCTCGCGCACGCTGAAGTTGACCTCGCTCCAGTAGGCTTGCATGGTCTGGATCCGGCCGTGCTCATCAAAACGGTTCATGCTTAGGCCACCTCGAACAATGCAGCGGCACCCATGCCGCCGCCAATACACATGCTCACCACCACGTAACGTACGCCGCGGCGCTTGCCCTCGATCAAGGCGTGGCCAACCATGCGCGCCCCCGACATGCCGAACGGGTGACCGATGGCAATCGCCCCGCCATTGACGTTCAGGCGCTGGTTGTCGATGCCTAAGGTATCGCGGCAGTACAGGACCTGGCTGGCGAAGGCTTCGTTGAGTTCCCACAGGCCGATGTCCTCGACTTTCAGGCCGTGGCGCTTGAGCAGTTTGGCAATCGCATAGACCGGACCGATGCCCATCTCGTCGGCATTGCAACCGGCCACCGCCAGGCCGCGATAGATGCCCAGCGGCGCCAGGCCGCGCTGCTCGGCGAGCTTGGCGTTCATCAATACCGAGGCCGAAGCGCCGTCAGACAACTGCGAGGCGTTACCGGCGGTAATGAAGCGCCCGGCCTCGGTCCACTGCCCGCCCTGCCATACAGGCTCCAGTGCAGCGAGGCTGGCCAGGCTGGTGTCGGCGCGATTGCATTCGTCGTGCAGCAGGGCCACGGTCTCGTAACGGGTCTCGCCGCTGGCCTTGTCGATGATCGCCTTGCGCGTGCTCAGCGGCGCCAGCTCCAGGTCGAACAGGCCCGCGGCTTGCGCCTGGGCAGTGCGCAACTGGCTTTGCAGGGCATAGGCATCCTGCTCGTGGCGCGTCACACCATAGCGCTGGGCGACGATCTCGCCGGTTTCGATCATCGGGATATAGGCCTGCGGGTCGCGCTCAAGCACGGCGCCGGACTGGTTGCGGTAGAGGTTCTTGTGCTTGTTCTGCACCAGCGAGATCGACTCCAGGCCGCCGGCGACGGCGATGTCGATTTCGTTGCAGATAATGCCCTTGGCCGCCAGGGCAATGCTCATCAGGCCCGAGGCGCATTGGCGCTCCACGGCCATCCCGGCTACCGACGGCGGCAGGCCGCCGGCAATCGCACACAAGCGCCCGAGGTTGTAGGCCTGGGTGCCCTGCTGGGCGGCGGCGCCGATGATCACATCGTCGACCTGCCCGGCCTCGATCCCCGCGCGCCGCACGGCCTCGCGCACCACATGGCCGCCGAGGGCCGGCGCTTCGGTGTCGTTGAAGGCACCGCGAAAGGCCTTGCCGATCGGCGTGCGCGCGGTTGAAACGATAACGGCTTCATTCATGTTCACATGCTCCGATGCCTGGACTCAGGCGGGGTAATAACGGCTGATGGTGTCGACCACACAACCCGGGCGCTGCTGGCCCTCGATCTCGACGCTGACGCGGATCAGCGCCTGCACACCGCCTTTGACCTGCTCGGCGCTGATCAGCTGGGCGTTGCCGCGCACCCGCGAACCCACCGGCACCACGCTGGGAAACCGCACGCGCTCGCAGCCGTAGTTGACGCCCATGGCGATGCCGCGCACCTCGACGATCTGCGGCAGGAACAGGTTGACCAGCGCCAGGCTCAGGTAACCGTGGGCGATGCAGGCCCCAAACGGGCCGCTGGCGGCGCGTTGCGGGTCGACATGAATCCACTGGTGATCGCCACTGGCCTCGGCGAACAGGTCGATGCGCGCCTGGTCGATGAGCAGCCAGTCGCTGACCCCCAGGACTTCACCGACGGCGTCTTGCAGCGCGTGCGGGGTTTCGAATAGGCGCGTCATGCTCAGGCCCTCTGGCTGGAAACCGACAGCACTTCGCCGGTCATGTACGAGCTGTAGTCGCTGGCCAGGAACATCATCACGTTGGCCACCTCCCAGACTTCGGCGGCGCGGCCGAAGGCTTCGTTGGCCGCCAGTTGCTCGAGCACTGCCTGGGGCGCCGAGCGGGCGAGAAAATCATGCAGGGCAATGCTCGGGCTGACCGCATTGATGCGGATGCCGTGACTGGCCGCCTCGACCGCCGCGCAACGGGTCAGGGCCATGACCCCGGCCTTGGCTGCGGCGTAGTGCGACTGCTCCTTCTGGGCCCGCCAGCCAAGCACCGAGGCGTTGTTGACGATCACCCCGGCGCGCCGAGCCATCATCTTCGGCAGCATGGCGCGAGTCATACGCATGGTGCCGGTGAGGGTAACATCGAGGACCCGCTGCCATTCTTCGTCGGGCATTTCCACCAGCGCCCGCGAGCCACCGAGGCCGGCGTTGTTGATCAGCACGTCGACGCCGTGCAGGTCGCGCTCGGCGCAGCTCACCAGGTGCTGCACCTGGGCTTCGTCGGTGACGTTGCAGAGCACGCCGAAGACCTCGGCAAGCCCGGTGGCCTCGCGGATCTTGCTCACTGCCTCAAGCAGGCGGCCTTGGTGGATATCACTGATCATCAGGGCCCGGCAGCCCTCTTCGGCGGCGCGCAAGGCAGCGGAAAAACCGATCCCGGAACCTGCCGCCGCAGTGATCAGCACGGACTTGCCGCGCAACAGGCCATGGCCCGCTACATAGTTGGGGGTGGACATCGACTAACTCCTTGGGTCAGGGACGCAGGCGCGGTTCTTTGGGCATGCCCAGGGCGCGCTCGGCAATGATGTTGCGCTGGATCTCGTTGCTGCCGCCGTACAGGGTGTCGGCGCGGCTGAACAGGTACAGCGATTGCAGCCGGGTCAGCTGGTAGGGCGCGGCCTCGAGCAGTTCGGCCTCGGGCCCGAGCACGTCCATGGCCAGCTTGCCGAGGTTGGCGTGCCAGCTGGACCAGAACAGCTTGTAGATGGTCGCCTCCTTGCGCAGCGCGCCGTCCTGGGCGCCGGAAAGCATGCGCAGCGAGTTGAAGCGCATGATCCGCAAGCCGCACCAGGCTTCGGCCAGGCGCTGGCGCAGCAGCGGGTCGCGGGCTGCGCCGTTGGCCTTGGCGATGGCGATGATCTCGTTCAGTTCGTTGGCAAACTGCATCTGCTGGCCAAGGGTCGAAACCCCGCGCTCAAAACCGAGCAAGGCCATGGCGATCTTCCAGCCATCGCCAGGCGACCCGATGAGGTTGGCGGCGTCGGTGCGGGCGTTGTCGAAGAACACTTCGTTGAATTCCGAAGTGCCGGTCATCTGCTCGATCGGCCGCACGCTGATGCCGGCCTGGGCCATCGGCACCAGCAGGAACGACAGGCCGCGATGGCCGACGCTGCCAGGCTCGGTACGGGCGATCACAAAGCACCAGTCCGACTCATGGGCCAGCGAAGTCCAGACCTTCTGGCCGTTGATCACCCAGCTGCCGCCCTCAAGGCTGGCGCGGGTCTTGACGTTGGCAAGGTCAGAGCCTGCGCCCGGTTCCGAGTAGCCCTGGCACCAGAACTGCGTGCCGCTGACGATAGCGGGCAGCAGGCGGCGCTTTTGCTCGTCGTTGCCGAAGGCGGCGATGGTCGGCCCGGCCAGGCCTTCGCCGATATGGCCCATGCGCCCGGGGCCGCCAGCACGGGCGTATTCTTCGTGGAAGATCACCTGCTGGCTGATCGACAGGCCCCGGCCACCATGCTCCGGCGCCCAGCCGACGCAAGTCCAGCGGCCCTCGGCCAGCTTGCGCTCCCAGGCTTTGCGCTGCTGCGGGAACATGTGCTCATCACCCGGGCCGCCGCGAAAACGCAGGGGCTCGAACTCGCCGCAGAGGTTGGCGGCCAGCCAGCCGGCGACCTCCTGGCGAAACTGCTCGTCCTGTTCACTGAAACTGAGCTTCATGGCTGCTCTCCGATGATCAGCGTGGCGATCTGCTGCAGATGCCAGGCCGGCGCGCCGAGGTAGCTCTCGCTGGCGCGGGCACGCTTGAAATACAGGTGCGGGTCGTATTCCCAGGTAAAGCCGACGCCGCCATGCAGCTGGATCGACTCCGCCGCACAGTGAAAATAGCTGTGCGAGCACTGCGCCTTGGCCAGGGCGGCGGCCAGCGGCAGCTCGGCGGCCACCTGCGGGTCGCCGTCGGGGTCGAGCACTTCCTGGGCGACACAGGCGGCGTAGTAACTGGCCGAGCGCGCGCATTCGACCTGCAGCATCATGTCGGCGGCGCGGTGCTTGAGCGCCTGGAAGCTGGCGATCGGGCGGCCGAACTGCTGGCGCTCCTGCATGTAGGCGACGCTCAGGTCGAGCACCTGCTGGGCGCCGCCGACCTGCTCGGCGGCAAGCCCGATGCAGGCCAGTTGCAGCACCTTGTGCAAGGTCGGCCAGGCGTTGCCGACCTCGCCCAGCAGCGCCTCGGGGCCCAGGTACACGCGGTTGAACTCAAGGCGCGCCAGGCGTCGGGTCTGGTCCATGGTCGGCAGCCACTGGCGCTCGATACCGTCACGGTCGGCCTCGACGGCGAACAGGCTGATGCCAGATTCACCGCTGCTGCCGGGCGTGCGCGCGGCGACGATCAACAGCCCGGCGCTGTCGCCATCGATCACCTGGCCGAACAGGCCATCGACGACAAAGCCCTGGCCTTCGGCGCTGGCGCTGGCCTGGATATCCTCCGCGGCCCAGCCGCTGCCGCGGGTGAAGGCCAGGGTGGCGGTAAGACGGCCCTCGGCGATAGGCGCAAGCCAGGTGCTTTTCTGCGCCTGGTTGCCGGCCAGCAGCAAAGCGGGTGTGGCCAGGCAGGCGGTAGCGAAAAACGGCGAACAGAACAGCCGCCGGCCCATCTGTTCGAGCAGGATGTTCAGCTCGACAAAGCCCAGGCCCAGGCCGCCGTAGGCTTCGGGGATGTGGATCGCCGGCCAGTACATCTCGGTGCACAGGCGTTGCCAGAGTGCCGGGTCATAGCCTTTGTCGCTGGCCATGGCCGCGCGCACGGCGGCGCAATGGGAGACATCGGCGAGAAAGCCCTCGGCCGAAGTACGGATCATTTCCTGCTCGTCGCTGAATGCAAATTCCATCGCGGCGCCTTTTACTCGTCTGGCGGAAGTACCGGCGAGTGTGGCCAGATGTGCGGGCGACAGAATCGTTTGCCTCGCCTAGTCCGGATGGCCGATGCGCCTGGGGTGCGGCCGATCGCGGGTCAAGTCGGGTCGCCGCACCGCCGCTCCCACAGGATTGGCAGTGCCTTCAAGACGGGTAACGCAAAAAAGCCGCGCCACCCTCACAGATGGCGCGGCCCGCCTAAGCGGCGCACAACCTCAATCAACTGCCATAGACTTTCTGCGCCGGCAGCGCCTCGGCCAGCAGTTGCTGCACCGCCGCACCCACCTCAGCCAGCGCCCAGCGGCCCTGGTTGTCCACCTGGGGCCCGCGCCGCCAGCCGTCGGCAATCGACAACTTGCCGCCCTCGACTTCGAACATCTGCCCGGTCACCGCCTGGGACGCCGCCGACCCCAACCACACCACCAGCGGCGCGACGTTCTCCGGAGCAAAGTAGTCAAAGCCCTGCTCCGGGCGCTTCATCACCTCGGCAAACACCGCTTCGGTCATGCCGGTACGCGCCGCCGGGGCCAGGGCGTTGGCGGTAATGCCGTAGCGCCCAAGCTCCGCTGCCTGCACCAGGGTCAGCGAAGCAATCCCGCCCTTGGCCGCGGCATAGTTGGCCTGGCCAATCGAGCCCTGCAAACCGGCGCCGGAGCTGGTGTTGATGATCCGCGCAGTGAGCCTGGCGCCGCCCTTGGCCTGCTCGCGCCAATAGCGCACGGCATGGCTGGCCAGGCAGAAGTGGCCCTTGAGGTGCACGGCCATCACCGCATCCCAGTCGGCCTCGGTGAGGCTGGCGAACATGCGGTCGCGGCAGATGCCGGCGTTGTTGACCAGCACATCCAGGCCGCCAAAAGTCTCGATGGCCTGGCGCACGATCAGCCCGGCGTCGTCATAGCGGGTGATGTCGTCGCTGTTGGCCACGGCCACGCCGCCTGCCGCCTGGATCTGTTCGACCACGGCCTGGGCCGCATCGCGGTTGATGTCGTTGACCAGCACTTTCGCGCCTTCGCTGGCAAAAGCCTGGGCATAGGCGCGGCCGAGCCCGCCACCGGCGCCGGTGATGATCACTACGCGGTTCTCGCAGCTGTGCATTGTCGCTCTCCCCTGTGTGGTTGCGGGCGCTTAAAGGCGCTCGATAATGGTCACGTTGGCCTGGCCGCCGCCTTCGCACATGGTCTGCAGGCCATAGCGCCCGCCACTGCGCTCCAGCTCATGGAGCAGGCTGCACATCAGCCGCGTGCCGGTGGCGCCCAGCGGGTGGCCGAGGGCGATGGCGCCGCCGTTGACGTTGGTCTGCGCATGGGGGTAGCCGGTCTCCTTGAGCCAGGCCATGGCCACCGAAGCAAAGGCTTCGTTGATTTCCACCCGATCGATGTTAGCCAGGGTCATGCCGGCACGCTTGAGCGCATGGGCAGTGGCCGGGATCGGTGCGGTGAGCATCCATACCGGGTCGTCGCCGCGCACGCTGAGGTGATGGATGCGCGCCCGCGGCGTCAGGCCGTAGCGCTTCAAGGCCGCCTCCGAGACGATCAGCAGCGCACTGGCGGCGTCGCAGGTCTGGCTCGACACCGCCGCCGTGACCCGCTCGCAGCCAAACAGGTATTCCAGCTCGGCCATTTTCGCCAGGCTGGTGTGGCGCGGGGTTTCGTCGTGCTCGACCCCTGCCAGCGGCACGATCTCGCGCTCGAAGTACCCCTGCTCGATGGCATGCAGGGCCCGCCGATGGGACTCCAGCGCATAGACTTCCAGCTCGGCGCGGCTCAGCCGCCAGTGTTCGGCAATCATCTGCGCCGCGCGAAACTGGGTCGGTGGCTGCGCGCCGTAACGCCGCACCCAGCCTGTCGAGCCGCTGAACGGGTCGCTAAAGCCCAGGGGTTCGGCGGCGGTCATGGCCGAGGAAATCGGGATCTGGGTCATGGTCTGCACGCCACCGGCGATCACCACGTCCTGGGTGCCGCTCATCACCGCCTGCGCGGCAAAGTGCACGGCCTGCTGGGACGAGCCGCACTGGCGGTCGATGGTGGTGCCGGGCACCACTTGCGAAAGGCCGGCCGCCAGCCAGCTGGTACGGGCGATGTCGCCGGCCAGCGGGCCGATGGTGTCGACACAGCCGAAGATCACGTCGTCGTAGTCGTCTTCGGGAATGCCGTTGCGCTCGACCAGCGCGCGCAGCACATGGGCGCCCAGGTCGGCGGCGTGGATCTGGCTCAGGCCGCCCTTGCGCCGCCCGGTGGGGGTGCGCAGGGCGTCGACGATATAGGCTTCAGGCATGCTCTACCTCAACAGGAAACAGGATCAGAAGGTGCTGCCGGCGCCAATCGCCAGGCCGCTTTCGAACAGCGCGGTACGCACCCGCGCCTTGTGCAGGCCGCGGTCGCCCCAGCATTTGTCCAGGGCCCAGGCACGCTTCATGAACAGCTGCAGGTCGACCTCCCAGGTGTAACCCATGGCGCCATGCACCTGAATGGCGTTCTTCGCCGCCAGCGCCGCTGCTTCGGCGCAGGCGAGCTTGGCGTGCGACACTTGCACGGCCTGGCCCGGCAGGTTGTGGGCGACGGCATGGGCGGCGCGGTACAGCGGGCCCTTGGCGAATTCGATGTGCACCGCGACGTTGGCCATCAGGTGCTTGACCGCCTGGAACGAGCCCACCGGCTTGCCGAACTGCTTGCGCTCGAAGCTGTAGTCCACCGCCAGATCAACCATGCGCTTGGCCAGCCCCAGCAGTTGCGCGGCATTGCCCAGGGCGCCGCGGTTGAAGGCATCAGCCCACAGCTGCCGCCCTTGCTCAGCGCTGGCAACACAAGTAGACGCACTCGGCGTCCACTGCACCTGGAACAACTGGCGGCTGGGGTCGACCGACACATTGCGGGTCAGGCTGACTGCGCTGCGCTCCACGGCATGCACCTCGTCGCCATGGGCCAGCAACAGCAGCCCGGCCACATGCGCATCGCTGACCAGCGGGTTGCCCGGCTCGGCCACCGCCAGGCGCGCCTGGCCCTCGGCAACCTGCGCCAGCCAATGCTGGCGGCGCGGCGCGTCGACACCCGCGAGCAGCGGCACGCCCACCAGCATGGTCTCGACCAGCGGTTCGGGCAGCCCGGCGTAACCGCACTCCTGGGCCAGGAGGATGAAATCCAGCGCGTTCATGCCCATGCCACCGCAGGTTTGCGGCACGGTGATGGCGCTCAGGCCCAGGTCTACCAGTTGCCCCCACAGCGCATCACAGCGCCCGCTGTCGCTTTGCCACAGTTCACGCAGGCGTTCCGGGGGCACTTCGTTGAGCAAAAAACTGCGCACGTTGTCCTGGAACAGCAATTGATCGCTGCTGAAACTAAAGTCCATGGTCTGCTCCTCAGGCGCGAGGCATGCCGAGCATGCGCTCGGCGATGATGTTGCGCTGAATCTCGTTGGTGCCGGCGTAGATCGGCCCGGCCTGGGCAAACAGGAAGCCATCCAGCCACTGGCCGACATCGCCGGCGGCGGGTGCCTCGGGCAGCAGTTCGGCGCGCAGGCCAAGGATGCTCAGGGCGGTTTCGTGCATGCGCTGGTCGAGCTCCGACCAGAAGATCTTGTTGGTCGAGGATTCCGGGCCGATCTTGCCGCCCTTGCCCAGTTTCGAGGCGCTCATGTAGGTCGCCAGGGTGTAGGCCTCGGCGTCCAGCCAGGCGCGCATCACCGCCTCGGCAATCGCCGGGTCGCGGTCGGCAGCTTCACGGTTGTCCAGGTACAACTGCACCAGGCGCCGGGCGGTTTCCTGGAAGCGCGCCGGCGAGCGCAGCATCAATCCGCGCTCGAAACCTGCGGTGGACATCGCCACGTGCCAGCCCATGCCCTCGCCGCCCAGGGCGTTCTCTACCGGCACCTTGACGTCGTCGAAGAAGATCTCGGCAAAGCCCGGCAAGCCATTGAGCTGCGCAATCGGCCGCACGCTGATGCCGGGGCTGTCGAGCGGCAACAGGATGAAGGTCAGGCCGTGGTGGCGCTGGGAATCGGGGTCGGTGCGAAAGATGCCGAACAGCCAGTCGGCCCAGACCGCGCGGGTCGACCAGGTTTTCTGGCCGTTGATCACATAGTGGTCGCCAACCCGCTCGGCGCGGGAGCGGATCGCCGCCATGTCGGAACCTGCGCCCGGCTCCGACCAGCCCTGGGCCCAGATGTCCTGGCCGGTGGCCATGCGCGGCAGAAAGCGCGCTTTCTGCGCTTCGCTGCCGTATTCCATCAGGGTCGGGCCGAGCAGAAAGATGCCGTTCTGGTTGACCCGTGCCGGCGCCCCGGCGCGGTAGTACTCTTCTTCGAAAATCAGCCATTCGATCAGGTCGCAACCGCGCCCGCCGAGTTCGGTCGGCCAGGTGACCATGCCCCAGCGGCCTTCATTGAGGCGGGCCTCCCAGGCCCGGTGCTGGGCAAAACCGAGTTCGGTGTCGAACGATTGCAACGCTTGCGCCGGTACGTTGGCCGCGAGCCAGGCCCGGGCCTCGGCACGCAAGGCCTGTTGCGCCGGTGTGTAAGTCAGGTCCATCGCAGTACCTTCAGCCGTTGAAGTGGGCATCGCGTTTCTCGACGAACGAGTCACGCGCTTCCTGGGAATCCTGGGTGCGGTAGGCTTCGAGGGTGAAGCCCTGCTCCCAGCGGTATTTGTCTTCGAGATTGCCGTCCTCGATGCCGTTGAGCGCCTCCTTGGCCAGGGCGATCATCGCCGGGCTCTTGGCGGCAATGCTGCGGGCGATCTGTAGCGCGGTGTCGCGCAACGCCTCACGCTTGACCACCCGCTCGACGGCGCCCAGGCGGTAGGCCTCGGCGGCATCGATCATCTCGCCGGTGAAGTACATGTGACGGACCTTCTGCACCGGGAACAGGCGCTGCAGGTGGGCACCGCCACCCATGGCGCCGCGGTCCACCTCGGGCACGCCAAAGCGTGCGCAGTCGGCGGCGACGACGATGTCGGCAGCGCCGCAGATACCGATGCCGCCACCAAGGACAAAGCCGTGCACGGCAACGATCACCGGTTTCGGGTTGCGGTGGATGGCCTTGAAGCTGTCGTAGTTGCCCTTGTTGACCGCGACGATCAGGTTGCCGTCGGCGGCCAGTTCCTTGATATCGACCCCGGCGCAAAAACCACGGCCTTCGGCGCGGATGACGATCACCCGCACCTGCGCATCGCAGCCCAGCGCTTCAATGGCGCTGGCGATTGCCGCCCAGCCCTGGCAGTCGAAAGCATTCACCGGTGGCCGGTCGAAGACCAGCTCGGCAATGCCGTTGTCGATACTGACGCTAAATGTGCTCATGCCCTTCCCCTTCATGAAATACGGCGGCTCAGTTCGCCCAGGCGCGCTTGCGCGTCACCGACGATCTGCGCGATCAGTTCGGCGCAGCTGGGCAGGCTGTGAATGTTCGCTGCCACTTGCCCGGCCGGCAGTACGCCCTCGGCGGGCAGGCCGTCGACCATGGCCTTCTGGATCACCATCGGCGCGTTGGCGGCCATCAGTGCCTGCGCCGCGCTCAGCTCGCCGCTGCCGCGCATCTTCAGCGCGCTGGCGAGCAACTGCGCCAGGCTGGTGCCGCTGTGGCGGCGGTAGGCCAGGCCACTTTTGAGCGCCAGCAACCAGCGCTTGAGGCCGCCGCTGGCTTCCAGCGCATCGAGCAGTTCGTTGCGGATCATTCGTTGCGGCATGCCGTCGATGGCGCGGCTGACGATCACCGCCGCCGGGTCGTTGACTGCCAGGTAGCGGGCCAGGGTCGCACTCGGCACCGGGCTTTCGGCGCTCATCAAAAAGCGTGTGCCCATGGCAATGCCAGCGGCGCCATAGGCCAGGGCGGCGACCAGGCCCTGACCGTCCTTGAAGCCGCCAGCGGCGACCACCGGCACCTTGAGCGCCTCGACCACCTGGCCGAGCAGCAGCGAAGTCGGCACCGCGCCGGTATGCCCGCCGCCCTCGCCGCCCTGGATGGTCACCGCGTCGGCGCCCATTTCCACCGCCTTTTGCGCATGCTTGAGGGCGCCAACGGTGGGGATGCAGACCACGCCGGCATCTTTCAGTCGGGCGATCATCTGCTTGCCCGGCGAACGGCTGTAGCTGACCGCCTTGACTTTGTGCCGAAGCACCAGCTCGACGATGTCGGCGGCATTGGCCTGGTACATGTGAAAATTGACCCCGAACGGCTGGTCGCTAAGGCGCCGGGTCTCGACGATCGCCGCTTCCATGCGTGCCGGCTCGATGGTCGCGCCGGCAAGAAAACCGAAGCCGCCGGCGTTACCGGTGGCCGCCACCAGGCGCGGCTCGGCAACCCAGCCCATGGCGGTCTGGATGATCGGGTAGCGACAGCCCAACAGTTCGGTGAGCGGCGTTTGCAGGCAGACCGTCATGCTTACGCCCCCTCCGGCTTGCGCTGGGCACTGGCCATGGCGCGGGCGTCATAACCGCCCAGGCGGTCGCCGGACACCAGCTCGTTGTGGGCGTGAGCGAAGTGATGCAGGCCGAAGACCATGTCCATGGTCGCGCGCTTGCCCATCAAATCCTCGGCGTTGTTCACCGCCTGCTTGCTCAGTTGCAGGCCCAGGCGCGGCATTTGCGCGATGCGCTCGGCGATGGCCAGGGTTTCCGGCTCCAGGGCCTCGCGCGCCACCACCCGGTTGACCATACCCATCTGGTAGGCCCGCGGCGCCGGCATCGGCGTGCCCATGAACAGGAATTCCTTGGCGATCCGCGGGTTGAGCTCATGCACGTGGGCAAAGTATTCGACCCCGGGGATGCCCATGCGCACCACCGGATCAGTGAAGTAGGCATCCTCGCTGGCGACGATCAGGTCACAGACCCAGGCCAGCATCAGGCCGCCGGCAATGCACGCGCCCTGGACCATGGCGATGGTCGGCTTGGGCATCTCGCGCCAGCGCCGGCACATGCCCAGGTACACCTCCTGCTCGCGGGCATAGAGAAACTCGCCGCCCGGTTTGTCGACGTGGTCGTACCACAGGCTGACGCGCTCGAAGCTCTGGTTGACGTCGCGCTCCGGGGTGCCGATGTCGTGACCGGCGGAAAAATGCCGGCCGGCCCCGCACAGCACGATGACCTTGACCGCGTCGTCGGCGCAGGCCCGGCGAAACGCCGCGTCCAGCGCGTAGGTCATGCGCGAGTTCTGCGCATTGTGGTACTGCGGGCGGTTCATGGTGACCATGGCCACCGCGCCACGGACCTCGTACAGCACCACCTCGGCCTGGTTGTTATTGTTCTGTTCGCTCATCGATTGCTACTCCGGCAAGGCGTACTGCCCGGGCCTGGCTCAACGCAGGTTGCGCTGGCCGGCGGGGTTGTCTTTCAACTGGCTGGCCCGCAGGTTGTGCGGGTCGAGGCGCCTGATCAGCTGCAACTGCGCCTCGCTGGGCGCGGCAGTAACCGGGCAATCGGCGTCCACCTGCAAGGCGAAGCCGGTGTTGTCCTGCACCTCATCGACACTCACCCCCGGGTGCAGCGAGCGGATCCGTACCTGGTGCTGCGGGCCGTGGAAATCGAGGACGCACAGGTCAGTGACGATCAGACGGATATCCACCTCATCCAGCGCCCAGCCTCGGGCCAGGCGCGCCGGGTTGTAGCCGATCGAGGAGACCATATCGACCTCGCCTTCGACGAACACCCGGCGGTTGTGGTTGGGCACGAAGAACGAGTTGGCATGGCTGATCGAGTTGCCCGGCAGGCCGCGCACCCCGAGCATCTGCGCCTTGGGCCGGGCGTAGTCGCCGATGCATGAGAGGTTGGCCTGGCCGAAGCGGTCGATCTGGATCGGGCCGACCAGGGCATGGCGCTTGCCGCCCCAGACGTTGTCGAAAATCCGTGCAAAACCCATCCAGCTGTCGCGCTTGGGTTGATAGCCGTTGCGTGCGCCGAGGGGCACAGGTTCCGCGACCATGTAGGCTTCGGAATCGGTCATCAGCAACTGCGGGTTGCTGGTCAGCATGCTCAGGGAGGCGGCCAGGCGCGGGATCACCCCGATGCCGGTGGCCAGGACTTCACCGTCGTCGCGCCAGGCCTCGGAGGCGGCGCAGATCATCAGTTCGGCGAGGCTGTACGTCGTAGCTGGCGTGGTCATAGAAAACTCGCTTAGAAAACCGGCAGGGGAAGCTGACGGATGGCGCCCAGGCCACCGACCTGTTCCAGGTACTGCTCGTGGGAGCAGGCGACAAATTGCTCGACATAGGTCTGCCAGCCCTCCTCGGCCTGGGCCGAGGCGGTGTAGGCCTTCAAATGCGGCACATCGAAACCGTACAGCGGCGCGCATGACGAGGGGTGCGCACCGCCCGGCACATGGGCCACGGCGGTGGTCAGGTTGCGCTCCCAAAACACCTGGTGCGCGCGCTCCGGCGCACTGTGGAAGTAGTCGCTGTCGACCAGCTGATCGCAGGTCACGTAGCTGTGGCGGGCGGCGCGCACGAACAGGTCGTCCATGTAGTGGTCGGGGCCGCTGATCTGGCAGACCCCGCGGGCATCGGCACGGTCGACGTGGATCAGTGCCGCGTCGAGGTCAAGCGCCGGCATCGCCACCCAGTCCTTGCCGTCGGCATAGGGCGAGGCCACCAGTTTGATTTGCGGGTTGTGGCGCAGCACATCGGTGCCCAGGCCGACCGCCGTGGGAATGAACGGCACGCCCATGGCCGCCGCGCGCAGGCCAAGCAGGAGCATGCCTTCGTCGATCTCCATGACCTCGATGGCGGCGTCCTGGCGGGCCTTGCGAAAGTACGGCTCGAGCGGAATGAAATCGAGCGAGACGAAGGCGAATACCAGCTTCTTCACCTTGCCCGCGGCGCAAAGCATGCCGACATCGGCACCGCCGTAGGCGACCACGGTCAGGTCCTTGAGGTCGGAACGCAGGATCTCGCGGATCAGCGCCATGGGCTTGCGCCGCGGGCCCCAGCCCCCGATGCCGAGGGTCATGCCGTCGCGCAGCTGGCCGACCATCTGCGCCGTGGTCATTTGTTTGTCCATCATCGTTGTCCTCATGGGCGGCCGACACTGAAGTCGTGGCCCCAGTGGCTGACCACCGTGCTTTCGAAGGGGGTGTGCTGGTTCCAGTCGACCACCAGGCCGTCACAGCCGTACTCCAGGTCAAAGCCTGAAGGGGTTTTCATGTAGAACGAGACCATCTGGTCGTTGGTGTGCTGGCCGAGGGTGGCCGAGAGCTTGACGCCGTGGGCGTGCATGCGGTCCAGGGCGCGGCCGACCTCGTCGAGGCCGTCGACCTCGACCATCATGTGCACACAGCCATGGGGCACCGGGCATTCGAAGATCGCCAGGGAGTGGTGACGGCCATTGTTGCAGTGCAGAAAATGAATGCGCTTTTCCGCCTCGGCCGGGTCAGGGGTGAAGCGCACTTTCATCAGGTCCGAGAGGCCAAAGCCCATGACCCGCTGATAAAAATCGCGGCAGCGCTCAAAGGTTGGCGCCGGCAGCACCACGTGGCCCATGCCCAGCTCATGGGTGACAAAGCCCTTGACTGCCACCGGCGAGACAAAGCGGGCGAAATCCTGGCGCGGGCCCCAGAACAGTTCGTGGCGGTTGCCGTCCGGGTCGCAGAACTGCGCCACCGCCTGGACCTTGCGCAGCTCGGCCTGGGCGGCATTGCCGCGCTCGACGGCGATATCGGCCTGCTGCAGCTCGGCGATTGCCTGCTCGAAGGCGGCCTCGCCGGCCAGCTCCCAGCCACAGGCGCCGAAGCTGTCCTGGTCGCTGTGCAACACCAGGAGGCGGTACGGGCGATCGTCCATTTTCAGGTACAGCCGGGCGCTGTCA
The DNA here is from genome assembly GCF_044743505.1 of Pseudomonas sp. NPDC087612. Classification (NCBI taxonomy): domain Bacteria; kingdom Pseudomonadati; phylum Pseudomonadota; class Gammaproteobacteria; order Pseudomonadales; family Pseudomonadaceae; genus Pseudomonas; species Pseudomonas sp. NPDC087612. The sequence continues at coordinate 268,473 of NZ_JBIUWO010000009.1, forward strand.
GCGCCCTCGCCGGCCACCATCATGCCCAGCACCTGGGTTGCGTAATGACGCCATTGCGCCAGGTCGGTGGACAGCAGGGTGACGTAACCCAGGCCGCGGATATCCATGCTTGTTGTCCTCGCGTTGATCGACGTGTTGAGCGCTATTCAAGCCCGCTGCACAAGGCCGGGCATCGTCTGTTGGGACTAGCGCTATCGGGTGAATTTCGCGGGTCTGTGGGAGCAGGCTTGACCCGCGATGCTTTCACCTCACTGCTTGCGAAAATGCGGAATCACCTTCTCGCCGATGTTGCGCAGGGTCTCCAGCTGCGCCCATTGCGGCACCGTGCCCATCTGGCAGATGAACAGGATCTCGTCGGCGCCGGCATCAATCAGGCGTTGCACGTAACCGATGCAGTCCTCGACCGTGCCGTAGGCATGGTTGGGGTTCATCATCGCCATGGTCGGGTCGGAGAAGTCGACGCTGACTTCCTCGGAGGCAAAGCGCGACTTGATCACTGCCTGGCCGTTGCCGTCGACGTAGGTGTCGTCTTTCCACTTTTGCGGGTCTGGCCGCTCGCCGCCGCCGTACCAGTAGCCCAGCGACTCCATGAAGTAGCGCTGGCCACGGATGCCGATGCGCCGCGCCAGTTCGTTGTCGTCGAGGACGATGGCCGGGCACAGCGCGGCGATGTGGCGGTTGGGGCGAAAGCCGACCTGCTGCTTGGCGTCACGGTTGTCCCAGGCCTGGTGGTACACCTCGACCTTCTTGGCGATTTCCTCCGGGCCACCGAAACCCAGCACCAGCGCGCCCATGCCACGCCCGCCGGCGTTCTTCAGCGATTCGGTGTTGGTGCAGGCCAGGTACATCGGCGGGTGCGGGTCCTGGTACGGCTTGGGGTGGATCGGCCGCTTGGGGATCTGCACGAAGTCGCCGTGGTGCTCGATCTCGTCCTGGACGAAAATTTTCGGGATCAGGTACATGGCTTCATCGATCTGCGGCTGCAGGGTCGCCAGGTCGTAGCCGAAGGTGCCGGCCTCCTGCTGGGTACCGCCCTTGCCCACGCCGAAATGCACCCGGCCCTTGGATAGCAGGTCGAGGGTAGCGATGCGCTCGGCGACCTTGACCGGGTGGTTCATCGCCGGCGGCAGGCACACCACGCCATGGCCGATGCCGATGCGCTCGGTCTTGCCGGCGACAAAGGCGAGCATGGTTTCTGGCGCCGACATGTGCGAGTAATTGCTCAGGGCGGTGTGTTCCACGCACCAGAAGGTGTCGAAACCGAGCTGGTCGGCCAGTACTGCCTGCTCGACGGTGTCATCGAAGATCTTGCGGTCGCCTTCGCGGCTGGAGTCCACCGTCTGTGCTTCGTAAATCAATGAGAATTTCATGCTTGATCCTTGTTCTTGTTAACGGCTCGGTCGGCGCCAGGGACCCGCGCCTTGCCACCATGCTCGGGGATCGCCGCGCCGCTCGAATCCCGCAAACGGACTAGCCGGTTTCTGTGATCTGGCGCTTCAGAGGAAGAAGTCGCTGCTGTCCTGGCCCATGCTCACGCCGCCCAGGTTCCAGGCGTACTTGGCCGGGTTGTTGGCAACGTGGGCGCGGCCGGTATGAATGTCGCGAAAGGCGCGGTTGATGGCGTGGCTGCAGAAAATCGTCGAGGCGCCGCTGTTGAACATCAGCTCGGCCACCGCCTTGGCGCACTTGTCGGCGACCAGCGCCGAGTCGTAGCGCATCTTCACCCGCGTCTGCATGGCCAGGGCGTCGCCGGCCTCGGCGGCCTTGAGCATGAAATCGAAGTTGCGCAGCAGCACCGTGCGGCACTCGTCGACGCAGACCATGGCATTGGCCAGGGCGGTTTGCGCCGCCGGGTCCTGGAGCATCTTGCGCCCGTCATTGACCCCGACCCGGCTGCGGTTGTGCTCGACGAACAGATCGATCGCGCCCTGCAGGGCGCCAATGGCCGACGACGACACCGCGCGCACGAAGATCTGCCCGAACGGCAGGCGGAACAGCGGCGCGCTGTTGACCGCGTTGCCCGGGCTGTACTGCATGAAACCGTCAGCAGCGCGGTGGGTGCGGTACTCCGGGACGAAGGCATCGCTCACCTGGATGTCGTGGGAGCCGGTCGCCTCCAGGCCCATGACATTCCAGTTGTCGATGATCTGGTAGTCGCTGCGCGGCACCAGGAAGGTCCGGTAGTCCGGCGCCCCGCCCGCCTCTTGCGGCGGCACCAGGGCGCCAAGGAAGGCCCACTGGCAATGCTTGCTGCCCGACGAAAAGCCCCAGCGGCCGCTGAGCTTGAAGCCGCCCTCGACCCGCTCGACCTTGCCCACCGGCATATAGGACGACGAAATCAGCACGCTGGAATCCTCGCCCCAGACATCCTCGGCGGCGCGGTCGTCGAACAGCGCCAGTTGCCAGTTGTGGATGGCCACCACCCCCAGCACCCAGGCCGAGGACATGCAGCCTTCGGCGAGGGTCATCTGCACCTCGAAAAAGTCCCGCGGCTGCAGCTCGTAGCCTTGCCAGCGCGCCGGCTGAAGGATGCGGAAAAACCCGGCGTCGTGGAAATCGCGCAGGGTTTCTTCCGGTAGCTGGCCACGTTGCGCGGCATGGGCGGCACGTTCACGCAGGATCGGCACCAGCTCGCGGGCGCGCTGGGCCAGACGCTGGCGTATCAGGTCGTGATTGAGCATGTTGTTGTTCTCCTCTGATCACCCCGTCCGCCGGGGCGCGCGTGCAGCAGAGGCGCAACCGGCCTCTGCCCCGGCATTCAAGCAAGGCGCCCGACGGCCAACATCCCTCAAACGGACCATGCCGCGACGGCGTGGCTCGACTTGGGTTTGTACGAAAAGTCGCCGAGCGGCGATCAGGCAAGGCGAAAACAGGCGAGGAACGGCCGGGGTCGCGCACGACTTTACGAGTTGTAAATGAGCATTCCGAGCCTGTTTTCAACGCAGCATGATCGTCGCGCAGGCACTTTCCGTACAAACCCTAGTCCCCTCGGACGATGTTGGGCCTTGCACCGATTGCAAGAATTCATCGCACTCCAAGCCAACCAGAGGCCGTGCGATGAACAACAACACTCTCAAAGCCGACATGCTCCAGGCCATGCGCCGCCTGGCCAAGTCCGTGACCATCATCAGTACCAGCAACGGCACCCAGCGCTTCGCCATGGCCGCCACTGCGGTCGACTCGCTGAGCACCGAGCCGCCGTCGCTGCTGATCTGCGTCAACACCAGCGCCTCACCGCATGCCGCCCTGGCGGACGGCGCCGACTTCTGCGTGAACATCCTCGGCGTCGAGCAACAAGACCTGGCGCACCTGTGCAGCGGCGCGATCAAGGGCGAGGCGCGCTTCGAGCGCGGCAACTGGCAGACCAGCGAAGAAGGCATTCCGTTTCTGGCCGACGCGCAGTCATCGATTCTTTGCCGCCAGGACGGGCGCATGACCTATGGCACCCACACCATTTTCATTGGCCGCATCCTGCGCATCCGCACCAGCGCCAGCATCACCCCGCTGGTCTATCTGGATGGCAGCTACACCACCACCGCAGCGCCCGCGCGCATGATCGCGGCAGCGGGCTGAGGCCGGGCCATGAACAGCCTGAGCGCATTGGCGCCGCTGCGGGTGGAGCATGCGGGAGAGCTGCACTGGCACGCCGCGGCCGAGCTGTTGGTGGTCGGCTTTGGCGGCGCCGGGGTCTGCGCCGCCATCGAGGCCGCCAGCAGCGGCCTCAGTGTGCTGGCCCTGGACCGCTTCGCCGGTGGCGGCGCCACGGCGCTCAGCGGTGGCGTGGTCTATGCCGGTGGCGGCACGCCCTACCAGCAGCGCGCCGGCTACCCGGACAACAGCGAGGCGATGTTCAACTATCTGCGCCAGGAAGTCGGCGAGGCGGTATCGGCCGACACCCTGCGCGACTTCTGCCAGCGCAGTGTCGAGCAACTGGCCTGGTTGGAGCGCCACGGCGTGGCCTTCGAAGCCAGCGTGCCGCCACAGAAAACCTCCTACCCCAGCGACCGTTACTACCTCTACTACTCGGGCAACGAAGCGGTGCCGGCCTACGCCGCGCAAGCCACACCCGCCCCTCGCGGGCACCGCGCCAAAGGTCCGGGCATGTCCGGTGCCAGCCTGTTTGCGCCGCTGCGCGCCAGCGCCCTGAAGCTCGGCGTGCGCCTGCGCAGCCAGTGTGAAGTGCGCCAGCTGGTGGTCGACAACCACGACCGGGTGCTCGGTGTGGTGGCCTGGCAACTGCCTGCCGATAGCCGCGCCGCCCGCCGCCATGCACGCCTGGCGCGCTGGGTCAGCGTCCTGCAGATGTACGCCCCGGCGCTGGCCGAGGTGCTGCGCAAGCGCCTGCGGCAGATCGAGCAGCGCCATGCCGTGCGCACCCTGATTCGCGCCGAAAAAGGCCTGCTGCTCAGCTGTGGCGGTTTTATCTTCAACCGCGAGCTGGTGACCCGGCACGCGCCGCAGTACCTGGCCGGCCTGCCGCTGGGTAGCAGCGCCTGCGATGGCAGCGGCTTGCTCCTGGGCCAGAGCGCAGGCGCCAGCCTGGCACGGATGGACAAGATCAGCGCCTGGCGCTTCATCAACCCGCCGCTGGCCTGGGCCCGCGGCATGATCGTCAACGGCCTGGGCCTGCGCTACTGCAATGAAGAGGTGTACGGCGCCACCCTCGGCCACGCCATGGTTGAAGAACAGCGCGGCAAGGCCATCCTGATTCTCAACCGCGCCCTGGTGCGCCAGGCGCTCAAGCAGGTCGGCCCGGGCAAGGTGTGGAACTTCCAGCGTTTGCCGGTGCTGCTCAACCTGCTGTTCAACGCCAAACGCGGCAACAGCCTGGAACAGCTGGCCGAACGCTGCGCCTTGCCCCCCGGCAACCTGCGCCAGAGCGTGGCGCAGTACAGCAGCGCGGCCCGAGGCGAAATCGCCGACCCGCTGGGCAAGTCGGCGGCGATGCTCTGCCCGCTGGACAGCGGCCCTTGGTATGCCCTCGACCTGTCCTATGACAGCCGCCTGTTCCCCTGCCCGGCCCTGACCCTGGGCGGCCTGCGCGTCGACGAGCGCAGCGGCGCGGTGCTCGACCGGCACGGCGCGCCGATCGCCGGGCTGTACAGCGCCGGGCGCAATGCCGTGGGCGTGGCCTCCAACCTGTATGTCTCCGGCCTGTCCCTGGCCGACTGCATTTACTCCGGGCGGCGCGCTGCGGCGCATATCGCCGCGCACGCCGCCCGCAACCCCGCACCATCAGGAGAACAACCATGCAACGTGTAGAAGGCAAAGTCTGCATCGTCACCGGCGCCGCCAGCGGTATCGGCCGCGAGGACGCCCTGCTGCTGGCCAGCCAGGGCGCCCGGGTGGTGCTTACCGACCTCAATGAACAGGCCGGTCGCGAAGTCGCCGCGCAGATTGGCAGCAAGGCGCTGTTCATCCGCCACGACATCGCCAGCGAAAGCGACTGGCAGCAGGTGGTCAAGACCACCCTGGAGCACTTCGGGCGCCTCGATGTGCTGGTCAACAACGCCGCCATCCTGGTGGCCGGCACCATCGAGGACACCTCGCTGGAAACCTGGCAGAAGGTCCAGAAGATCAACGGCGACGGTTACTTTCTCGGCTGCAAATATGCCATTGAAGCCATGAAGGACAGCGGCGGTGGCTCGATCGTCAATATGTCCTCGGTGGCCGCCCTGGGCGCCATGCCGATGTTCTGCGCCTATTCGGCCTCCAAGGGCGCGGTGGCGGCGATGACCCGCTCCATCGCCCTGCACTGCAAGCAGCAGGGGTATCGCATCCGCTGCAACAGTGTGCACCCGGACGGCGTCAACACGCCGATGACCCAGGCCCTGGCCGGTGGCCAACCGATCGACCAGGCGCTGCTCGACCAGGACCCGATGAACCGCATGTGCGCGCCGCGCGATATCGCCAACGTGGTGCTGTTTCTGGCCAGCGACGAATCGAACTTCGTCAACGGCGCCGAACTGCGGGTGGACAACGCGCAATTGATCAGCGGCATTTGAGGCGAAGATGAACATGGGCATGCAAGCGCTTGGGCAGGACTCGCTGGTGTCGGCCAGCGGCAGCTATCGGCTGCAGGTTTGCGCGGTGATCGACGAAACCGCCGATGCGCGCTCGCTGGTCCTGGAGGTGCCGGCGCAACTGCGCGAGCGCTTTCGCTACAAGCCGGGGCAGTTCCTGAGCTTTCGCGTGCCCTGTGCCGGCAAACTGCTGACCCGCTGCTACTCCATGGCCAGCTCGCCGCTGTGCGATGCCCGGCCCAAGGTGACCATCAAGCGGGTTGTCGACGGGCGGGTGTCGAACTGGATGAACCAGCAGGTGCAGGTCGGTGACTGGCTCGAAGTGCTGCCGCCGGCCGGGCATTTCTGCCTGGATGAACGCCAGTCCACTGATCCTTCGCGGCCACTAGTGCTGTTTGCCGGTGGCTCGGGCATCACTCCGGTGATGTCGATCCTCAAGTCGGTGCTGCACAGCGGCGCTCGATCCGTCAGGCTGGTGTATGCCAACCGCGACGAAGCCTCGGTGATCTTTCGCGACGAGCTGCGCCAGCTGAGCCAGGATCACCCGCAGCGCCTGCAGGTGATCCACCTGCTCGATTCACTGCAGGGCTTTTTGCGCGACGCTCAGGTCCAGCAACTGGTCGGCGAAATGCGCGGCGGCGACTACTTCATCTGTGGCCCGGGGCCGTTCATGGACACCGTCGAGCGCAGCCTGCTGGCCCTGGGCGAAGCTGCCACGTGCATCCATGTCGAGCGCTTCGTCTCGCCGCCCGACCCGGATCAACTCGCCGCGCAAGAGGCCGTTGCCCGCGCCGTCAGCAGCGACTCGGCCTGTGAGCTGCTGCTGGTCGAGCTCGACGGCGAGCAACACGAAATCCGTTGCCAGCCCGGCGATACCCTGTTGCAAAGCTGCCGGGCGGCGGGCCTGGACGTGCCGTCTTCGTGCGAAGAAGGCTTTTGCGGGGCCTGCATGTGTACGGTGCTCGAGGGTGAAACGCATCTTTCGCGCAACGATGTGCTCAGCGCCCGCGAGCTGGAGGAAGGCTGGACCCTGGCCTGCCAGAGCCGGCCACTGGGCGCGCGGGTGCGCTTGCGCTTCCCCGGCTGAGGGCCGGTGCCCGCTAGTCTCATCGGACGATCACTGCGGCCCCGACTGCGGTTAGACTCGGCGCCAGCAGCCCCACAACAATAAGACAGAGGTTCAGTTATGGCTCGTTTGCACAACAAGGTCGCCGTGGTTACCGGCGGCGCATCGGGTATCGGCCTGGCGTGCGTGCGCCGCTTCATTGCCGAGGGCGCCGAGGTCGTCGGCCTGGACATTGGCCAGGCGCCGGCGGACTTCCCCGGCCTGTTCATGAGCCTGGATGTGCGCGATGAAACCCGCGTGCAGCAGGTGATGAGCGAAGTCATCAGCCGCTTCGGGCGTATTGATGTGCTGGTCAATGCCGCCGGCGTCGCCGACCAGGGCAGCGTGACCCAGACCAGCACCGCCAACTGGCAGCGGGTGCTGGACATCAACCTCACCGGCAGCATGCTCACCAGCAAGCACGTGCTGGCGCAGATGGAGGCCCAGCGCAGCGGCTCGATCATCAACATCGGTTCGATCTTCGGCCTGCAGGGCTGCGACGGCAACGTTGCCTACAACGTCTCCAAGGGCGGCATCAACCAGCTGACCCGCTCGATGGCCATCGACTACGGCTACGCCAACATCCGCGTCAACGGCCTGTGCCCGGGCCTGATCGAAACGCCGATGACCAGCATGGTCCGCGAACAGCAGGCATTCCACGCCTTCTTCGCTTCGCAGCACATGCTCAACCGTTCCGGGCAGCCGGACGAAGTGGCCAACGTCGCGCTGTTTCTTGCCTCTGACGAAGCGTCGTTCGTCAGCGGCCAGATGATTGCCGTGGACGGCGGTTTCTCCGCTGGCCGCCGCTTCGCCCCGCCTAGCGCCTGACCCGCGGTGCCGGGCAGCCTGCCCGGCGCTTTCCCTGCTCATTCATCCTCAGCCTGAGGAGGCATCATGCTGCCTGTCGAAAACGCTCAGACCATCGCCCAACTGTTCGCCCGCGCCGCCCGGGACTACGGCGACAGCCCGGCCATCGAAGACGGCGGGCAGCGCATCAGCTACCGCCAGCTCGAGCTGTTGCGCCAGCAGGCCGCCCGCGCCCTGCTCGCCCTGGACGTGCAAGTGGCCGACCGGGTGGCAGTGTGGGCGCCCAACCTGTGGGAATGGATCGTTGCCGCCGGCGCCCTGCAGAGCATCGGCGCCACCCTGGTGCCGTTGAACACACGGATGAAAGGCAGCGAGGCCGGGCACATCCTGCGCGAGAGCGGCACCTGCGTGCTGTTTTGCATCAGCCGCTTTCTGGATAACGACTACCCGGCCATGCTCGCCGATCAAACCCTGCCGGCCCTGCGCCAGGTGATCAGCCTGCGCCCGGCAGAGCCGCGCCACGGCGGCCTGGCCTGGGAGGCGTTCATGGCCCTCGCCGAGCAAGTGCCGCAGGCGCTGTTGCAGGCCCGCGAGCAGCAGGTCGGGCCGCAGACCCTGTCCGACCTGTTGTTTACCTCCGGCACCTCCGGCAAGCCCAAGGGCGTGATGACCGCCCACGGCCAGAATCTGCAGGTGGTGCGCGACTGGAGCGAGATCGTCGGCCTGCGCCGGGGCGATCGCTACCTGATCGTCAACCCGTTCTTCCATTCCTTTGGCTACAAGGCCGGCTGGCTGGCAGCGCTGATGCGCGGCTGTACCATCATCGCGCAGCAGGTGTTCGAGGTGCAGGCGCTGCTCGACTGCGTGCAGCGCCAGCGCATCAACATCCTGCCCGGGCCGCCGACCCTGTATCAGTCGCTGCTGGCCCACCCGCAACGCCAGAACTACGACCTGAGCTCCTTGCGCGTCGCCGTCACTGGCGCCGCCGCGATCCCGGTGGAGATGATCGGGCGCATGCGCGAGGAGCTGGGCTTTGCCACCATCGTCACCGCCTACGGCCTGACCGAAGCCTGCGGCTTTGCCAGCATCTGCCGCCCCGGCGACAGCGCCGAGCGGGTCGCCAGCACCAGCGGCCGGGCCATGCCAGGGGTTCAGATCCGCTGCGTCAACAGCAGCGGCGCCAGGGTGCCGGCCAACGTGCCTGGCGAGGTGTTGATCCGCGGCTACAACCTGATGCACGGCTACCTCAACGACCCGCAGGCAAGCCTCGAAGCGGTGGATGCCGACGGCTGGCTGCACACCGGCGACATTGGCGTGCTGGATGAACAGGGTTACCTGCGCATCACCGACCGGCTCAAGGACATGTTCATCACCGGTGGCTTCAACGTTTACCCGGCGGAGATCGAACAGACCTTGCTGCAGTACCCCGGGGTGGCCCAGGCCGCCGTGATTGGGATTGCCGATGAACGCCTGGGGGAAGTGGCCATGGCCTTCTTGCTGGCGGTGCCTGGACAGGTGATTGACGTAGCGCAGTTCAATACCTGGTGCCGCGAGCAGATGGCCAACTACAAAGTGCCGCGGCGGGTGCAAGTGGTCGAGGCCTTGCCGCTCAATGCCACGGGCAAGGTGGCCAAGCAGGTATTGCGCGGCTGGGTGTGAGGGCTGCTGTGCAGCCCATCGCCGGCAAGGCCGGCGATTGAGCCCGAAGGGGTCGTAATCCAGACACCACCTGATGCGTTGCCAGTCCCACAGGGCGATGAATCCGATTTTACTGTGGGACGCTTCCGAATCCGTTCGACGGTGCGCCAAGGCGTGAATGCCAGTGCTAGGTTCCGGGCCTCTTTGCCCAAGGAACCTGCGCATGACAAGGACGCCCTCTTCCGTTTTATCCCCTGCTCCGGCGATAACCGCCACCAGTTCCACCTTGCAGCCAGGCTTCTACATCGTGCCGCGCAGCATGTCAGGCACCCAGGATCGTTGGCTGGCGCTGCAGGTGTTGGAATGGGAGGAGAATGGGTGGGGGATGTGATTTTTGGACTAACAAGGCCATGAGCGGGTTCTGGTATTCATGGTGGGCTGTCGCTTTCATGATTTCTCCGTTCACGCTTGCGTTCATCGGTTTAGCGATGAGTATCCAGATCACCTGCGGCCGTGACTTCAATGTCATGCTCTCGGCACTACCCAACAGCTGGCGGCTTCAAAATCGAACTACCCATTTTGGCAACGCCAGCTTGAGGTCACGTTGGCATCTGGTAAACACAGTCAGCGGCGCCATGCTTTATCCCGGGTTCTGCATCCGCAAAGGGCTGTTCGATCCAGGTGAACTGCAAGAATTCCCGGCCCCTCTCAAGCGTAAGATGATCATCTCTTCCTGGTTGTCTATTGTTGGCTTTGCATGGCTGATGATAGGCGCAGGATTGCTAAAGCTCAGCAATGGATAAAGGGATGAGGGGCTTGCCGGCAATCAAGCACGCAGCGGACGTAATTCCGGCAATATTGATTTGCGGGCTGGACTGGCCTCATCGCGGGTCAAGCCCCCCGCAGGGGTCGTAACCCGCCGCTCAGATCACCCGCGCCGGATGTTGCTGGCGCGGGTCGCCGAGCAAGCCGCGATGGGAAGGCGGCTGGCGCCCGCCCGCTTCGCTGATGCCATACCCAGCGGCTATCTCGGCAGTGATTAGGGTTTGCCCGGAATAGCGCATCAACTGCGGGTCATTGAGCAGCGCATGAATCACCCGCCCATTGAACTGCGGGGTCTCGGCATCGGCAAGAAACGCCTTGTACTGCTCGCCATGCTGCTCGCCGGCAATCCGCGTGCGCTCGGTCAGTTGCGGGCCTAACCATAGCGACACGGCGGCGACGCCCTGGCCTTCGAAATCGATGGCCATGTCGGCGGCCAGCTTGTCGCAGCCGGCCTTCTGCGCGCCATAAGCCGGCCCATGCATGTAGCAGCCAGCGCCAAACGATGAGGTGAAACACACCAGCCCCTGGCGGCTGCGCAGCAACAGCGGCGCGCCATGGTAGCTGGCGACATAGGCTGAACGCAGGCCGACGTCGAGGATGCCCGCCAGCGCCAGCGGTTTGCTCCAGAACGGCCCCGGTTCGATCAACTGGTCATGGATGAACGCCGCGTTGTTGACCAGCAGATCCAGGTGCCCGCATTCGCGCTCCACCCGGGCGAACAGCGCCTGCACCTGGGCATCGTCGGCGTGATCGCAGGTCACCGCGATGCCTTGCCCGCCCACCGCGCTGATGGCCTCGGCGGTGGCCTGCAGGTCGCCGTCCAGGGCATGCCCGTACAAATGTGAACCGCCCTGCCCGCGGGCTCGGCCGGTAACGTAAACGGTCATGCCGGCCGCGCCGAGGGCCAGGGCGATACCCTGGCCGACACCGCGGCTGGCGCCGGTGACCACGGCAACCTGCCTGTGTTGTGTACTCATGGGGTGCATCCTCAAGAAACCAGCGCCGCCTGGGCCTGGTGATTACTGGCTAACGCGCCGATATGGTTGGCGGCCAGGTAGCCGAAGGTCATGGCCGGGCCGAGGGTCGACCCCGCCCCCGGATAGGTACGGCCCATCATCGATGCGGCGCTGTTGCCAATGGCATACAGGCCGAGGATCGGCTGGCCGTCCTCGTGCAGCACCCGCGCATGCACATCGGTGAGCAAGCCGCCCTTGGTGCCGATATCGCCGGCATCGACCCGCACCGCATAGAACGGTGCCTGCAGCAACGGCGCCAGGCACGGGTTGGGCTGCACACCGGGGTCGCCGTAATAGCGGTCGAACAACGACTCGCCCTTGGCAAAATCCTCGTCGCGACCCAGGCTGGCCATGGCATTGAAGCGCTGCACAGTACGCGCCAGGCCTGCGGCATCGACCCCGATGCTGGTCGCCAGGGCTTCAAGACTGTTGGCCTTGTGGAAGTAGTCGCGCAGGTGCCGGGGCAACTGCCAGTCGCGCTGGGCATAGCCCGGCAACAGCGCGCCACAGGGGTATTTACGCCGGAAGCTGGCGTCGAAGACCATCCAGCACGGCACGCTGCTGGCGCCTTCGCGGTTGTTGGCGTACATGGCGTAGACGATGTCGGTGTACGGCGCCGCTTCGTTGACGAAGCGCTGGCCCGCGGCATTGACCAGCACGCAGCCGGGCAAGGTGCGTTCGACAAACAGCGCGCGCTGCTTCTCTTCGCCCTGCACATGGGTGGTCGGCGCCCACCAGCTGTGTTCCATCAGCGCGGTGCGCGCGCCCACGGCCTGGCCGGCGCGAATGCCGTCGCCGGTGTTGTGCGGCGGCGTCGCGCTCCAGCGCGCTTGCGAGGGCTGCGGGTGATACTGGTCGCGCATCGCCTGGTTACGCTCGAAGCCACCGGCGGCGATGACCACCCCGTGACGCGCCTTGATCCGCAGCAGCTTGCCGTCGCGGCGCACCTGGGCGCCGCCGATGCGCCCGTCGACGATCAGCAGTTGCTCCAGCGCGCAGTCGAGCCACAGCGGCACCTCACGGTCGAGCAACGAGCAGCGCAAGGCGCCGACCAGGGCGTTGCCCAGGGTCAGGAAGCGATCACGTTTCGACAGCTTGCGGCCCGTGCGGTCGCGCCAGTAGCGCCACATCACCCGCAGGGTCAGGCGCAGCCAGCCGTTGCCGCGACACAGCAGCACCTGGGCTTCTTTCATGGTCATGGCCATGCGACCCATCATCAGCGTGCCCGGTGACGGCGCGCGCATCTTCAGGAACTCGTCGCCCAGTTGCGCCGCGTCGAACGGCAAGGGGTCCATGGAGCGGTAGCCAGGCTTGCCGCCCGGTACTTCGGGGTAGTAGTCGGCATAGTGCGGCTGCGCCTCGAAGCGCACCCGCGAGTGTTGTTCGAGGTATTCGAGCATGCGCCGGCCCTGCTCGACGTAGGTTTCGATGCGCCCGTCGTCGATCTCGCCCTGGGTGACGGCCTCGAGGTAAGCGATAGCTTCCTCGGCCGAGTCGTGCCCGCCCAAGGCGCTGATGCGCGGGTTGTTGGGGATCCACACACCACCGCCGGACACCGCCGAGGTACCGCCGTATTCGCTACTTTTTTCGATCACCAGGGCCTTGAGCCCCAGGTCATGGGCGCGCAGGGCGGCGGTCATGCCGCCGGCCCCCGAACCGATCACCAGCACGTCGCAACAGTGGTCCCAGTCGATCCCGGCTTCGTTCATGTGCTCACCTTGTAAAGGGCAATGGACAACAGGCCGCGCCGGCGGTCGGCCGGGGGCATTGGTCATTGATTGTTCGATGCCCGGCACGGGCCAACATCGTCCGATGGGACTAGCGCCAGCGTCCGGCGCACGTGGCGGCATCGCTTAGTCCGCTTGGACGATGTTGCGCCGCCACGGGGATTCCATAGTCGCCTCCAGCTTCACCTCCCACCTTGAATACAGCGGTCGGGCAGGTCTGACCGCGGCATGAGGACGACATGATAAAAACAACAATCGCCCCACCTTCACTCAATACCTGCGTGCGCCTGGGGATGCTGATGCTGGCCGGCGGCCTGGGCACCCCGGCCAGCGCCCTGACCTTTCAGGCCAACGATGACCTGAGCATCGACTGGGACACCACCCTCACCTACAGCCTGGCCTGGCGTACCGAGGGCCGCGACCACAAGCTGGTGGCCAACGCCGACGGCAACGATGGCGACAACGCCTTCGACCGCGGCAGCCTGATCAACAACCGCGTTGGCTTTCTCACCGAGGCCAACCTCAAGTGGCAGGACAACTACGGCCTGTTCGTGCGCGCTGCCGGCTTCTACGACAACGTCTACGACCAGGGCAACGACAACAACAGCGGTGCCTCCAACTGCCTGGCCAGCGGCAACTGCCGGCGCGCCGACCGCTTCTCCCAGGACACCATCGACCAGCACCGCGACGACCTGCGCCTGCTCGACGCCTATGCCTACGGCAGCTGGGACGTTAGCGGCCACAACCTCAACCTGCGGGTCGGCGATCAGGTGGTGAGCTGGGGTGAAAGCCTGTTCTACCCGGGCATCTCTGCGGCCCAGAGCCCGGTCGATGCGACCAAGGCCACCACCCCCGGGGTCGAGGTCAAGGAAGTGCTGCTGCCGGTCGGCCAGGTGTTCGGCCAGTTCAGCCTGACCGAGGCGCTGGAGCTGCAAGCCTACTACCAGTACAAGTGGGAGAAGACCGACCTGTTCGGGGTCGGCAGCTATTTTTCCAGCACCGACCTGATCGACCGCGGCGGTTTCAGCGACGCCTCAGGCTTCGTTACCCGCCTCAAGGACGACGAGCCCAGTGACAGCGGCCAGTACGGCGTGGCCCTGCGCTACACCGCCGAGTCGCTGAACAACACCGAGTTCGGTCTCTACTACTCGCGCTACCACGACAAGAACCCGTCGCTGGACTTCCAGACCGACCTGGGCCACTACCGCGTGCGCTACTTCGACAACATCGACCAGTACGGCGCAAGCTTCGGTACCGTGCTCGGCGACACCAGCATCGCCGGTGAGGTCAGCTACCGCGACGGCGCGCCGGTGATGGTCGACAACGGTTTCTCAAGCCCGGTGCGGGCGCAGACCCTGCAGGCCCAGGTGTCGATGATCCACGTGGTCGGCCCGACCGCCTTTGCCGACAACACCACCCTGGTCGGCGAGCTGGTCTACAACACCGTGCTCGACAACGACGCCTCGACCCCGCTGACCCTGCCCCCCGGCCTGACCCTGCCGGGCACCGACAGCCTGGTGCTGGACCGCGACGCCTGGGGCTACACGGTACAGGCGACCTTCGACTACAACGACGTGTTCAGCGGCTGGGACATGTCGGTACCGGTCACCTACAGCAGCGCCGCCCAGCACGACAGCGCCCTGACCGGCTCGATCAATGCCGGGCAAGGCGATGAGCGCGCAAGCATCGGCACCACCTGGCGCTACCTCGGCAACTTCACCGTCGAAGCGCTCTACAACGCCTACCTGGGTAACGCCAACAACTCGCCCCTGGCCGACCGCGACAACGTCGCCCTCAACTTCAAGTACCGCTTCTGAAGCCCCTGATGGAGGAGCACCGCATGTCTACTCTCACGCATCCCTGGTTGCGCACCACCCTGGCGGCCGCCCTGCTCGGCGCAAGCCTGGCCCACGCCAATGTCAGCAATAACGATGCCGCGCGCCTGGGCCAGGACCTGACCCCGGTCGGCGCCGAGCGCGCCGGCAACGCCGATGGCAGTATTCCGGCCTGGACCGGCAAATGGCGCGGGCTGCCGCCGCATCTGAAATTCGCCGGCCCAGGCACGCCCTACCCCGACCCATACGCCGACGAAAAACCGCTGTTCACCATCACCGCGCAGAACGTCGAGCAATACGCCGCCAACCTTACCGACGGCCAGAAGGCGCTGTTCAAACGCTACCCCAACTCGTTCAAGATCCCGGTCTACCCCAGCCATCGGGACTTCAGGGTCGACCAGGCCAGCGAAGATGCGCTCAAGCGCAACGCACTGAACGCCACGCTCAGCGCCGACGGCAACGATGCCCTCAACGCCTTCGGCGCCTCGCCGTTCCCGATCCCGAAGAACGGCAACGAGCTGATCCTCAACCACAACATGCAGGCACGGGCGGTCACCGAAGAGGCCAACTACCAGCAGGTGGTGGTGTATGCCGACAACAACAAGGCCCTGGAGAAGGTCAACTACAAGATCTACTCGCTGTGGTCCGACCCCAAGCAGAGCGCGCAAAGCGTCAACGGCGTGTTCACCGACTTTTTGCTCACCACCCTTGAGCCGGTGCGCAAGAAAGGCGAGATCATCGTCGGCCACGAATTCATCAACGCCGCCGCCCAGCCACGCCAGGCCTGGCAGTACACCCCGGGCCAGCGCCGGGTACGCCGGGCGCCGACCGTGGGCTACGATTCGCCCACCGGCGCCGGCGGCTTTCGCGTCTACGATGAAGACCGCCTGTTCAACGGTGCCACCGACCGCTACGACTGGAGCATCGTCGGCAAAAAAGAAATCTACATCCCCTACAACAACTACAAGATCGACAGCCCCGAGGTGAACACCGCGCAGATCCTCTCCACCAGCGGCCACATCAACCCGGAGCTGATGCGCTATGAAAAACACCGGGTGTGGGTGCTGCAGGCAACCCTCAAGCCATCCGCCCGGCACATCTATGCCAAGCGCCTGATCTACATCGATGAAGACAGCTGGGCGGCAACCCTGGCCGACAACTTCGACGCCCGTGGCCAACTGTGGCGCACCAACATGCAGACTTCGGTGTATGCCTATGAGATCCAGCGCTTCCACGCGCGTCTGGGGATCTACCACGACCTGATCGCCGGCTCCTACCTGGTCGACCGCCTGCTCGACGAGCAAAAGCCGGCCAAGCTCAACGCCAGCAACTTTGCCGCCGACGAGTTCACCCCCGGCAACCTGCGCAAGCTCGGTACCCGCTGAGCCCCAGGCACGCCGCCCTGCTCCCGAGCGCTGCGCTCGGGAGCAGGCGTTTTCGCCGCTGGCGAAGTACAATGGCCGCCGTACTGCCCGCGCATCCCCGCGCGCGGCCCCGCCTTTGAACGATCAATGGATGATCCTGGTGAAACCCCTGAAGAACCGTTTTCTCGCCATCGCCATGCAGGTGGAGCTCAACCTCAGCATCTGGACCGGCGGCCTCTACATGATCTGGGTGCTGTTCGACCGTGATGCGACGCGATACTTCGAGACCTACGCAGTGTTTGCCATCGTCAGCCTCTGCCTGTTCTTCTTCACCGCGCTGTTCGTGCGCTGCCCGGAATGCAACACCTCCATGCACCACCTGTACAAGCCGGGTGAAGGGCTGTTGATGCACCGCGGCTTCCTGCCCCACGAGGTCTTCACCCAGAAGCTGATCGAGTGCCCCAAGTGCAACCAGGTGGTGAAGTTTCGCGATTAGCGCAGGCTGATAACGATTTTGCGCGCAAGCATGCCCACCAACATACCGGCGAGGGTCAGCAGCACATCGGCGCTGAACTTTGCCGAGTAGTCAGGCGCATAAATACGGTCATGGCTGTAGAAGGTCGGGCCGGTGTTGAACAGCGCGTGGTAGCCATTGGGAAAGAACGCCACCGCGCACAGCACCACGATCAAGCCCAGGGTCCAGGCGCCGGTGCCGTCGTAGGACTGGCTACGAAACCAGAGCAGAATCCAGGTGAGCACAGCGGCGAGCAGCGGCGTCCAGAACTGCGAAGTGAGGGCGTTGTAGAATTCAATCGGGAAGTACATGGCGTTGCTGAGTCCTTTCAATGACACGGTGGGTAAAGCGCGGCGAATTCTATCACGGCAGTCTGGTTTACTCAGTGCACTCAACTAAACCAGAAAAATGAAACCACTCCCGCTATCAGGCACACCCACACTATCGACGTCACCCTGGACGCGGCTTCGCTGCGACGACTTAGTTGTTGATCCAGAACTGCCCGGTTCGATTTTCTCTCTCCTTTCTCCCCGAGCTGAAGGTAATCACTCAGCGCATAAATGATCCTGGAGAAATTTTTATGGTGCCGATGATTGCCAGGAAGGTTCGCCCCGACCTTCAAGGACGACTCGATTCTTACAACGCAAACGCCCGGCTCCAGATCATCAACTACGATGGTCACCCGTTCGCCCCAGGAAAACGCCGACATGCCCGCCGACACATCGATTCTGCCGATGAACATGTCGACGTGCGTGGCTTGCAGCCCCAGATTCGGCAGGACTTCGCCTAGCGCTTCGAGCACGACTTCTTTGGGAAACGGAAATTTTTGCTCGGTGGCCTGTGATCCACTGCCCATACGATTGCTCCCGTGCGCCATTCATTTGTGGCTCTGCGTGATACAGGAGGTTAGATCATCGAGCATCGACCTGCGGTGCAAAACTGACCTTTTGCAGTCGGTCCAGCCCTACCCCGTAGTAGAACGAAAACGGCCGCCCGGCCTGATACGCGTAGTCGCCACACATCTCGCGCAGGCCCTGGCGCCCGGCGTCGGCCATATCAAAGGGCTGGTAGGGGTGCTCGCCGAGTGATCCGAACTCAATGGTCAGCCAGGTCGAGCGAAACTTGCCGTAGGACATCTGGCTTCCCATGCTGACCTTCAGCCCTCCCGCCTCGAGGCGCTCGCGCAGGTCACGGTCGTCAAAGTACAGGCTGGCAGGCACGCGCAGGGTCAACTTGTCGTGGGTGAGAATGTCCATGCCGCCTTCCAGTTGCGCGCTATCAGCCTTGAAGCCGGTAATGACGAACGGCAAGGCGCTCTGCACGAAACTGTCGAGCTGGCAGCTCACCTCGGCGTTGACCGTGCGGCTACCGGCAAAGGCATGGCGGCGCTCGCTGTCGCTGATGCGGGTATCGAGGCTCGTTTCGTAGGGCAAGTCGAACCACAGCGGTATGACCTTACGCCCCATCGCGACGACGTTGGCAGGCGCCGGGCCGATTTCCCTCCCCGCTGCATTCAGGCGCTTGGCCTGGCTGTAGTCCAGCTGCAATTGCACGCTGGAGACCACCGCCTTGCGCGCCTTCAGGATGGTATCGAACTGGCCGGCCAGGGCCTGGCGCTGCGCGGCGCTCAGGGCAGGCTCAGGGCCGCGCAGCACAAGGGTGTCACTGTGCTGGGGATCGAGTTCGATCTGCAGCCGTTGCGTATCGATGTGCTGGGTGGCCAACAGCTGCTCGACGGCCTGGCGGTAAACCTCGTGCACTTGCCCGGCGTCACCGCGAGGATGGGCACCGCCCTGGAACTGCAACTGCGCCAGCACCACCCTGGGCTCCTTGAACAAGGCCACAGCGAGCAGTGCACACAACCCGATACCCGCACCCACCATCAGCTTCCCTGCCGCACTTCGACTCATTACAAGCCTGCTCCTTGACCAAGACATCCGCAGTACACCCTGCGGGCGCGGATGATAACCGCCATTAGCGCTTATTGCTTGTGCGGCAAACGCCATTGTTACTGTTTCACCAATAAAGCTTCTCAGCCCCGGGCGTTTATCCGCAAACACCCTCGGCCTAAACTGAAATCAGTTTCCAGGCCAAGCCCCTGCCCCGCTTCCCAGCTGACCAGCGCTGCCCATCAGGCGTTGATGCTGCCAACTTAATTCCCCCTGAGCCTTGCGCACTGCGTGCGTGCAATGCCTATGACTAACGGAACGTATAAACAATGACGGATGACCCTCGAACGCAAACCCGGAAGTTTGCCACGACCGCGAGCGTGCTGTTTTCCCTGCTGGTTCTAGTGATATCGCTGGCGTTGCTATATGGCGGCCTCAAACTGGTGATACTGGGAGGATCAACTTATTACTTGATCGCCGGCCTTGCCTACTTACTGCTGGCGGCACTGTTTTTCTGGCGCAAACGCAGTGGCATTACCCTTTCCGTGGTTATCGCCCTTGTAACCTGTGCCTGGGCATTTTACGAAGTGGGCCAGTTTAGTTACTGGCAACTGCTGCCGCGCCTGGTGGTTCCGGCGATTATCCTGACCCTGAGCCTGTGGGTCGGTGCTGCGTTCCCAGGTACTGCAACGAACACCCGGCGCCTGGCCAACGGCAGCGGTTTTGTCGTGTTTGCGGCGCTGATCGCAACCTTCGTTGCTGCGTTCTATCCGCACGGCGCGATCTCCAACCCGGTCGCTAGCACCGGTGCGCCCGCGCCCAAAGCGCCCGCCTCCGCACCTGAAAACTGGGAATTCTTTGGCCGCAGTGCATCCGGCACGCGCTTTGCGCCGTTCAGCCAGATCACCGCAGACAACGTCAAGGACCTGCAAGTGGCGTGGATCTACCGCACCGGCCGCAGGACCACCGGCAATGGCGCCGGTGTCGACGAAAACACCCCGCTGCAGATCGGCAACGTGCTGTATTCATGCACCCCGGAAAACCTGATCACCGCCCTCGACGGCGACAGCGGCAAGCCGATCTGGAAATTCGACCCGCACGCCAGCAGTGCCGAGCACGTCACCTGCCGCGGCGTGGGCTATTACGACATCGACAAGGACGACAGCCTGAGCACTGAGGTCAAAGCCTCCTACAACGATCAGCAACAATGCCGTCAGCGCATTCTGGTGTCGTCTGTCGATGCGCGCTTGTTTGCCCTCGATGCGCACACCGGCAGCCTGTGCCCGAACTTTGGCGACAACGGCTTCGTCGACCTGAAAAAAGGCATGGGCCCGACCGAGAACAGCAAGCGCTATCACCCGACCTCCCTGCCGGTGGTCATGGGCCACCTCACTGTGGTCGGTGGCTGGGTCCGCGACATCGTCGGCAAAGAACCTTCCGGCGCGGTGCGGGCCTTTGACGTACTCACCGGTGCACTGGTGTGGGCCTGGGATATCGGCGCGCCTGAGGATGCGGATACCACCGCCGCCGATCACGCCTTCACGCTGGAAACCCCTAACGTCTGGACCGTCCCGACTTTCGACAAGGAACTGAACCTGGTCTACCTGCCAACCGGCAACGGCCCGCCCGACTATTGGGGTGGCGACCGCAACCAGGCCAAGGAAAAGTATGGCTCGGCCGTGGTTGCCGTCGATGCCTCGACCGGCAAAGCGAAATGGGTTTACCAGACCGTTCACCACGACGTGTGGGACTATGACCTGCCATCGCAGCCGGTGCTGTACGACATCAAGAATGCCCAGGGCGAAAAAACCCCGGTGCTGATCCAGACCAGTAAAACCGGCAACATCTTCGTACTGGACCGCCGAACCGGCCAGCCGGTTACCGAAGTGCAGGAGCGCCCGGTGCCGACTGCACCTGCTGCAGAAGGCGAACACCTGGCGCCCACCCAACCGCACTCGGTGGGCATGCCGGTGATTGGTGCCGAGCCACTGACTGAAAAGTCCATGTGGGGCGTGAGCACCTTCGACCAACTGTACTGCCGCATCATGTTCAAGGACTCCGTCTACGTCGGCCCCTTCACCCCGCCAACCGAAAAGCCCTACATCGAATGGCCGGGCCTGTTGGGCGGCATGAACTGGGGTGGTATTTCCATCGACGAAAACACCGGCATGATGTTCGTCAACGACATGCGCGTACCGCTGCGCATGGCCCTGGTTACCAAGGAGAACACCAAGAAGTTTAAAGTCTCGACCGACGAGGTGCCTGGCTTCATGGGCACCATTCGCCCGCAAGTTGCCGGCATTTATGGCGGGGTGAAAATCGACATTCTGCAATCCCCCCTGGGCGTACCGTGCAACAGCCCGCCGTTTGGCAGCATGAGCGCCATCGACCTGAATACCCAGAAACTGGTCTGGCAAGTGCCGCTGGGCACCGTCCAGGACACCGGCCCGCTGGGAATCAAAACCCACCTGCCGATCCCGCTGGGCATGCCGACCCTTGGCGGCCCGACCTCAACAGCGTCTGGCCTGGTGTTCTTTGCCGGTACCCAGGATTACTACCTGCGCGCGCTCGACTCGGCCACCGGTAAAGAAGTGTGGAAAGCCCGCCTGCCGGTCGGTGCTGTAGCAGCGCCGTTGATCTACCAGTCGCCGGCCACCGGCCGGCAATATGTGGTGATCTCGGCGGGCGGCATGAGCCATTCGCCGGATGTGGGCGACTACATCATTGCTTATGCGTTGCCGGAGGGAACGGGGAAGCAATAAGTTGCTTAGCGCCACGTAAAAATAATCCCCGGTATTCGGGGATTGTTTTTTTGAGGGGTTCATTTGAGCGGCTGTTTGAACCGCCCCGCTGCAGATCACGCAAACTCCCAATCCCGCTCCAGATACTCAACCTCGGCAGGTAACAGCTCACGCAACAGCGCCAGGCACTGTTCGAACATCGCTATGTCGGGCAGGCGCAGTTCGAAGCCGATGGACAGGTTACTGATATGCGGGACCAGGATCCGGCGCTTGCGGTCGATGGTCAGGTAGCGATATTGCTCCCACCCGGGGCCATGTTCATGTTTAGCACAGGCTTCGGGCGAAGGCGGCACCATCTCGCGAGTGAACAGGATATAAGCGATAAACAGCGGCGTCAGCAACAGCCACCAGGTGCCGGTCGCGACCGCCAGCCAGAGCATCAGCAGCGCCTCGATTACCACAACCACGACGATGGTGATCCTGGCGGCGCGATCGGAGCGCACGTACTTGCTGATGGTTATGCCGTCGCGGGTGAGCTGGAATGAAAGGTGGGTTCTGACCGTTAATAACAGCAGCATCAGGACGTACATCACCGCGCATAGCCCGTAGACCCACTTGTCGGCGCCCAGCCAACTGAACATACCGGCCGCCCCGAGCACTGCGATGGTCATCGCCAGGATGCCATTGCGCAGGTCCCTGGGCGCAATCAGGCGCGCCTTGATCGACCAGTTCATCAATGTATCGGGCGGGTTTGCTGCAGGGCGTTCAGCGGGGTCGGTCGGTTGTGGGTTTTGCACGGATATCCTTATCTTCGAATGCTGTCGCGGCTCACTCAAGCCCGTCGACGTCTCGAATAGAATTCGATCGCAACCAGTACGATGCCGGGCATTAACAAGCCCAGACCGGTGTAAGCAAATGCAGGTTGCCCGGATAACCCCACGGCAATGAAGCCCGAGCCCATGGCAATCAGTGGCGCGCCGGCCAGGATGAAAGGCTTTTTGCTTGGGTTGGTCATGTCAAACCTCCTTGTCTTGTGGCTGCATGGCAGTCAGCCATGATGCACCATCTTAAACCAGATTGCCGTTATGCTGCGCAACAGGACAATCAACACTCACGTTGAAAAGACAGGTCGTCAATGAAGCACATCAAGCTGATTCGCCACGGCGAAAGCGCTGCCAACGCAGGCCAAGCCAGTCGCGATCATGCGAGCATTGCCCTTACTCAAAAGGGAATCGAACAAGCGCAGCGGGTGGCCCATTCGTTCACCCAGGCGCCGCAATTAATTGTTGCCTCGCCATTCTTTCGAGCCCAGGCAACCGCCAGGGCAACGGCCACCGCCTTCCCTGCCGTGCCGTTCGAAACCTGGGCTGTGCAAGAGTTCACCTACCTTGAACCTGCGCGCTGTACCGACACGACAGTGGCCCAACGTCGCAACTGGGTTGAAGCGTACTGGGCCAGATCAGACCCGGCATTCAGGGATGGTGCCGGAGCAGAGTCGTTTCTGGACTTCGTGGCTCGGGCGAAGGCATTCCTGGAACAACTTGCCGCACATCCTGCCCAGGACATTGCAGTGTTCTCCCATGGGCAGTTCATCAATGCCGTTGCCTGGTTACTTGAATACACGCCAGAGACAATTGATGGCCAGGCAATGACGCAATGGCGGGCGTATGAAATTGCCAACCACGTGCCCAATTGCTGTGGCTACGCGTTGTGCTGGCATTCGGACGATGCGAAGTTTCAGGCACAGGTCTGTGCATCGACCCAAGCCAAGTTGCGGTGTTTCTATACCTGAACATTCCCCAAGCTACCCAGAAAAGGATTTCGCAAATGCCGTTTTCACCGACCGAACGCGCTGCACTGCTCACCCTCAAGGGCGTCGGCCCAACCGTCATTACCCGGCTCGAACAGATGGGGATTGAATCGCTGGCAGAACTGGGCAAGGCGGATGTCAGTGACATACTGGCTCAGGCCTCAGCGGCACTGGGCTCGACCTGCTGGAAGAACAGCCCGCAAGCGCGAGCAGCGATTACTGCTGCGGTTGAGCTTGCGAAAGGGGCTGCTAGTTTCAAGCCCGCCGGCTAGATTGGTTGGCCTGCGCGAGTGCAAACCCGCGCATCAAACATTGCGGAAAAGGCAAAGCATGGACCTGCAATTCAAGCGACTCAGTGAAATCAGCAGCGCCGACATCATTGAGCTCAACAACAACCCGCGGGTCTTGCGCCACATGCCTTTGGGCCGCCCCGACTTTGACGAAGCCAAATGCGCAGCGTGGGTCGCCGAGAAAGAGTCGCAGTGGCAGGTTAATGGCTATGGCCCGTGGGCTTTCTTGGTGGATCAGAAGTTTGCCGGCTGGGGTGGGCTGCAGTTAACAGAAGGTGATGCCGACCTGGCGCTTGTTTTACTTCCGGACTATTGGGGCTGTGGCAAAGCGATTTTTGCTGAGATCGTTCGGCGAGCCTTTCAGGAGATGGGGCTGGAATCAGTTACCGTTTTGCTTGCGCCTAGCAGAACACGGGTCAAGGGGATGCTTCGGTTAGGGTTTCAGCCGGATGGGGAAGTTTGTTTGGATGGCGTGCGCTTTGTTAGCTATCGGCTTCGGGCATCTGCTGGTGATTGAGGCTGGTGGCTGAAACGGCGGAGATTCTGATGGTACATTGTTATTGGCTCTGCGTACCGCCGCGCAGGGCTGCCAATTGCTACTGGATTTCATGCGCGATACTCAAATACGAGCGGAGCAACGATCATGGAATACGACGACAAACTGATTGAAGATGCCGTGCTTGCCCTGTTGGTAGCCTTTAGTTCCGACGATGGCAATGCCTGGAAAGGGTTCGATTTCGAGATCATGAATCGACTGCATGAGCAGGGCTTCATTAATGATCCGATAAACAAGAGAAAATCTATCTGGTTGACGGCGGAGGGGCTGGAGCGAGGTCGGCGGATAGCTGACCGGTTATTTGGGGTGAAAGCTCAAGCAGTGCATGCAACCAACGCTGATATCTGAGTGGATGCACGCGTGGATGAGTCGACACGCCCCCTGGCACAACGACTGGTGCTCTGCGATCGAGCAAAAGGCTTCGCCCTCCACTACAGTTCGCTGTCGGCTTCTCGCAAATGCGAGCGCTTGAATACAACGACGGTAACTGCGGAGGGAATAGAGCCTCGCCGCTAATTCAACAGATCGCGCAGGTACTCCTGAAAACTGGCGGCAACTACATGAGCCTGCCCATCGATCGGATCAATCTCAACTACCTGCCAGGCGTTGTCGGTATCGAAGCCTGCGCAGTAGCCCTGCATGTCATCACCGAACAACAGAATTCCCTCCAGCGCGGTGGCACTGTCAGCATCGTAAATTTCATTCGGCGCTAGCAGACCGTCATACAGAATGAACAGCGGCTGCTCCGCACCTACTGCTCCGCTTCCGAATTCCTTTAGGAACGTACTGTAATCCTCGGGAAGAGACGGATAGCATTCGCTCAGGTGTGCAAGCATTGATGAGGCAACAGGCTGGAGTTTGCTTAGCATGCTGCTGTACGGGGCACTGTTTTTTAAGTCCTGGAACATTCAATCATCGCCTGGCAAAAATACAAATTCAGCCCATCCTAGCGAGTCCGGGGTGATGCTGCGAGGCAAATCGTTCCCTTCTAGCGATGATCGGCCAGTTGCCTTCAGTGGTAGCGTTAGGCGATTCACGCCGCTTTCAAGAAAAGACTTGGAACTGTTCAGCGATCGCTCCGCCCGGACGAGACAAGCGTTGAATGCTGGGTCAATTCAACTACCTCACAGGCGATAATCTTGCACAGGCCTTGCTGTTGATCAACGCAGTGTTTCAGCAGTGGCGCACACAGTATCCACAGCAGACATTGATCGCAGTAGCGTCGACCGACGAATCGGGCGCAGCCGTTAAGTTTTACTTATCAAGAACAGAACAATCGTGGCTGGCTGGTGACATCGAAGGCTTTATTCAGCCCGTTCTGGTGACAGACTCGAGGCAGCTGCCATTTCAATAAGCGCACGATACAAGGTGCGCCGCGCCTGATTCTCCCGCGCGGCCCGCCAGCGCCTTATCATTTTTGGTTGGTAGGGGGCATAAAGGCACCCACGAAGAAAACGCTCGCAGGTCCGATAAGCCAACTGACGGTGGTTCCTGGACTGACAATTGGCACAACGATAGTGACTGTAATCAGAGCTATGCCCATCCATAGCCGCCTACGCGGTGTGAGCCACTCTCGAAGCTGCTGCAGCCTTTGGCGCATTACCACTCTCCCGCCTATTGGAAGCGAAGCATATCACCCCCTTCAACGAAGCGCGCCACCCCGGCTAGGTTGGTCTAAATGTAGTGGTCTAATGATTCCGGACACCCATTTAGGCGAAAATGCTCGCCATAGAGAGGTGTCTGATGACCAAGCAAAGTCGTACCTTTACCCCAGAATTCAAGCGCGAAGCTGCCAGCCTGGTGCTCGACCAGGGCTACAGCCATATCGATGCCGCCCGTTCACTTGGGCTG
>NZ_JBIUWO010000010.1:0-280344 GCF_044743505.1 Pseudomonas sp. NPDC087612
ACTCGGCATCGGCGAAGGTCATTTGCTTCATTGAAAAGCTCGGCGATTGGTGTCCGGGGATTTTGCCAAATCAGGAAGTCTTTTTCAGGATTTCCCTAGCAGTCTCGGCTTGACTCAAGCCAGCCTCCTTGCATTCCAGCACACTCTTCAGTTTGTTCAGATTCGTTGGCCGGGCTGCAGGTCGCTTCGCTACATCAACGCCAGTTAGGTGCGCCCTGATAGTCTGGCCCTGGTGGTCTAGTACATGAGAGCCTGGGCATCCGCCACGGCTCAATCACCGCGATTCATGACCTGAGCGGTGGCACCGATTTTTCGAGGCTTCATGCTTGTCCATATCTGTTCGGTTCTATTTAATGACTGCATTGTTTAGCCTTGGTGCAGAAATGCGAGGGAGAGCTACGAGTGAGCACGGAACCAAAGGGAGCTGGCATGGGCGGGGTGTTTGGACGTGCGTTAAATGACGTGGAGCATGCGCTAGGGATGTATGCTTATAGCTACTGCACCATTCCTGCAGAAGCTATTTATGACAAGGAACTTCTGCAGCCTATGATGGAAGTTATTGATAAGTGTCATATCTACTGCATCGGATATACGCCGATCGTAGATTTTGTTGGGGCCGAACAAATTGATGATAGGTTGACTCTTAAGCTCAAAGTGCTTGGGCAAGAGTATGGCGTTGACTATCAAGTGCCTGGCTTGACTCTGAAGGAGGATGAGGGATATTGGTGCATGGAGGACGCGGAAGGTGAACGTTACTGGCCAGATATGGAGCAGGCCCAGTCTCGCTTGAGCAGCGAATTCAAGGCCGTGACGTTCGAAGTCAAGTACATCGGACAAGCCTACGGGAAAGAGGGATCAAGGAATGCGATTGATCGACTCTTGAAGCACGAAACCTTGCAGAAAATCGCGCTAAAGGGTGTCCCCGCAGGCTATAAGTTGACATTGTTGTTGCTGGCAATTCAGCCAAGTAACCAGCTTATTACGATGCTTAATCCGTACGCAAAAAACGGAGATAGTGGCGATGCCCGGATAAAGCAAGGTATTGACAAAGCCTATAATACTACCGAGGCTGAGAAGATATCTTTGTACGAGGCTGCTTTGATCAGATATTTTTATCCTGAATTCAACAAAGAGTTCAAGGATAGCTTTCCGTCGACTAACCTTAAGATTCTACAGGATTGCTATGATAAAGATTTTAGCGCTGTGGTGGCCGAAATCTGTATTGATGAGCTTCCCTTTGCATTGTTTTCGGAAAGTGTTCAGCCCAAGTTTTATCATGTGGCCAGGCACAACCTCCACAAGGCAGAAGATCGAAAGATGTTTTTTGGGTACTGACATTCCTTAAGGGTTTAAGTATAAGCCCCACAAATTGCACCAGCGTTTGGATCCGTCCTGTAGGGGCCCGACCGAAGTGAAAGTCTTAGATGCTGACAGTTCCAGGGCCGTCTCGATCGCATCGCTGCGAATCGCCAATCATGGCAAGGCTCCCTTTCGGATTACCCCCAGAATTCAAGCGCGAAGCTGCCAGCCTGATGCTCGAGGCTTTGGATATGGTGTATGAGCAGCGTGGTCGGTCACAGAACGTTCTGTTTCACAGCGACCAAGGAAGCCAATACGGCAGCCGAAGCTTCCGTCAGCGGCTGTGGCGCTATCGTTTCAAACAGAGCATGAGCCGCCGCGGAAACTGCCACGATAGCACCGATGGAACGGCTGTTTCGCAGCTTGAAAACGGAATGGGTACCGACAGTAGGCTACATGAGCGCTTCGCTGGCACAGCAGGATATCGGCCGGTTTTTGATGCAGCGCTACAACTGGCAACGACCACATCAATTCAACGGCGAGCTGGCGCCAGCTGTGGCCGAGGAAAAACTTAACGCAGTGTCCGGGATTAGTTGACCACTACAAGGTGCCTATGGTGCCGGGGGCAGTCCAATTGGCTAGCGTGCCTGTCGATCCAAGCTAGGGCATGCGCAGGGAGATGATGAGTCAGAGCTTCACCACCCGAGTCGATGAGCTTTGGACTGTCTACTGCAAGTGAATGGCCAGGAGGGAGGTTTGTTGTTGAGTGTTTCATTTCCGCTGCTGAGTGCCTGATACTGCAACCGAGAGCCAATAAAGGGGAAATCGATCTATGAAGGCGTTTTGGAATGCACTGCGCGCAACTGCTGCCCAATGGCGAGCAAAGAATGAGGAGCGCCGGGGCGGGATTGTGATGATCTGGGAAGGGGAGGTGTACGCTTGGAAAAATGAGGTTCGAGATCCTCAATGCGAACGACCAGGCGTGTACGCAGTCGATGAGGCGGGACAGGTCTATATCGCGGTAGGCGGTGATGACTACAACGGAGCAGAGCGCTGGGCCGTTGTTGATACAGCAAGCGGTGGATGACTGTCTCAGCAAATATTCAGGGCCTTTTCGTTGAACTGCCACCATAGCATGCAATGCACGGTAGAAGGGCTAACAGCATTGTTAAACAGGCTCGCCCCTGAGCGGAGAACAACTGTATTGAACCTCTTGAAATGGTTTAGGATATTCCGCTTGTTTCCTTGTAATCCATTTCAAAGGATCACTCATGTCTCGTTTAGCGGAATTCCGCCAACTTGAGCAGCAGCTCGCCGCACAACTCGCAGAGCTCGAAGCCCTGAAGGGCAGTTCGGAGCTGCAGAAAGAAATTCAGTTTGAGACCAAACTGCGTGACTTGCTGGCCGTGTACGGCTATAGCCTTCGCGACATTATCAACATCTTGGATCCACAGGCAAACCGGCGTGTCGCTGCTCCGGCAGCAACTGAAAAGACTCCACGTCGCGCTCGCCAGGTTAAGCAGTATAAGAACCCGCACAACGGAGAGGTCATCAAGACCAAGGGCGGCAACCACAAGCTGCTCAAGGAATGGAAAGCCCAGCACGGTGCCGATGTGGTTGAAGGTTGGCTCGCCCGGTAACATTTGCCACCGGTAGTTTGCTGAAGCCCCCCTTAAGGGGGCTTTTTCAATGGTGGCGCGGTCACAAACCTATCCAGGTGGATCAGCTAGGTGGATAGCTTTCAGGCTGCCTCGCATCGTCGAACTTTAAGCATCTACTACCGAAGCGGCTACGCGAGCGATTGTGAGGGAGATGGGTTGGTGCCGTCTCTGCTATGCGAGAGACAGCCATTTATCGAATGCTTTGATGGTATGAGCATGATACGCAATTGGGAAAAGTGACCGCCTACGAGTAGGATCCGACGAATGTCATTTACCTATCAATTTGAGCCCTACCTATCATCCGAACATTTCTAACGCTTGGTGAATGTTGAGAGCGTCTTCATGAATTGTCTCGTGAGTTATCCCTTTGTTCGCCATGATTAAATATCGCGCAAGAACCAAATAGTGGTTGTACGTAGTAATTGGATCCTCGTGACCCATTTGGTTCATGATTACTTGGGTGAGGGCAAGGTGCATGACCTCGGCGTTCTTTTCTAGAATTTTTTCACCGTTATGATGCTGAACCATCATCATGGTTGGCCACCATTTCCTGGCGTGATAGAAAATATTCGTAACGCTGAAGCTAGGGTCTTTGGCAATGGCAAGCTTCTTAGCATAATTGGTCGCGTTCGAGATCATGCTTTGAGTTACCGGAACACCTTCTGATGTCAGGAACAGGGTCGACAGAGGGCATTTGTGGCCAAACCTCTCTCGGTACAGCTTGGCCCGAGCAAGATACTCGGTCTTGATGTATTCATCGTCGAGAAGCTTAAGGGCATATGCAGGAATAATAATGTCCCTGAGCTTGTTACCCTTACCTAAAACCTCGTATGAAAAAGATTTAGACTCTTTGTCCATTTCGCTATAGGGTAGAACATGGCGATTTTTGCCATTACCCATGTAGGGAAATTTAACAAGTTCCATCGGTCGCATCGCTGTGGCTAAGGCAAACTTGAAAAGTGTTGCATAAACTTTATCAGGATATGCTGACAGTAAGGTCTTAACCTCGCTATGTTTAATTAGGTGTACCGCCTTTTTTTGTCGTGATTGTTTATCAAGCACTCGGATGGGGTTCGAGTCGAGGGCGAATCTAGTTTTTTTGGCTATATAGCTAAGCATGCGTCTATCCTTAAAGTTGGCAGTCCAAGTCTTTAAAGAGATTTTGACGCTGGTGGGTATGCCTTCGTCGAATAGCCATTTGAAGAAATAGAGCACAACGCAAGCATCGTTGAATATGGTTTCAGATGTTGGGTGTGGACTAGCTTTGTTTACCCTATTTACCTGTCGATATATTTGCCATTGACGCAGTTCGGTGTTCGTGGCGTGAATGTGGTAATCGCCAGGTTCTAGAGATTTGAATCGCTTTTGGGTGGAAAGAAATCTATAGAACTGAGCTAGCAAGGTTGCATATCTTTTTGATGTTTGTAGTGATGATCGGCTTTTGTTGTAAAGGTAAAGGTTTGGAATGCTTATTAGTGTTGTTTTGCCTTTGTGCTCCGCTAGGAGTACGTAATGCTTAACATTGGTGCCAAGCATTACACTGAGGTATTTTATGACCTTGATTTCGAACTTAATCATCAGTCGCCCTGTTTGATCCTGGTTATTTGAATAGAATCAAACCCCCAATCCATCAATGGGGTTTTGGCCGTATCAGCGTCCTGCAACTCTTCAGCAGGTACGTCCCTAAAGCTGAATTGGCGCTTTGCTGAAATAACAGCGTCCGATGAGCTGTAAGGAATATGAATTGAAATGGAGTTTATGGGGCGGATTTCTTTTACGACAAGCTGAATCTCTTCGCGACTATAAAGAGGGAGTTGCAGTGCGACCAGCGTATGGCTCTCCCGAGGGTAGATCTTTTTACAAAATAGATTGAAGTCCGATATGTATCGCTCTTGGAAAATAACAACGTCAGCGTTCTGAGAGTCTGGTAGGGAATTGACGGTTTTGATGGCTTTCTGAATCTCGGTGTCTTTGGCATCCTCATAAGCTGAGAAATCATTTGAAGATGCATAAGCCTTCCGCGCTGCCTTGAGATCTAGCTCAAGTGCGATAAAATTCTTTGCCGAGTTTGTAGTGTAATTACTACCAGTAGAGGTTGGGGCAGATACAGCGTCCGCCACCATTTTAGCATTTCTTACCTCGAGCTCAGTAACCCGCTTGCTCAGATAAGCGTTGTGATTGTTTTGGTTAATGAGCGTCGAGCTTATCTGTCCTGATTCGTAGACCATGATGTCATTGTTCATCAATGATGTAATATGATGCTCAATGGCCTTTTCAAGCTCTTCTTTATGGGCAATACTCGCCTTAATAAGCTCCTGCTTCAGTTGGGCAATTTTTTCTTCCCTGTTTTCGAGCATTTCACTCAGTGAAGCGCTGTCGTCAACCAGTAGTCTGGCAATGGATTGTTTTCCAGTAGCATATTCCTTCAGGTCACCGTAATAACGGTTGAATGCCTGTCGGGTAATGCCGGAAAGTTCGGAAAGCTTTCCAACGGGTAGTTTGGACATGCCGTTATCGAGCTGGTGCTGCTTGATAATACCAATCAGCTTGTTGCGAGTGTCTTGGCTACTCATGCTTGTGCTTCCACCGAAGGAATGAGCTGATACGATTTATCATTTCTCAGTGCTTCCAGGTGTCGTGAGTTTTCCAAAAGCTTTCGCCGGAGCATAGCTTTGGAGGCCTCTGACAGCGTGTCGCTAGCTTTATTCAGCATCAGTTGATAGAAGTTAGTATTGTCTTCCAGGGCTTTAGCCGCTTTACCTACAATCACTGCATGTGGGCACGCTGTATCGCAGAAGAGAGGATCCGGGAGTGCGTTTTTCACAATACCATTGTTGTGCGCCAAGCATGGCGGTAGCTCAGGTGAGGAGTAGAGCTCTGTGCTCACGCAATAGCTGCCCACTGCTGTGCGGTGAATGAACAAAGGTTCGCCAGAAGAAAGCAGATGACTCACATAAGTAAAAATAGTTACTTTAAGCTGCTTTCCGCTGAAGGCATCGGGTTGCGCAGTGATCTTCTCAACAAGACGACGAGCACTTTCGCCCGAAGAGCCAGAGGTTTTAACCGACGTGATAATGTCGGTGAAATCTTCGATGTAGTTCTGCTCAATCGCATGGGCAACACTTTGGACAATGTACGGGTTGCGCCCAATGTATCGAAGCGTCATCGCATAACTAACGTGTCCAAAAAGAAGGCGGATAATGTCAATGTTCCGCTCGCTACGATTGATCAGGATTTCCGCGATCGTTTTTCGGAAACGATGAGTATGAATGCGCTCAATCCCAAGCAATTCTTCGAGCTCATCAGTAATCCGCTCAACCCTAATCGAAGACTGACGGTTGACTTTCTTAGTGCTACGGTTGGACTGGAACAAGTAACCTTCGCGTTCTAGCCCATAAATCGATCTGAGTTGCTTGTATTCCTCAATCTTCTCTCCGATATACCTGGGGAGAGGGATAAAGCTTGTATCACCTTTGTAATTTGGATCCTGACTAGTTTTGAAGCGAGTTACCTGAAGCTTAAACCTCCCATCCTTACCCTTGATGACGTGTTCAAATGTGAGTGGTTCAAGTTCGCTGGCTCGCAACCCGGTAACCAGAGCTACCAAAATATATAGTGCGTTCCGAATTGCATCGAGGGCGCTTTTATAGCTGCGTACCCAGGAGTAGTTCCATGAGCGCGCGCCTCCGTACTGACGTGCAATCTTGGTCACTGATAGAACCTGCGTTCCGTTAATCTCAAGATTCAAGGCGTTTTCCAAGGCGGGATCTTCTTGGTAACGCGTAAGTGTTTTCGAACTGAATTCAGCGAGGTTATTCGATTTAATGAAATCCCTAGCTTGCAGAAGCAAGGGCGTCGCCTTGTCTGTCCAAAAGAAGGCGTACTCGGCCAGCTTCTTGAGTTCAGGCTCGGTGAACGGAATCCAAGTGGAAAGCGAGCCTGTAAAATGGCGGATTACATCCTTCCTGCGTTCTGGTGTGTCGACAGCATTAGCCGACACAGAAATCCGATGCTCAACCGGAATCAGCTGTTGGGCGCTAAGCGAGAGCCAGAAACGAATGTGGTGGAAAAGATAGTGATAATGAGTGAAGGCCGGTGCTTCTTTTGCTTTGTTGAGAGCTTTAATAAGGAGTTGCGGAGTGATAAAAGATAAGGACTCGACATCACCTGCAAGGTGGTTATCTTGGAAGATATACTTGTTCAGGACTCGGAAGTTTGCGCTGTGACCCTTGGTAGTAGAGTAGGCGCGAATCCCACCGAATGGTGCAAACTCGGGGATCAGGTGATAGATGATCGATTTTTTGATTGAGGCGACGTGAGGAAGCAGGCCTTCAAACGACAGGCGAGTGGCAGTCCCGTACTGGTCTTTAAAAATAACCCAGCTAGGTTCGCTATACATCGAATAAGCTGAAACTGGGAAATATCCATCTGGGAACAGCTCAAGCTTCTTCAAAAGCGAGCTGTGGGTCTGCTTCACCGTTCCGCCAGTTTCTTGAAGAAGACGTTCAAGCTCCAGCTCAGCAGCATCTTGGAGGTCGTCGCGAAAATCAATCTCAAGCGATTCCTCCAAGCTGATCGATTCTGCTTCGCTTGTTTTAGATAACTTGTGTGTCATTCTTTATCTTCCTCTTCAAGGATAACTTGGAGAAAATTCAAATCTCTAGGCAGCAGTGGTGTGTTGCGGCGTTGATATCGAGAGGCTTCTTTGATCGCCCGATCATCTTCCCAGTTGTCCAAAATCGAATCGATTTTCAAGATCTCGATCTCAATATCATTGCTGTAATCCGATACTGAAGGCGGCTGATCATCCAGAATCTCAACGGCGTGAATTCGACGCTCCATCAAATAAGGTAGAGAGTCTTCGAACATAAATGCCTGAGAGCAGAAAATACACTTGCTCACTACATAGCACCTCTGATCCGGTTGAACGCGTGTTCTTGCTCCGTGCCAGGTCGGTTTCTTTTGATTCGTGCAGGCCCAAAGTGGTTTTTCCATGCCCGGAATATGGAAGACTTTAAAAGGGAGGTTGACAGCCTCTTGTGGAGAGGTGCCGAGCATACCCTCGAACCTTCCCGAGTACATCAATTTAACAATTGCCTCCAATTCGGACTCAAGTCGATCGTAGCGCTTCGCCTGAGCCAGCGGAGAGTTGTCGTAGTGAATGTCAGTAGTAGTGGGGGTGCTATGTCCTAAGAACAGCGCAAGGAGTCCATGCGAAGTGTCCCCAGACTGCTTTCGACGCTTGACCCATGTAGGTCGTAGGCGCACGGTAAGATCTTTAGCACTGGTTAGTCTGTTACCTGCCTCATAGATTTCATATTTCTTGAGGAACTGCTTGATTCCTTGCAGGAAAGCTTTTTCATTGGACGCTGATGTGTGTCGGCCTCCCTTGCTCACCCAGTCGGCGAAAAACCGAATGCATAGAAATGCTGGACTATAGTCTGCTTCTGTCTTGCCGTGGTTAATGTAGTCGAAGGGGTACTGTTTGAGAGGCTCCGAAAGGCTATTGGCAAGCGCAAACAAATTCCAGGCCGAGTATTTGTCTGAACGTTTGCTTGCAGCGATGATTTCCTTGGGCGCATAGAAAGGTTTTCCTACGCCTTGACTTCTGTTTTTCTCTGACTGCAGTACGACATGCTCTTCATTCATGGCGCCAGTCAGCGCATGTTCATAATTATCTGGATCCAGAGCTAGGACGGTTTCCTTATTCCAGTTAGTTTGAAGCATGATGAACTGAATAAGACACGCCATGTCGAGCATGGTCGGATAATACATGCCAAGGAGCTCATCCCAGACAGGCAGTGATTTGGTGTATGAAGTCCTGATGGGAGCGCGCCATCTCAACATTAGAAGCTGTACGACATCCTTGCATTTTTTTGGGCTGCTGATGCCGACAGTGCCATATTTTTCGCCAATAACTTGTAGGTCAGTGTTAAAAGGGTAGCCCGAATTAATCAGCGTTTTGATTGCTCGAGCGGGGGCTGGCGTGAAGCCAAAAATATTAACATCGTCAAAAGGGTTGAGTGGGTTGCTGAACCTGTAGGTTTTTTCGCGGTCATCATAGGCTTTATAAAATAGTTGATGCCAGTTCGTTTGGGCGGCTATTTTACGTAGCTCGATCTCTGGGGAGGCTGAAAGTCGACCCAGAAGAGTTTTATCAGAAACTGGCTTTCCCGCATCCCGGAATGATTGCACCCACTGGAAAATATTGGATTTTGAGTAATTGGGGGATACTAAATTGAATATTTCATCGAAGGTGTAAGGTTCTGCTGCGTGGACTTCGATGCGAAAAGCTAATTTTGTATAGAGAATATCTATGTGCCTTGTGAGTGCCTTTGCAAGGGCTTCATCAGCTTCATCATTCAATGGGGCTCTAGGCTGGTTGTTTGCCTTAATCACATGTGGTAGTAGAAGGTCAGGGATTGCTTCTGTTAACGAAGCCGCATTGTTCAAGGCAGTTTTCAGAGCGCCTGCGTTAGTAATCGGCTCCCCATTCTCGAGCAGGTAATGTTGGAACTTGTTGAAAACCTCAGTGCTGATATCTGAGATAGTCTTTATCTGCAATGGCCTCGGTTGGCGAAGGTTAAACACTTGTGCGAAGTCAAAAAAAATCCAGATCGCTCTGCGAAGGCTGCTTGCGGAAACACGCGTTCTCACGGGGCAATATTTCAAGAACACCAAATGAAGACCGACGCAAATAGCCTTGCCGATGCTGTAAAATGGATGGCCTTGGTAAGTGCACTCGACCTCAATGTTATCTGAGGTCATGACGGTGTCGTGCACTACTTTCTTTGCGTTAAATAGATGCTCCATTTTTAGTCCCGGTCTTTAATTGTCTTTGACAGGGCTTTCCAAGCTTCATCTAGGGTTGTTTTGTATTCGGCCAGGGTGCCATTGTTTTTTATCACAATATCGGCTGGTTCTGCTTTTATGCCAAATTCAGAAGAATGCGTATTAACTGATTCAGCATTGTCTCTGACAATATGCCAAATCGCACCATTTAATCCTCTGATGTACGCAGCTTCGTTCTCGAATCGAATATCTTTAATAATGATGATGCACTTTCCGTCAGTGTTAAGGATCGGCTTCTTGATATATTCTGATTCATTTATTGGCTGGAGAGGGGTGGCACTTCTGCGCTCAAAGAAGTCTGGGAAGTCTTGCAATGCTTTGGCTTTAACCAAACCAATCATTTCCGCAGGAGTCATCTTCCAAAACTTGTCGGTTTCGTTCGTCGCACTTGCATCCCAGCACTGTTCATCGCTGAGGTTAAAGAATGCCTTAGCAGCGAGAATGAACGGCAGCTCTGGGTGCGATAGCTGCGCAGGGGTGATAGGAGAAATAGCCTCCGGAGCATAGATCTCGCGATCCGCTCTCATGAGCCAATGCAGGGGGTTGTGGGCTCTCATCCACTCAGTTCCCACCCGCTGGAAGAATTCCCTTGGCGAGAGGCCCCAAGCGTCTACCTTGAGCTCCTTTACGTTATCATCCCAAGTCTGAGCATCTGAGAGATTGAAGAGAGCTTGGCAACCGCGTTTCAGCGGATCAGCGAGGGCATATGCTGTTACCTCCGGGTGCTGAAGCAGGATCGCAGCTCCCGTGTCTTTACCTGATCTGGCCTTCGCGGCTAGCCCAACTACCTTCTTCATCTCACCGAGCTCCTTGATTTGTATGAGGTTTTCTTCTTGTTTACATTTTTTTTCTTCAAGAGTATACCTGCTTGTTTCCATTTAGCGTAATTCCAAAACAAGATGCCACCTACGCCTATCAGGGCGGCGGGCGCGGCCTGTCGCTGGAGCGCATCGCCACCCTGGAGAATTTCGTCCAGGGCGATCTGCGCCCGGACCTGACCCTGGTGTTCGATTTGCCGGTGGCGATCGGTCTGTCGCGCGCTGCCGCCCGCGGCCGCCTGGACCGTTTCGAGCAGGAAGGCCAGGCCTTCTTCGAAGCCGTGCGCCAGGCCTACCTGGCTCGCGCCCAGGCTTCGCCGCAGCAATACCGGCTGATTGATGCCGCTTTGCCGCTGGCCCAGGTACAGCAGGCGCTGGACGCCTTGCTGCCGCAGATTCTGGAGCGTTGCCGTGGCTGAGGCGTTTCCCTGGCAGCAGGCGCTGTGGCAGCAACTGGCCGGGCGCACCCAGCATGCCCATGCCTATCTGCTGCACGGCCCGCAAGGCATTGGCAAGCGGGCCCTGGCCGAGCGCCTGATGGCCTTGCTGCTGTGCCAGCGTGTGCAAGGGCTGCAGGCGTGTGGGCAGTGCAAGTCATGCCTGTTGCTCGCAGCCGGCAGCCACCCGGACAACTACGTGCTGGAGCCGGAAGAGGCCGACAAGCCGATCAAGGTCGACCAGGTCCGCGAGCTGGTGTCTTTCGTGGTGCAGACTGCGCAGTTGGGCGGGCGCAAGGTGATCTTGATCGAGCCGGTCGAGGCGATGAACGTCAACGCCGCCAACGCCTTGCTCAAAAGCCTTGAAGAGCCCTCGGGCAATACTGTTCTGCTGCTGGTCAGCCATCAGCCCAGCCGCCTGTTGCCAACCATCAAGAGCCGCTGCCAGCAGCAGGCCTGCCCGCTGCCGAGCCGCGAGCAAAGCCTGGCCTGGCTCGAACAGGCCTTGCCCGACTGCGACGAGCAGGAGCGCCTGGAGTTGCTCAGCCTGGCCGCCGGCTCGCCGTTGGCGGCCGTCAGTCTGCAGGCCCAGGGTGTGCGCGAGCAGCGCGCGCTGGTGGTCGATGGGGTGAAGAAGCTGCTCAAGCAGCAGCAATCGCCTAGTCAGCTGGCCGATGCCTGGAATGCCATTCCCTTGCTGCAACTGTTCGACTGGTTCTGCGACTGGTCCAGCCTGGTCCTGCGTTATCAGTTGACCCAGGACGAGGAGGGGTTAGGCTTGAGCGATATGCGCAAGGTGGTCCAGTACCTGGCGCAGAAGAGCAGCCAGGCCAGGGTCCTGGAGATCCAGGACTGGATTCTGGCCCAGCGCCAGAAGGTCCTGGGCAAGGCCAACCTCAATCGGGTGCTGTTGCTCGAGGCGCTGCTGTCGTCCTGGGCGATGTTGCCGGGCCAGCGTTGAGCTGCGCCGTTCCTTCATTTCTTTTCAGCGTTGTCATGCACCCATGCTTGTAGATTCCCATTGCCACCTCGACCGTCTTGACCTCACCGCCCACCAGGGCTCCCTGGATGCGGCCCTGGACGCTGCCCGCGCGCGCGGCGTCGGCCACTTCCTGTGCATCGGCATCAGCGCCGACAACGCCCAGGCGGTCAAGGACCTGAGCGAGCGTTACAGTGATGTCGACTGCTCGGTGGGCATCCACCCGCTCGACCTCACCCCCGATGGCGCTCCGCCGCTGGACTGGCTGCTCAAGGAGCTGGAGCACCCGCATGTGGTGGCGATTGGCGAGACCGGCCTGGACTATCACTACGAGCCGGACGCGGCTCAGGTGCAGCAGGACTCGTTCCGCCTGCACCTGGAGGCAGCCAGGGTAACCGGCAAGCCGGTGATCATCCATACCCGCGCGGCGCGCGCCGACACCTTGGCCTTGCTGCGTGAAGCGGACCTCAAGCAGGCCGGCGTTCTGCATTGCTTCACTGAAGACTGGGACATGGCCAGGGCGGCGCTGGACCTGGGCTACTACATTTCGCTGTCGGGCATCGTCACCTTCCGTAATGCCGATGCGTTGCGCGATGTGGCCCGCCAGGTGCCTGCCGATCGGCTACTGGTCGAGACCGACTCGCCGTACCTGGCGCCGATCCCCTACCGCGGCAAGGCCAACTTGCCAGAGTACGTGCGTGAAGTGGCGGAGTTCGTGGCGATGGTGCGCGGTGAAAGTTATGAGCAACTGGCTGAACAGACCACGGCCAACTTCAAGCGCCTGTTTCCGTTGGCGCGGGTGGCCTGAGCCTGCGGGCGGTAAAAACCGCAGGCAAAAAAAACCCGGGTTCTGGGGGGTGAATCCGGGTTAAGACCATTAGGAGTAAAACAAAGGCACGCGGTCCCTGAGCACCTTTATCGGCGCGCCACATGGGGGGATGCGCTGCGCCAACACCTGAAGTATTGGCCAGGATTGACGCGCCGCCAGCCACAGCTGGTCGTTTTTTAAACAGATTTGGAATACGCCTGCCGCTGCTGAGCACTCATCGCTCTGCGATCTCGCGCACAATGGCCAGAGTTTCGTCGATTATCTGCCTAGGTGTGTAGAAGTGCGGGGAAAATCGGACCCCGGGGCCACGCGGAATGCAGATCACCTGTTCCTGCTTGAGGCGCTGATAAACCTGGGCGTTCTCGACGCCCTCAATGCTGAAGGACACGATCCCTGAGCGACGCGCAGGCTCCTGCGGGCTGTGTACGCGGACCCCAGGGATCGCTGCCAGGCCTTCGTTGAGCCAGTGCACCCGCTCCAGCAGCGCTGTGGCCACTTGATTGATGCCCACTTCTTCGAGCAGCGCCAGGCTGGATTCCAGTGCCGCTGCACCGAGCATGTTCGGGCTGCCGCATTCAAAGCGCCGGGCGCTGTGGGCCGGCTGCCATTCGCTGCGGCTGTAGTCGCCCATGTGTTCGAGCATGTGCCAGCCGTACTCGCTGAGCTTGAGCAGCGGGCGTACCTCGGCGCGGCAATAGAACACCCCGAGGCCTTCCGGGCCGAGCATCCATTTGTGCCCATCGGCCATGGCAAAGTCGCACTGATAGGCCTGGACGTCGAAGGGCAGGGCGCCCAATTGCTGGATGGCGTCGATGCAGAACAACACCTCACGCTCACGACAGCCTTGGCCCAGACGCACCAGGTCAAGGCGCAGGCCGCTGGCAAACTGCACGGCGCTGATTGCCAGCAGGCGCACCTTGGGGCCGCAGGCCGCGAGCAAGGCCGCCTCCGGGTCGCTGCCCTTGAGGCTTACCTGGATGACGCTGACGCCTTTGTCGGCCAGGGCTTCCCAGACAATCCGGTTGGAGGGGAATTCTTCGTCGCTGATGACGATCTGGTCGCCGGCCTGCCAGTCGATACCGAAGGCGACGAAAGACAGTGCTTCGGAGGTGTTCTTGACCAATGCGATGTCATCCGTCGACGGTGCATTCGTCAGGCGCATCAGGCGTTCACGTAAGCGCTGCTCCATGGCCATCCAGTCTGGATAGTCTCTTGCACCGAGCAAAACGTTCTCGCTGGCGAAGCGCGAAACCGCCTGGCTGGCGCGTTTGGGCCAGGGTGCGACGGCGGCATGGTTCAGATAACGAAGCCCCGGGGCCTGTTCAAACTCATCAAGAAACATAGACATGGTTGGATGATCCGTGCATTTTGGCGCAAGTTAGGCATAATAACCGGCTTCGATTTTGATCCAGTCCTTCTTATGCAGAAAGAACCTCGTAAGGTCCGTGAGTTTCGTCGCCGAGAGCAAGAAATTCTCGATACCGCGCTCAAGCTGTTTCTCGAACAGGGTGAAGACAGTGTCACCGTCGAGATGATCGCTGATGCTGTCGGTATCGGCAAAGGCACGATCTACAAGCATTTCAAATCCAAGGCGGAGATCTACCTGCGCCTGATGCTCGACTACGAGCGCGATTTGAACGAACTGCTGCACTCTGCCGACGTCGACCGCGACAAGGAAGCCCTGTCGCGCGCCTACTTCGAATTCCGCATGCGTGACCCGCAGCGCTACCGCCTGTTCGACCGCCTCGAAGAGAAGGTGGTCAAGGGCAACCAGGTGCCGGAGATGGTCGAGGAGCTGCACAAGATCCGCGCCTCCAACTTCGACCGCCTGACCCTGCTGATCAAGGGTCGCATCAGCGAAGGCAAGCTTGAGGACGTACCGCCGTACTTCCACTACTGCGCGGCCTGGGCCCTTGTGCATGGGGCCGTGGCGCTCTACCACTCGCCGTTCTGGAGCAACGTCCTGGAAGATCAGGAAGGCTTCTTCCAGTTCCTCATGGACATTGGCGTGCGCATGGGCAACAAGCGCAAGCGCGACCCGGATACCGCCGGTAGCTGAGACATTCAGCCAAACCATGGCGCTACTGGGATTGGGTGGCGAGGAATATACTCAGGTATGAGGCTTGCAAAAACCTGATTTTTGAGTCAGGTTTTGCAGGCCCGATTCACCCATGCCGGAGTCACCCATGATCGTCGACCGCCAAGGCAGGCGTTTTCGCAATTTGCGTGTCAGCCTCACGGCTGCCTGCAACTACGCCTGTACCTATTGTGTGCCCGACGGCAAGCGTCTGGTCGCGGCCCAGGACGAGCTCTCGGCCGAGGCCATGGCCCGCGGCGTGGCTTATCTGGTCGAGGCCGCCGGTATCGAGCGGGTGCGCGTCACCGGCGGCGAGCCGCTGGTCAGC
Organism: Pseudomonas sp. NPDC087612; assembly: GCF_044743505.1. Lineage (NCBI taxonomy): Bacteria > Pseudomonadati > Pseudomonadota > Gammaproteobacteria > Pseudomonadales > Pseudomonadaceae > Pseudomonas > Pseudomonas sp. NPDC087612. Next base: position 15,281 of record NZ_JBIUWO010000010.1, read on the forward strand.
CCCAAGCTGGAAACCTTCCTCAGCTCCATTGCCAATCTGGGCCTGGATGAAATCAGCCTGACCACCAACGGCCAGTTGCTGGCGCGCAAGCTGCCGTTGCTGCGCGCGGCGGGTATCCGTCGCCTCAACGTTTCCCTCGACACCCTTGATCCGGATGCCTTCCGGCGCATTGCCCGTGGCGGCGACCTGGCCACTGTGCTCGACGGCATGAGCCAGGCCAGCGCCGCCGGCATGCAGATCAAGGTCAACATGGTGCCGTTGCGCGGGCAGAACTTCGACCAAGTGCTGCCACTGCTGGGGTACTGCCTGGCCCACGGCTACGAGCTGCGCTTCATCGAGCTGATGCGCATGGGGCACCTGGCGCGCGACAGCAATGCCTTTTTGCAGCAGTTCGTCAGCCTTGAGCACTTGCTGCAATTGATCGGCGAGCAGTACGAGTACCTGCAGGCCAACGCGCCGGTGGATGCCACCGCCTTGCGCTACCAGATCCCGGGCCAGGGTTATTTTGGCGTGATCGCCAACGAGAGCGTGCCGTTCTGCCGTACCTGTTCGCGTTTGCGCCTGTCCTCCACCGGCTGGCTGCACGGTTGCCTGTCGTCGAGCAACCGCCACTATATCGGCGACCTGCTCGACAAGCCGCGCCACCAGGCCTTGCCGGCGCTACAGGGCTTGCTGGTCAAAGCCCTTGGCGACAAGCAGCCGGTGGCGTTTTCGGGCGGCGCGACGGTGATGAAAATCATCGGCGGCTAAGACTGGCGCAAAAGCTGCATCTGTCAGCTGTTCGCCGGTTTTCCGTCACCGGCCACTGGAGGATAGATGCGTAGCCTGGTTTTGCTGCTGGCGCTGATGGCGCTGGGCGGCTGCATGAATGTCAGCGATATGGGCGAGGGTGCCCGTTATCACATGAGCGATGTCGGTCTGCTCGATCACAGCGACACCCGTCGTTCGCTGTCGGTGCGCCTGCAGCCTGATTCATTCATTTACATTGGCCAGGGTGCATTCGTGCCGCCAGGCAAGGGCCCGTACCCGCGCCCCAACGTCGTGGCCGAGGAAGCCTTCAAAGGCTTTGTCGAATACTTTCCCCTGGTGCGCCGCGCCCCGGCGCCACTGGGCCTGGAGCAAGCGTTGGTCGAGGCGCGTGAAGTCGGCGCCCATTATCTGCTGTACACCCGTTTTGCCCGTACCGACGATCGTATCGGCAATGGCGATGAGTGGTACGACGAGCAGGCGGTGGATCGCCTGGGCATCGATACCGGCGTGGTGCAGCTGATGCTGATCGAAACCAGTACCCGTTATCTGATCGACACTGCACGGATCAAAAGCCGCGGCGGTTTGCTGACGTTCCACGACAACAAGCCGGAAGATTTGCTCCGCCCGCCGCTCGAGGATTACGCTCGCAGTCTGTTGGGCATGAGTCGTTAAGGAGAGGGTGATGCAAGACACCGGCAAGGCCAATGATCTGCTGGCGCAGATTCCCAAGGCAGAAAAGGGCCTGCCGCCCGTGCACCTGTGGAACCCGGATTTTTGCGGCGACATCGACATGCGCATCGCCCGTGACGGCACCTGGTACTACCTGGGTACGCCGATCGGGCGCAAGCCGATGGTGCGGCTGTTCTCGACCATCATCCGCCGCGACGGTGACGACTACTTCCTGGTGACGCCAGTGGAGAAGGTCGGCATCAAGGTCGATGACGCGCCCTTTGTTGCGGTTAGCCTGGAGGTGCAGGGCGAGGGTGAGCAGCAATTGTTGCGCTTTACCAGCAATGTCGACGACCAGGTCGAGGCCGGCCCCGAGCATCCGCTGCGCGTTGAAATCGACGCGCAGACCCAGGAGCCTTCGCCGTACGTGCACATGCGCAGCAACCTCGAAGCGTTGATCCATCGCAATGTCTTCTACCAGTTGGTCGAACTGGCGGTGCCCAGGCAGATCGATGGCCAGCAGTGGCTGGGCGTCTGGAGTGGTGGCTGTTTCTACCCCATCGGCCGGACCTGATCGTCCGCCCGGTTTTCCCTGAGGGGTGACCGGGCTGCGCGATTTAATCTGCCAGAACGAAAAAACCTCCAGTGCTCAGGGCAACTGGAGGTTTTTCAGGTGTTTGGCTCCGCGACCAGGACTCGAACCTGGGACCCAATGATTAACAGTCATTTGCTCTACCGACTGAGCTATCGCGGAATCTGTGGCGTATCTTACTGATTGCTAAGGGGAAGTCAAGCCTCCCCTATGCAATTGAGTAAATTACAGGACCTCGACGATCGCCTTGGTCACCACATGGATGTTGCTTTGGTTCAGCGAGGCGACGCAGATGCGACCGGTATCCAGAGCATAGATACCGAACTCGTTCTTCAGGCGCGCGACCTGCTCAACGGTCAGGCCCGAGTAGGAGAACATGCCGCACTGGCGACCGACAAAGCTGAAGTCCTGCTTGGCGCCGTACTCGGCCAGCAGCTCGACCATCTGCTTGCGCATGCCGTGGATGCGCTGGCGCATCTCGGCCAGCTCGTCTTCCCACATCTTGCGCAGCTCTGGGCTGTTGAGCACGGTGGCGACGATGGTCGCGCCGTGGGTCGGCGGGTTGGAGTAGTTGGTGCGGATCACGCGCTTGACTTGCGACAGCACGCGGGTGGCCTCTTCCTTGGACTCGGTGACGATCGACAGGGCGCCAACGCGCTCGCCGTACAGCGAGAAGGATTTGGAGAACGAGCTGGAGACGAAGAAGTCCAGGCCCGACTCGGCGAACAGGCGTACCGCGGCGGCGTCTTCAGTGATGCCGGCGCCAAAGCCCTGGTAGGCCATGTCGAGGAACGGCACGTGGCCCTTGGCCTTGACCACTTCGAGGACGTTTTTCCAGTCTTCTGGCGTCAGGTCGACACCGGTCGGGTTGTGGCAGCAGGCGTGCAGCACAATGATCGAGCCGGACGGCAGGGCGTTGAGGTCTTCGAGCATGCCGCTGCGGTTGACGTCGTGGGTGGCGGCGTCGTAGTAGCGGTAGTTCTGGACCGGGAAGCCAGCGGTTTCGAACAGTGCGCGGTGGTTTTCCCAGCTCGGGTCGCTGATGGCGACGACGGCGTTCGGCGACAGCTGCTTGAGGAAGTCGGCACCGATCTTCAGGGCGCCGGTACCGCCGACGGCCTGGGTGGTGATCACGCGACCGGCGCTCAGCAGTGGCGACTCGGCACCGAACAGCAGCTTCTGTACGGCCTGGTCGTAAGCGACGATACCGTCGATCGGCAGGTAACCGCGGGAAGCGTGCTGGGCAGCGCGCTGGGTTTCGGCTTCGATCACTGCACGCAGCAGTGGGATACGCCCTTCTTCGTTGCAGTAAACACCTACACCCAGGTTGACCTTGTTGCTACGGGTATCGGCGTTGAAAGCTTCGTTGAGGCCCAGAATGGGATCGCGTGGTGCCAGCTCGACAGCGGAAAACAGGCTCATTATTACCTTGGCTCTGAATGGAGAGTGGAAGAGGTCGCACGCTCCAGTCGCTTGCACTAGAGCGGTGCACAAACGGGGAGTCAGTATAGTGATACCGCTCGGTCACGGCGACAGTCTGTCGCAGCTTTTCCTGCTGTTTGACCGAATATTTTTCGACCGTTAGTCGATTTCACCGGTCCATACTCAGAAATGCCCGGGTTACTCAGTTGAAACTGGCGCAATGGGCCCTTAATTCGGTATAACTACTGTCTATAAATACAGTTGCCCGCGCCAGCGATGAAACCATCGCGATCACACAGAGGTTTGTCATGTCCGAGTTCCAGCTCGTCACCCGTTTCCAGCCGGCCGGCGACCAGCCCGAGGCCATTCGCCTGATGGTCGAAGGAATCGAGGCGGGCCTTGCGCACCAGACCCTGCTCGGGGTGACCGGCTCAGGCAAGACCTTCAGCATTGCCAACGTGATCGCCCAGGTGCAGCGCCCGACATTGGTGCTTGCGCCGAACAAGACCCTGGCGGCGCAGCTGTATGGCGAGTTCAAGTCATTCTTCCCGAACAACGCCGTCGAGTACTTCGTTTCCTACTACGACTACTACCAGCCCGAAGCCTACGTGCCGTCCTCGGACACCTTTATCGAGAAGGACGCCTCGATCAACGACCATATCGAGCAGATGCGCCTGTCGGCGACCAAGGCGCTGCTGGAGCGCCGTGATGCGATCATCGTCACCACGGTGTCCTGCATCTATGGCCTGGGTAGCCCGGAAACCTACCTGAAGATGGTCCTGCACGTGGACCGCGGCGACAAGCTCGACCAGCGTGCGCTGCTGCGCCGCCTGGCCGACCTGCAGTACACCCGCAACGAAATGGACTTTGCTCGCGCTACCTTCCGCGTGCGCGGTGATGTGATCGATATCTTCCCGGCCGAATCGGACCTGGAAGCCATCCGCATCGAGCTGTTCGACGACGAGGTCGAGAACATCGCCGCCTTCGATCCGCTGACCGGCGAGGTGATCCGCAAACTGCCGCGTTTCACCTTCTACCCCAAGAGCCATTACGTGACCCCGCGCGAGACCCTGCTCGAGGCCGTGGACGGCATCAAGGAGGAACTGGCCCAGCGCCTTGAGTACCTGCACAAGGCCAACAAGCTGGTCGAGGCCCAGCGCCTGGAGCAGCGCACCCGCTTTGACCTGGAGATGATCCTCGAGCTGGGTTACTGCAACGGCATCGAAAACTACTCGCGCTACCTCTCCGGGCGCCCGGCCGGGGCAGCGCCACCGACTCTTTACGACTATCTGCCGGACGATGCCCTGCTGGTAATTGACGAATCCCACGTCAGCGTTCCGCAAGTCGGCGCCATGTACAAGGGCGACCGCTCGCGCAAGGAAACCCTGGTCGAGTACGGCTTTCGCCTGCCCTCGGCGCTGGACAACCGGCCGATGCGCTTTGACGAGTGGGAAAACGTCAGCCCGCAGACCATCTTCGTTTCGGCGACCCCCGGCAACTACGAGGCCGAACATGCTGGCCGGGTGGTCGAGCAGGTAGTACGCCCAACCGGCCTGGTCGATCCGCAGGTCGAAGTGCGCCCGGCCACCACCCAGGTCGACGACCTGCTCTCGGAGATCCGCAAGCGCGTGGCCGTGGAGGAGCGCGTGCTGGTCACCACCCTGACCAAACGCATGGCCGAGGACCTCACCGACTACCTGGCCGACCACGATGTGCGCGTGCGCTACCTGCACTCCGACATCGATACAGTGGAGCGGGTCGAGATCATCCGCGACCTGCGCCTGGGTACCTTCGATGTGCTGGTGGGCATCAACCTGCTGCGTGAAGGCCTGGATATGCCGGAGGTGTCGCTGGTGGCGATTCTCGATGCCGACAAGGAAGGTTTCCTGCGTTCCGAGCGCTCGCTGATCCAGACCATCGGCCGCGCGGCGCGTAACCTCAATGGCCGGGCGATCCTCTATGCCGACAACATGACCGGCTCCATGCAGCGGGCGATTGGCGAGACCGAGCGGCGCCGCGACAAGCAGATCGCCTTCAACGCCGCCAACGGCATCGTGCCCAAGGGCGTGGTCAAGGACATCACCGACATCATGGAAGGCGCCAACGTGCCCGGCTCGCGCAGCAAGAAGCGCAAGGGCATGGCCAAGGCGGCAGAGGAGAGCGCCCGTTACGAAGCCGAACTGCGCTCACCGGGCGAGATCGCCAAGCGCATCAAGCAGCTGGAAGAGAAAATGTACCAGCTGGCGCGGGACCTGGAGTTCGAAGCGGCGGCGCAGTTGCGCGACGAGATTACCGCGCTGCGCGAGCGGATGATCACCACCTGAGGGCCCTATCGCTGGCAAGCCAGCTCCCACAGGGCTTGTGAATGCCATACCCGTGGGAGCTGGCTTGCCAGCGATGGCCTGCAAAGCAGGCCCTAAACGGGTCAGTGCGCTTCCCCAGCCTTCAACCCCTGCGGCAATTTGCGCGTCATCACCACCGCCAGCATGCTGATCGCCAAGCCGATGCCGACAAAGTGGAAGGCATCGTTATAGGCCATGATCATCGCCTGCTGGTGGGTGATTTCACTTAGCTTGCCCAGCGCCGCCGCATCGCTGCCCAGTCGCTCTGCCAGTTGCGCCAGACGCTCCGCGACTTGCGGGTTGCTTGGCACGATCGACTCGCGCAGGTAATCGAAATACACCTTGGTACGTGCATCCAGCAAGGTCGCCAGCAAGGCGATGCCGATGGCGCCACCCAGGTTGCGCAAGATGTTGAACAGGCTCGAGGCCGAGCCGGCGTCCTGCGGCTGGATGTACGCGGTGGCAATCAGCGAGATGGTCACCATGATCATCGGTTGGCCGAGGGCGCGGATGATCTGGATATGGTTGAACTGCTCGCCGGCAAAGTCCGGGTTGAGCACCCCGGAGCCGAAACTGGCCAGGCCGAACAGGCCGAAACCCAGGGTGCAGAGGATCTTCGGTGAAATCACCTTCATCAGCTGCGGCACCAGCGGAATCAGGAACAGCTGCGGAATGCCCATCCACATGATCACTTCACCGATCTGCAGGGCGTTGTAGTTCTGGATCTGCGCCAGGTAAAGCGGCAGCAGGTAGATCGAACCGTACAAACCCACGCCCATGCCCAGGCTGGCAATGCTCGACAGGCCGAAGTTGCGGTTGCCAAGGATGCGCAGGTTGATCAGCGGGTTGGGTTTGGAAAACTGCAGGATCACGAAGGTGATCAGGCTGAGCAGGGCGATGCTGCCCAGGGTGACGATCAGGCTCGACTCCAGCCAGTCCTTGCGGTGGCCTTCCTCAAGAAACACCTGCAGGCAGCCAAGGCCGACGCCGAGCGTGACGATACCGGCATAGTCAGTGCTTTTCAGCAGTTCCCAATGGGCTTCTTTCTTCTCCAGGCCGTACAGCAAGCCGCCGATCATGATCAGCCCCGGCGGGATGTTGATGTAGAAGATGTACTCCCAGCCCCAGTTCTCGGTCAGCCAGCCACCCAGGGTCGGGCCGATCGAGGGGGCGAAGGTGGCGGTCATGGCGAACATGGCCATGCCCTTGGCCCGGTGGTGCTCGGGCAGCTTGATCAGGGTCAGGGTGAAGGCCAGGGGGATCAGCGCGCCGCCGGTAAAGCCCTGCATGGCGCGGAAGACGATCATGCTCTCCAGGTTCCAGGCCATGGAGCAGAGTAGCGATGAGGCCAGAAAGCCCAGCGACACCCACACCGCCAGGCGCCGCGCCGACAGCAGCTGCACCAGCCAGGCGGCGAGCGGGATCATGATGATCTCGGCCACCAGGTAGGAGGTGGAAATCCACGAGCCTTCCTCCAGGGTTGCCGACAGCGCGCCCTGGATGTCCTTGAGCGAGGAATTGGTGATCTGGATGTCCAGCACCGCCATGAAGGCGCCGAGCATCACGCTCATTACCGCGATCCAGTCGCGCCGGCTGGGTTCGCCAGCGGGACGGATCAACTGGTCACCGGCCATGGTCGGCGTTGTCGCGGATATCAACGGTGGCGGTTACCGACATGCCCGGGCGGATCTTGCCGTGCAGCGGGTTGTTGGCGGCGAAGGTCAGTTTTACCGGAATGCGCTGCACCACCTTGGTGAAATTGCCGGTGGCGTTGTCGGGCGGCAGCAGGCTGAACTGCGCGCCGGAGGCGGCGAACAGGCTGTCGACCCGCGCTTCGATCGGGGTGTCCGGGTAGCTGTCGAATAGCAGTTCAGCCTTTTGCCCGGGCTGCATGTGGCCGATCTGGGTTTCTTTGAAGTTGGCCTGAATCCAGATGTCTTCATCGGGGACGATCGACAGCAGGTAGGCGCCGGCCTGGACCACCTGGCCATTGCGCGCGGCGCGCTGGCCGATGATGCCGCTGATCGGCGCGTGGATTTCGCTGCGGGTCAGGTTCAGCTCGGCCTGGGCCAGGTCGGCGCGGGCGTTGACGATCTGCGCATCGAGGCGCTTGATCTCGGCGGCCAGGGCGTTGACCTGCTGGCGCTGGCCTTGCAGGTCGGCCTGGGCCTTGCTCACCTGGGAGCGGGCGACGTGGTTTTCGGCTGACAGTGTGGTGACCCGTTCTTCCGAGACAAAGCCCGGTTTGCGCAGGGCCTCGGCGCGGTTCAGGTCCAGTTGCGCACGGCCGAGGGTGGCCTGGTTGGCGGCAACCTGCGCTTTTCCTGCGGCAATCAGGCTGGCTTGTTGGGTGAGCCGGCTTTCGGCCTGCAGGCGTTCGGCTTCGCGGGTATCAAGGGCGGCGCGGGCGCGTTCAACGGCCAGGCGAAAATCTTCGGGCTCAAGGCGCACCAGCAGGTCGCCCTTGGCCACGTGCTGGTTGTCCTGTACCAGCACTTGATCGATGCGCGCGCTCAGCTGGCTGGAAACCCGGGTTATTTCGCCCTGCACGTAGGCGTTGTCGGTGCTTTCATAGAAGCGTCCCTTGAAGTACCAGTGGGCCAGGAAGGCGAGGGCAATCAGCAGGACAAGGGCAAGAAAAATCAGCAGGCGACGCTTGAGTTGGGCAGGCATGGGTACGATCGTTGTAAAAATGTAAGCAAATTTAACAGCGTTTGCAGCCGTGCTTACAAGTGCCGATCGCGCCCATTGCTGGAGCCCGGTGCCCGCTCCCTGTTAACATCCAGCCTTTGTTTCATCTCTAGTTCGAGACTGTCCATGACCACCGTTCGCACGCGTATCGCGCCTTCGCCTACTGGCGATCCCCACGTCGGCACCGCTTACATCGCCCTGTTCAACTACTGCTTTGCCAAGCAGCACGGCGGCGAGTTCATCCTGCGTATCGAAGATACCGACCAGCTGCGCTCGACCCGCGAGTCGGAACAGCAAATCTTCGACGCTCTGCGCTGGCTCGGCATCGAGTGGAGCGAAGGTCCGGACGTCGGCGGCCCGCATGGCCCTTACCGGCAGAGCGAGCGGGGCGATATCTACAAGCAGTACGCCCAGCAACTGGTCGACCTTGGCCACGCCTTCCCGTGCTTCTGCACCGCCGAAGAGCTCGACCAGATGCGTGCCGAGCAGATGGCCCGCGGCGAAACCCCGCGCTACGACGGTCGCGCCTTGCTGCTGTCGGCTGAAGAAGTGCAGCGCCGCCTGGCCGCTGGCGAGCCGCACGTGATCCGCATGAAGGTGCCGAGCGAAGGCGTCTGCGTGGTCCCGGACATGCTCCGTGGCGACGTCGAAATCCCGTGGGACCGCATGGACATGCAGGTGCTGATGAAGACCGACGGCCTGCCGACCTACTTCCTGGCCAACGTCGTCGATGACCACCTGATGGGCATCACCCACGTGCTGCGCGGTGAAGAATGGCTGCCGTCGGCGCCCAAGCTGATCAAGCTGTACGAGTACTTCGGCTGGGAACAACCGACCCTGTGCTACATGCCGCTGCTGCGTAACCCGGACAAGAGCAAGCTGTCCAAGCGCAAGAACCCGACCTCGGTGACCTTCTACGAGCGCATGGGCTTCATGCCCGAAGCCATGCTCAATTACCTGGGCCGCATGGGCTGGTCGATGCCGGACGAGCGCGAGAAGTTCTCCCTGGCCGAGATGGTCGAGCACTTCGACCTGTCGCGGGTGTCCCTCGGCGGGCCGATCTTCGACATCGAGAAGCTGTCGTGGCTCAATGGCCAGTGGCTGCGCGAACTGCCGGTAGAGGAATTCGCTGCGCGCCTGCAGAAATGGGCGTTCAACAGCGACTACATGATGCAGATCGCGCCGCACGTGCAGGGCAGGGTAGAGACCTTCAGCCAGGTCGTGCCGCTGGGCGGCTTCTTCTTTGAAGGTGCGCTCAAGCTCGACGCCAAGCTGTTCGAAAGCAAAAAGCTCTCGGCCGACCAGGTACGCCAGGTGATCCAGCTGATCCTGTGGAAGCTCGAAAGCCTGCGCCAGTGGGAAAAAGAGCGGATCACCGCTTGCATCCAGGCGGTGGTCGAAGCCCTGGAGCTGAAGCTGCGTGATGCCATGCCGCTGATGTTTGCCGCCATCACCGGCCAGGCCAGCTCGGTTTCGGTGCTCGATGCCATGGAAATCCTCGGCCCGGACCTGACCCGCTACCGCCTGCGCCAGGCTCTGGACCTGCTCGGTGGTGTGTCGAAGAAAGAAAACAAAGAGTGGGAAAAGCTCCTGGGCACCATCGCCTGATTGCCTGACCTTGGTAAAACTTCGCGGGGCAAGCCCGCTCCTACCTGTTCAGTAGGCGCGGGCTTGCCCCGCGAAGAAGCCCGCAACCCCTGTAAAACCGGGGTGTTTCATCCGCTCGGGCGGTAAGTGTTTGTTATCTCGGAAATTTTTTTTGAATTTTGTTGAAAATATATTTGACAGGTTCGCCATCCGATCTTAATATGCGCCCCGTCCACAGCGATGAACGAAAACGAAACGCGAAGCACCCAGCCAAGCGATTCAAGTTCAAAGCGACATTGTGGGGCTATAGCTCAGCTGGGAGAGCGCCTGCATGGCATGCAGGAGGTCAGCGGTTCGATCCCGCTTAGCTCCACCAAATTCCGATTCGCAGTCAGCTAGACTGACTGCGGAATCAACCGGGTTCCAGCGACCGGGTTGGTAAGGTAAGAAGGTTCGTCCCCTTCGTCTAGTGGCCTAGGACACCGCCCTTTCACGGCGGTAACAGGGGTTCGAGTCCCCTAGGGGACGCCAGTTTTACACAAGCGACATCGAAAGAAGTCGCTGGGCCGCGAGGCTAGAAATCTGGGGCTATAGCTCAGCTGGGAGAGCGCCTGCATGGCATGCAGGAGGTCAGCGGTTCGATCCCGCTTAGCTCCACCAATTTTGCCAGGATTCGTGAAAACGGATCTGCACGAAGGTTACAAGTCCCCTTCGTCTAGTGGCCTAGGACACCGCCCTTTCACGGCGGTAACAGGGGTTCGAGTCCCCTAGGGGACGCCATTTTACCCACTTTGTGGGATTTCAAGGCTCATTCGATTATTGAATGAGCCTTTTGTTTTTGTCTTGAAAAAACTTCTCCTCACGCCTTTCTTGCCTGACGCGACCAGCGGCAGCAATTTCTGCTTGCTAAAAAATATGATGAGAATAATATTCTAACCATAATATTTTGGAGGCGAGCATGAACGACAAAAAGGCCAAGACCCGCGAACGGATTCTCGATGCTGCCTGCAGTGCGCTGATCCAGCATGGCCCCGCCGAGCCGAGCGTCAATCAGGTGATGGGCGCCGCCGGCCTGACCGTCGGTGGCTTCTACGCCCATTTCGACAGCAAGGACGCGTTGATGCTCGAAGCCTTTCGCCAGTTGCTGGGCGAGCGTCGGGCGCTGCTCGCCGAAGTCGACCCGAACATGAGCGGCGAGGAGCGCCGGGCTCTGGTTGCCGCCTTCTACCTGTCGCGCAAGCACCGCGACGCCACCGAGCGTGCCTGCCCGCTGCCCACCTCGCTGGGCGAAATGGCGCGCCTTCCGGAAGCCTTCCGCGAAGTGCTGGCCGAACACATTGAACTGATGATGGCCAACCTCGCCGACAGCCCGGAAGAGGCCGACAAGGTGCTCGCCGACATGGCCCTGATGATTGGTGGCCTGGCCCTGGCCCGGGCCCTGGGCACTGACGAGCTGTCTGACCGCATCCTGCGCGCCGCCAAGTCGGCGGTTGTCTGAACTACGCGATATCCACCGGAGTGAAGCGATGAATACCTTGAGCTGGATTCGTAGCGTTAACGGCACCCTCGGGCATCTGGCGCCGGAACATATCGCACGCAAGATGCGCCGTGCCTTCATGACCCCGCGCAACCGGCCGCCGCGAGACTGGGAGCTGCCGCTGCTGGCCCGCGCCGAGCGCATCACCTTGCGTTTCGGCCTCTCGGCACTGCGCTGGGGCCAGGGCCCGACCGTGCTGCTGATGCACGGCTGGGAAGGGCGCCCGACCCAGTTCGCCCACCTGATCGACAGCCTGGTCGACGCCGGTTACACCGCCGTGGCCCTGGAAGGCCCGGCCCATGGCCGCTCGCCGGGCAACGAAGCTAACGTGGTGCTGTTCGCCCGTGCCTTGCTGGAAGCCGCCGCCGAACTGCCGCCGCTCAAGGCCGTGGTTGGCCATTCCATGGGCGGCGCCAGCATGCTCCTGGCGTTGCAGTGGGGGCTGCGCGCCGAAGTGGCGGTGAGCATCGCCGCGCCGGCGCAGTTGCTTGGCGTGATCCGCGGTTTCGCTCGTCACCTGGGCATGCCGGCGCGGGCGCGGGCGGCGTTCATTCGCCAGATTGAGCGCGATGTCGGCGTGCAGATTTCTCGCCTGGATGTCAGCGGCTACCAACTGGAGCTGCCCGGCTTGATCGTGCATGCCGAGGACGACCAGTTGGTACCGGTAGACGAGTCCGACGCCATCCACCGCGCCTGGTTCGACAGCCGCCTGCTGCGCCTGCCCGACGGTGGTCACCTGCGGGTGCTGGCTGACCCACAAGTGCGCGAAGGGGTGCTGGCGCTGCTGCAGCGCAGCAGTTCACCGGCCCGGCAATCGGCCTGAGCATCCGGTACACTCTGCCCGTTAACCACGGATCTGGAGCGGGCATGAGTTGGGACCTGGCAACACCGTTCATCATCGACCTGCGGGTCGCTGCCGACGACATCGACGGCCTCGGCCACGCCAACAACGCGGTCTACGTCACCTGGCTCGAGCGCTGCGCCTGGCGCCACTCCCAGCGCCTGGGGCTGGACCTGGCCGAATACCGGCGCCTGGACCGGGCCATGGCGGTGGTCCGCCACGAAATCGACTACCTGGCCGCTGCCTACGAAGACGACGAGCTGCAACTGGCAACCTGGATCGTCGACTGGGACCAGCGGCTGAAAATGACCCGGCGCTTCCAGCTGGTCCGCCCCAGCGACGGCACCACCTTGCTGCGTGCGCAAACCACCTTCGTCTGCATCGAGTTATCCACAGGGCGACCCAAGCGCATGCCGGCCGAGTTTATCGACGGCTATGGCCCGGCGCTGATGGCCGGAGCGCTGTAAGCCGCGGATTTTGCTAGACTGCCGGCCTTTTCCAGCCGAGATGCAACCCATGCAAATTGCCCTGGCCCCGATGGAGGGGCTGGTCGACGATATTCTTCGCGACGTACTGACCCAGGTGGGCGGCATCGACTGGTGTGTCACCGAGTTCATTCGGGTCTGCGACCGCCTGCTGCCGGCGGCGACCTTCGAAAAGCTCGCGCCGGAGCTGAGCCAGGGCGCCCGCACTGCGGCCGGGGTGCCGTTGCGGGTGCAATTGCTCGGTTCCGACCCGGTGTGCCTGGCCGAGAACGCAGTGCTGGCCTGTGAGCTGGGCGCGCCGGTGATCGACCTCAATTTTGGCTGCCCGGCCAAGACCGTCAACAAGTCGCGGGGCGGGGCGGTGCTGCTCAAGGAGCCGGAACTGCTGCACGCGATCTTGCGTGAAGTGCGTCGCGCGGTGCCTGCGCATATCCCGGTCACGGCCAAGATGCGCCTGGGTTTCGACAGCCCCGACGGCGCCCTGGACTGTGCCCGGGCCCTGGCCGAAGGCGGCGCCGAGCAGTTGGTGGTGCACGCGCGGACCAAAGTTGACGGCTACAAGCCGCCGGCCCATTGGGAGTGGGTGGCGCGGGTGCAAGAGGTGGTCAAGGTGCCGGTGTATGCCAACGGCGAGGTCTGGACCCTGGAAGACTGGCGGCGCTGCCGCGAAGTCAGTGGCGTTGAAGACATCATGCTGGGGCGTGGCCTGGTTTCGCGCCCGGACCTGGCCCGGCAGATTGCCGCCGAACGCGATGGCGTCGAGTTCGTGCCCATGGACTGGCAGAGCTTGCTGCCGCTGATCCAGGACTTCTGGGGCCAGGCCCGCGCGCAGATGACCCCGCGCCAGGCGCCGGGGCGTCTCAAGCAATGGGTGGCGATGCTGACCCGCACCTACCCCGAAGCGGTGGCGCTGTTCACCGAATTGCGTCGGGAAACCGACTGCAATCGGGTCGGGCAGTTGATTGGTGTACCGGTCAGCGAGGCGGCCTGAAAAATTTTTTGCAGGGTTGCTTGAAAAGCAGGCGAGGGTCCTTATCTAGGGAGTACGCGATGCCGAAGTCGGGTCGCGTTACTACACAACCTCGCTGATTTTCAGGAGATGCATCATGACTACTGCTTTTTCTCTGGCTCCACTGTTCCGTCATTCCGTAGGTTTCGACCGTTTCAATGACCTGTTCGAGTCTGCGGCGCGTAATGAGGCGGGTAGCAGCTACCCTCCCTACAACGTTGAAAAACATGGCGATGACCATTATCGAATCGTCGTTGCTGCGGCCGGTTTCCAGGAGCAGGATCTGGACCTGCAGGTGGAAAAAGGCGTCTTGACCGTGACTGGCGGCAAGCGTGACAGCAACGCTGATAGCGTTACCTATCTGCATCAGGGCATCGCCCAACGGGCGTTCAAGTTGTCGTTCCGGCTGGCTGACCATATCGAGGTCAAGGCGGCTGGTCTGGCGAACGGGCTGCTGAGCATTGATCTGCTGAGGATTGTGCCGGAAGAGGCCAAGGCCAAGCGGATTCCTATCAATGGTGAGAGCAAGCCTGCTCTGAATTGATTGTTTGATGTGAATGAGGGCACCTTCGGGTGCCCTTTTTGTCTTTGGTGATTATCCATTGGCGAGGGTGCTGCCGAGGCACCTTTCCGCCCTTACGGCGGCTTACTTTTTTCAGTCGAAAAAAAAGTAAGCAAAAATTCTCGCCCCACCAGTGGGCCCTACGCTGCGCTTCGGGTTCCCTCGCTCCGGTGTCGCTACGGCCCTTCTGGTTAACGGGGCCGGCAGATCAAGAGCACGATTCGAGTTGCTTTTGTGGGAGCGGGCTTGACCCGCGATGCGATGTGGCGGGCGGGACGATATCGCGGAGCTAGCCCGCTTCTACATTTTCGAAAGCTTCAGTAGCCCGCCGGCGCTTCAAGCAACATCGCCCGAAACTCCCCCAGCGGCAACGGCCGGCTATGCAGGTAGCCCTGGTACAGGTGGCAGCCCAGCCGCTCAAGAAACTCCAGTTGCTCCGACAGTTCCACCCCTTCGGCAATCACCGCCAGGTCCAGGCTGCGGGCCATGGCGACGATGGCGCGGACGATTTCGGCGTCGTTAGGGTCGATCGGGGCGTCGCGGACGAAGGACTGGTCGATCTTCAGGGCATCCACCGGCAGGCGCTTGAGGTAGGTCAGCGAGGAGTAGCCGGTGCCGAAATCATCCATGGCAAAACTCACGCCAAAGGCCTTGAGCTCGCGCATTTTGCTGATGGTGTCTTCGAGGTTCTGGATGACGATGCCTTCGGTGATTTCCAGCTTGAGGATCTTGTGCGGCAGGCGGTAGTCGTCAAGGCTGCGCATTACCCGTTCGACGAAGTCGTTCTGGCGGAACTGGCGCGGGCTGATGTTCACGCACAGGCTGAAGTCGTCGGGGTCGATCAGGCCGTCGCGCAGCATACCGGCGCAGGCGTCGCAAGCTTCGTCGAGGATCCAGCTGCCAACTTCGAGGATCAGCCCGCTTTCTTCCAGTACCTGGATGAACTGCGCCGGCGGCTGCTGGCCCAGTTGCGGGTGGTGCCAGCGCAACAGCACTTCGGCGCCGACGATGCGGTTGTCGCGGGCGTCGACCTGGGGCTGGAAGTGCAGGGCCAGTTCGCCGCGGGCCAGGGCCAGGCGCAGGTCGTTCTCCATGCGCAGGCGCTCGCTGGCGGCCTTCTGCATGGTGGTGTGGAACATTTGCGTGGTGTTGCGCCCGGAGTCCTTGGCCCGGTACAGGGCGATGTCCGCACGCTTGAGCAAATCGGCCGGGGTCGAGCCGTGGTCGGGGATCAGCGCCACGCCGATGCTCGGCGTCACCTGCAGGCGCTGGCCGTCCAGCGACATTGGCTCGGCCAGCAGTTCGCGCAGGGTGTCGGCCAGTTCGCGGACTTTTTCCGTGACTTCCTCGCGGCTGCCTTCCAGGCCGCTGAGCAGCACCACGAACTCGTCACCGCCCAGGCGCGCGACGGTGTCTTCCAGGCGCACGCTGGCTTCCAGGCGCGCGGTGATGATCTTCAGCACCGTGTCGCCGACCGGATGGCCGAGCGAATCGTTGATGTGCTTGAAGTGGTCGAGGTCGAGAAACAGCAGGGCGCCACGCAGGTTGTGGCGCTTGAGCAGGGCGATCTGCTGGCTCAGACGGTCCATCAACAGGGCGCGGTTGGGCAGGTTGGTCAGCGGGTCGTGGTAGGCCAGGTGGCGGATCTGCGCCTGGGCATTCTTCAACTGGCTGACGTCGCGGGCGGTGAGCAGCAGGCACTCGGTTTCGTTGAGGTTGATCGGCTCGATCGAAACCTCGACGGTGAGGATGTCGCCACGCTTGTTGCGCCCGAGCATTTCCCGGTGATGCACGCGGCCTTTGTCGTGGAATTCGTTGAGCAGCGCGGCGCGCTGTTTGTCGTCAGCCCAGATGCCGATGTCGTGCACAGTCTGGCCGATCACTTCAGCGGCGCTGTAGCCAGTCAGGCGGCAGAAACCGTCGTTGACCTCCAGGTAGCGGCCGCTGTCGCGTTCGGTGATGGTGATGGCGTCGGGGCTTGAATGGAAGGCCTTGGCGAATTTCTCTTCGCTGGCCTTGAGCGCCGCTTCGGCGCGCTGCTGCTGGGTGATGTCGCGCAGGGTGGTGACGCTGCAGGGCTGGTTGTCGACCTTGATCAGGCGGCTGGAAATCACGCAGGTCAGCGGCTGCCCGTCCTTGTGGTTGACCACCACGGCGACGTTGTTCAAGGCCTGGTCGCGGATCACCCGTTCGATGCGCCGGGCGCGTTCGGCCGACTCGGCCCACAGGCCGATCTGTTCGGCGGTGTTGCCCAGTACCTGTTCGGCGTTCCAGCCAAACACCTGGGTAAAGGCCGGGTTGATCTCGATGAACTGGCCGCTGTCCTGGCGGGTCACGCAGATCGGGTCGGGGCTGGCCTGGAACAGGCTGGCGAACTTTTCTTCGGAACTGGTCAGGCGCTGCTCGCGCTCCACTTGTTCGGTGATGTCCAGCAAGGTGCCGGCCATGCGCAGCGGGTTGCCCTGTTCATCGCGGTACAGGCGCGCGCGGCTTTCAATGAAGCGCGAGCTGCCGTCTTCCATCTGGATGCGGTAGGTGATCTGGTAATTGCCGGCCGGACCTTCGCGCAGGCTGCGGTAGGCCTGGCGCATGCTGCTGCGTTCCATTTCCGGCACGCCTTCGAAAAACGACTCGAAGGATTCGTGAAACGGCACCGGCTCAAGGCCGTGCAGTTCGGCGGCGCGGGCCGAGCCATAGAGCATGCCGCTGGGGATGTGCCAGTCCCAGGTGCCCAGTTGTGCCGAGTCCAGGGCCAGGTCCAGGCGTTCCTGGCTGTCCTTGAGCGCTTGTTCGGCGCGTTTGCGCTCGCTGGTGTCGACGAAGGTGCTGAGCAGGTAGGCGGTGCCTTCCAGGTCGATGTTCTGGGTACAGAGCAGGCCGTCGTGAACTTCGCCGCTGCTGCCGCGAAACTGCACTTCGAGGGTCACCGGGCCGCTGGTGCCGCTGGTCGCCGCCAGCACCTGCAGGCGCTGCTGTGGATGCACCCACAGGCCAAGTTCGAGGGTGCTCTTGTTGATGATCTGGTGGCCCGGCCAGCCGAGGATGTTTTCGAAGTGCTGATTGACCTCGTAGATCATGCCGTCGGCGCGGCGGGTCAGGAGGATGACATTGGGGCTCAGGTGGAAGAGCGTGGCAAAGCGCTTTTCCGAGTTGATCAGCGCCGCTTCCCGTTCACGCTGGCGGGTAATTTCGCGAATCACCCCGACCATCTGTCGCCGGCCGTTGCGGTCCTTGGTCATGCTGCCGTTGATTTCCAGCCAGTGCAGGCTGCCGTCAGGCCAGCGGATGCGATGGCGCAGGGCTTGCTCGACCGGCTCGCCGTTGACCACCGCATGAAAGGCCTGCAGGGCGCGGGCGCGGTCTTCCATGGGCACCAGTTCCAGGTAGTCCAGGTCATTGGGCAGCGGCTGGTGCGGGTCAAAGCCGAACAGCGCCTGGGTGCCGCGCGACCAGCTGATCTGCCCGGTCTCGACATCCCAGAACCAGGCACCCAGGCGCGCACCGTTAAGCGCCGCCAACAGTTGCGGGGCGTTTTCCCAGGTTTGCTCCGATTCCTGGGGGTCCGCTGCATGAATTCGGGGCATGCGCGGAAAACGGTTTGCTGATTTGGGCATCGATACCAGACCTTTGGCAGATAACGCGTCCTTGAGCGGGCGGGTGTGCCCGGGTACTACCTCAGTGGTTCAAGGGGCTTGCATGGCTGTCGAGCAATGCCATAAAGGCCCTGGCGGCATTCGATAACGTTCGTTCGGTGTGCAGAATGTAGCCTAGCTGGCGCGACAGCTGTATGCCCGGCAAGGCGATGGGCGCAACCTGCTCGTCGAGCATAGTACGCGGCAGCACGCTCCATGCCAGGCCGATGGAGACCATCATCTTGATGGTTTCCAGATAGTTGGTGCTCATGGCGATGTTCGGCGTCAGGCCCTGGGCTTCGAACAGGCGCTGGACGATATGGTGTGTGAAAGTGTTACCACCGGGGAACACCGCCGGATGGTGGGCAATGTCGGCCAGGCTGACCGCGCCTTTGCGTGCCAGCGGGTGCTCTGGGGCGGCGACGAAGTCCAGCGGATCGTCCCATACCGGCACGGCACGCACCAGATGGTGCGGCTCCGGGGCCAGGGTGATGACGGCGATCTCTGCGCGGCCATGGAGGATTTCTTCGTAGGCAACTTCCGAATCGAGAAACTGGATATCCAGCGCCACCGCCGGGTACTGGCGGGTAAAGGCTCGCAGCAGCGGCGGCAGGCGGTGCAGGCCGATGTGATGGCTGGTGGCCAGGGTCAGGCGCCCGCTGACTTCCCCGGTGAGGTTGGTCAGCGCCCGGCGGGTGTCGTCCAGCACATTGAGGATCTGGTAGGCGCGCGGCAGCAGGGCGCGTCCGGCCTCGGTCAGGTTGACCTCGCGGCCGAGGCGGTCGAACAGGCGCACATCCAGTTGCTGCTCAAGGCCGGCGATGCGTTTGCTGATTGCCGGCTGGGTCAGGTGCAGGCGCTCGCCGGCCCCGGAGAAACTGCCAGTCTCGGCAATCGCGATAAAGGCATTGAGGTTGGCCAGGTCCACTACTCAGATTCCTTTTGGTTATCCAAAGCATAAAAATTATGAATTTGAGTTATTCAATCTACCGGCATAGCATCGTCCGTACAAGCCAAGGGGTTATTGGCATAGAAAGACGCTGATGAGGAACAGTCTGATGGCCGGCAAAACGCTTTAC
The DNA here is from genome assembly GCF_044743505.1 of Pseudomonas sp. NPDC087612. NCBI lineage: Bacteria > Pseudomonadati > Pseudomonadota > Gammaproteobacteria > Pseudomonadales > Pseudomonadaceae > Pseudomonas > Pseudomonas sp. NPDC087612. The sequence goes on from NZ_JBIUWO010000010.1 coordinate 34,479, forward strand.
GACAAGCTCTGGGATTCGCATTTGGTCAAGCAGCGCGACGATGGTTCGGCGCTGATCTATATCGACCGTCACATCATTCACGAAGTGACGTCGCCGCAAGCCTTCGAAGGCCTGCGCCTGGCCAATCGCAAACCCTGGCGCATCGATGCCAACATCGCCACGCCTGATCACAACGTGCCGACCACCCCGGAGCGCAAGGGCGGTATCGACGCCATTGTCGACCAGGTCTCGCGTTTGCAGGTTCAGACCCTCGATGAAAACTGCGACGAGTATGGCATCGTCGAATTCAAGATGAATGACGTGCGTCAGGGCATCGTCCACGTCATCGGCCCGGAGCAGGGTGCGACCTTGCCGGGCATGACCGTGGTCTGCGGCGACTCGCACACCTCGACCCACGGTGCCTTCGGCGCCCTGGCCCACGGTATCGGTACGTCCGAGGTCGAGCACGTGCTCGCTACCCAGTGCCTGGTGGCCAAGAAGATGAAGAACATGCTGGTGCGCGTCGAAGGCACATTGCCGTTCGGCGTCACCGCCAAGGACATCGTCCTCGCCGTGATCGGCAAGATCGGCACCGCCGGCGGCAACGGCCATGCCATGGAATTCGCCGGCAGTGCGATTCGCGAGTTGTCGGTCGAAGGGCGCATGACCATCTGCAACATGTCCATCGAAGCCGGCGCCCGGGTAGGTCTGGTGGCCACCGATGAAAAAACCGTCGAGTACGTCAAGGGCCGCCCCTATGCACCCAAGGGCGAGCAGTGGGCGCAAGCGGTCGAAGCCTGGAAAGACCTGGTCTCCGACGCCGATGCGGTGTTTGACACGGTGATCGAGCTGGACGCTGCGCAGATCAAGCCGCAGGTCAGCTGGGGCACCTCGCCGGAGATGGTCCTGGCCGTCGACCAGCGCGTACCGGACCCGGCTGCCGAGGCCGATCTGGTCAAGCGTGGCTCGATCGAGCGGGCGTTGAAGTACATGGGCTTGAATGCCAACCAGGCGATCACCGACATCCAGCTCGACCGGGTGTTTATCGGCTCTTGCACCAACTCGCGCATCGAAGACCTGCGCGCCGCCGCCGAGATCGCCAAGGGCCGCAAGGTGGCCGCGACCATCAAGCAGGCGATCGTGGTGCCGGGCTCGGGCCTGGTCAAAGCCCAGGCCGAGAAAGAAGGCCTGGACAAGATTTTCCTCGAAGCGGGCTTTGAGTGGCGTGAACCAGGTTGCTCGATGTGCCTGGCGATGAACCCCGACCGCCTGGAGAGTGGTGAGCATTGTGCCTCGACCTCCAACCGCAACTTTGAAGGGCGTCAGGGCGCCGGTGGCCGTACCCATCTGGTGAGCCCGGCCATGGCCGCCGCCGCCGCCGTTACCGGCCGTTTTGTCGATGTACGCGAGTTGATCCAAGGGAGCGCAGCATGAAAGCCTTTACCCAGCACACCGGCCTTGTCGCGCCATTGGACCGTGCCAACGTCGACACCGACCAGATCATTCCCAAGCAGTTCCTGAAGTCGATCAAGCGCACCGGCTTTGGCCCCAACCTGTTCGATGAATGGCGTTACCTGGATGTCGGCCAGCCGTACCAGGACAACAGCAAGCGCCCGCAGAACCCGGATTTCGTGCTCAACCACGCGCGTTATCAAGGTGCCAGCGTGTTGCTCGCCCGCGAGAACTTCGGTTGCGGCTCGAGCCGTGAACATGCGCCGTGGGCGCTGGAAGAGTACGGCTTTCGCAGCATCATCGCGCCGAGCTATGCCGACATCTTCTTCAACAACAGCTTCAAGAACGGCTTGCTGCCGATCATCCTCAGCGATGAGGAAGTCGACGAGCTGTTCAAGCAGGTTGAAGCCGATCCGGGTTACCAGTTGAGCATCGACTTGCAGGCTCAGACCGTGACCCGCCCGGACGGCAAGGTGCTGACCTTCGAGATCGATGCATTTCGCAAGCACTGCCTGCTCAACGGCCTGGATGACATCGGCCTGACCTTGCAGGATGGCGATGCGATTGCCGCCTTTGAAGCCAAGCACCGGGCCAGCCAGCCCTGGTTGTTTCGTGACGCTTGATTGATGCCAATCGCGGGGCAAGCCCGCTCCCACATGCCCCGCGATAAGGCCCCAGGAGATGCAGATGACCAGCACCACCCATAAGGACGTCGTCCAGCGCCAGTTCGGCGAACAGGCCAGTGCCTACCTGAGCAGCGCCGTGCATGCCCAGGGCAGCGAGTTCGCCCTGCTACAGGCCGAGCTTGCCGGCCAGGGCCGGGCACGCCTGCTGGACCTTGGCTGTGGCGCCGGCCATGTGAGTTTCCACGTTGCCCCGCTGGTGCGTGAAGTGGTGGCCTACGACCTGTCGCAGCAGATGCTCGACGTGGTCGCCGCCGCTGCCAGCGAACGTGGCTTCGAGAACATCGTCACCGAACGCGGCGCCGCCGAGCGCCTGCCGTTTGCCGATGCTTCGTTCGAATTCGTCTTCAGCCGCTATTCGGCGCACCACTGGAGCGACCTGGGCCTGGCGCTGCGGGAAGTGAAACGGGTGCTCAAGCCCGGCGGCGTGGCAGCCTTCATCGACGTCATGTCGCCGGGCAGCCCGTTGCTCGACACTTACCTGCAGAGCGTCGAGGTGCTGCGCGACACCAGCCATGTACGCGATTATTCGGCCAGCGAATGGCTGCAGCAGGTCAGCGAAGCCGGCCTGTTCACCCGCAGCCACAGCCGCCAGCGCCTGCGCCTGGAGTACAGCTCGTGGGTCGAGCGCATGCGCACCCCTGAAGTGATGCGTGGCGCCATCCGCCAATTGCAGCAGGCGATGGGCGAAGAAGTACGGCAGTATTACCAGATTGAAGCCGACGGCTCGTTCAGCACCGATGTCGTGGTGCTCTGGGCCGAACGCTAGGTTTTTTCCGGCAGGCCAACAGGGCGTGCCGCTTGAATTGAATAGAGGAAAGCATGAGCAAGCAGATTCTGATTCTTCCAGGTGATGGCATCGGTCCGGAAATCATGGCCGAGGCGGTCAAGGTGCTGGAACTGGCCAACGACAAGTTCCAGCTCGGTTTCAGCCTGGAGCACGACGTCATCGGCGGCGCCGCCATCGACAAGCACGGCGTGCCGCTGGCCGACCAGACCCTGGAACGCGCACGCAAGGCCGATGCCGTGCTGCTCGGCGCCGTTGGCGGGCCGAAGTGGGACAAGATCGAGCGCGACATTCGCCCTGAACGCGGCCTGCTGAAAATCCGCTCGCAACTGGGCCTGTTCGCCAACCTGCGTCCGGCGATTCTCTACCCGCAACTGGCCGACGCTTCGTCGCTCAAGCCAGAAATCGTCGCCGGCCTGGACATCCTCATCGTTCGCGAGCTGACCGGCGGCATCTATTTCGGCGCACCCCGCGGCACCCGCGAGCTGGAAGGCGGCGAGCGCCAGTCCTACGACACCCTGCCATACAGCGAGAGCGAAATCCGCCGTATCGCCCGGGTCGGTTTCGACATGGCCCGCGTGCGCGGTAAAAAACTCTGCTCGGTCGACAAGGCTAACGTCCTGGCCTCCAGCCAGCTGTGGCGCGAGATCGTCGAGGAAGTCGCCAAGGACTACCCGGACGTCGAACTCAGCCACATGTACGTCGACAACGCCGCCATGCAACTGGTGCGTGCGCCCAAGCAGTTCGACGTGATGGTCACCGACAACATGTTCGGCGACATCCTGTCGGATGAGGCTTCCATGCTCACCGGCTCCATTGGCATGCTGCCATCAGCGTCGCTGGATGCCGACAACAAGGGCATGTACGAGCCTTGCCACGGCTCGGCACCGGACATCGCCGGCCAGGGCATCGCCAACCCGCTGGCGACCATCTTGTCGGTGTCGATGATGCTGCGTTACAGCTTCAATCAGCAGGCGGCAGCCGAGGCCATTGAAAAGGCCGTCAGCCTGGTATTGGATCAGGGGCTGCGTACCGGCGACATCTGGTCGGACGGTTGCAGCAAGGTAGGTACGCAGGAAATGGGCGACGCAGTAGTCGCAGCGCTGCGGAATCTGTAATCTCTCGGGCCCGCTGCTGTTTTTCCTAGTGAAGCAGCGGCCCACTTTTTAGCAAAGGTGTAGTTGCGATGAAACGTGTAGGTCTGATCGGTTGGCGCGGTATGGTCGGTTCCGTGCTCATGCAGCGGATGCTGGAAGAGCAGGATTTTGATCTTATCGAGCCGGTGTTCTTCACCACCTCCAACGTCGGTGGCCAGGGTCCGGCAGTGGGCAAGGATATTGCTCCGCTCAAGGACGCTTACAGCATTGAAGAGCTCAAGACCCTCGATGTGATCCTGACCTGTCAGGGCGGCGACTACACCAACGAAGTCTTCCCCAAGCTGCGCGAAGCCGGCTGGCAGGGCTACTGGATCGACGCCGCCTCCAGCCTGCGCATGCAGGATGATGCGGTCATCGTTCTCGACCCGGTCAACCGCAAGGTCATCGACCAGCAGCTCGACGCCGGTACCAAGAACTACATCGGCGGCAACTGCACCGTCAGCCTGATGCTGATGGGCCTGGGCGGCCTGTTCGAAGCCGGCCTGGTCGAGTGGATGAGCGCCATGACCTACCAGGCAGCCTCCGGCGCCGGTGCGCAGAACATGCGCGAGCTGATTCGCCAGATGGGCGCGACCCACGCCGCGGTCGCCGATGACCTGGCCAACCCGGCCAGCGCCATCCTCGACATCGACCGCAAGGTTGCCGAGGCCATGCGCAGCGACGCCTACCCGACCGAGAACTTCGGCGTGCCGCTGGCCGGCAGCCTGATCCCGTGGATCGACAAAGAGCTGCCTAACGGCCAGAGCCGTGAAGAGTGGAAGGCCCAGGCCGAGACCAACAAGATCCTCGGCCGCTTCAAGAGCCCGATCCCGGTCGACGGCATCTGCGTGCGCATCGGCGCCATGCGTTGCCACAGCCAGGCACTGACCATCAAGCTGAACAAGGACGTGCCGATTGCCGATATCGAAGGCATGATCAGCCAGCACAACCCTTGGGTGAAACTGGTGCCGAACCAGCGTGAAATCAGCATGCAGGAGCTCAGCCCGACCAACGTCACCGGTACCCTGAACATTCCGGTGGGTCGCCTGCGCAAGCTGAACATGGGTTCCCAGTACCTGGGCGCCTTCACCGTTGGTGACCAGCTGCTGTGGGGCGCGGCCGAGCCGCTGCGGCGCATGCTGCGCATCCTCCTGGAGCGTTGATCGCCAGGCAGTGTTGAACCCAAGCCCGTGCTGGAAACAGTGCGGGCTTTTTTGTTGGCCCTCAAGCATCGCTGGCAAGCCAGCTCCCACAGGTTCGGTTTGTACAGACCCTTGTGGGAGCTGGCTTGCCAGCGATGCGCTGCATAAGCAGCGCCAGTAGCAGCAGGCACAAGACTGCAAGACGAAATCCAAGTAAAGTGCCGCTCCCGCCGTTTCAGCAGAGGATTTTTCCATGAGCCAGCCTATTGATATCGCCGTTATCGGTGCCACCGGTACTGTCGGTGAAACCCTCGTGCAGATCCTTGACGAGTGCGATTTCCCGGTCGGCACCCTGCACCTGCTGGCCAGCAACGAATCGGCGGGCAGCGGCGTGATGTTTCGCAGCAAGAGTCTGCGCGTGCGCGAGGTCGACAGCTTCGACTTCAGCAAGGTCAAGCTGGCCTTCTTCGCCGCCGGCCCGGCAGTGACCCGCAGCTTCGCGCCACGGGCCCAGGCGGCCGGTTGCGCAGTCATCGACCTGTCCGGCGGCTTGCCGGCCGAGCAGGCGCCAGCGGTGGTGCCGGAAGCCAACCCGGCAGTGCTCGACAGCCTCAAGGCGCCGCAGCAACTGAGCAGCCCAAGCGCCGCAGCGATTGCCCTGGCGGTAACCCTGGCGCCCCTTAAGGGCTTGCTGGAGCTTGAGCGCATTAATGTCACCGCATGCCTGGCGGTCTCGGCCCAGGGGCGCGAGGCGGTCAACGAGCTGGCCCGGCAGACCGCCGAGCTGCTCAACGCCCGCCCGCTGGAGCCGCGCTTCTTCGACCGGCAGATGGCCTTCAACCTGTTGGCCCAGGTCGGTGCCAGCGATGCTGACGGCCATGGCGCCCTTGAACGCCGCCTGGTCAGTGAGTTGCGCGAAGTGCTCGGCTTGCCTTCACTGAAGATTTCGGTGGCCTGCGTTCAAGTCCCGGTGTTTTTCGGCGATAGCTACAGTGTGTCCGTGCAAAGCCGCACGCCGGTCGACCTGGCGGCGGTCAACGCCGCACTGGAAGCCGCTGACAGCATCGAACTGGTGGAAGAGGGTGATTATCCGACGCCGGTGGGTGACGCAGTGGGCCAGGACGTGGTCTATGTTGGACGGGTACGGGGTGGAATCGACGAGGTTGAGCAGCTCAACCTCTGGCTGACCACCGACAATGTGCGCAAAGGTGCGGCCCTGAACGCGGTCCAGCTGGCGCAATTGTTGATAAAAGGCCTTGTGTAAAAGATACTTGCCGACAATTTGCTCCACTTGTTCTCGCTTGCCGGGGAAGGTTCATTCAAAGGAAGAGGTCATGCTTCGAATTCGCAAACTGGTCTTAGCAATAGCCGCGGCGTCGGCGCTGTCGTCCGGTATGGCGCATGCCCTCGGGTTGGGCGAGCTGACCTTGAAGTCAGCGCAGAACCAGCCCCTGGATGCCGAGATCGAACTGCTCGATGTCCGCGACCTGACCGCGGCCGAAGTAGCGCCGAGCCTGGCGCCGGCCGAAGAGTTCGCCAAGGCCGGTGTCGAGCGCCAGGCGTTTCTCAATGACCTGACCTTTACCACGGTGATCAACCCCAACGGCAAGAGCGTGTTGCGGGTGACCTCGAGCCAGCCGCTGCCGGCGCCGATGGTCAAGTTCCTGGTCCAGGTCATGTGGCCGAGCGGCCGCCTGCTGCGCGACTACAGCGTGCTGGTCGACCCGGCCAAGTTCAATACACCTGCCGGACAACCGGCGCCAGCTGGCGTAGCGCCTGCGGTAACCGCGGCCAACTACACCACCGTGCGTCGCGACACCCTGTGGGAAATCGCCTCGAAAGCCCGTCAGGGCGGGTCGGTGCAGCAGACCATGCTGGCCATTCAGGCGCTGAACCCGGATGCCTTCATCAACGGCAACATCAACCTGCTGAAAACCGGCCAGGTCTTGCGCCTGCCCGATCAACAGCAGATCACCAGTATTCCCCAGGCCCAGGCCGTTACCGAAGTGGCCGAGCAGTATGCTGCCTGGCGCGAAGGCCGGCGCCTGGGCCCGCGCGCACGCCAGCTGGACGCCACCCGGCGCAGCGGCACCGAGGCGGCGCCGGCACGTATCGCCAACCAGGACAACCTCAAGCTGGTCGCACCCGGCAGCAAAGGCGCTTCGGGCAGTAAAGGTCTCAACGACAAGCTGGCTGTGGCCCAGGAAAGCCTGGACACCAGCCGTCGTGACAACGAAGAACTGAAAAGTCGCATGGCCGACCTGCAGAGCCAGCTGGACAAACTGCAGCGCCTGATCGCGCTGAAGAACGACCAACTGGCCAAGCTTGAAGCCCAGGGCGCCGCTGGCGCGCCGGCGCCTGAAGCTGCCGCGGCCCAGCCGCCGGCCATTGCCGCCGAGTTGCAGCCGGCTCCTGCCGAACCGGTGGTCACCCCGGCACCGGCTGCGGTCGATACCGCACCGGTTGAACCGGCGCAGCCTGCTGCCGACCAGGCGCCGGCCGACTCGAACAAGATGCTCGACGATCTGCTCGGCAACCCGTTGTTGCTGGCGCTGATCGCCGGTTCCGCGTTGTTGGTGCTGTTGCTTCTGCTGCTGTTGCTGGCCCGCAAGCGCAAGGCCGACCAGGAAGCGGAAAAACACCTGCGCATGGCCCGCGCCCTGGCCGAAGAGGGCGAGCGCGCCCCAGACCTGGACCTGCCGCCAAGCAGCTTTGAAGGCCTGGATATCGCGCCGCCGAGCGTGACCCTGGCACCGGCAGTGGTCGCGGCATCTGCCGCCGCCGCCACAGCCGCCGCCTTGCCTGCCGAAGAGCCGGCGCCTGTGGTGGCGGAGCCAGCGCCGAGCAAGCCGGTGCAAGGCCCGATTGCCGCGCCATTGGTTGCTCCGGCGGCCAGCCCGGCAGCCCCGACCGGCGACGCTGTGCTCGACGAAGCAGAGTTGAGCATTGCCCGTGGTCGCCTCAATCACGCCGCCGAACTGCTCGAGCCTGCGGTTGCCGCAGCCCCTGAGCGCAGCGACCTGCGCCTGAAGCTGATGGAAGTCTATGCCCGCCAGGGCGATCGCGATGCCTTTGTCGGCCACGAGCGGCAGCTGATCGCCACCGGCCAGAACCATGCCGATGTCGAAGCCCTGAAAAACCGCTTCCCGGCCATGCTCGCCGTCGCGGCGGCGGGCGTCAGCGCGGCGGCGCTGGCGGCCGAACTGGATGCTCAGTATGTCCAGGAGCTGCTGCAGGACGAGGCGCCAGCCGAACCGGTGGCTGAAGCCGAGCCAGCCGTCGAGCCAGCCGTTGAGCCAGAAGCAGGGGCCGAGCCTGAACCTGAACCTGAACCTGAACCTGTGGTTGAAGAATCGCTGGCCGAGCCTGAGCCTGTTCCTGAAGACGACCTGGACAGTGCCTTCGACCTGAGCCTGGATGACGACCTGCAAGGCCTGGAGCTGGACGCGCCGCCACTGCTCGACGAGCCCTCGCTGGCTGTTGAAGCGCCACAAGCCGAAGCAGTCGCGAGCGAAGCCAGCCCGGCGCAACCGGACTTCGACGCCTTGCTCGCAGAGCATCTTGCCGAGCCTGAGCAGGCCCTGGACGACCTCGCCGATTTCGACCTCGACGTCGCTGGCGACGAGCCGGCGCTGGCGCCGAACAGCGAGACCGTCGATATCGCCGCAGAGCTGGCGGCGTTCGATGAAACCATGCCCGAGTTCGACCCGCTGAGCGAGCTGGACCTGCCGGAAGACTTCGACCTGTCGCTGTCGCTGGAGGACTCGCAGGCAGATAAAAACTTTGCCTCGGAGCTCGATGACGTCAACGCCGAACTCGACAAGCTGTCGCAAAGCCTGGAGCAGCCGTCGATCGAGCCGCACTTCAGCGAAGCGGACGCCGCGATCAGCGACGACCTCGACGATGATTTCGACTACCTCGGCGGCGCCGACGAAGTGGCCACCAAGCTCGACCTGGCCCGGGCCTATATCGACATGGGTGACCATGACGGCGCCCGCGACATTCTCGACGAAGTGCGCAAGGACGGCAGCGATGCCCAGCGCCAGGAAGCCGACGAGCTGCTCTCGCGCCTGGTCTGAGTTCACCCTGTGTAAAACCAACGGCAGCCCAAGTGGCTGCCGTTGTCGTTATAATTGCCGCCATCTGCTAAACCGACAGGCTGTATCCCCTTGGAAATCATTGATAACGCGGCTGCCGAAGTGGCCGCCGAAGGCTTCTTTCGTATCGCCCTGGGCGTTGAGTACAAAGGTTCGCGCTACCGCGGCTGGCAGCGCCAGGCCAGTGGCGTGGCAAGCGTGCAGCAAACCCTCGAAGAAGCCTTGTCGCGGGTGGCCGATTCGCCGGTCACCCTGCACTGTGCCGGGCGCACCGATGCCGGCGTGCATGCCTGCGGCCAGGTGGTGCATTTCGACACCCAGGCGGTGCGCAGCATGAAGGGCTGGACCATGGGCGCCAACATCAACCTGCCGCACGACATCAGCGTGTCCTGGGCCAAGCAGATGCCGGCGCACTTCCATGCGCGCTTCAAGGCCATTGCCCGGCGTTACCGCTACGTGATCTACAACGACCAGATCCGCCCGGCGCACCTGGGCGAAGAGGTGACCTGGAACCACCGGCCGCTGGACGCCGAGCGCATGGCCCTGGCCGCCGAGTACCTGGTCGGCACCCACGATTTCAGTGCCTTTCGCGCCGGCCAGTGCCAGGCCAAGTCGCCGGTCAAGAACCTCCATCACCTGCGTGTTAGCCGCCACGGCCAGATGATCGTCCTCGACATCCGCGCCAGTGCCTTCCTGCACCACATGGTGCGCAACATTGCCGGCGTGCTGATGACCATCGGCGCTGGCGAGCGCCCGCCGGAGTGGGCCCTGGAAGTGCTGCAAAGCCGAGAGCGGCGCGCCGGCGGGGTGACCGCGCATCCGTATGGGCTGTACCTGGTGCAGGTCGAGTACCACGACGAGTTCGAACTGCCCGAGCGTTACATCGGCCCACACTTCATTACCGGCTACGAGGCATTGACGGGCTGACGGCCCGCAAGCCATTTGCTAACATCCGGGACTTTCCGCTTTCTGCTGAGGTTCACAGGTCATGAGCGCCGTTCGCAGCAAAATCTGCGGCATTACCCGCATCGAGGATGCGCTGGCCGCAGCCGAGGCGGGCGCCGATGCCATCGGCCTGGTGTTCTATGCCAAGAGCCCGCGGGCGGTCGATGTGCAGCAGGCGCGGGCGATCATCGCCGCCTTGCCGCCGTTCGTCACCACCGTCGGCCTGTTCGTCAACGCCAGCCGTTGCGAGCTGACGGACATCCTCGAAGCGGTGCCGCTCGACCTGCTGCAGTTCCATGGCGATGAAACCCCGGCCGATTGCGCAGGTCACAACCGTCCATGGATCAAGGCCTTGCGGGTGCGCCCGGGCGACGACCTGGAGGCCAGCTGCAAGCGCTACAGCGGTGCCAGCGGCATTCTTCTCGATACCTACGTGGCCGGCGTGCCCGGCGGTACCGGCGAGGCGTTCGACTGGTCGCTGGTGCCTGCGCAACTGAGCAAGCCAATCATCCTCGCCGGCGGCCTGTCGCCGGATAACGTCGCCCAGGCCATTGCGCAGGTGCGGCCTTATGCGGTGGATGTCAGCGGCGGCGTGGAGCAGGCCAAGGGCATCAAGGACCCGGCGCGGATCGAGGCGTTTATCCGCGCGGTCAAGCAAGCGTGAAAGCGCTGCGTGCTGCGGATGTGACGGCTGGCCGCGCGCCATCGTCCATAGCTTTCGCAGCCCAGTGCTGCCGGATCGCGCCCATGGGCCGGTCGAAATTAGCGGGTGACGCCACGGGCGTCGCCCTTACAGGTTGACGAGGGTGCGGTATCGGGGTGGCTCGCTGCAGGCGGGCGCCGGAGCCGCATCCTCATCGCGTCATACACGAATTGAGCTCAAGGGCATACGCGCGAGCCGGCAGCCATAGCCTGCCGGTCGCCGCTACTGGAGAAAGAAAGCATGAGCAACTGGTTAGTAGACAAACTGATCCCTTCGATCATGCGTTCCGAGGTGAAGAAGAGTTCGGTCCCTGAAGGCCTGTGGCACAAGTGCCCGTCCTGCGAGGCCGTGCTGTATCGTCCGGAGCTGGAAAAGACCCTGGATGTCTGCCCTAAGTGCAACCATCACATGCGTATCGGCGCCCGCGCCCGTATCGACATCTTCCTCGATGCCGAAGGCCGCGCCGAGCTGGGCGCTGACCTGGAACCGGTCGACCGCCTGAAGTTTCGCGATGGCAAGAAGTACAAGGACCGCCTGACTGCTGCCCAGAAGCAGACCGGCGAGAAAGACGCACTGATCTCCATGAGCGGTACCCTGCTGGGCATGCCGATCGTGGTCAGCGCCTTCGAATTCTCCTTCATGGGTGGTTCGATGGGCGCCATCGTCGGCGAGCGTTTCGTCCGTGCCGCCAACTACGCCCTGGAAAACCGCTGCCCGATGGTCTGCTTCTCGGCCTCCGGTGGTGCGCGCATGCAGGAAGCGCTGATCTCGCTGATGCAGATGGCCAAGACCTCCGCAGTACTGGCACGCCTGCGCGAAGAAGGCATCCCGTTCATCTCGGTGCTGACCGATCCGGTCTACGGCGGCGTTTCTGCCAGCCTGGCGATGCTTGGTGATGTCATCGTCGGTGAGCCCAAGGCGCTGATCGGCTTTGCCGGCCCGCGGGTGATCGAGCAGACCGTACGCGAGAAGCTGCCAGAAGGCTTCCAGCGCAGCGAGTTCCTTCTGGAGCACGGCGCCATCGACATGATCATCCCGCGTCAGGAGCTGCGTCAGCGCCTGGGCAACCTGCTGGCCCAGATGATGGGCCTGCCGACGCCCACGTTCGTCGCCCCGGTGATCGAGCCGATCGTCGTGCCGCCGGCGCCTGCCACCGTATGACCCAACGTACCCTTGGCGACTGGCTCGCCTACCTCGAGCAGTTGCATCCGTCGGCCATCGACATGGGCCTGGAGCGTTCGCAACAGGTCGCTGCGCGGCTCGGGCTGGGCCAGCCGGCGCCACGGGTAATCACCGTGACCGGCACCAACGGCAAGGGTTCGACCTGCGCCTTCGTTGCCGCGTTGCTGCGCGCCCAGGGCCTCAAGGTCGGCGTCTACAGCTCGCCGCACCTGCTGCGCTACAACGAGCGGGTGCAGATCAACGGCGCTGAAGCCGGCGATGAGCAGCTGTGCGAAGCCTTCGCCGCGGTTGAAGCGGCCCGCGGCGACATCTCCCTGACCTACTTCGAAGCCGGTACCCTGGCGGCGTTCTGGCTGTTCAAGCAGGCGGCGCTCGACGCCGTGGTGCTCGAAGTCGGCCTGGGCGGACGCCTGGATACCGTCAACATCGTCGATGCCGACCTGGCGCTGGTCACCAGCATCGGCGTTGACCATGTCGACTACCTGGGCGACACCCGTGAGTTGGTGGCCTTCGAGAAGGCCGGGATCTTCCGCCAGGGCAAGCCGGCCCTGTGTGGTGACCTCAATCCGCCGCAGCCGTTGCTGGACAAGGCCCGTGCCCTGAACAGCCCGCTGTTTTTGCGCGGTCGCGATTTCGACCTGGCCAGCACTGACCAGTACTGGCAGTGGCGTGGGGTCAATGCCCGTGGCGAGGTGGTCGAGCTGCAGGATTTGCCGCTGCTCGACCTGCCGATGGAAAACGCCGCGTTGGCATTGCAGGCCTACCTGTTGCTCGACCTGCCGTGGGATGCCGGGCAGATTGCCGAGGCCCTGCGCAGCACGCGCATGGTCGGCCGCCTCGATCGGCGGGCCTTTATCTGGCAAGGCAAACCTTTGACTATCCTCATGGATGTCGGGCACAACCCGCATGCTGCCGAGTACCTGGCTCAGCGCCTGGCCACCCGGCCGCCGCAGGGCAAGCGCCTGGCGGTGTTCGGTTTGCTCGCCGACAAGGACCTCGACGGTGTGCTCAAGCCGCTGCAGCACCAGGTTCAGGCCTGGGCCGTGGCGCCGCTGGACACCGCCCGCAGCCGGCCGGCTGGCGAGTTGCAGGCGGCGCTGACGAACCTTGGCGCTGCGGTGCAGTCTTACCCCAGCGTCGCCGCCGCCCTGGAAGGGCAGTGCGCGCAGGCAACGGCGGATGACGAAATCCTGCTGTTCGGATCATTTTTCTGTGTCGGCGAAGCCCTGCAGTGGCTCGACCGGCAGGCCACGGAGGACGGGGCAAATGGCATTGCTGGATAAAGTGGTCAAGCAACGCATGGTCGGGGCGCTGGTGCTGGTGGCGCTGGCGGTGATCTTCCTGCCGATGCTGTTCTCGCGCGAAGACGAAATGCGCCAGGTGCGCGTCGAAGCCCCCGAGGCACCGGCTGCGCCGACCCTGCCGCAAGTGCAGGTAGAGCCGGTGCAGGTCCCCGAGCCGCAGGTAGTGCCTGAAGAGCCGCTGATCGTCGAGCAGCCTGCGGCACCGGTGCAGGCGCCAAGCACGCCGATTGCCCCGGCGCCAGCCGCCACGCCGCTGCCGACACCGGCCCCGGCCGCACCGGCTGTCGCGGCAAAACCGGCGACGCCGGCGCCCGCCAAGGTAGAAGCCAAGCCGGCAGCCACCGTCGCCGCTGCGACCAAGCCTGCTGCGGGCAAGATCGACGCCAATGGCCTGCCGGTCAGCTGGTCGATTCAGATGGCCAGCCTGGCCAACCGCGCCAGCGCCGACAACCTGCAGAAAACCCTGCGCAGCCAGGGCTACAACGCTTATATCCGTTCGGCCGAAGGCATGAACCGGGTGTATGTCGGACCGTTGATCGAGCGCGCCGAGGCCGAGCGCCTGCGCGATGTGATCAACCGCCAGCAGAAGCTCAAGGGCTTTGTCGTACGCTTCCAGCCCGAGCGCAGTTGAACCCTTGCCGCCCGGCCCGTACCGGGCGGTAAATCACTGCTTACCGACAGCCCGTTGCTCTGGTAAAATGCGCCGCCTTATCCGTTTGCAGGCAACACTGTGGCATTTACCTGGGTCGACTGGGCGATTCTCGCGATCATCGCCATTTCTTCGCTGATCAGTCTCAAGCGCGGCTTTGTCAAAGAGGCCTTGTCGCTGCTTACCTGGATCATCGCCGGTGCCGTGGCCTGGATGTTCGGTGGCTCGCTGTCGCAGTACCTGGAAGCTTATATCCAGACGCCTTCGGCCCGGGTCATCGCCGGATGCGCCATTCTTTTCGTCGCCACCCTGCTGGTGGGGGCCATGATCAACTTTCTCATCGGCGAGCTGATTCGCGTCACCGGGCTGTCCGGGACCGATCGCTTCCTGGGCATGGCCTTCGGCGCCGCCCGCGGGGCCTTGCTGGTGGTCGTGGCGGTCGGGCTGTTGAGCCTGGGGCCGGTACAACAGGATCAGTGGTGGCAGGAGTCTCGCCTCCTGCCACAATTTCTATTGGTGGCTGACTGGTCGAAAAACCTCATTCTGGGGTTCACCAGTCAGTGGCTAGCCAGCGGGATCAGCGCACCGGCTGATCTCCCGTTCCAGGAACAGCTGCTGGGGCCCAAAACGCCTTGAGCGCTTTTCAATCCAGTTTCATTAAGTAGGGGTTGCGTCGCATGTGTGGCATCGTCGGTATCGTCGGTAAGTCGAACGTCAATCAGGCGCTGTATGACGCGCTAACCGTCCTCCAGCACCGCGGCCAGGACGCTGCCGGTATTGTGACCAGCCATGATGGCCGGTTATTCCTGCGCAAGGACAACGGCCTGGTCCGTGACGTATTCCAGCAGCGCCATATGCAGCGCCTGGTCGGTCACATGGGTATCGGCCACGTGCGCTACCCGACCGCGGGCAGCTCGACCTCGGCCGAGGCCCAGCCGTTCTATGTCAACTCGCCCTACGGCATCACCCTGGCGCACAACGGCAACCTGACCAACGTCGAACAGCTGGCCAAGGAGATCTACGAGTCCGACCTGCGCCACGTCAACACCAGTTCCGACTCGGAAGTGCTGCTCAACGTCTTCGCCCATGAGCTGGCGGTGCGTGGCAAGCTGCAACCGACCGAAGAAGACGTGTTCGCCGCGGTCACTGACGTGCACAACCGTTGCGTTGGCGGTTACGCGGTGGTGGCTATGATCACCGGCTACGGCATCGTCGGTTTCCGCGATCCCAACGGTATCCGCCCGATCGTCTTCGGCCAGCGTCACACCGACGAAGGCGTCGAGTACATGATCGCTTCCGAAAGCGTCTCTCTGGACGTGCTGGGCTTCACCCTGATCCGTGACCTGGCGCCAGGCGAAGCGGTGTACATCACTGAAGAGGGCAAGCTGCACACCCGTCAGTGCGCGACCAACCCGCAACTGTCGCCGTGCATCTTCGAACACGTCTACCTGGCCCGCCCTGACTCGATCATCGACGGCGTCTCGGTGTACAAGGCGCGCCTGCGCATGGGCGAGAAGCTGGCCGAGAAGATCCAGCGCGAGCGTCCTGACCACGACATCGACGTGGTCATCCCGATTCCCGACACCAGCCGCACCGCAGCGCTGGAGCTGGCCAACCACCTGGGCGTCAAGTTCCGCGAAGGCTTCGTCAAGAACCGCTACATCGGCCGTACCTTCATCATGCCCGGCCAGGCCGCGCGCAAGAAATCGGTACGCCAGAAACTCAACGCCATCGAGCTGGAGTTCCGCGGCAAGAACGTGATGCTGGTCGACGACTCGATCGTGCGCGGTACCACCTGCAAGCAGATCATCCAGATGGCCCGCGAAGCCGGCGCGAAAAACGTCTACTTCTGCTCGGCCGCCCCGGCGGTGCGCTTCCCTAACGTCTACGGCATCGACATGCCGAGTGCCCACGAGCTGATCGCGCACAACCGCAGCACCCAGGATGTCGCCGAACTGATCGGCGCCGACTGGCTGGTCTACCAGGACCTGCCGGACCTGATCGAAGCGGTCGGCGGTGGCAAGATCAAGATCGAGCATTTCGATTGCGCGGTGTTCGACGGCAAGTACGTCACCGGCGACATCGACGAAGCCTACCTGGACAAGATCGAGCAGGCGCGCAACGACGCCTCCAAGGTCAAGAACCAGGCGGTCAGCGCGATCATCGACCTCTACAACAACTAAGTTAGGAGCAGCGGCATGACACAGGAATGGGATGCCGGGCGCCTGGACAGCGACCTCGAAGGGGTCGCTTTCGACACGCTGGCGGTACGCGCCGGCCAGCATCGCACGCCGGAAGGTGAGCACAGCGATCCGCTGTTCTTCACCTCCAGCTATGTGTTCCGTACGGCGGCCGATGCCGCCGCGCGGTTCGCCGGCGAGGTTCCAGGCAACGTCTATTCACGCTACACCAACCCCACCGTACGCGCGTTCGAAGAGCGCATCGCCGCCCTCGAAGGCGCCGAGCAGGCGGTTGCCACCTCCACCGGCATGTCGGCGATTCTCTCGACCGTCATGGCCCTGTGCAGCGCCGGCGACCATGTGCTGGTGTCGCAGAGCGTCTTCGGTTCGACCATCAGCCTGTTCGAGAAGTACTTCAAGCGTTTCGGCGTGCAGGTCGACTACGTGCCGCTGACCGACCTGGCCGGCTGGGACCAGGCGATCAAGGCCAACACCAAGCTGCTGTTCGTCGAGTCACCGTCCAACCCGTTGGCGGAGCTTGTGGATATTGCTGCCCTGGCTGAAATCGCCCATGCCAAGGGCGCGCAGCTGGTGGTCGACAACTGCTTCAGCACCCCGGCCTTGCAGCAGCCGCTGAAGCTGGGCGCCGACATTGTCGTGCATTCGGCGACCAAGTTCATCGACGGTCAGGGCCGTTGTATGGGCGGCGTGGTTGCCGGGCGCAGCGAGCAGATGAAAGAAGTGGTGGGCTTTCTGCGCACCGCCGGGCCGTCCCTGAGCCCGTTCAACGCCTGGATCTTCCTCAAGGGCCTTGAGACCCTCAACCTGCGCATGCGCGCCCACTGCGCCAATGCCCAGGCGCTGGCCGAATGGCTGGAGCAGCAGGACGGCATCGACAAGGTCCACTACGCGGGCCTGCACAGCCATCCGCAGCACGAGCTGGCCAAGCAGCAGATGAGCGGCTTCGGTGCAGTGGTGAGCTTTGAGGTCAAGGGCGGCAAAGAGGGCGCCTGGCGCTTCATCGATGCCACCCGGCTGATTTCGATCACCGCCAACCTGGGTGACAGCAAGACCACCATCACCCACCCAGGCACCACCTCCCACGGCCGCCTGTCGCCGCAGGAGCGTGAGGCCGCCGGCATTCGCGACAGCCTGATCCGGGTTGCCGTGGGGCTGGAAGACGTCGCTGACCTCAAGGCCGACCTGGCCCGCGGGCTGGCGGCACTGTGATCGACTGGTCGGTGGGCGACAGCAGCCATAACGGCCGCGTCGCCCTGGTCACCGGCGCGGCGCGGGGCATCGGCCTGGGCATTGCCGCCTGGCTGATCAGCGAAGGCTGGCAGGTGGTGCTCACCGACCTCGACCGGGCTCGTGGCGCGAAAGTGGCCAAGGTGCTGGGTGACAACGCCTGGTTCGTCGGCATGGATGTCGCCGACGAAGCCCAGGTAATGACCGGCGTGGCCGAAGTGCTGGGCCAGTTTGGCCGGCTCGACGCCCTGGTATGCAACGCGGCGATTGCCGACCCGCACAATACCACCCTCGAAAGCCTGAGCCTGGCCCACTGGAACCGGGTGCTGGCGGTCAACCTCGGCGGCCCGATGCTGCTGGCCAAGCACTGTGCGCCTTACCTGCGCGCCCATTGCGGGGCGATCGTCAACCTGGCGTCAACGCGCGCCGGGCAATCGGAGCCCGACACCGAGGCCTATGCCGCGAGCAAGGGCGGGCTGCTGGCCCTGACCCATGCCCTGGCCATGAGCCTGGGCCCGGAGATTCGCGTCAACGCCGTCAGCCCCGGCTGGATCGACGCCCGTGATCCAGCCCAGCGCCGTGCCGAACCCCTGACCGAAGCCGACCATGCCCAGCATCCGGCGGGCAGGGTAGGGACGGTAGAAGACGTGGCGGCGATGGTGGCCTGGTTGCTGTCGCGCAACGCCGGCTTCGTCACCGGCCAGGAATTCGTGGTCGACGGCGGCATGACCAAGAAGATGATTTATCGGTAGCGGCAAGCGACAAGCTTCAAGCGGCAAGATGTCCGCGTTGTGATTTTGCTTTTTCTTGTAGCTTGCAGCTTGAACCTTGAAGCTGTTTTTTCCACCCCCGTGAAAAAAACTTCAATCAGGCTATTGACTTAGGTTCGATACCTGCGTAAATTTCGCCACCTCAGCGAAGCACACGGGTGATTAGCTCAGCCGGGAGAGCATCTGCCTTACAAGCAGAGGGTCGGCGGTTCGATCCCGTCATCACCCACCACTTCCTGAGATGTTCCTGACCCGACACTTTCGCAAGAAGGTGTTACCAGAGAGGAACCGGACGCAAGTCCATATGCGCAGCGGTAGTTCAGTCGGTTAGAATACCGGCCTGTCACGCCGGGGGTCGCGGGTTCGAGTCCCGTCCGCTGCGCCACTTTTCTCCAGATCGGTTTAACGACCGGTTTGAGGTTCCAGGGCCAAACAGCCTTGTAGCCAGATCCCAGTTTCAAGCGGGCGCAAGCCTGTACGATACGCAGCGGTAGTTCAGTCGGTTAGAATACCGGCCTGTCACGCCGGGGGTCGCGGGTTCGAGTCCCGTCCGCTGCGCCATCTTCGCTTCGAGGCCCTTGAACTCCTCGAAGCAACAAAGAGAGCGACCTGAGGTTGCTTTTTTTGTGCCCGGGATTTGCAGCCTTTGCGCAGCCCGGGTGAGCACGACACGCAGCGGTAGTTCAGTCGGTTAGAATACCGGCCTGTCACGCCGGGGGTCGCGGGTTCGAGTCCCGTCCGCTGCGCCATATTGCAGTACCAGAGAAAGCGACCTTCGGGTCGCTTTTTTTGTGCCGAAATTTTGGCACCGTGGTGCGGCCATCGCCGGCAAGGCCGGCTCCCATTCTGTGGGAGCGGGCTTGCCCCGCGATGCTTTTCAGGCCTGCTTGGTCTGCATCCAGTCCGCACAAGCGGTATGCTAGCGCCTCAAGTCTTCCACTGAGGTTCAGGATGAACAATCTTCAAGACTCGATCGCGGTCATCACCGGTGCCGGACGCGGCCTGGGTGCCGCGTTGGCCATCTCCCTGGCCGACGCTGGTTGTAAGGTGGTGCTCTGTGGCCGCAACGAAGCAGCCCTGGCCCAAGTCGCTGCCACGATCGAAACCCGCACCGCTCAACTGCCATTGACTGTCCAGGTCGATCTCGCCGACAGCGCCAGCGTTACCCAGGCAACGCAGGCCATCAGCCAGCGCTTCCCCACTATCGATCTGCTGATCAACAACGGCGCCATGTGGCTGGAGCACAACGAGGCAGGTTATTCCCCTGAAGACATCCACGGCGTGATCAACGCTGCGGTCACCGGCACTTTCCTCTTCACCCAGGGCTTGCTGGCCTCTCTGCGCCGCTCTCAGCGCCCGGACATCGTCACCATAGGCTCGATCAGCGCGCTGCCCAATGCCGCCTTGCACAGCGTCTCAGTGCCGTTCTACGCCGCCAAGCACGCCCAGCGTGCGCTGGCAGAGGGGTTGCGTCAGCAACTGGCCGGTACGCCGATCCGTTCGCTGTGCGTGCACCCGCCGTACCTGGACGACATCTGCCCGACGCAACCGGCCTGGGAGGCCGCCGCCCAACGCCAGAAAGGCGAGCGCGGCACCAACCGTGACGTGGTCGAGGCCGTGCTGTTTGCCGTGACCCGGCCGCGGCATGTGAGCCTGTCGTCGATCGTTATCGACAGCGACGACGGCGGCCTGTTCGGCTGACTTACCGGTTACACCCGAAAGCGCGCCACCAGCTGTTGCAGTTCACTGCCCAGGCGCGCCAGTTCCACCGACGAAGCCGCCGTCTGCTGAGACGCGGTGGACGACTGTTCGGCAACGTCGCGCACGCTGAGCACACTGCGGTTGATCGATTCGGCGACGCTGCTCTGCTGTTCGGCGGCGGTGGCGATCTGCAGGTTCATGGTCTGGATGCCGGTCACGGTCTGGGTGATGGCCTGCAGCTCGATACCGACCTGGTTGGCCAATTCCACAGTACCGCCGACCTGTTGCTGGTTGGCGTGCATCATTTCGGCGGCTTTCTGCGCGCCTTGTTGCAACGACAGAATCAGCGTCTCGATCTGCGCTGTTGATTGCTGTGTGCGCTGGGCCAGCCCGCGCACTTCATCGGCGACCACGGCAAAGCCGCGCCCGGCCTCACCCGCGCGCGCCGCCTCGATGGCGGCGTTGAGGGCCAGCAGGTTGGTCTGTTCGGCAATGGCGTTGATCACCGTCATCACGGTGCCGATGCGCTCGCTTTCTTCCGACAATTGGCTGACCGCACTGGCGCAATTGCCGATGTCGTCGGCCAGCTGGCCGATCTGGCTCAGGGCCTGCTGCACTACGCGGTTGCCCTGTTTGGCCTGGCTGTCGGCCTGGTGCGTGGCTTCGCTGGCTTCTTCTGCGTTACGCGCGACTTCCTGGACGGTGGCAACCATCTCGCTCATTGCCGTGGCCACCTGGTCGGTTTCGACCTTCTGGCTGGTGATGCCGGCGCTGGTCTGTTCAGTGATGGTCGACAGCTCCTCGGCGGCGGTCGACAGCTGGCGGGTGACATGCCCGGCCTGGCCAAGCATCTCGCGCAGGTTCTCGCCGCTTTGCGCCAGCGCCTGCAACAGCTGGCCGAACTCGTCGCGGCGCGGTTCGCTGGCAGTGTTGGTGAGGTCGCCTTGGCCAATGCGCCGGGCAATTTCCACCGCCTGGCGCAGTGGCTGGGTGACCTGGCGGATGATCAGCGCACTGATCAGCACGCCCAGCACCAGGGCTGCGAACAGCAAGCCCAGCATCAGGCTGCGGCTGTCGCTGGATTCCTCGGTGCTCTTCTGGTTCTGCAGGGTGATCAACTGGTTGATCGCCTCCAGGCCCTGATGCACGGTCTGCAGCAACTGGTCATGCAGCTTGCTCTGCAGCAGGGTGCCGCCGCTGGCCGCCTTGAGTTGCTCGAACTGTTGCAGGTACTGCTTGAGATCATCGCCAGTGGCCTTGAGCAGGCGCTGCGAGTCGGCATCGGGCAGGGCGCCGAGGTTTTCCTCGACCAGGCGGCTGGCCTCCTGGTGGGCCTGTACCAGCTGGCTGGCGAAGCTGCCTTCGCGGCGTTGCTCGAAGCTCAGCTGGGCGGCGCGCATTTCATTGAGGTTGTCGAGGATGTAGTTGACCGACACCAGGCGATCGGCGCGCTGGGTCAGGGTGTTCAAGCTGTTGATGGCGGTAATGGCGAGTAGCACCATCAGTACCAGAATGGGCGCAAAGCCAAGCAGCAACTTGATTTTCACAGATAGGTTTTTCACCGAGATAACTCCTGTCGACCGGTAGGCGGTGATGGCTAGTTGCCAGCGTAGTCGTAGAATGGGCAGGGCAAAAGTCGGATGGGTCCGATCTGTTCGTAGGGTTCGAGCGAAGGATTTGTGGGTTTATCGACCAATGGTCAAACCCCGGCATCAGGGGCGATCACTGGCCCCTTGTATGAATTTTCTGCGGTGATTGCCCGCCTGTGGTTTCAGCATTCCGTCGATGTGTTGCACAATAGGCGCCGACCGTTTCCTCAGGATTTGCAATGTCAAAGTCAACCGTCTGCGGTGCGCTCGGGCTGGCCCTTGTGCTGGCGGGTGTTTCCGGCTGTTCTTCGAAGAAAGCTGCCATTTACGAACACGAGAATTTCGACGACTCGGGTACCTTCTCGCGCAGCTTTGCGGTGAGTGAAGCCGGTACCTGCGAAGCGGCGCGCCGTGCCTTGCTCAGCCAGGGCTATATCATCACCAGCAGCGACGCTGGCCAGGTCAATGGCAACAAGAGCTTCCAGCAGACTGGCGATTCGCACCTGCAGATCAGCTTCAACGTGGTCTGTGCCCGCGACAGCGGCGACGAGCAGCGCTCGACCATGTTCGCCAACGCCCTGCAGGATCGCTATGCGCTGAAAAAATCCAACACCTCGGCCAGCCTCGGCGTTGGCGTGCTGGGTTCGGTGTCGATGCCGATCGGCTCCAGTGACGATTCGATGGTCAAGGTTGCCAGCGAGACCGTGACCTCGGCCAAGTTCTACGAGCGTTACTTCGCCCTGGTGGAAAGTTTCCTGCCCAAGGAAACCAAGAAGAAGGCTGAGGCAAAGCCTGCAGCCAAGCCAGCGGTGGAGCTGGGTGTGCCCGAGACCGCGCCGGCAGCACCAGCGGCCGCCCTGGCTCCGGCTCCGGTTGAAGCACCAGCGGCTGCAGCGGCTGGCGTACCGGTCAGCGAACCGTCGCCGGCCCCGGCTGCCGAAGTGCCGGCCGCGCCGGTGGTGGATGACAGCAGTAGCTCGCAGCCGGTGCCGCCGCCCGCCGAAGCTGCGCCGATCAGCGTCCAGGACAGCAGCACACCGGCACCCGTAGAGCCGACCCCGACCATCGCCCCGGTAGCACCGGCCAGCAGCGAGCAGGCGCCGCTGTAAATTCGCCCGTCTCTGCTACGTTGTTTTGATAAGCGTCATTGTCATTTTTCTTTCATCGCGGCACTTTAGGCTCGTTGATGAATCAATGACATGAATGAGAAACAACGGAGCAGACGATGGACGACTATCAAGAAGAACTACTCGAATACCGCGCCATTGAGCTCGACCCGGTCGAGCCGGCCGAAGACGCTACCGAGCTGTAATCAGCCGGTACGCCGCTGGCTGCGGCGAAACTCGCCCGGGGTGATGCCGTTCCAGCGCTTGAACGCACGCTGAAACGCCTCCGCCGAGGCAAACCCGAGCAAGTAGGCAATCTCGCCAAAGGCCAGTTCCGTGTCACGGATATAGGTCATGGCCAGATCGCGCCGGGTATCGTTGAGGATGGCGCGAAACTGCGTGCCTTCCTCGGCCAGCTTGCGCCGCAGGGTCCAGGTCGGCAATTGCAGGTGCCTGGCCACTTCCTCCAGATCCGGTTCCCGTCCGCCATTCAATAGTGGCCCCAGCAGGTGGGCGATGCGCTCGCCCAGGCTGCGTATCCGCGTGCGTTGCTCAAGCTCGGCCTCACACAGCTGCAGCAGGTGCTGCCAGGTGCTTGGGCAGTGCGCCGGGTTGCGCAGGGCCAGGTTGGCGCGGCTCAGGCGCAGTTGATTGGTGGCGGCGCCAAACTGCACCGGGTTGCAGCTCAATGCCTGGTAGTGGGCGGCGTAGGCGGGCGCCTCGAACTCGATCTCGACCCGTTCGGCCAGCAGCATCGTACCCGCCAGGCTCGACAGCTGCGCCAGCCAGCCGGCCAGCAGCGAATCCACCACGAAGCGGTTATAGGCGTTGTACGGGCTGATCGAATAGAACCGTAGCCAGGCGCCGCTGCTGTCTTCATGAAAGCTTGAGTGCCCGCGGTAGTTGGCCGCGTACAGTGGCTCGAAGCGCAACAAGGTGCGCGCCGCTTCGCCCACGGTGGGTGCTTGTGCCGCAGTGACGCCGGCCAGGCCGGCCTGGCCCAGGCGGCTGATGTGGCCCATGTGCAGGCCCAGGGCCGGGTCGCCGGTCAGTTCGATGGCGGCATGGCCCAGGTGCATATAGCGCGGGATCGACAGGCGCGCGCCGGCTTCGGCCAGGCGCACTGGCTCCAGGCCGTAGCGGGCGAGCAGGGCCGTAGGATCGATGCCGCGTTGCTGCAGGGTTTCGCTCAGCGGCTGGATAAAACCGACCGAAAGGTCGCCCAGGCGCACGCGGGGACGGTTCATGCCCTACAACCAGAGGTTCAGCAGGCGCGCACCGGGGCTGGACGTGCCGCCCAGGTTCACCCCGTTGAGCTGGGCAAAGCCCTGGCCATCGGCGGCCAGGTCCCAGAAGCGCCCGCGCAGGAACACACTCATGCTGCTGACCCTGGCGGCGTTGGCGTTCAGGGTCAGGCGTTGCCAGGCTTCGTGTTCGCTCACCTCACCGGGCTTTAGCGCCAGCGACGAGGCCAGGGGTTGATGCCGGTTGCCGCGCCACGGCGCGTTCCAGCTGTCATGGCCGCTGAGAAACACCGGGTTGGCGACGATCTGGGCAAACTGGTTGGCCAGTTGCTGCTGGTTGCTCGGGTACCAGCTGTCGCTGCCGATCAGCACGCCCAGGCGCCCGGCCGGGGTTTGCAGCACCTGTGGCGGTTGATCGGTGCCGCTGCTGATAAAACGCCGCACTTCACTGTCCGGGTGCTGCTGGCGTTGCGGCTGGCCGAGCACCGAGCCGTCGCTGGCGAACACCAGGCTTGCGTTGTACAGAGCGCCGGAGCCGATGCGCAGGGTACCGCGCTCGACGTAAGGTTCAGGCAGGACGATGGAGCCGGCCACCAGGGTCACGCCGAACTCCTTGGCCAGGCCGCCGAACAGCTGCTGATAATCCTCGGCCATCTGCCCGGCTTTCATCCGCAGGTGGGCGTCGGCACGGCGGTCGTCACCCTCGGCGCCGAGCAGGGCCAGGCCGTAGCGCAGCGGGTTGCTCAGTTCCAGCCATTGCAGGGCTTCGCGGCGTTGGGTGACCTGGTACAGCTCGCTCTTCTCGCCTCGGGCCCACAGCCAGGTGCCGATGTGTTCGGGCAGGATGACGATGGTTTTGGCGTTGACCAGGCCCTGGGCGCGGGCGTGTTCAAGGTAGGCGGCCAGCTTGCGGTGCAGGCGCTGCAGGCTCTGGTAGTCACCGGGGAACAGCTGCGGCTCGACGCCCAGCAGGTTGCCGTGATCGGCCGGCACGCCTTCGCTCAGGGCCAGCTCGATGCGCAGGTCCGACAGATAGTGCCCGGCCGGGCGCTGCTCGGTCCAGAAGCCGTAGCCACTGAGGACGGCAATGACAACCAGCGCCAGGGCGCTCAACAGAAGTTTTCGCATGAAACGGGACAGCGCCGAAAAGGGATTCGGCCCCTAGGGTAGACCCCGAGTGCAGCAGGATCAATAACTTGTCACTTTCGGTCATTGAGCCGCGCCCGCTGGCTCTTTAATGTCGGCCTCAGATAACTGACGGGCCCCGCCAGCCTTGGCGAGGCGCCCGCATTCCGTGATTACGCCTGTTGTGGAGTTCACTATGGCCGCCGCTCAATACCCGCATTTGCTCGCCCCGCTGGACCTGGGTTTCACCACCTTGCGCAACCGCACCCTGATGGGCTCGATGCACACCGGCCTTGAAGAAAAGCCCGGCGGTTTCGAGCGCATGGCGGCCTATTTTGCCGAGCGTGCCCGTGGCGGCGTCGGCCTGATGGTGACCGGCGGCATCGGCCCGAACGTGGAGGGCGGGGTGTATTCCGGCGCGGCCAAGCTGAGCACGCCGGAAGAAGCCGATAAACACCGCATCGTCACCCAAGCGGTGCATGAAGCCGGTGGCAAGATCTGCATGCAGATCCTTCACGCCGGGCGCTATGCCTACAGCCCCAAATCGGTAGCGCCGAGCGCGATCCAGGCGCCGATCAACCCGTTCAAGCCGCGTGAGCTGGACGAAGAGGGCATCGAGAAGCAGATCCAGGACTTCGTCACCTGCTCGCTGCTGGCGCAAAGCGCCGAGTACGACGGCGTCGAGATCATGGGGTCGGAAGGCTACTTCATCAACCAGTTCCTCGCCGCCCACACCAACCAGCGTACCGATCGCTGGGGTGGCAGCTACGAGAACCGCATGCGCCTGGCGGTGGAGATCGTGCGCCGGGTGCGTGAAGCGGTAGGGCCGAACTTCATCATCATCTTCCGCCTGTCGATGCTCGACCTGGTCGAGGGCGGCAGCAGTTGGGAAGAGATCGTGCAACTGGCCAAGGCCGTGGAGCAGGCCGGCGCGACCCTCATCAACACCGGTATCGGCTGGCACGAAGCGCGGATCCCGACCATCGCCACCAAGGTACCGCGTGCGGCATTCACCAAGGTCACCGCCAAGCTGCGCGGCGCGGTGCAGATCCCGCTGATCACTACCAACCGCATCAACACCCCGGAAGTCGCCGAGCAGATCCTTGCCGAGGGCGACGCCGACATGGTCTCGATGGCGCGGCCGTTCCTGGCTGACCCGGAGTTCGTCAACAAGGCCGCCGCCGGGCGTGGCGACGAGATCAACACCTGCATCGGCTGCAACCAGGCCTGCCTGGACCACACCTTCGGCGGCAAGTTGACCAGCTGCCTGGTCAACCCGCGCGCCTGCCACGAAACCGAGCTCAATTACCTGCCGGTAACCCAGGTCAAGCGTATCGCCGTGGTCGGCGCCGGCCCCGCCGGCCTGGCGGCTGCCACCGTGGCGGCCGAGCGCGGCCATGAAGTAACCCTGTTCGATTCGGCCAGCGAAATCGGCGGCCAGTTCAACGTGGCCAAGCGCGTGCCGGGCAAAGAGGAGTTCTATGAAACCCTGCGCTACTTCAAGCGCAAGCTGCAGACCACCGGTGTCGAGCTGTGCCTGAACACCCGCGTCGATGCCGAGCAACTGGCGGCGGGCGGTTTTGACGAGATTATCCTCGCCACCGGTATCGCCCCGCGCCTGCCGGCTATCCCTGGCATCGAGCACGCCAAGGTGTTGAGCTACCTGGACGTGCTGCTGCAGCGCAAGCCGGTAGGGCAGAAGGTCGCGGTGATCGGCGCTGGCGGTATCGGCTTTGACGTCTGCGAGTACCTGGTGCACCAGGGCGTGGCCACCAGCCAGGATCGTGAAGCGTTCTGGAAGGAGTGGGGCATCGATACCCGGCTTGAAGCCCGCGGCGGCGTGGCCGGGATCAAGGCCGAGCCGCATGCGCCGGCGCGCCAGGTGTTCCTCCTGCAACGGAAAAAAACCAAGGTAGGCGACGGCCTGGGCAAGACTACCGGCTGGATTCACCGTACGGGCCTGAAGAACAAGCAGGTGCAGATGCTTAACAGCGTCGAATACCTGAACATCGACGATGCCGGCCTGCACATCCGTATCGCCGAGGGCGAGCCGCAGGTGCTGCCTGTGGATAACATCGTCATCTGCGCCGGCCAGGATCCGCTGCGCGAACTGCAGGACGGCCTGCTCGCCGCCGGGCAGTCGGTGCACCTGATCGGTGGCGCCGATGTCGCTGCCGAACTGGACGCCAAGCGCGCCATCAACCAGGGCTCGCGTCTGGCCGCCGAGCTCTGACCGGCGCAGCGCGGTGGGCCGCCCGGCCCGTCGCGCTGTTACACTGCGCTGCCCTGGCAGCCCTGTTGTGCCCCGCCCATGATTGGCAATTTCGACGACCTTCCGCTCGCCCCCCTGCAACCCTTGCCGCTGAACTGGCTACGCCCTCATGGCGTGAAGCTCGCGGTGTTGCGCCTGGACCTGATCGACCCGCTGATCAGTGGCAACAAGTGGTTCAAGCTGCTCGAACACCTGCGAAACGCCCAGGCCCAAGGGGCGCCCGGGGTGATCAGCCTTGGCGGCGCCCATTCCAATCACCTGCATGCCCTGGCGGCGGCGGGCAAGCGCTTCGGCTTTGCTACCGCCGGGCTGTTGCGTGGCCATGCCCAGGACACCCCGACCGTGCGCGACCTGCAAGCCTTTGGCATGCAGCTGCACTGGTTGGGATATGGCGGTTATCGCGAGCGTCATCAACCGGGCTTCTGGCAGCCCTGGCAGGCGCTGTATCCAGGTTGGCAGTGTGTCGCCGAAGGTGGGGGCGGGCCGTTGGGCGCCAAGGGTTGTGCGTTGATCGTCGAGCAGGCGCAAGCGCAATTGGCGGCGCTGGGCTGGGCGGATTACCACGGCTGGTGGCTGGCGGCCGGTACCGGTACCACCCTGGCCGGGATGGTGTTGGCCGAGGCGGGCCGGCGTGAGGTGCATGGCGCCCTGGCCGTACCGCTGGACCACGGCGTGCCCGAGGCTGTCGAAGCATTGGTCGGCACGGCAGGTTACAGGCTGCATGAGGCCTGCCGTGGCGGCTTTGCCAAGGTCGATGACGAGTTGCTGGCGTTTATGGCCGGCTGCGAATCTGAAGCGGGCATGCCGCTGGAGCCGCTGTACACCGCCAAGGCCTTGCTGGCGCTGCGCCGGGAAGTCGAAGCCGGGGCTTTTGCCCCTGGCACCCGGCTGATCTTTTTGCACAGCGGCGGCTTGCAGGGCCGCCGCGGGTTCGCCTAGTTATTGCGTGGCAACATGCGCAGCAAGGTGTTGTCGCGCTGCACATAGTGATGGAACAGGCCGGCAACAGCATGCAGGCCGATCAACCAGTAGCCCCAGGTGCCGATGCGCTCGTGCCAGCCCTTGATGAACTTGGCCAGGTCCGGGTCCGGGGCTATAAGCGCCGGCAGCTCGAAGCCATAGAACGGGATCGGCTTGTTGGCAGCGCTGAGCAGCAGCCAGCCGGCCAGCGGCAGGCCGATCATCAGCAGGTACAGGGCCAGGTGCATCAGGTGCGCCAGGCCGGTCTGCCAGGCCGGCGGCGCCGGAATGATCGGCGGGGTCGGGCGGCCCAGGCGCAGGGCCAGGCGCAGCCAGACCAGCACGAATACCGTCAGGCCGAGCATGAAGTGCAGGTCTTTCATCAGCGCGCGCTCGGCGCTGTCCTTGGGGAACATGCCGCGCAGTTCGATAAAGGCGTAGACCGCCGCCAGCAGCACCAGCATCAGCCAGTGCAGGGCAATTGACAGACCGCCATAGCGGGCCTGGTTTTGGCTCAACGTCATGGGTATTCCTCATCATCAGGTCGAAGTCCGCGCTCTTGTGGCGCAGTCAGCTAACTGTAACCGCTTGCCAGCCGATTACCCGGCCATTGCAGCAGAAATTGGTCACGCAGGCCTTGATCTGTCGCTAGAATCCGGCGCTTGAGTCCGATTTCTACAAGGCTTGTACTTCATGCTGATGGCATCGCTGATATTCCTCCTGACCATTACCCTGGTGATCTGGCAGCCCCGCGGCCTGGGCGTTGGCTGGAGTGCCACGGGCGGGGCGCTGCTGGCGTTGCTCTGCGGGGTGGTGCAGTGGAGCGATATTCCGGTGGTCTGGCAGATCATCTGGAACGCCACCGGCACCTTCATTGCCCTGATTATCATCAGCCTGTTGCTCGATGCTGCTGGCTTTTTTGCCTGGGCGGCGCTGCACGTGGCGCGTTGGGGGCGCGGCAGTGGCCAGCGGCTGTTCTGCTTCATCGTACTGCTGGGGGCACTGGTGTCGGCGTTGTTTGCCAACGACGGCGCGGCGCTGATCCTCACCCCGATCGTGGTGGCCATGCTCCTGGCCCTGCGCTTTAGCCCGGCGGCGACCCTGGCTTTTGTCATGGCCGCAGGTTTTATTGCCGATACCGCGAGCTTGCCGCTGGTGGTGTCGAACCTGGTCAACATCGTCTCTGCGGACTTCTTCGGTATTGGTTTCAACCGTTATGCGGCGGTGATGGTGCCGGTCAACCTGGTTGCCGTGGCGGCAACCCTGGCGGTGCTGTTGTGGTACTTCCGCCGTGATATCCCGGCAGACTACGACCCGCTGCAACTGGATGCGCCGCGCAGCGTGGTGCAAGACCCGGCGACGTTTGTTGCCGGCTGGCTGGTGCTGGCGATCCTGCTGCTCGGCTGTTTTGCCCTTGAGCCGCTGGGCATCCCCATCAGCGCGATTTCGGCGGTGTGTGCACTGGTGTTGCTGCTGGTGGCGGCACGCGGGCACAGGATTTCCACGCGCAAGGTGCTCGAAGAAGCGCCCTGGCACATCGTGGTGTTCTCCTTAGGGATGTACCTGGTGGTCTATGGCCTGCGCAACGCCGGGCTGACCGATTACCTGGCCGGTTGGCTCAACGCATTCGCCAGCGGCGGGGTGTGGGGTGCGGCGCTGGGTACCGGGCTGCTGACCGCGGTGCTGTCGTCGATCATGAACAACCTGCCGACGGTGCTGATCGGCGCCTTGTCGATCGATGCCAGTGCCGCCACCGGGGTGGTCAAGGAAGCGATGATCTACGCCAACGTGATCGGCAGTGACCTGGGGCCGAAAATTACCCCGATCGGCAGCCTGGCGACCTTGTTGTGGTTGCATGTGCTGGAGCGCAAGGGGGTGAAGATTGGCTGGGGGTATTACTTCAAGGTCGGGATTGTGCTGACGCTGCCGGTGTTGCTGCTGACCTTGGTGGCGCTGGCGCTGCGGTTGACTGTGGTTTAGGGCTGGCTTCATCGCCGGCAAGGCCGGCTCCCACAGTGGATCTGCGCACGCCGAACCTGTGGGAGCTGGCTTGCCAGCGATCGCCTGCGCAGCAGGCGTAAAACCCGTCACCCTGGCAGGTTCGGCCATAAGTCCGAGACCAGAAACAACCGCTCGGCTTCCTCCCACTCGCCACGCTCACCCTCGACCAGCCGCACCAGCAACTGCGCTGGCGCCAGTGGGTCCAGCGCCTGCAACCAGGTCTCGAAGCGCTGTGCCGACCAGCAGTCCTGCGCCGGGTAACAGGCCGGCGCCAGCCAGGCATGGCGCGGCAATGGCTGCCAGCGACCAGGTGCACTCTGGGCACGGAACGCTGCCCAGTCCCGCTGATGCAACCAGAGCCCGCGCAAATGCTGCGGGTTGGCCCCACGCGGCGCTTGCGCCTGCCCCGGCCAGGGGTAGAGCAGGTAACCGCCCAGCCACAATTGCGCACTGAACTGCTCGATCTCCAGCGCCGCCAGCGCTTCGCGGCTTTCCGCGCGCGCCGAAATCGGCAACTGGTGTTCGGCCAGGTGGGCAAGCTTGCGGTCCAGGCGGTCATGGCAACCCGGCCCCAGCCACTGCGCCGGGTTCTCTCCCGTGCCGTTCTGCGGCCCCAGGTACAGCTTGATCGCCAGCTCCAGGTGGTGCACACCGTCGCTGTCGCGCAGCAACAGGTCCAGCTCGCCGAGGGTGTGCCCGCCATTGCGGATCGGCAGGTTGGCAGCCAGCAGGGTCACCCCGGGGGCATGCTGGAGGACGAACTGCCATAGACGTTCGTAGTACAAACCCAGGCGCCGGGTGCTGGCCTGGGCCAGCCAGTGCAGCAGGACCTGGCTGTCGCGGTCTTGTGCCAGCAGCCACTGGCGCAGTTGTTCAGGCTCGGCTACCCAGCGGCTGGCCGCCAGCGGGTGGCGCTGCGGCCACGGCGTGTCGCGCAGCATCGGCGGCGCCAGGATCACCCAGGCCAGGTCGCGCACCTGGGGCTGGCGCAACTGGCGGGGCAGGTCGGTCAGGCTGGGGAACGGGTTCATTCTGCGAGCATAGCCGCTCAGCCTGCGCGCTTGCTGAATTTCTCCGGCGTTTGCCGCTGCCCGGCGCTTTCGCCCATAATCGAACTCTTTGGCGAGCATCGCCTCTTTACCCGCCGCAGAGCCCTGGAGCCCCATGGAGCAATTTCGCAATATCGGTATCATCGGACGTCTGGGCAGCTCCCAGGTGCTCGATACCATTCGCCGACTGAAAAAATTCCTGCTGGCGCGGCATCTGCACGTGATCCTCGAGGACACCATCGCCGAAGTCCTGCCCGGCCACGGCCTGCAAACCTCGACCCGCAAGCTGCTGGGCGAGGTCTGCGACCTGGTGATTGTCGTCGGTGGCGACGGCAGCCTGCTCGGCGCCGCCCGCGCCCTGGCCCGGCACAACATTCCGGTACTGGGCATCAACCGAGGCAGCCTGGGCTTTCTGACCGACATCCGCCCCGATGAGCTGGAGGTCAAAGTCGCCGAGGTGCTCGACGGCCACTACCTGGTGGAAAACCGCTTCCTGCTGCAGGCCGAAGTGCGCCGTCACGCCGAAGCCATCGGCCAGGGCGACGCCCTCAACGATGTGGTGCTGCACCCGGGCAAGTCGACGCGAATGATCGAGTTCGAGATCTACATCGATGGCCAGTTCGTCTGCAGCCAGAAGGCCGACGGCCTGATCGTCGCCACGCCGACCGGCTCGACCGCCTACGCGCTGTCGGCGGGCGGGCCGATCATGCACCCCAAGCTCGACGCCATCGTCATCGTGCCGATGTACCCGCACACGCTGTCGGGGCGGCCGATCGTGGTTGACGGCAACAGTGAGCTGAAGATCGTCGTGTCCAAGGACCTGCAGATCTACCCGCAGATTTCCTGCGACGGCCAGAACCATTTCACCTGCGCGCCTGGCGACACCATCACGGTCAACAAGAAGCCGCAGAAGCTGCGCCTGATCCATCCGCTGGATCACAATTACTACGAGGTATGCCGGACCAAGCTCGGCTGGGGCAGCCGCCTGGGTGGTGGAGGCGAGTGATGCTCGATCCCGCTCGCAGTTTCGACCTGATCGGTGACGTGCACGGCTGTGCCCACACCCTCGAGCGCCTGCTCGACGCCCTCGGCTACAAGCGCCAGGGCGGCGTCTGGCGGCATCCGTCGCGCCAGGCCGTGTTCCTTGGCGACATCATCGACCGTGGCCCGCGGATTCGCGAAGCGCTGCACATCGTCCATGACATGGTCGAGGCCGGCCAGGCCCACTGCATCATGGGCAACCACGAGTACAACGCCCTGGGCTGGAACACCCCGGCGTTGCCCGAGAGCGGCAAGCACTACGTGCGCGAGCACACCCCGCGCCACGGCCGGCTGATCTACGAAACCTTGACCCAGTTCGAACAGCATCCAGGCGACTGGCATGACTTTCTCGAGTGGTTCTACGAACTGCCGTTGTTCATCGACGCCGGGCGTTTTCGCGTTGTGCATGCCTGCTGGGATGCGCGGCTGATCGACCCGTTGCGCCAGCAGTACCCGGACGGGCGCATCGACGAGCATTTCATCCAGGCTTCGGCAGTGCCTGAGAGCTTTGCCGCCACAGTCTGCAACCGCCTGTTGCGCGGCACCGACATGCGCCTGCCGGACGGTTTGACCCTGACTGGCGGCGACGGCCTGACCCGGGCGTTTTTCCGCACCAAGTTCTGGGAAGAAGACCCGCAGACCTACGGCGATATCGTCTTCCAGCCCGATGCGTTGCCCGAGCAGGTGGCCAGTGCGCCGCTCAGCCACAGCCAGAAGAACGCCTTGCTGCGCTACAGCGAGGACGAGCCGATGCTGTTCGTCGGCCATTACTGGCGCAGCGGCAAGCCGGCGCCGATCCGCGCCAACCTGGCCTGCCTGGACTACAGTGCGGTGCTGTACGGCAAACTGGTCGCTTACCGCCTGGATGCTGAAACCCGCATCGACCCGCGCAAGTTCGTCTGGGTTGATGTCGACCGGCCGGAGGCCAGCCAATGACTGCAGTGGTGGTATTACGCATGCCGTTGAGTACCGATCTCAGCGGCTTTGTCGGCCTGTTGCGGCGCCTGCAGGTGCCGCACCGGGTCAGCGAGGAGGGCGGTGACCAGGTGTTGTGGGTGGCCGAGAACCTCGCCGAAGACGTACGCCAGCTTTACCAGCGTTTCCCCGAGGGCAATGCCGAGTTCGAACTGCCGGCCGATGCCGCCCTGGCGCCGCCGGCGCGTCCGAGCATCGGCGAGCAGTTGCGCGCCAGCAAGGCCACGGCGGCGATCCTCCTGCTGTGCCTGATCGTCGCCGGCCTTACTGGCCTTGGCGACAACTTCGCGACCTTGAGCTGGCTGACCTTCCTCGATTTTCGCGTGCAGGGCGACTACCTGTACTTCACCCCCTTGGCCGCCAGCCTTGCCGATGGCCAGTGGTGGCGCCTGTTCAC
This sequence comes from Pseudomonas sp. NPDC087612, assembly GCF_044743505.1. Lineage (NCBI taxonomy): Bacteria > Pseudomonadati > Pseudomonadota > Gammaproteobacteria > Pseudomonadales > Pseudomonadaceae > Pseudomonas > Pseudomonas sp. NPDC087612. The sequence continues at coordinate 68,196 of NZ_JBIUWO010000010.1, forward strand.
GCCGATGCTGGTGCATTTCGGCATCCTCCACCTGGCCATGAACGGCCTCTGGTACTGGGAACTGGGCCGGCGCATCGAACTGCGCCAGGGGCCATGGAACCTGCTCGGCCTGACCTTGCTGTTCAGCCTGGTGTCCAACGCGGCGCAGTACCTGTTTGGCGGCCCGAGCCTGTTCGGCGGCTTGTCGGGGGTGCTCTACGGTTTGCTCGGACACATCTGGCTGTACCAGTGGCTGGCGCCCAACCCGGTGTATCGCATGCCGCGCGGCGTGCTGGTGATGATGCTGGTGTGGCTGCTGCTGTGCCTGTCCGGTTTGATCAGCCTGCTCGGCTTCGGCCAGATCGCCAACGCCGCCCATGTCGGCGGGCTGTTGGTCGGTTGCCTCAGCGGGCTCTTGGGCGGGGCGCTGGCCCGGCGTAAACTGACCGCTTGATTTTGGGAGACCTTATGTCCACTTTTGCGCAAATGATTGAAAACATCACCCCGGAAATCTACCAGAGCCTGAAACTGGCGGTAGAGCTGGGCAAATGGGCAGACGGGCGCAAGCTCACCACCGAGCAGAAAGAGCTGTCGCTGCAGGCGGTGATCGCCTGGGAGCTGCAGAACCTGCCGGAAGAACAGCGTACCGGTTACATGGGCCCGCAGGAATGCGCCTCGAAGTCGGCACCGGTGCCGAACATCCTGTTCAAGTCGGATGCGATCCATTGATCGAACTCGGCCGCGGCTCCATCAGTAAAATGTCGGCGCGTCTCGATGCGCCGGTGGTGCAGTACGCTTTTCGTCTGGGCGAGCAGGAAGTGCCGGTCAACCCCTTGATCGGCAAGACCCTGCGCCTGGAATACCTCGGTGCCATCCATTGCAGCCACTGCGGGCGCAAGACCAAGACCAGCTTCAGCCAGGGTTATTGCTACCCGTGCATGACCAAGCTTGCGCAGTGCGACGTGTGCATCATGGCTCCGGAAAAATGCCACTACGATCAGGGCACCTGCCGCGAACCTTCGTGGGGCGAGCAGTTCTGCATGACCGATCATGTGGTGTACCTGGCCAACTCCTCAGGCATCAAGGTCGGCATTACCCGGGCGACCCAGTTGCCCACCCGCTGGCTAGACCAGGGCGCCAGCCAGGCGCTGCCGATCGTGCGCGTTGCCACCCGCCAGCAGTCGGGGCTGGTCGAAGACCTGTTCCGCAGCCAGGTGGCCGACCGCACCAACTGGCGCGCCTTGCTCAAGGGCGATGCCGAGGCGGTCGACCTGCTTGCCGTGCGCGATCAACTGTTCGACAGCTGCGCCGAGGGCCTGACTGCCCTGCAGGCACGATTCGGCCTACAGGCCGTGCAGCCGTTGAATGATGGTGAAGTGCTGGAAATCCGCTACCCGGTCGAGGCCTACCCAAGCAAGATCGTCAGCTTTAACCTGGACAAGAACCCCGTGGCTGAAGGCACGCTGCTGGGCATCAAGGGCCAGTACCTGATCTTCGACACCGGCGTGATCAATATTCGCAAATACACGGCGTACCAGCTCGCCGTGCATCAGTAAAAAAGGACCGCCACATGCGTACCGAACAGCCGCAAGTGATCTACCTCAAGGACTATCAGGCCCCCGAATACCTGATCGACGAGACCCACCTGACCTTCGAACTGTTCGAGGACCACAGCCTGGTCCACGCGCAGCTGGTCATGCGCCGCAATCCGGCCCGTGGTGCCGGCCTGCCGCCGCTGGTGCTCGACGGCCAGCAGTTGGAGCTGCTCAGCGTCGCCCTGGACGACCAGGCCCTGGCCGCCGGCGACTACCAGCTCGATGACAGCCACCTGACCGTACAGCCCAAGGCTGCGACCTTCACCCTCGACACCAGCGTGAAGATCCACCCCGAGCGCAACACCGCCCTCGAAGGCCTGTACAAGTCCGGCAGCATGTTCTGCACCCAGTGCGAGGCCGAGGGTTTTCGCAAGATCACCTACTACCTCGACCGCCCGGACGTGATGAGCAAGTTCACCACCACGGTGATCGCCGAGCAGCATCGCTATCCGGTGCTGCTGTCCAACGGCAACCCGGTCGGTACTGGCCCGCAGGAAGATGGCCGGCATTGGGCAACCTGGGAAGACCCGTTCATGAAACCGGCCTACCTGTTCGCCCTGGTCGCCGGTGACCTGTGGTGCGTCGAAGACAAATTCACCCGCCAGTCGGGCCGTGACGTGACCCTGCGCATTTATGTCGAGCCGGAAAACATCGACAAGTGCCAGCACGCCATGACCAGCCTGAAGAAGTCCATGCGCTGGGACGAAGAAGTCTATGGCCGCGAGTACGACCTGGACATCTTCATGATCGTCGCGGTCAACGACTTCAACATGGGGGCCATGGAAAACAAGGGCCTGAACATCTTCAACTCCAGCTGCGTGCTGGCCCGCGCCGAAACCGCCACCGACGCTGCGCACCAGCGGGTCGAGGCGGTGGTCGCCCACGAATACTTCCACAACTGGTCGGGCAACCGCGTGACCTGCCGTGACTGGTTCCAGCTGTCGCTCAAGGAAGGCTTCACGGTGTTCCGTGACTCGGAGTTCAGCGCCGACATGAACTCGCGCACGGTCAAGCGTATCGAGGACGTCGCCTACCTGCGCACCCACCAGTTCGCCGAAGACGCCGGGCCCATGGTCCACGCCGTGCGCCCCGACAGCTTCATCGAGATCTCCAACTTTTACACCCTGACCGTGTACGAGAAGGGCTCGGAAGTGGTGCGCATGGTCCGCACCCTGCTGGGCGCCGAGGGTTTCCGTAAAGGCAGCGACCTGTACTTCGAGCGTCATGACGGCCAGGCCGTGACCTGCGATGACTTCATCAAGGCCATGGAAGATGCCAACGGCGTCGACCTGACCCAGTTCAAGCGTTGGTACAGCCAGGCCGGCACGCCGCGCCTGGCAGTCAGCGAGGCTTACGACAGTGCTGCCCAGACCTACAGCCTGACGTTCCGTCAGAGCTGCCCGGCCACCCCGGACAAGGTCGAGAAAAAACCATTCGTGATCCCGGTGGAGCTGGGCCTGCTCGATGCCCAGGGCAACGACATTGCCCTGCGCCTGCAAGGTGAAGCGGCAGCAGACGGCACCTCGCGGGTGTTGTCGGTCACCGAAGCCGAGCAGACCTTCACCTTCGAAGGCATCGCTGCCAAGCCGCTACCCTCCTTGCTGCGTGGCTTCAGTGCCCCGGTCAAGCTGAGCTTTCCGTATGATCGTGACCAGCTGATGTTCCTCATGCAGCACGACAGCGATGGTTTCAATCGCTGGGAAGCCGGCCAGCAACTGTCGGTACAGGTGCTGCAGGAACTGATCGCCCAGCACCAGCAGGGCGCCAAGCTAGTGCTGGATCAGCGCCTGGTGACCGCGTTGGGTACGGTGCTGGCCAACGAGCAACTGGACCAGGCCATGGTCGCCGAGATGCTCTCGCTGCCCAGCGAAGCCTACCTCACCGAAATCAGCGAAGTGGCTGACGTCGATGCCATCCACGCCGCCCGCGAGTTCGCCCGCAAGCAGATCGCCGAGCAGCTGTTCGATGCCCTCAACGCACGCTACCAGGCCAACCGCGCGCTATCGCGTGGCACCGAGTACGTTGCCGAAGCCGAGCACTTTGCCCGTCGCAGCCTGCAGAACATCGTGCTCTCGTACCTGATGCTCAGCGCCCGGCCCGAAGTGCTGGCTGCAACCCTGGAGCAGTTTGACGCCTGTGACAACATGACCGAGCGCCTCACCGCCCTGGCCGTGCTGGTCAACTCGCCGTTCGAGACGCAGCGGGCCAAGGCCCTGGAAAGCTTTGCCGAGCACTTCAAGGACAACCCGCTGGTCATGGACCAATGGTTCAGCGTACAGGCGGCCAGCACCCTGCCGGGCGGCCTGGCGCGGGTCAAGGCGCTGATGCAGCACCCGGCCTTCACCATGAAGAACCCGAACAAGGTCCGCGCCCTGATCGGTGCCTTCGCCGGGCAGAACCTGGTCAACTTCCATGCCGGCGATGGTTCGGGCTATCGCTTCCTGGCGGACCTGGTGATCGAACTCAACGCCCTCAATCCGCAGATCGCTTCGCGGCAACTGGCGCCGCTGACTCGCTGGCGCAAGTACGACAGCGCGCGTCAGGCGCTGATGAAAGGTGAGCTGGAGCGGATTCTGGCTAGCGGTTCGCTGTCCAGTGATGTGTATGAGGTCGTGAGCAAAAGTCTGGCCTGATGGCCTCATCGCGGGTCAAGCCCGCTCCCACATTTAGTGTGGGAGCGGGCTTGACCCGCGATTGCTTCCCCGCAAATCCTGCGCTTAACAAAAGATAACGTCCCGTTCGTTGTCAGCCCTTTGCAAACCCCGATAGGATGGCTCTCAGCTATTGCGGGGCTCTGGAACACGGTTTTTGCAGTACCTGCATATAGATTGACCCAAATAACAATAAACGGGGGATAGATCTATGACTGAGCCTGTCATGGCGGGTCTCGGCGCTGCTGCGCGTAAAGCCGGCAATCGCCCTTGGGCATTGGCCGCCAGCGGCTTGCTGGTCTTGGCAATCGGGCTGTGGGCCAATACGGCCGAAGCCGCAGCCGCGCAAACCGATGACTACTCCACCCAATCGTCCAAGGCGGTAAAAAGCTTGCTGCTGGACGTCACCAAGGCCGGCGCACGCCTGGTCGCCGTGGGTGATCGCGGCCATATCCTGTTTTCCGATGACCAGGGCAAGTCCTGGACCCAGGCCAAGGTGCCGACCCGGCAACTGCTCACCGCTGTCTATTTTGTCGACGACCAGCACGGCTGGGCGGTCGGCCACGATGCGCAGATCCTCGCCAGCACCGACGGCGGCGCCACCTGGAGCAAACAATTCGAAGACCTGGCGCGTGAAGCGCCGCTGCTCGATGTCTGGTTCAAGGACACCCAGCACGGCATCGCCGTGGGCGCCTATGGCGCATTGCTGGAAACCACCGACGGTGGCAAGCACTGGAACGATGTCGGCGATCGGCTGCATAACGATGACCAGTTCCACCTCAACGGCATCGCCGAGGTAAAAGACACCGGCCTGTTCATCGTTGGCGAGCAGGGCAGCATGTTCCGCTCCAGCGACGACGGCCAGACCTGGGAAAAGCTCGAAGGCCCTTATGAAGGCTCGCTGTTCGGCGTCACCGGCACCGCCCAGCCACGCACTTTGCTGGCCTACGGCTTGCGCGGCAACCTCTACCGTTCCAGCGATTTTGGCGACACCTGGCAACAGATCAAATTGAAAGCCGCGCGCGGCAACCTCGAATTTGGTCTGGCAAGCGCTACGCTTCTCGATGATGGCAGCCTGGTACTCGTGGGCAATGGCGGCAGCGTGCTGCGCAGCAGCGACGACGGTCAGAGCTTCAGCGTGTTCAACCGGGCCGATCGCATTGCCCTGGCCGGCGTCAGCGGGCTGAATGAAGGGCGCCTGGTGCTGGTGGGCCAGGGTGGCGTGCACCTGGCTTCGGCCCAGGGCGCCGAAGGAGTGCAGCCATGACCCGTCAGGAGCAGTTCAACATGAACCAGCAGCAACACCATCAGGACAAGGCGACCTTGCTTGAGCGCCTGATCTTCAATAACCGCCCGGTGGTGATCCTCATCTGCCTGCTGGTCAGCGTGTTCCTGTTCTGGCAGGCCACGCAGATTCGTCCGTCCACCAGCTTCGAAAAAATGATCCCGCTCGAGCATCCGTTCATCGAGAAGATGCTCGAACACCGCAACGACCTGGCCAACCTCGGCAACACCGTGCGCATCTCGGTGGAGGCCACCGACGGCGACATCTTCAGCAAGGACTACATGGAAACCCTGCGTCAGGTGCATGACGAGGTGTTCTACATTCCCGGCGTCGACCGCTCGGGGTTGAAGTCGCTGTGGAGCCCCAGCGTGCGCTGGACCGAAGTGACCGAAGAGGGCTTCGCCGGCGGCGAGGTGATCCCGCAGACCTACGACGGTTCGGCCGACAGCCTCGACCAGTTGCGCAACAACGTGCTCAAGTCCGGGCAGGTCGGGCGCCTGGTGGCCAACAACTTCAAGTCGAGCATCATCGACATCCCGCTGCTGGAGTCCTACCCCGACCCGCAGGACCAGGGCAGGCTGATCAAGCTCGACTACCAGCAATTCTCCCATCAGCTCGAAGAGAAGATCCGCGACAAGTTCCAGGCCCAGAACCCCAACGTGAAGGTGCACATCGTCGGCTTCGCCAAGAAGGTCGGTGACCTGATCGACGGCCTGATGATGGTGGCGATGTTCTTCGGCATCGCCCTGGTGATCACCTGGGTGCTGCTGTACTGGTTCACCTGGTGTATCCGCAGCACCATCGCCGTGCTGATCACCACCCTGGTGGCGGTGGTCTGGCAATTGGGCCTGATGCATGCGGTGGGCTTCGGCCTCGACCCGTACTCGATGCTGGTGCCGTTCCTGATCTTCGCCATCGGCATCTCTCACGGGGTGCAAAAGATCAACGGCATCGCCTTGCAGTCCAGTGATGCCGACAACGCCCTGACCGCGGCCCGGCGCACCTTCCGCCAGCTGTTCCTGCCGGGGATGATCGCCATCCTGGCCGACGCCGTGGGCTTCATCACCCTGTTGATCATCGACATCGGCGTGATCCGCGAGCTGGCCATCGGTGCCTCGATCGGTGTGGCGGTAATCGTCTTTACCAACCTGATCCTGCTGCCGGTCGCCATCTCTTATGTCGGCATCAGCAAGAAGGCCATCGAGCGCAGCAAGAAGGACGCCACCCGCGAGCATCCGTTCTGGCGCCTGCTGTCGAATTTTGCCAGCGCCAAGGTCGCGCCGGTGTCCATCGTCCTGGCCTTGCTGGCCTTCGGTGGCGGCCTCTGGTACAGCCAGAACCTGAAGATCGGCGACCTCGACCAGGGCGCGCCGGAGCTGCGTCCGGACTCGCGCTACAACCAGGACAACGCCTTCATCATCAACAACTACTCGACCAGCTCCGACGTGCTGGTGGTCATGGTCAAGACCCCGACCGAAGGCTGCTCGGTGCACTCGACCATGGCGCCGATCGACGAGCTGATGTGGAAGATGGAGAACACCCCGGGGGTGCAATCGGCGATCTCCCTGGTGACCGTGTCCAAGCAGATGATCAAGGGCATGAACGAGGGCAACCTGAAATGGGAAAGCCTGTCGCGCAACCCGGACGTGCTCAACAGCTCGATCTCCCGAGCCGACGGCCTGTACAACGCCGACTGCTCGCTGGCGCCGGTGCTGATCTTCCTCAACGACCACAAGGCCGAGACCCTCGACCGCGCGGTCAAGGCGGTGCAGGAATTTGCCGACACCCACAACAAGGAAGGCCTGGAGTTCCTCCTGGCGGCGGGTAACGCCGGTATCGAGGCGGCCACCAACGAGGTGATCAAGTCGGCCGAGCTGACCATCCTGATCCTGGTGTACATCTGCGTGGCGGTGATGTGCATGATCACCTTCCGCTCGTTTGCCGCAACCTTGTGCATTGTCCTGCCGCTGGTGCTGACCTCGGTGCTGGGCAACGCCCTGATGGCCTTCATGGGCATCGGCGTCAAGGTCGCGACCCTGCCGGTGGTGGCGCTGGGCGTGGGTATCGGCGTGGACTACGGCATCTACATCTACAGCCGCCTGGAGAGTTTCCTGCGTGCCGGGCTGCCGCTGCAGGAAGCCTACTACCAGACCCTCAAGTCCACCGGCAAGGCGGTGCTGTTCACCGGCCTGTGCCTGGCCATCGGCGTGTGCACCTGGATCTTCTCGGCGATCAAGTTCCAGGCCGACATGGGCCTGATGCTGACCTTCATGCTGCTGTGGAACATGTTCGGCGCGTTGTGGCTGCTGCCGGCACTGGCGCGGTTCCTGATCAAGCCGGAAAAAATGGCGGGCAAGCAGGGCGGTTCGATTTTCGCCCATTGATTGCTGGTGATAATCGCGGGTCAAGTCGAGTCGTCGCACCGCCGCTCCCACCCTGGCTGTGGGAGCGGCGGTGCGGCGATCCGACTTGACCCGCGATGCTTTCAGGTATCATGGGGGTTTCCCGCCAGTGATATCCCTGCAATGACAACCCTCTCCCAAGCCCTCGAATCCTGCAACATGCTCCTGGTCGACGGCCTGCACGCCTTTGACTTCAGCTTCGACGAAACCGGCCTGCGCATCGAGTTGATGGACGGCCGCGCCTTGAAAAAATACGCGTTCTCCGCCGAGCAGATCGGCGCCGCCCGGCTCGAAGGTACCGACTGGCTGATCACGGCCGACACCGGCGAGCATCGGCTAGTCTGTATGAGTGCCTTTAGTGCCCGCGAAGAGGATGACGATGACGCGCCTGCTGAAGAACCTGCTGATCGCCAGTAGCATGAGCCTGATGTTCACCGCCCAGGCCCATGAGCTGCTGGTCGGCAGCTACACCGCAGGCAGCAGCGAGGGCATCTACCGTTACCGCTTCAACAGCGACAGCGGCCAGATCGACCCCACGCCGCTGCAGGTGCTCAACAGTGAAAACCCGTCCTGGCTGACCCTCTCGGTCGACAAGCGCCTGCTGTTCGCGGTCAACGAGAATGGCGCCGGCAACGGTCAGGTCAGCAGTTTTGCCATCGGCAAGGACGGCAGCCTCAAGGCCCTGAACCAGGTGCCCAGCCTGGGCGACGAGCCGACCCATTCCAGCCTCAGCCATGACCAGCGCTACCTGTTCGTCGCCAACTACGGCGTGTTGCCCGCCCCGGGCGGCAGCCTCAGTGTGTTGCCGGTAGACCGCAACGGCCACTTGCAGGCCTCGGTGCAGCAAGACCGGCACAAGCCCAGCGGCGTCAATCCGGAGCGCCAGACCGGGCCGCACGTGCATTCGGTGGTGTCCTCGGACGACGGCAAGTACGTGTTCGCCAGTGATCTTGGCGCCGACAAGGTGTTTGTCTACCGTTACGACGGTGCCAGCCCCACCCAGCCCCTGAGCGCGGTCGAGCCGGTAAGCCTGCCGCCGGGCAGCGGGCCGCGCCATTTGCTGTTTGACCGCGAAGGCAAACATGCCTACCTGACCCTGGAAATGAGCGCGCAAGTGGTGGCGTTCGATTACCAGGACGGCAAGCTGCTGGAGCTGCAGCGCCTGCCCTTGACCGAACAGGGTGATGCCTCGGCCCGCGCGGCGGGGGCCTTGCACCTGTCGGCTGACGGGCGCTTTCTGTATGTCAGCAACCGCGGTACGGCCAACGAGCTGCTGGTGTTTGCCGTCGATGACAAGACCGGCAAGCTGATGCAGGTGCAGCGGCGCAGTGTCGAAGGTGATCATCCACGGGAATTCACCCTCGACCCTGGCGGCAAGTTCCTGCTGGTGGCCAATCAGAAGAGTAACCAGATCGTGGTGATCCGCCGTGATCCGCGCAGTGGCTTGCTCGGTGAAACCGTGCAGAAGCTGGCCCAGGATGCGCCCTCGGACCTGAAGTTCGTCAACTGACTATCAATTGCCTTGATGTTTGCTACTGCTGCAATGAATTTCTGTGCGCCGCGCCAGCGGCGTAAGTTTGAACCACGGCCCCAGACGGCCACTTCAAACCACAGACTTCGAGGGTCAGCGCCATGAACTTCAACCTTTTCCCGGTCATCGCCGCTTCCGCCATTTCTGCTTCGGTGGTCCTGCCGGCCAACGCCCATGTCGAGCTCAGCGAGCGCAAATCATCGACTCAGAGCTACACCCAGAAGTACCTGCAACAAAGCGCCAACTTCTACGCTGCGCTGGACCACAAATCGCAGCACTGAGCCGGTAGTTTTTTCTGGCAATGGCACATCGCCATGTGATTGAATTTGACGCTAATTTATTGACGTCATGGGATAACACATGAAATGGCGAATTCTGGCGGTGTTGCTGTTCCTCTATTCTTCGCCGATTCTGGCGCTGTAGCTTCTGGCCTCATCGCTGGCAAGCCAGCTCCCACCATGGCCGTGCATGCCCAGGCCCCTGTGGGAGCTGGCTTGCCAGCGATGGGTTCAACGCGCCATGATCGCCTTGAACAATGCCGACGCCAGCCAACCCTGCAGCCACGCCTGCAGATGCGGGTAGGGCGCCTGGGCAAACCATTCAGGCTCGACCCCGGCGAACTGGCGCATCAATGGCAGTAACGCCGCATCCGCCAGGCTTGGATGGTCAGCGAACAGGTAGCCCTGGTGCGCCAGTCGCTCATTCAGCTCGGCCAGCCAGGGTTCAGCCTGTGCCCGGTACTCCTCACGTGAGTGCTGTGGGTAGCGTTCAGCGTACTTGTACAGATTGACCTGCACCTTGAACTGGCGATCATTGCGCTCGATCAGCGCCTCGGCGGCCTGCGCCGCCTGCGGGTCGGCCGCCAGTAGCCAGTCTTGCGGATCATGCCGGGCGAGGGCCCAGCGCATGATCTCCAGGCTTTCCTCCAGCACCAGGCTACCTGCACTCAACACCGGTACCGTGCCCTTGGGCGACAGTGCCAGAAGCTCGGCAGGTTTGGCCTTGAGGCTGACTTCGCGAATTTCTACCGGACACTCGGCATAGCGCAGCGCCAGGCGCGCACGCATGGCCCACGGGCAGCGGCGGAACGAGTAGAGGATCATCCGCTGACCTCCACCGTGCTCAGGCCATTGCCCTGGCGACGCACCTGGATCTGCACCGGGATACGCTCGTGCATCTCCTGTACGTGGGAGATCACCGCGACCTTGCGGCCCTGGGCCTGCAGGCCGTCGAGGGCGTCCATGGCCAGTTGCAGCGACTCCGGGTCGAGGCTGCCGAAGCCCTCGTCGATGAACAGCGACTCGATGCGCAAGGTGCTCGAGGCCATCGATGCCAGGCCCAGGGCCAGGGCCAGCGAGACCAGGAAGGTTTCACCGCCCGACAGCGAATGCACCGAGCGCAGCTCGTCGCCCATTTCCGTGTCCAGCACCAGCAAACCGAGCAGGCTGCCACCGCGCTTGAGCCGGTAGCGCCGGGCCAGCTGACGCAACTGGGCGTTGGCGTGGTGCACCAGCAGGTCGAGGTTGTAGCCCTGGGCGATCTTGCGGAAGGTGTCACCGGTGGCCGAGCCTATCAGGGCGTTGAGCCGCGCCCAGCGCTGCCATTCGCCGTAGGCGCTGGCGATCCGTTCGGCCAGGGCCTGGTGCGCCAGTTGCCGGCGCTGGTCTTCAGCCTGGGCGGCACGCAGTTCGGCGCAGGTCTGTTCGCTGGCCGCCAGCTGTAGCTGCAGGCTGTCGATTACCTGCTCCAGGGCTTCGCGGGTGAGCTCGGCGTTGCCCTGGGTCTGATGCTGGTCCAGGCGCTGCTGGCGCTCCTGCAGCAGGGTGCGGGCCTGTTCGATGGCTTTTTCGGCGTCCTGCAGACCCTGACGCAGCTGCGCTACGGCGTTGTCGTCCAGTGCCAACAATTGCTCCAGGCCACTGTCGTCCAGCTCCGGGTGGCCCTGGCGCCATTGTTCGATCTGCGTGCGAACCTCGTTGTGTTCCTGTTCCAGGTTGCTCAGGCGTTCGTCTTTGGCCTTGAGCTCGGCGGCCAGTTCGATCAGTTGCGCCTGGGTTTGCTGCAGTTGTTGCAGTGCCTGGGTTTCAGCCTGGCGTGCGTGCTCCACGGCCTGTTCCAGATGCTGCTGCCAGTGTTCGGCGCTGGCCTGTTCGCCGAGCAGGGCGGTGAGGCTGTCGCGGCTGCTTTGATGCTGGTGTTCCAGCTCAGTGCACTGCTGTTGCAGCTCTTCGTGTTTTTGTACCCGCGCCTGTTGCTGCAGCTGGGCTTTGTCCAGGCTCTGCTGGCGCTCGGCATGTTCCTGCTGTTCGTCCTTTTGCCGTTGCAAAAGGTCCAGGCGCAGGGCCAGTTGCTGGTCCAGGCGCATGAAGGCGGCGGCCGGCTCCTGGCGCAGGTCGTTGAGGATGTCAGCGGGCAACAGGCTGGCGAAGCTGCCCAGTTCCTGTTCCAGGCGTTCTTCGTCACTGGCCAGCGCTGTTTGCTGCTGGCTCAGGTGCTGGCTGGCCTGTTGGCTGGCTTCTTGGGCTGCCTGCAGCTGCTGTTGCAGGCGGCTGGCGTCTTTTTGCAGGGTCAGCAGGGCGTTCTGGCGCTGCTCGTCACGACCGATGTCGTGGTTCAGGTTGCGCGCCTGCAGGTCCAGCCAGGTGCTGCGCTGGCTTGCGTCCTGAGCGGCCAGCGACGGGTACAGCGGGTGCGCTTGGAGGCTGGGCAGCAGCGCCTGTTGCTGGCTGCCCAGTTGCTCCTGCTGGTGCAGGTACTCCTTGATCTGGCCGTTGACCCCGCCCAGTTGCGTGCGCAGCTCATCGAGTTGCTTCTTCAGCCCGTCGACCACCTGCTGGGCATTGGCTTCTTCGTTCTGGTCGTGGCGGCCGAGGCTTTGCAGCAGGGCTTCGGGCTGATGGTAAGGGTGTTCCTGGCTACCGCAGACCGGACAGGGCTGGTCGTCCTGCAATTGCGCGCGCAGTTCTTCGACGCTCTGGCTGCGGGCCAGGCGCTGGCGTTCGAGCAACTGGCGAGTAACGTTCAGCGCCTGTTCGGCGGCGGTCAGCTGGTTTTTGCCATTGAGGCCTTCGCTGATCAGCTGTTCGCGTTGTTGCAGGGCAGCTTGCTGGCGTTCGCGCAGGGCTTGCAGGCGCTGTTCGAGCTCTTGCTGGTTGCTCCACAGCCGGCTCAGTTCTTCGACCTGGCGTTGCTGCTGGCGGTTTTTCTGCAACAGCTCGCCAAGCAGGCCGATCTGTTCGGCCAGTGCCTCGGGTTCGGCCTCGGCTTCGCGGTAGAGCAGGGCCAGGGCGGCGCGTTGCGTTTCAAGCTGGGCGTGGGCCTCGCTGGCGCGTTGCTGCAGGCCCGGCAGTTCGGCACGGCCCTGGTTGAGGCGGTTGCCCAGTTGCATCAGTTGCTGCAGGCGGTGGCGATAGGCATTCCAGGCTTCGCTCAAGCCAGCCAGCGCCACGCTTTGCTCAAGCTGCGCGCCGATCTGCTGCAAGCGTTGTTCGCTCAGGCGTTGCTGCTCATTGAGGCTCAGCAGCTGTTGCTGGCCTTCGGCACTGGCCTGTTCGGCCTGCTGCTTGAGCGCTGTGCTGTTGGTCAGCTCCTGCTGCAAACGGGTCAGGGTGTTTTGCTCGGCAAAGGCCTGGCGTAGCGCAGGTGCGCTGTCGCTTTGTTGCGCCAGGGCCAGGCCCAGGGCTTCGCGGGCCTTGGCCTGTTCGTCCTGCAGCTGCTGCTGACGGCTATGCAACTGCTCATGTTGCTGGCGCTGCGCGGCGATATTCGTGGCCAGCGGGCTGAGCTGGGCATTGAGCGCCTGCTGGCGGGAGAACTGGTGACGCTGCGGCGCCAGCTGTTCCAGGCGCGCAAGCTTCAGCCGCTCACCGTGCAGGCTGTCGTGGTGGTGTTGGGCACTGTGTAGTTGCGCGCTGGCGGCCTGCACTTGCTCTTGCAGTTGCAGCAGCTCGCTGAGCCAGCTGCGTTGCTGTTCGAGCAGGCGCAGTTGCGCCTGTTCGGCCTTGAACCCGTCGAGCGCTTGGGTGTAGTGCAGGTCCAGTTCGGCGCGAGCCTCGGCGGCCATGGGCAGCACGCCGCTGGCCTGGTCCTGCAGGGCTTTGTGCGCCTCTTCGGCTTCTTTGCTCTTGCTATAGGCGCGGCGCCCCAACTGGCTGTAGATCGCCGTGTTGGTGAGCTTTTCCAGCAGCTCGCTGCGCTCTTTGTCATCGGCCTTGAGGAAGGCGCTGAACTCGCTCTGGGCGAGCATCACGGCACGGGTGAACTGCTCGAAATTAAGTCCCAGGCGCGACTCGATCAGTTGCTTGTATTCGGCCTTGCTCTGGTTGCTCAGCAGTTGCTCGCTGTCCAGGTCATGCAGGCTCTGGCGGCTGCCTTGCAGCTTGCCGTTGGCCTTGTCGCGGGCGCGGTTGGTTTCCCAGCGGGCGCGGTAGCGACGACTGTCGATGCCGACGAAATCCACCTCGGCAAAGCCGCTGCCCGAACCCCGACGCAGCAGGGTGCGCGGGTCGCTGGTGAGGATGTCGCTGTCAACTTCCGGCAACTTGGTTTCGCGGCCGATGTTGCTCAACCGCGGCACCGCGCCGAACAGCGCCAGGCACAGGGCGTCGAGCAGGGTGCTCTTACCGGCGCCGGTAGGTCCGGTAATGGCGAACAGGCCGGCGCTGGCCAGCGGCTCGGCGCTGAAGTCGATCTCGATCGGGCCTTCCAGGGAGGCCAGGTTCTTCAGGCGGATGGCGAGAATCTTCATGGCTGTTCTTGCTCCTGCTGGACGTCCTGCAGCAACAGGGCAAAGTCGGCCAGGGTCTGTTCATCGACGGCGTTGCCGTAGGCCTGCTCCCAGGCGCGGCTGAACAGCTCGTGCGGGGTCAGTTGGCCGAGTTCCAGCAGGTCGGCGCTGCTGTCGTCTGCGCTGCGGCCGTTGCCGGCATATTCGGCGGCGATGCGCACCAGGCGTACCGCCTTGCCGTGCAGGGCGCTTTCAAGTTGCGCGCGCAGGTCGGGCAGGGGTTCGTCCAGGCGTACGCGGATCTCCAGCCAGGGTTGGCGCTGTGGGTCGTCGAGCAGGTCGACCACCGGCAGCTCGGCCAGTTGCTCCAGCACCTCGGCCAGCGGCGCCGGGCCCAGGCGTTGCAGGTGCACGGCGCGCGGCACCAGGCGCGATTCGACGCTGGCAAGCTTGGCGCCGTCCAGTTCGATTTCCAGGACCTGATGCTGATAGCCGATTTCCGAGAACGACAGCGGGATCGGCGAGCCGCTGTAGCGGATGCGCTCTTCGCGGTTGACCTTCTGCGGTTTGTGCAGGTGGCCGAGGGCGACGTAGCAGATCTGCGGGGCGAACAGCCGCGCCGGCAAGGCTTCGGCGTTGCCGATGATCAGGCTGCGTTCGGAGTCTTCCGAGATCGAGCCGCCGGCCATGTGTGCATGGCTCACGGCTATCAGTGCCTGGCCGTTTTTGCGCCGTTGCAGGGCGGCGGCGATGAGTTTTTCGTGAACCTGGGCGATGCCGCGCAGGTAGTCATCGCCCAGGTGGGCACCGGTGACTTCTGCCGGGCGTAAAAACGGCAGCGCCAGGCACCAGGCGGCGACCTTGCCTTTGGCGTTGGTCAGTGGGATCAGCAGGCGCTCGCTGTCCAGCTCGCCTTCATCCAGCCACTGCACACGGCCCAGGGCGTGGGTGCGCAAGCTGCGCATCAGCGGCGCCGGCAACTCGATGCGCGAACCGGAGTCATGGTTGCCGGCGATCATCACGATGGTCAGTTTGGGCTGCTGTTCGTGGGCCTGGACGATGAAGTCGTAGAGCCGCTCCTGGGCTTTGACCGGCGGGTTGACGGTGTCGAAGATGTCGCCGGCAATCAGCAGGGCATCGGGCTGGCGCAGCTTGAGCTGGCCGAGCAGCCACTCGAGAAAGCAGGCGTGTTCGAAGTCGCGTTCCTGGCCGTGCAGGGTTTGACCCAGGTGCCAGTCGGAGGTGTGAAACAGACGCATGAAGGGTTCCGCAGTGTGCCGGCGTGGCGCCCGGGGCGTCACGCCTTGAGGTTATTTGGGGTACAGCGGCGGCAAGCTGCCGTTCTCGCTTTGTGCAGGCTGGACCTGCTCGGCGGCCGGGATGGTACCGATGGCCCGCCATAATTCTTCGCCTTGCCAATACTGCCCGCTTTCGCTGTACAGCGCGCCGTTGAGGCCATCGAGGGCATCGGACAGCGGCACGAAACGCGCGGCCATCTCGGCCAGGGTTTCCGGTTGCTGGCGCGCCCAGGCATCCAGGGCCTGGCGCGTTGCTTGAGGGTCGTTGGCCTGGCACGCGCGCTTGAGGTCATCAAGCAGGGTGCGCGGGCTCGGCCCGCTTTGCGCCGCGCGCAGCACCGCCGGTTGCGAGCGCGCCCGCCACCACAGGGCGAAGCCCAGCAGGGTGGTCAGGGCCAGCACCAGGGTACTCAGTTGCCAGGGCCAGAGCAGGTAGGTGTGCACCGTGACCGGGTCGACGCTGGCCGGCTTGTCGGCACTCAGCGCCGGGTTGTCCTCGATCTGCAGGCTGCGCGCCGGCAGATTGCTGCGCTCCAGATGATCTTCGCGGGTGTTCCACCAGACCACTTCCTGGCTCGGCAGTTCCAGCCTGCCGGCGTGGGTCGGTACCAGCGCTTCGCGCTCTTCACGCACCCCGAGCAGGCCGCGGTCATTGACCTGGTTGCGCAGTTGCGGCTGGTCCGGGTAGCGGCGCAGGCCGCTCACTTCGGTGCCGGGCAGTGGTGGCAACTGGGCGCTGGACAAACCCTCGACCTGGAGGATCACGGTGCGGGTCAGCGAGTCGCCGATTTGCGTCTGTTGCTGGGCCGGGTCCGGGCTCCAGTGTTCTTCCAGGGTCAGGCTGTTGGCCGGCAGCCACGGTGTATCGGCTGGGTAATCGGCCGGGATCGGGTCGACCGTCAACACCAGCGGCGTCGAGCTGACCTGCACCTGCTTGCCGGCGCGCGGGGTGTTGAGTTCCTGCTCGGCGTCGTTCTGCGCGGCGGTGGCGCTGAAGGTCAGGGCCGGGATTTTCAGGTCGCCGCTTTGCTGCGGGTAAATTGCATAGCGCATCTCGATCACGCCGTGGCGCACACCGTCGATGACTTTTTCGAAGGTGCGCGACTCACCCAGCGGCTCGACCCTGGCGTTGTCCAGCTGCAGCGGGCTGAGGCTGCTGTCGTCGTACAGCGGCACCGAGTGATAGATGCTCAGGGTCAGCACCGCCTGGGCCTGGACGTAAACCTCGGGCTGGTCGAGGCTGGCGTCGATGAACACCGGCCCGTGGTTTTCGCTGCTGACCTCGTTGGCCTGGATCTGCAGGCTGATCGGCTGGCTGCGCACCTCGCCCAGCTGCAGGGCGGGAATTTCCATGCTGCCGCTCTGGCGTGGCAACAGGGTGATGATCCAGCGGGTGTTGGCGCTGTTCTCGTCGAGGCTGTTGAGGCTGTTGACCTGGCGGGTGCCACGCACTTCGAAGCTGGCAGCGAGCGGCGTCAGGTCGGGCTTGCCGAATTGGGTGACATCCTGGGTCTCGAGGGTCAGCTCAAGGGTTTCGCCGGCATTCAGGCGGGTGCGGTCGACACTGGCGAGCAGCGCCGCCGCCTGCACCTGCAGGGCGATAAAGAGGCTGAAGACCAGGACGCAGACGCGACTCATCGATGGGTTTCCTGATGTTGTTGCTGTTCATACCAGAATTTACGCCGCAACAGCTCGGCCGGGTTGTCCGGAATCTGTCGCAGCCATTGTTCCAGGGCCTGGCGCTGTTCGGCATCAAGGCTGCTGTCGGTCGGGCGCTGGGGCGGGCGGGTGGTGTCTTCGTCGTTCGCGCCGCTGGCCTGGTTTTGTGCCTGCTCGTTGGCGTTGTCTGCAGGTTTGCCCGCTTCATCGGCCTCTTGCGGTGGTTTTGCTGCGGCCTGGTCCTGGGCGTTCTGCGAGCTGCTGGCAGCGTCGCTGCTGCTGTTGGGGTCGCTTTGCTGGTTGTCTTCGGGCGGCTGCTCAGGCGTCTGTTCGGCCTGGCGTTGTTGCAGCAATTGCTCGACCAGGGCCTTGTTGGCCAGCGCCGGTTGCAGTTCCGGCTGGCGCTCCAGAGCCTGCTCGTAGGCATCCACTGCGGCTTCCAGTTCACCGCTGCGGGCCAGGGCGTTGCCGCGATTGTAATGGTCGGCGGCGCGGTTGCCCTGGGCGAACTGGCGCGCGGCGCCGTTGTAGTCGCCGGCCTCATACAAGGCCAGGCCTTTCCATTGCGGGTCTTCGAAGTGCTGCGCAGCTTCGGCCGGGCGCTGCTGCTCAAGCAGGCGCTGGCCTTGCTGGTCGGGGCGCAGCCACAGGTCGTTGAACTCGAAGGCGTAGCTTGGTTGCGGCAGGGCCAGCAGCAACGGCAGGCAGAACAGCCAGCCACGGCGGCCGGCGCAGGCGGCCAGCAGCAACAGTGGCAGCAACAGCCAGTAGCCCTGGTCGGCCCAGCTGTCGAGCTGCACGGTCTGGCCATCGTCTCGCAGGCTACGCGGGTTGTCGAACAGGCGCAGGCCGCGCAGGTCGAGGTCGTCGATGCGGGCGCTGCGATAACGCCCGCCGGTGCTGTTGATAAAGGCCTTGAGGCTGGCGCTGTCCAGGCGCGGCAAGAGGATGCCGCCCTGATCGTCCTTGAGGAACTCGCCGTTGGCCTGCCTGACCGGCGCCCCCTCGGCGCTGCCGACGCCAAGCATCAGCAGGCTCGGGCCCTGGCGGCCAAGCGCCTGGACGATGCCCTGGCGCTCCTGGGCATCGAGCGATGAGCCGATCAACAGCAGCCGGCCCTGGCCGATGCCTGCCTGGGCGAGCAGGGCCAGGCCCTTGCGCACGGCAAGATCCGCGCGCTGGCCGGCTTGCGGCATGATCGCCGGGTCCAGGGCTTCGAGCAGGTTGCGGCTGGTGGCCAGGTCGTCGGACAGCGGCACCAGGGTGTGGGCGCTGCCGGCGTAGACGATGATCGCGGTCTGGCTGTCGCGGCGGTGCTCGAGCAGGTCGAGGATCTTGCGTCGGGCCTGTTCCAGGCGGTTTGGCGCGGCGTCGTCGGCGAGCATCTGCGGGGTCAGCTCAAGCAGCACCACCAGCGGGTCGGCCGGGCGCTGGCGGGTGTCCTCCAGGCGCTGCCAGCTTGGGCCCACCAGGGCCAGCACGGTGATCAGCCAGGCCAGGCCCAACGCGATCCACGGCAGTTTGCTGTCGCGACCGTTGCCGCCACCGAGCAGCACGGCATGGAAGGCCGCGGGCAGGATCATCTGCCAGCGCCCGGCGCGTTTTTGCCGATGCCAGAGCTTCCACAGCAACCAGGCCAGCAGCGGCAGGACGACCAGCCACAGCGGGCGTAGCCATTGCGGCCACAGTTCGTTCATCGCCGCCTCCTCAAGCGCAGCCGTTGCAGGCGCTGGCGCCATTCCGGGTGCGGCTGCAGGAAGCGTGGGCGGCGCAGCAGGCGCTGCAACAGGTTGTCGGGCCATTGCTGTTCGACCACCAGCAGCACGCTGAGCACCAACGCCAGGGCCAGCGGCCAGCTGTACAGCGGCTCGGCGGTGCGCGCCTGGGTCGGCTGCTGGGCCACAGGCTCCAGGCGGTCGAGGGCGTCGCCGATGGCTTGCAGTTCTTCGCCGTCGTGGGCGCGGAAGTAGCTGCCGCCGGTCAGTTCGGCGATTTCCTTGAGCGAGGCTTCGTCCAGGTCCAGGCTCGGGTTGATGCCCAGCAAGCCGGCGGTGCCGGTCTGCTCCGGGTCGGCACCAATGCCGATGGTGTAGATGCGCACGTTTTCCTGGGCGGCCAGGCGCGCGGCGGTCAGCGGGTGGATCTGCCCGCCGTTGTTGGCGCCGTCGGTGACCAGCACCAGCACCCGGCTCTGCGCCGGGCGCTGACGCAGGCGCTTGAGCGCCAGGCCGATGGCATCGCCAATGGCAGTGTTCTTGCCGGCGATGCCGATCTGCGCTTCGTCGAGGAAGGTGCGTACGGTGCGCCGGTCGAAAGTCAGCGGTGCCTGCAGGTAGGCCTGGCTACCGAACAGGATCAGGCCGACGCGATCGCCCTGGCGCTCTTCGAGAAAGTCGCCGAGCAGGGCCTTGACCAGGGTCAGGCGGCTGACGTCGTCGCCTTGCCACTGCATGTCGGGAAAGTCCATGGAGCCGGAAACATCCACCGCCACCAGCAGGTCGCGGCCACTGGCGGCCACCGGCAGCGGTTCGCCCAGCCACTGCGGGCGGGCGGCGGCAAACAGCAGCAACAGCCAGACCAGCACGAACGGCGCCTGCTGGCGCCAGGTCGGCAGGTTCAGGCGCGCGCGGCGCCCGGCCAGGCCTTCGAGTTCATCGAGGAAACTGACCTTGAGCACCGGTTCGCCGCTGTCGGCGGCCGGCAGCAGCAGGCGCGCCAGCCAGGGCAGCGGCAGCAGTACGAAGATCCACGGCCAGGCCAGTTCAAACATGTTTGCGGATCCAGGTTTCGACCGACTGGTTGAGGCCGTTGATGGCTTTGTCGTCGAGTTTGCATTCGGGCTTGTAGGCGCCTTCGACCAGTACCATCCAGCGGGTCAGGCCGGCGGCCGGGCAGCGGTTATCAAGAAACGCCAGCCATTGGCGGCCGTTGAGGGTATGGCTGTGGCTGCCCGGGTAATGGTTGCGGCACAGGCGCTTGAGCAGCGCGTTGATCTGCTGCAGCCAGGCCCCGGCCGGGGCACCGTCGTAGGGTTTGGGCAGGCGCGCGAGTTCGGCCAGGGCCTCGATGCGTACCGGGTCCAGAGGCAGTTCGGCGCGCACGATGGGCTTTTTACCCGGGCGCCAATGGCGCAGGCGCCACAGGCCCCAAGCCAGTAGCGGCAGCAGCAACAGCAGCGCCCACCAGCCCGGCGCCAGCGGCCACCAGCCGATTGGCGCCGGGGCCAGCAGCGGCTGCAATTGATCGAGCGGGTTCACGAGGTTTTCCCCGGTCGTTGCGCGTTAAGGTACTCGCGCAGTTGCTCGATCATCTCGCTCTGGGTGCTCAGCGGCATCAGCACCACCCGCAGCTTTTGCGCCAGCAGCTCCCAGCGTTCGATGCGCGCCTCGCTTTGCTGGCGGTAGCTCTTGCGCAGGGTCGGGTCGAGGGTGTCGAGCTCCAGTTGCGCACCGTGCTGGGCAAAGCGCAGCAGGCCGGCGGCCGGCAGGGCATGGTCGAGCGGGTCGGACAGCGGCAACAGCAGCAGGTCGCAATGACGCGAAAGCAGGCTCAATTGCTGCTCGACCGCAGGCGTCAGCGCCCGCTCGTCGCAGATGATGATTGCCAGGCTGCCCGGGCGCAGCACTTCGCGGGCGCGGCGCAGGGCGATACCGAGGCTGTCGGCCTGGGGCACGGCTTCGGTGTGCAGCGACTGGTTGACCCGTGCCAGGCGGTTGAGCAACTGCAACAGGCTCTGCTTGCTGCGCCGTGGCTTGATTTCGTAGTGCTCGTTGTCGCCGAACACCAGGCCGCCAATGCGGTCGTTGTGGCCCAGCGCAGCCCAGCCGATCAGGGCGGCGGCCTGGGCGGCGAGCACCGACTTGAACATCAGCCCGGAACCGAAGAACAGACGCTGGCTTTGTTCGACGAGGATGAAGATCGGCCGCTCCCGCTCCTCATGGAACAGCTTGGTATGCGGCTCCTGGGTGCGCGCGGTCACCCGCCAGTCGATGTTGCGCACATCGTCGCCTGCCTGGTACACCCGCACCTGATCGAAGTCGACCCCGCGTCCGCGCAGTTTCGAGTGGTGCAGGCCGACCAGCGGGCTGCGCTGGCCGGGCCGGGAGAACAACTGCACTTCGCGCACGCGATGGCGCATCTCGATCAGCTCGGCGAGGCTGATGCGGATTCCGGGCGCGGCCAGCAGGCGATTGGGCATGGGTTCAGGCGACGGCGACGACGTCGAGGATGCGCTGGATCACCCGGTCCTGGTCAATCCCGGCGGCCTCGGCCTCGAAGGAAAGAATGATGCGGTGGCGCAGTACGTCGAACAGCACCGCCTGGATGTCTTCAGGGCTTACGAAGTCGCGTCCGGCCAGCCAGGCATGAGCCCGCGCGCAGCGGTCGAGGGCAATCGAGCCGCGCGGGCTGGCGCCGTAGGCGATCCAGTCGGCCAGCTCCAGGTCGAACTTGGCCGGGGTGCGGGTGGCCATCACCAGTTGCACCAGGTATTCCTCTACCGCGTCGGCCATGTACAGACCGAGGATTTCTTTGCGGGCGGCAAAGATCGCCTGCTGGCTGACCCGTCGTTCCGGCTTGGTCTCGCCGTTGAGCGCCTCGCCCCGGGCCTGCTGGAGGATGCGCCGTTCGACGGCGGCATCGGGAAAACCAATCTTGACGTGCATGAGGAAGCGGTCGAGCTGGGCTTCGGGCAGCGGGTAGGTGCCTTCCTGCTCGATCGGGTTCTGCGTGGCCATCACCAGGAACAGCGGCGACAGCTCGTAGGTACTGCGCCCGACACTGACCTGGCGTTCGGCCATGGCCTCGAGCAGCGCCGACTGAACCTTGGCCGGGGCGCGGTTGATTTCGTCGGCCAATACCAGGTTGTGGAAGATCGGCCCCTGCTGGAACACGAAGCTGCCGGTTTCCGGGCGATAGATCTCGGTGCCGGTGATGTCGGCCGGGAGCAGGTCGGGGGTGAACTGGATACGATGGAACTCGGCTTCGACGCCTTCGGCCAGTTCCTTGATGGCCTTGGTCTTGGCCAGGCCCGGGGCGCCTTCGACCAGCATGTGGCCGTCGGCGAGGAGCACGATGAGCAAGCGCTCGACGAGTTTTTCCTGGCCCAGGATCTGGGTTGAAAGAAAGGTGCGCAGCGCGATCAGCGCCTCACGGTGTTCCATCGTTGACGGTTCCTGGAAAAAAGCCAGGGCGTGCGGCGTAAAAGCGCCCGGGCGGGGGCTGATACTTTAATCCATCCGGGGGCTTGCGACTAACGGCAGCAGGGAAAATTGTTCAAATCGTGAAGTCGGGGCTGCTGTGCAGCTCATCGTCGGCAACGCCAACTCCCACAGGGATCGCGCTGACCCTGTGGGACCCGGGGTGTCAGTTCTTGAAGCTGGAATGCTTGCGGCCCTGGTCACACAGGGCAAACACCACCACGAACACCGCCGCCACCACCAGAATCAGCGCCACGCCGTCGGTGGAGTGGGTCGCCGAGTTGGCCACCAGCGCCAGGCCGCCCAGCGGTGCCAGGCCGCCGGCCACGGCGGTGCCGATCTCGCGCCCGGTGCCAAAGCCCGAAGAGCGGGTCTGGGTCGGGAACTGGCGGCTGAGGAACGAGCCCTGCGGGGCAAACATCATCGGTGCGAGGATGCCGGTACCGATGGCAATCGCCAGGTAGATCATCATCGGCTCGCCGGTGTTGAGCAGGCTCAGGAACGGGTAGGCGAACAGCACCGAGAACAGCCCGCCAAGCATCAGCACGGTCTTGCTGCTCCATTTGTCGCACAGCCAGCCGAAGAACGGCACGGCGATAATCGCCACCAGGCTGGCGATGGTCACCGACAGCGAGGTGACATGGGCTTCGACGCCTTTGTACTGGGTCAGATAGGCCAGCGAGAAGGTCTTGAAGATGTAGCTCAGGGCGTTGTAGCCGATGGCCACGAAGAACACCACGGCCAGGCCCTTGAGGTCGTTGCGAAACAGCAGCTTGAGCGGCGAAACCTGGTCCTTGGCCGGGGTTTTGTCGAGCTCTTTGAAGTCCGGGGTTTCCGGGATGCTTTTACGCACCCACAGGCCGACGCCGACCAGCACGATGCTGCAGATGAACGGGATGCGCCAGCCGCCAGCGAGCAGGAACTCGTTGCCGTTCATGGTCAGCAGGTAGACGGTCAGCGACGACAGCAGCAGGCCCAGGTTCAGGCCCAGCGCCGGCCAGGCGCCCTGGCTGCCGCGCTTGCCTTCGCTGGCGTGTTCATAAGAGGTCACCGCCGCGCCAGACAACTCCGCACCGGCACCCAGGCCCTGGATGATGCGTACCAGTACGAGGATGATCGGCGCCCAGATACCGATCGAGGCGTAGCTGGGGATCAGGCCGATCAGGGTGGTGCACACGCCCATCATGCAGAAGGTGATGACCAGTACCTGCTTGCGCCCGAAGCGGTCGCCCAGGTAGCCGAACAGCACGCCGCCGAAGGGGCGGGCGATAAAGCCGATGGCGAAGGTGGAGAACGCCAGCAGCGACGCCACCGCCGGGTTGCTCGGGTCGAAGAAGATCTTCGAGAAGACGATCGCCGCCATGGTCGCGTACAGGTAGAAGTCGTACCACTCCAGCATCGAGCCGAAGATGGTCGCGGCGGCGACCTTGCGCAGGCGTTTGCGTTTTTGTTCCGGGGTTTCGCTCGCGGCCGCAGCCGCCTCATGTACCGACATGTGGGGTGTTCCTTTTTTGTCTTTGTAGTTAGGTGTGCAGCAGGATTCAGCGGGCCTTGAAGATCCTTTCGGCGATCATCTGGCCGATCGGGATGGCCGAGGTGGCCGCCGGTGACGGCGCGTTGCAGACGTGCACCATGCGCGGCGTCTCGGCGAACAGGAAGTCGTGCACCAGGGTGCCGTCGCGCATCACCGCCTGGGCGCGGATCCCGGCCTCATAGGGCAGCAGGTCTTCGACATTCAGCGACGGGCAGTACTTGCGGCATTGCTCCAGATAGCCGCCTTTGAACAGCGAGTTCTTCATCTCGGCGGTGCCGGAACCAAGGTTGTTCCAGATGGTTTTCCAGAACCCCGGAAAACGCGCGTATTCGGCAACGTCGCGCCAGTTCACCGAGAACTTGCGGTAGTTTTCCCGGCCCAGCCCCAGTACCGCGTTCGGCCCGACGGTAACGCTGCCGTCGATCATCCGCGTCAGGTGCACGCCAAGAAACGGCAGCTCCGGGTCGGGGATCGGGTAGATCAGGTGGTTGACGATGTCGTTCTTGGCCGCAGGCAGGCGGAAGTATTCGCCGCGGAAGGGGATGATCTGGTGGTCGATCTTGACCCCGGCCATGGTTGCCAGGCGGTCCGATTGCAGGCCGGCACAGGCCACCAGCTGGCGGGCGCTCCAGACCTTGTCGTCGCTGCTGATGGTGACCTTGTCGGCGGTTTCGACAATAGCGCGCACGGTGGTTTGCAGCTGCACTTCGCCGCCGAATCGCTGGATGACCCGGGCCATGGCTTCGCAGACCTGCTGGTAGTCGACAATCCCGGTGGCATCGAGGAACAGGCCGCCGAGGCCGACGATGTTCGGCTCGCGGCGTTGCAGCTCCTTGGCATCCAGCTGTTCGACCTTCAGGCCGTTCTGCTGCGAGCGCTCGTACAGGGCACGCATGCGCTCGACTTCCAGCGGCGTCGAGGCCACCAGCAACTTGCCGCAGACTTCGAACTTGATCTGGTGCTCGCTGCAGAACGCTTTGGTGGCCTGGGCGCCGCGCTTGCACAGGTCGGCCTTGAGGCTGCCCGGCGCGTAGTAGATGCCTGCGTGAATCACGCCGCTGTTATGCCCGGTCTGGTGCTTGGCCAGGCTGCTTTCCTTTTCCAGGATCAGCAAGGAGGCGCCCGGTTGGCGTTCCAGCAGCGCCATGGCGGTGGCGAGGCCGACGATGCCGCCGCCGATGATGCAGTAGTCGTAGATCATGCAGGTGTCACCTTGGCTTGTTCTTATCAGAGAGTCTGCTTATCAGGTTGTCAGACTAAGTAGGTCAAACAAAAGGGCGCCATGCCGCAGCGCCCGTTCTATAGGGTGTTCAGTCGATACTCGGCAGGTCCAGTTTCAGGCGTTTGGCCGAGGCCCGCAGGTGCGCTTCGGCGCAGGCTGCGGCGCCAAGCCGGTCGCCATCGGCGATGGCCTGGTACAGCGCCTGGTGCTCGCGATGGGCATCGGCCGAACCGCCGACCGAATGCGCCGCCGAGTTTTCCCAGGCGGTGCGACGGGCTGCGGCCAGCTGGCCACGCAGAAAATCATGGAAAGCGACGAAATAATCGTTCTTGCTGGCCTCGGCGATGGCCCGGTGGAACTCCACGTCAGCGGCGGCAGCTACGGCAAACTCGCTGCGCTTGTCGAGCATCTCCTGCAGGGCCTTGCCCATGCGCGCCAGGTCAGCGGCGTCGCGGCGCTGGGCGGCTACCGAGGCGGCCTGGGTCTCGATCCACAGGCGCACTTCGAACATCTGCACCAGGTCCGGGCTGCGGCCTTGCGCAGCAGGGAAGCGGAAGACCGTGCCGGTCGGGGTTTGCGAAATGTACGAACCCAGGCCGCGGCGAGCGATCAGCACCCCGTCCGCCTTGAGCTGGGCCACTGCCTCGCGTACCACCGAGCGGCTGACGTTCAATTGCTCGGCCAGTTGCTGTTCGGTGGGCAGGCGCGATTCGGCCGCCAGGCGACCGGAATCGATTTCGGCGCGGATGGCGCCGACAACCCGTTCGACCAGGGTGTCGGGGCGCTGAAGCTCAAGCATGAGGGGTGGCTCATTAATCAGGTTGTCAGACAATGCCTTTTGCAGCGGTTCCTTGTCAAGAAACCGCGTGGGCGATTACAGCTCGCTGACGTAGGTGCCGGTGCCCTTGAGGATGTTCTGCAGGGTTTCTTCGACCTCGGCGAGGTCGGTGCCGTCGGAGGTCAGGGTAATCTCCAGGTGATCGTCGCCTTTGAACACATCGGCATCGCCTGGCGCCACTTCGATCAGCAAACGCTCGACGCTGAGGCTGACCTTGAGGCCGTCGAGGGTGCTTGGCTCGTCATCCAGGGTGATGTCCACCGTGTCTTCGTCCGGATAGCGCGTCATGAGGAACATCTGGCCCTTGTCGCTGTGGCAGCACAGGGTGGCCATGTTGTCTTCTTCATCATCGCAGGGGGTGGCGAAGAGCAGGGCGGTCTTGAATTGCATGAGCGGCTCGATCAATAAGTTGAAACACGATTCTGCCAGTCTTCGGCCTGGCAATAAATCTACGAGTGTTGAGCTGCGATTTTACTGGCAGGGGTGATAAGCGTGGCAGGCTGTGGAGCCTGCCGATTTCAAGCTGTTTTTCTGGAGCACAATTCGGAGTAGCCGCTTGGCAAAGCATGAGCATCGACGAAATGCCGAGTCTGGTACTCAAGCACTTTGCTCATTAGGCCACTGACATCCTCGGTAAGGCCCCAGGTCACCGCAACCTTGTCGTAACGGTTAACTTTTTCAGCCGTGCGAATTGCCAGCGAGTCCGCTGTCGTTGCCAAACAACGCCATTGATTGACAAATGACTTCATGAACGCTGCTTTTTCCGGTGTCAGTACAGGAAATCTGCGCAGCCTGTCCACCAGGTACAACAGGCGACGTTTTCGCACCGGAGCAAGCCTGGGGTGCTGAAGGCGCTGCTCGAGAGACTCGGTCATTGCATCACTGAAGTACCAGAGCGCCACGGCAAAGCGCGTCGCTGCGTCTTGGTCAAGGTGATCCAGAGGGGCCTTGCTTACCTCGACGACGACTTTATCAAAAACGCTATGCAAGTTATCCGACAGCCTGGCATCGGATGGCGTGGCGCACAGCCCGAGGAAGCGCTCCAGAGTATCCTGCGGGCACACTGGCTTAGCTGTCATCGCCGATGTTTTTTGCTTCATCGAGAATCAACCTCAAGTAACTGCTCACCGTACCTTTATCGCAAGGGTAGTAGTCGATGGCTTGTGTCGCGATCCTATCAAATTCGTCGAGTTTGATCTTCCCGGCCTGGATCAGTGTGGAAATATCCTCATGGTCGCGGTCGGTAAAGCGGCCCAGCTTGGAAATGGCCAGATCTATGGGGTGGGCTATGAATACCTGCAATGGCGACAGCTCCTGGCCAGGCAAGGCAATTGCCCGCTCCTCAAAGTCCTGGTGCAGAGGGCACAGCGCATTGTTGAAGGCTTGGTCAAAGACCACCGAAAAATCTTCTCCGTCAACTTCGAAGTCTTCGGGTGCCTGATAAACAGCTTTGACTTCTGCGATCAGAAGATGTTCGGCTGCCATCAGTTCGGCATCAACGTCAGCACTCCCTCGGGCGTTCGTCAGGATGTGCAATGCACAGCCACCAAATACATAGATCTTCAACGCTCCGGGCTGTTTGCCTTGCAGCATGGGTAAGGCGCGCTCAAACAGGCTGACGATGGCTTTGGAGAGTGGAGTGTCGAGATACAGCATGATCTTCTTGCTCCTGGCAGCGGGCTTTGCGAATCCTACCCTGCATGACCTGTCAGGAGTGGGTATCTCGCCCTTCCATAACAAGTTGAAACACGATTCTGCCAGTCTTCGGCCTGTGGATAAACGTACGGTTGCACCTCAATGACCGAATATGTCGCAGCACCGCAAGCAGGGGCGGGCGGGCACTCGTTAAGCTGCGCTGTCGATGGACACCCGTAAAGACACAGCCGCGCTGGCAGTCGTTTTTGCAGATGCCCATCCGTGGAGCGGGAAGATGTGACTTGCGGGTCACCTTGAGCGCCTGTTTCTATGGTTTTACCGTCCTCCTGCTACGGGTTGGCTATCGTTGATCCGTAAACGGCGGACGCGCGCGACGCTTCACTCAATAATAAAGCCCAAGCGGAGTACCACAGATGGCGTTTTTCACCGCAGCCAGCAAAGCCGACTTCCAGCATCAACTGCAAGCGGCCCTGGCGCAGCACATCAGCGAACAGGCACTGCCACAAGTGGCGCTGTTCGCCGAGCAGTTCTTCGGCATCATCTCTCTGGACGAACTCACCCAGCGCCGTATGTCGGACCTGGCCGGTTGCACCCTCTCTGCCTGGCGCATCATCGAGCGTTTCGATCACTCCCAGCCTCAGGTTCGCGTCTACAACCCCGATTACGAGCGTCATGGCTGGCAGTCGACCCACACCGCGGTCGAAGTCCTGCACCATGACCTGCCGTTTCTGGTCGACTCGGTACGCACCGAGCTCAACCGTCGCGGCTACAGCATCCACACCCTGCAGACCACCGTACTAAGCGTGCGTCGCGGGCCGAAAGGCGAGCTGCTGGAAATCCTGCCCAAGGGCACCCAGGGCGAAGGCGTGCTGCAAGAATCGCTGATGTACCTGGAAATCGACCGCTGCGCCAACACCGCCGAACTCAACCTGCTGACCCGCGAGCTTGAGCAGGTGCTGGCT
Source organism: Pseudomonas sp. NPDC087612 (assembly GCF_044743505.1). NCBI lineage: Bacteria > Pseudomonadati > Pseudomonadota > Gammaproteobacteria > Pseudomonadales > Pseudomonadaceae > Pseudomonas > Pseudomonas sp. NPDC087612. The sequence goes on from NZ_JBIUWO010000010.1 coordinate 96,732, forward strand.
GAAGTGCGTGTCGCCGTCGCCGATTTCGAGCCGATGAAAGCCAAGCTGCGCGAGGTCGTGGCGCTGGTTGAACAAACCGCCTACGCCCCGGCACAAAATGAAAAGGCCGAGGTCAAGGCGTTCCTCGAGTGGCTGCTGGGCAACCACTTCACCTTCCTCGGCTACGAAGAATTCGTCGTCCATGGCGACGCCCAGGGCGGCCAGCTGCAATACGACGAGCAGTCGTTCCTCGGCCTGACCCGCATGCTGCGCGTCGGTCTCACCGCCGAAGACCTGCGCATCGAAGACTACGCCGTCAATTACCTGCAAGAGCCGCTGCTGCTGTCCTTCGCCAAGGCCGCGCACCCAAGCCGCGTGCACCGTCCGGCCTACCCGGACTACGTGTCGATCCGCCAGCTGGATGCCGACGGCAAGGTCATCAAGGAATGCCGCTTCATGGGCCTGTACACCTCCTCGGTGTACGGCGAGAGCGTGCGCGCGATCCCCTACATCCGTGGCAAGGTCGCCGAAGTCGAGCGCCGCTCGCACTTCGACCCCAAGGCCCACCTGGGCAAGGAGCTGGCGCAGGTCCTGGAAGTGCTGCCGCGCGACGACCTGTTCCAGACCCCGGTCGACGAGCTGTTCAGCACCGTCATGTCGATCGTGCAGATCCAGGAGCGCAACAAGATCCGCGTGTTCCTGCGCAAGGACCCGTACGGCCGCTTCTGCTACTGCCTGGCCTACGTGCCGCGTGATATCTACTCCACCGAAGTGCGGCAGAAGATCCAGCAGGTGCTGATGGAGCGCCTCAAGGCCAGCGACTGCGAGTTCTGGACCTTCTTCTCCGAGTCGGTGCTGGCCCGTGTGCAGCTGATTCTGCGCGTCGACCCGAAAAACCGCATCGACATCGACCCGCAGCAACTGGAAAACGAAGTGATCCAGGCCTGCCGTTCGTGGCAGGACGACTACGCCAGCCTGACCGTCGAAAGCTTCGGCGAAGCCCAGGGCACCAACGTCCTGGCCGATTTCCCGAAAGGCTTCCCGGCCGGTTACCGCGAGCGTTTCGCCGCCCATTCGGCGGTGGTCGACATGCAGCACCTGCTGACCCTGTCCGAGCGCAAGCCGCTGGTCATGAGCTTCTACCAGCCGCTGACCCAGGCCGGCAAACAGCAGCTGCACTGCAAGCTGTACCACGCCGATACGCCGCTGGCGCTTTCAGATGTGCTGCCGATCCTGGAAAACCTCGGTCTGCGCGTGCTCGGCGAGTTCCCCTACCGCCTGCGCCATGCCAATGGCCGCGAGTACTGGATTCATGACTTTGCCTTCACCGCCGCCGAAGGCCTGAACCTCGACATCCAGCAGCTCAACGACACCCTGCAGGATGCATTCGTGCACATCGTCAATGGCGATGCCGAGAACGACGCCTTCAACCGCCTGGTGCTGACCGCCGGCCTGCCATGGCGCGACGTGGCGCTGCTGCGTGCCTACGCCCGCTACCTCAAGCAGATCCGCCTGGGCTTCGACCTCGGTTACATCGCCAGCACCCTGAACAACCACACCGACATCGCCCGCGAGCTGACCCGGTTGTTCAAGACCCGCTTCTACCTGGCGCGCAAGCTCACCAGCGAAGACCTCGACGACAAGCAGCAGCGTCTGGAACAAGCGATCCTCACCGCCCTGGACGACGTTCAGGTGCTCAACGAAGACCGCATCCTGCGTCGCTACCTGGACCTGATCAAGGCCACCCTGCGCACCAACTTCTACCAGACCGATGCCCAGGGCCATAACAAGTCGTACTTCAGCTTCAAGTTCAACCCCAAGCTGATCCCCGAGCTGCCCAAGCCGGTGCCGAAGTTCGAGATCTTCGTCTACTCGCCACGGGTCGAGGGTGTGCACCTGCGCTTTGGCAACGTTGCCCGCGGCGGCCTGCGCTGGTCGGACCGTGAAGAAGACTTCCGCACCGAAGTGCTGGGCCTGGTAAAAGCCCAGCAGGTGAAGAACTCGGTGATCGTGCCGGTCGGCGCCAAGGGCGGTTTCCTGCCGCGTCGCCTGCCGCTGGGCGGTAGCCGCGACGATATCCAGGCCGAAGGCATCGCCTGCTACCGGATCTTCATTTCCGGCCTGCTGGACATCACCGACAACCTCAAGGACGGCGCCCTGGTGCCGCCGGCCAACGTCGTCCGGCATGACGACGATGACCCGTACCTGGTGGTGGCTGCCGACAAAGGCACCGCGACCTTCTCCGACATCGCCAACGGCATTGCCATCGACTACGGTTTCTGGCTCGGCGATGCGTTCGCCTCCGGTGGCTCGGCCGGTTACGACCACAAGAAAATGGGCATTACCGCCCGTGGCGCCTGGGTTGGCGTGCAGCGTCACTTCCGCGAGCGCGGCATCAACGTCCAGGAAGACCCGATCACCGTGGTCGGCGTCGGCGACATGGCCGGTGACGTGTTCGGCAACGGCCTGCTGATGTCCGACAAGCTGCAACTGGTGGCGGCGTTCAACCACCTGCACATCTTCATCGACCCGAACCCGGAGCCGGCCAGCAGCTTCGCCGAGCGCCAGCGCCTGTTCGACCTGCCGCGTTCGGCCTGGAGCGACTACGACACCAGCATCATGTCCGAAGGCGGCGGGATCTTCCCGCGCAGTGCGAAAAGCATCGCGATCACCGCGCAGATGAAAGAGCGCTTCGCCATCGAAGCCGACAAGCTGACCCCGACCGAGCTGCTCAACGCACTGCTCAAGGCGCCGGTTGACCTGCTGTGGAACGGCGGTATCGGCACCTACGTCAAGTCCAGTGAAGAAAGCCACGCCGACGTCGGCGACAAGGCCAACGACGCCCTGCGCGTGGACGGCAACGAGCTGCGCTGCAAGGTGGTGGGTGAGGGCGGCAACCTCGGCATGACCCAGCTTGGCCGGGTCGAGTTCGGCTTGAACGGCGGCGCGACCAACACCGACTTCATCGACAACGCCGGTGGCGTGGACTGCTCCGACCACGAGGTCAACATCAAGATCCTGCTCAACGAAGTGGTGCAGGCTGGCGACATGACCGAGAAGCAGCGCAACCAGCTGCTGGGCAGCATGACCGACGAAGTGGCCGGCCTGGTGCTGGGCAACAACTACAAGCAGACCCAGGCGCTGTCGCTGGCTGCGCGTCGGGCCAAGGAGCGCATCGCTGAATACAAGCGCCTGATGGCCGACCTTGAAGGCCGTGGCAAGCTGGACCGCGCCATCGAGTTCCTGCCGACCGAAGAGCAACTGGCCGAGCGCCTGGCCGCCGGCCAGGGCCTGACCCGTGCCGAGCTGTCGGTGCTGATCTCGTACAGCAAGATCGACCTCAAGGAGCAGCTGCTCAAGTCGCTGGTGCCGGACGATGACTACCTGACCCGCGACATGGAAACCGCGTTCCCGCCGTCGCTGGTGAGCAAGTTCGCCGAGGCCATGCGCCGCCATCGCCTGAAACGCGAGATCGTCAGCACCCAGATCGCCAACGATCTGGTCAACAACATGGGCATCACCTTCGTTCAGCGCCTGAAAGAGTCCACCGGCATGAGCCCGGCGAACGTCGCTGGCGCCTACGTGATCGTGCGCGACATCTTCCACCTGCCGCACTGGTTCCGTCAGATCGAGGCGCTGGACTACCAGGTCCCGGCTGAAATCCAGTTGACCCTGATGGACGAGCTGATGCGTCTGGGCCGCCGTGCGACCCGCTGGTTCCTGCGCAGCCGTCGTAACGAGCAGGATGCCGGGCGTGACGTGGCGCACTTCGGGCCGAAGATCGCTGCTTTGGGGCTCAAGCTTGACGAACTGCTGGAAGGGCCGACCCGCGAGCGCTGGATGACCCGTTACCAGGGCTTTGTCGAAGCCGGCGTGCCGGAGCTGCTGGCACGCATGGTGGCCGGCACTACGCACCTGTACACCCTGTTGCCGATCATCGAGGCTTCCGACGTCACCGGCCAGGACCCGGCCGAAGTGGCCAAGGCCTTCTTCGCCGTTGGCAGCGCCCTGGACCTGACCTGGTACCTGCAGGAAATCAGCAACCTGCCGGTGGAAAACAACTGGCAGGCCCTGGCCCGTGAAGCCTTCCGCGATGATATCGACCTGCAGCAACGGGCGATCACCATCTCGGTGCTGCAGATGATCGACGCACCCGAGGACATGGACGCCCGCGTGGCCCTGTGGCTGGATCAGCACCGGGTCATGGTCGAGCGCTGGCGCGCCATGCTCGACGAGCTGCGTGCCGCTACCGGCACCGACTACGCCATGTACGCGGTGGCCAACCGCGAGCTGGTGGACCTGGCCCTGAGTGGCCAGGCAACGGTGATGCCGTCTTAAGCGTGAGCTGAAATGAAAAAGCCCCGGCATTTGCCGGGGTTTTTTTTGTGCCTGTCCCGGCCTCATCGCGGGTCAAGTCGGGTCGCCGCACCGCCGCTCCCACAGGGTGGATCGTGCTGTACCTGTGGGAGCGGGCTTGACCCGCGATGAGGCAGGTGAATTTTATTTGAACCTTCGCTCTACACCTTTCTCGACCAGAATCTTCGCCGCAATCTCTTCCACGGAGAAATGCGTGGAGTTGATGTGCGCAATGTTCTCGCGGCGGAACAGGTTCTCCACTTCACGTACCTCGAACTCGCACTGGGCAAAGCTTGCGTAGCGGCTGTTGGGCTTGCGCTCGTGGCGGATGGCGGTCAGGCGGTCGGGGTCGATGGTCAGGCCGAACAGCTTGTGCTGGTGGTTTTTCAGGGCCTGGGGCAGTTGCAGGCGCTCCATGTCATCTTCGGTCAGCGGGTAGTTGGCCGCGCGGATGCCGAATTGCATGGCCATGTACAGGCAGGTCGGGGTCTTGCCGCAACGCGACACGCCTACCAGGATCAAGTCGGCCTTGTCGTAGTAGTGGGTGCGCGCGCCGTCGTCGTTGTCGAGAGCGAAGTTGACCGCCTCGATGCGTTCCATATAGTTGGAATTGCCGCCGATCGAGTGGGATTTGCCCACCGAATAGGACGAATGGGCGGTCAGTTCCTGTTCCAGCGGGGCCAGGAAGGTCGAGAAGATGTCGATCATGAAGCCGTTGGAGGTGGCGAGGACCTCGCGGATATCCTGATTGACGATGGTGTCGAAGATGATCGGACGGACACCGTCTTTCTCAGCGGCGCTATTGATTTGTTGTACCATCACCCGCGCTTTTTCTACGCTGTCGATGTACGGACGCGTGAATTTATTGAACGCAATGGTATCGAACTGCGCTAGAAGACTCTGTCCCAGCGTCTCGGCGGTAATGCCGGTGCCATCGGAGATAAAGAAAGCAGATCGTTTCATTTGCGCCTTGGGCCTTAAGCTGGTGACGAATCTTGGATATGATAGGTTCGGTTTACCGAACACTGCGTTCGGCATTCTCACTTATTTTCCAGGTCCAGGCCACAAGCGCCCGGCCAAGCCAGAGCTGGCAGGCGGGCGACCTGAGCTTTTCCAACACAGTTAGTGGAGAGATCACCTTGGTAGAGTACGTAGTTTCCCTCGATAAGCTCGGCGTCCATGATGTAGAGCATGTGGGGGGCAAGAACGCATCCCTCGGCGAGATGATCAGTAACCTCGCGGGCGCCGGTGTCTCGGTCCCCGGCGGCTTTGCCACTACGGCTCAGGCGTATCGTGACTTTCTCGAGCAGAGCGGCCTGAACGCCCAGATCCACGCTGCCCTCGACGCGCTGGACGTTGACGACGTCAACGCCCTGGCCAAGACCGGTGCGCAGATCCGCCAGTGGATCATGGAGGCCGAGTTCCCCGAGCGCCTGAACGCCGAAATCCGCACTGCCTTCGCCGAAATGTCCCAGGGCAACCCGAACATGGCCGTGGCCGTGCGCTCCTCGGCCACTGCCGAAGACCTGCCGGACGCCTCGTTCGCCGGGCAGCAGGAAACCTTCCTGAACATCCGCGGCGTCGACAACGTCATCCGCGCCGCCAAGGAAGTGTTCGCCTCGCTGTTCAACGACCGCGCCATTTCCTACCGCGTGCACCAGGGCTTCGACCACAAGCTGGTGGCCCTGTCGGCCGGCGTGCAGCGCATGGTCCGCTCGGAAACCGGCACTGCCGGCGTAATGTTCACCCTCGACACCGAGTCGGGTTTCCGAGACGTGGTGTTCATCACCGGCGCCTATGGCCTGGGTGAAACCGTCGTTCAGGGCGCGGTCAACCCCGACGAATTCTACGTGCACAAGGGCACCCTGGAAGCCGGCCGCCCGGCGATCCTGCGCCGCAACCTGGGCAGCAAGGCGATCAAGATGGTCTATGGCGAAGAAGCCAAGGCCGGTCGCTCGGTCAAGACCGTCGATGTCGACAAGGCCGACCGCACCCGTTTCTGCCTGAGCGACGCCGAAGTCAGCGAGCTGGCCAAGCAGGCGATGATCATCGAGAAGCACTACAAGTGCCCGATGGACATCGAATGGGCCAAGGACGGTGACGACGGCAAGCTGTACATCGTTCAGGCCCGCCCTGAAACCGTGAAAAGCCGCGCCCAGGCCAACGTCATGGAGCGTTACTTGCTCAAAGAGACCGGCACCGTGCTGGTCGAAGGCCGCGCCATCGGCCAGCGCATCGGCGCCGGCAAGGTGCGGATCATCAAGGACGTCTCGGAGATGGACAAGGTCCAGCCCGGCGACGTACTGGTTTCGGACATGACCGACCCGGACTGGGAACCGGTGATGAAGCGCGCCAGCGCCATCGTCACCAACCGTGGCGGGCGTACCTGCCACGCGGCGATCATTGCCCGTGAACTGGGTATTCCGGCGGTGGTGGGTTGCGGCAACGCCACCCAGCTGCTCAAGGATGGCCAGGGCGTGACCGTGTCGTGCGCCGAAGGCGATACCGGTTTCATCTTCGAAGGTGAGCTGGGCTTTGACGTGCGCAAGAACTCCGTCGACGCCATGCCGGAGCTGCCGTTCAAGATCATGATGAACGTCGGCAACCCGGACCGCGCCTTTGATTTTGCCCAGCTGCCCAACGCCGGTGTCGGCCTGGCGCGCCTGGAATTCATCATCAACCGCATGATCGGCGTGCACCCCAAGGCGCTGCTCAACTACGCAGGCCTGCCTGCCGAGCTCAAAGAGAGCGTCGACAAGCGCATTGCCGGCTACAACGACCCGGTCGGCTTCTACGTCGAGAAACTGGTCGAGGGCATCAGCACCCTGGCGGCGGCGTTCTGGCCGAAGAAGGTCATCGTGCGCCTGTCGGACTTCAAGTCCAACGAATACGCCAACCTGATCGGCGGCAAGCTCTACGAGCCGGAAGAAGAAAACCCGATGCTGGGTTTCCGCGGTGCTTCGCGCTACATCAGCGAAACCTTCCGTGACTGCTTCGAGCTCGAGTGCCGCGCCCTCAAGCGCGTGCGCAACGAGATGGGCCTGACCAACGTCGAGATCATGGTGCCGTTCGTGCGCACCCTGGGCGAGGCCAGCCAGGTTGTCGACCTGCTTGCCGAAAACGGCCTGGCCCGCGGTGACAACGGCCTGCGCGTGATCATGATGTGCGAACTGCCGTCCAACGCCATCCTCGCCGAAGAGTTCCTCGAGTACTTCGATGGCTTCTCCATCGGCTCCAACGACCTGACCCAGCTGACACTGGGCCTGGACCGCGACTCGGGGATCATTGCGCACCTGTTCGACGAGCGTAACCCTGCCGTCAAGAAGCTGCTGGCCAATGCCATCCAGGCCTGTAACAAGGCTGGCAAGTACATCGGCATCTGCGGCCAGGGCCCATCCGACCACCCGGACCTGGCCAAATGGCTGATGGAACAGGGCATCGAAAGCGTCTCGCTGAACCCGGACTCGGTCCTCGAGACCTGGTTCTTCCTGGCTGAAGGCCAGGCCGCGAACTGATGCGCTGAACCGGAGCCTTCACCTGGCGGTTACGCCGGTGAGGGTTCCGACCGTATTCCAGGGCGTGTTCCAGTGATGGATCTCGCCCTTTTTTGTGCAAGAACCCTATGCAAAGCAGCAGTACCCTTTTTCCCGTGGCCTTGCTCAGTGCCGAGCGCCGTGGCGACCTGAGCGAGGACGTGTACCGGATCAAAGCCGGTAACAGCCCGGATCGCAGCGTCGAGCTGGCGCTCACCCGCCTGGGCATGGCCGATCAAGCCGAGGTGCGTGGCACCCCGGTCATTCTGCTGCACGGCAGCTTTTCCAACCGGCGCTTCTGGTATTCGCCCCGGGGCATTGGCCTGGGCGCCTACCTGGCGCGCGCCGGTTTCGATGTGTGGATCCCGGAGATGCGCGGTCACGGCCTGTCGCCGCGCAACCATGGCTATCGCAACAACCGCGTGGCTGACTATGCCCGTTACGACCTGCCGGTAATTGCCGCGTTCGTCTGCGAGCAGGCCGGCAGGCCTGCGCACTGGATCGGTCACTCGCTGGGCGGTACCACCCTGGCGGCGGCCCTCGGTGGCCAGTACCTGGGCGCCGAGCAGGTGGCCAGCGTGGCGTTCTTCGGTACCCAGGTCAGCCGAACCTACTGGCCACTGAAGCTGCCGCCGGTGGAGTGGGGCGGGCGCCTGCTGCTCAAGCGCTTTGCGCAAATTTCCGGCTCGCGGCTCAAGCGCGGCCCGGAAGACGAGCCGATTGGCCTGGCGCTGGAAAGCATGCGCTGGTTCGGTCTGTTTGGCCGCTTTGGCGACAAGGATCGCGACTGGTGGGCGGGGCTGGCCGAAGTTGATGTGCCGGTGCTGGCGGTGGCCGGCGCGGGTGATCACCAGGACCCGGTGTGGGCCTGTCGCAAGCTGTTCGAGCAACTGGGCAGCGAGCACAAGCAGTTTGTCCGCCTGGGCCGTGAGGAGGGCTTCGACAACTTTGGTCATGTCGACATGCTGGTCAGCAAGCCGGCGCAGGCGCAGGTCTGGCCGTTGGTCGAGCGTTGGTTGCAGGATCCGCTGGCGGCGTTGCTGCCGGAGGCGGCGCAGGCCGTTTCGCCGGCGAGCTGATGCCGTTAAGATATGACGATTGTGAAGGTTTTGGTCATTTTTGGGTTTTTCAGCGAACATCTGTTCGCTGATTCCTTGCCCAAGGTGACCGCAACGGCAGTGACGTGTAGCCTTGGGCCTAAAGCCGCATCGCCGGGCCTCGTTCACTGAGTGAAACTGCGACATTCATCGTCTCGATAATCGACAGGAGTTTCCCATGCATTACATCACCCCCGATCTGTGCGACGCCTACCCGGAACTGGTGCAGGTGCTGGAGCCGATGTTCAGCAACTTCGGCGGCCGCGACTCCTTCGGGGGTGAGATCGTCACCATCAAGTGCTTCGAGGACAACTCGCGGGTAAAAGAGCAGGTCGAGCTCGATGGCACCGGCAAGGTCCTGGTGGTCGATGGCGGTGGTTCGCTGCGCCATGCCCTGCTCGGCGACATGCTCGCCGAAAAGGCGGCGAAGAATCACTGGCAAGGCCTGGTGATCTACGGATGCGTGCGTGATGTCGATGTCCTGGCGCAGACCGACGTCGGCGTCCAGGCCCTGGCCAGCCACCCGCTCAAATCGGTACGCCGCGGTGTTGGCGAACTCAACATCCCCGTGACCTTTGCCGGCGTGACCTTCCGTCCGGGCGAATACATCTACGCCGACAACAATGGCGTGATCGTCTCGCCAAGCCCGTTGAAAATGCCTGAGTAAAGCTCTGAAACCGGTCAGTGGGGTAGGGATGTTCGAGGAAGAAAACGCGCAATGGGGGCTGGTGCATGCCCTGGTGCTGGATGGAAAAGGCGGTGCCCGTGCGATCGCCCGAACTGAACTGGACGCCCTTGCGTTGCAGCCCCAGGAAAGCCTGTGGCTGCACTGGGACCGCAGCCACCCGCAGACCCGCACCTGGTTGCGCCACGACAGCGGCCTGAACGAGTTTGCCTGCGACCTGTTGCTGGAAGAAAACACCCGTCCACGCCTGCTGCCCCTGCCGGATGCGCAGATGCTGCTGTTTTTGCGCGGGGTCAACTTAAACCCTGGCGCTGAACCCGAAGACATGGTCTCGGTGCGCATCTTCGCCGAGGCCCAGCGGGTGATCTCGCTGCGCCTGCGGCCGTTGCGCGCCAGTGACGAGCTGCTCCAGCAACTGGCCGAAAATCGAGGGCCGAAGACCGCCTCCGAGCTGCTGCTGAGCATGGCCCAACTGCTGACCGAGAAGGTCCAGGCGCTGATCAGCGACCTCTCGGAAGTGGTTGACGGCGAAGAAGAGCAGCTTGAAGCCGACAAGCGCTATGCCCCGGACCAGGGCAGCCTGCAACAGATCCGCCGGCGTGCGGCGGGGCTGCGGCGCTTTCTCAACCCGCAGCGGGAAATCTACGCACAACTGGCGCGCAACAAGTGGAGCTGGTTCGCCGCCGACGATGCCGACTACTGGAACGAGCTCAACAACAGCCTGACCCGCTACCTCGAAGAGCTGGATCTCACCCGTGAGCGCGCCGCCCTGGTGCTCGAGAGCGAGGACCGGCGCCGCAGCGAGCGGATGAACCGGACCATGTACCGCTTCGGTATCATCACCTGCATCTTCCTGCCCATGAGTTTCGTCACCGGGCTTCTGGGCATCAACGTCGGCGGCATTCCCGGCTCCGACAGCCCCTACGGCTTTCTGTTCGCCAGCCTGCTGGTACTGGCCCTGGCGTTGGGGCAATGGTGGCTGTTCCGCCGCCTGCGCTGGGTGTGAAGATGAAATCTGTGAACATGCAGTCACAAACTGCCTGGGCGGTTCATGTGACCCGTTGTCTGGCGACCTCGTCTTTGACAGATATTGCGCGAGGTGCCTATGCACGATCCGTTTGAAGAATCCCTGCGAGACCTGCTCAAGGCATCGCCGTCCGGTCAGGACCGCGACGACGACGCCTGCCTGGGCCGGGTCCTGAAAACCGCCAACCGCCAGGTTGGCGCGGGCGATCTGTTCAGCCTGCTGGGCCGCTGGAGCCAGGCGCTGATGATTGCCGTGAACAATGGCTCGGCGCATGTCGCGCCGGTGCGCCGTAACGCTACCGCCCGTAAAGCTGATAAGGCCGATTGAATATGGAACTTGATCTCTGGACCCAGAGCCTGGTCACCGCGATGACAGCGCTGTGGACCAAAGTGGCGAACTTCATCCCCAACCTGTTCGGCGCCCTGGTTGTGGTGCTGCTCGGTTTCGTCGTGGCCAAGCTGCTCGACACCCTGTTGTCGAAATTGCTGGCCAAGCTCGGCCTGGATCGCCTGATGGGCGGCACCGGCCTGACCAAGATGCTCAGCCGGGTCGGCATCCAGGTGCCGATCTCGACCCTGATCGGCAAGATCGTCTACTGGTTCGTGCTGCTGATTTTCCTGGTTTCGGCCGCTGAATCCCTTGGCCTTGAGCGCGTCTCGGCGACCCTCGACATGCTCGCCCTGTACCTGCCGAAGGTATTCGGTGCGGCGCTGGTGCTGCTGGCCGGTGTGTTGCTGGCACAACTGGTCAATGGCCTGGTACGCGGCGCCGCTGAAGGCATCGGCCTGGAATATGCCGCAGGCGTCGGGCGTATTGCCCAGGGCCTGGTGATTATCATCAGTATCTCGGTGGCAATCAGCCAGCTTGAGGTCAAGACCGACCTGCTCAACCATGTGATCGTCATCGGTTTGATTACCGTTGGTCTGGCCGTAGCGCTGGCCATGGGCCTGGGCAGCCGGGAAATCGCCGGGCAGATCCTGGCCGGAATTTACGTGCGTGAACTGTATCAAGTGGGCCAACAAGTGCGGATTGGCGAGGTCGAAGGGCAGATCGAAGAGATCGGCACGGTCAAGACGACCCTGCTGACCGATGATGGCGAACTAGTGTCGTTGTCCAACCGGATTCTGCTTGAGCAGCGAGTCAATAGCCGCTAACCGGGCAAATCCTGCTAATGTATGCCGCCGCAAAAATGCCCCAGGCAGGGGTATGCGGCGACATTGACCTGACTGTCGGCCAGATCCGTTTTGAATAAAGTTCACTCGCTGCCCATGCGTTACGACCCCCGCGAGCTCACTGATGAGGAGTTGGTGGCGCGTTCGCATGAGGAGCTGTTTCATGTTACTCGCGCGTATGAGGAGCTCATGCGCCGCTACCAACGGACCCTTTTTAACGTCTGTGCACGTTATTTAGGGAACGATCGGGATGCTGACGATGTCTGTCAGGAGGTGATGCTCAAGGTGCTCTATGGGCTGAAGAACTTCGAGGGCAAATCGAAGTTCAAGACATGGCTCTACAGCATCACCTACAACGAATGCATCACCCAGTATCGCAAGGAGCGGCGCAAACGTCGACTGATGGATGCCTTGAGTCTTGATCCACTCGAGGAGGCCTCGGAAGAGAAGGCGCCAAAACCGGAAGAGAAAGGCGGGCTGGACAAATGGCTAGTGCATGTCAATCCGATTGACCGCGAGATTCTGGTGCTTCGATTTGTCGCAGAACTGGAATTTCAGGAAATCGCCGATATCATGCACATGGGCCTGAGCGCAACGAAAATGCGGTACAAGCGTGCGCTTGACAAGCTACGTGAGAAATTTGCGGGCCTTGCTGAAACTTAGTAGCGCGCAAATATCTCTAACGTACCGGCAAGTTCTGCTAGACTTGCCGTCGAGTTGTCCCCCGGATGTTGGTGGGACTGCTTAACTATCACCAGATGGGGATTTAACGGATGAAATTGAAAAACACCTTGGGCTTGGCCATTGGTTCTCTTGTAGCCGCAACTTCCTTCGGCGCTCTGGCACAAGGCCAAGGCGCAGTCGAAATTGAAGGCAACGTCACCAAGCAGTACTACGACAGCGAACGTAACTTCAAGAACGACGGCACCAATCCTGGTGTTCGCCTCGGTTACTTCCTGACCGACGACCTGTCCCTGGACCTGGGCTACAACGAGACTCACAACGCTCGTGGCGAAGTCTTCAACAAAGACATCAAAGGTTCCAAGGCCAAGCTGGACGCTACCTACCACTTCGGTACCGTCGGCGACGCTCTGCGTCCATACGTTTCGGCTGGTTTCGCTCACGAAAGCCTGGGTCAAGCTACCCGTAACGGCCGTGACCACTCCACCTTCGCCAACGTTGGCGCTGGCGCCAAGTGGTACATCACCGACATGTTCTTCGCCCGTGCTGGCGTTGAAGCCATGTACAACATCGACAACGGCAACACCGAGTGGGGTCCGACCGTTGGTCTGGGTCTGAACTTCGGTGGTAGCGGTGGCAAGGTTGAAGCCGCTCCTGCTCCAGTCGCTGAAGTCTGCTCCGACAGCGACAACGATGGCGTCTGCGACAACGTCGACAAGTGCCCTGACACCCCAGCCAACGTTACCGTTGACGCTGATGGCTGCCCAGCTGTTGCTGAAGTCGTCCGTGTTGAGCTGGACGTCAAGTTCGACTTCGACAAGTCGGTCGTCAAGCCAAACAGCTACGGCGACATCAAGAACCTGGCTGACTTCATGAAGCAGTACCCACAGACCACCACCACTGTTGAAGGTCACACTGACTCCGTCGGTCCTGACGCTTACAACCAGAAACTGTCTGAGCGTCGTGCAAACGCCGTTAAGCAAGTTCTGACCAACCAGTACGGTGTTGAGTCGAACCGCGTTGAGTCGGTTGGCTACGGTGAAACCCGTCCGGTTGCTGACAACGCCACCGACGCTGGTCGCGCTGTTAACCGTCGCGTAGAAGCACAAGTAGAAGCCCAAGCCAAGTAATTGGTCCAGGCGCTACTGAAAAGCCCGGCCTAGGCCGGGCTTTTCTTTGCCTGCGATTCAGGCTGTCAGTTGCTGCAGCACTGCGCTGTGCGCTGCTGCCACCTCGCCGATCACCACAATCGCCGGGCTGCACAGCTTGAAGCGGGCGGCGTCCTGGCACAGCTGCGCCAGCGTGCTGCGTTGCTCGCGCTGCTGAGGCAGCGAGGCATTCTCGATCATGGCCACCGGCGTCTGCGCCGCCAGGCCACCTGCCAGCAAGCCCTGCTGCACGTCCTCCAGCTTGCTCACGCCCATGTACACCACCAGGGTAGTTCCGCCCTGGGCCAGCGCCTGCCAGTTCAACGGGCTGTCATCCTGAGTGTGGGCGGTGACCAGGGTCACGCCACGGCTGACGCCGCGCAAGGTCAGCGAGATACCGCATTGGGTCGCGCCGGCCAAGCCTGCGGTAATGCCATTGACCAGCTCGGTTTCGACGCCATGAGCCTGCAACCAGGCCGTCTCTTCGCCGCCGCGGCCAAAGATGCACGGGTCACCACCCTTGAGCCGCGCTACGCAGCGGCCCTGACGGGCATAGCGCAGCATCAGGCGCTGAATGAAGGCTTGCGGCGTGGAGCGGCATCCGCCGCGCTTACCCACGGCAACCACCCGCGCCTGCGGGCAGTGTTGAAGAATGTGCGGGTTGACCAGGTCGTCGATCAGCACCACTTCGGCTTCCCCCAGGGCGCGTACCGCCTTGAGGGTCAGCAGCTCCGGATCACCGGGGCCTGCACCAATCAGCCAGACTTTCGCATGCATCGGGTTTTCCTCATCGGCATAGGGGCTGTCAGCCTTTTAGCAGGCTGATCAGCAGGATCAGGTTAAGCAGCAGGGACAGCAGCGCCAGGGTGCGCCAGACTTTCAGCGGCTCGCGCTCAAGCAGCGGCCGCGGGCGCACGCTGAGCGCCTGGCGGTCGCCCTGTTCAAGCAGCAACAGCCATTGCTCGGCGGTTTCAAAGCGTTGCCGTGGGTCGGCGAGCAGTGCCTGAGCGAGGTTGTGCTCGAGCCATTCGGGCAGGTCCGGGCGATAGCGGGCGGCGCTGATCGCCTGGGTGAAGCGCGGGCGCTGGAAGGCTTCGATTTCGCCATAGGGGTAATGTCCGGTGAGCAAGTAGTACAGCGTTACCGCCACGCTGTAGAGGTCCTGTTGCGGGCTGGGCGGCTCGGCGTCGAAGGCTTCCGGCGCAATAAACGAGGGCGTGCCTGGCAGCTCATGGGCGCGGTCCTCGGAAAGCCCCGGGCAGAACGCCAGGCCGAAATCCAGCAGGCGCAGCTGGCCGTCATCGCCCAGGAGCAGGTTTTCGGGCTTGATGTCGCGATGGAGGATGTTGCGTCGGTGCAGCGCGCCTACCGCCTGCAACAGTTGCCGGGCCAGCGCCTGCCATTGCGCCAACGGCAGGGGGCCGCTGGCGGCGAACCGTTGCGCCAGGGTTTGCCCGGAGTACTCGCGCATCAGGTAATACAGGTGCTGGCGCTGGCTGGCCGGGTGCACTTCGGGGAAGTAGCGCCCGGCCACCCGGCGCAGGAACCACTCTTCAAGCAGCAGGCCTTGCTGCGCGCCGGGTTCATCTTTGCGTTCGGCCGGCAGGGTTTTCAGCAGCCATGCCTGTTGCTGCGGGTCGCGCACGCGATACAGCAAGGATTGGCGGCTGTGGCCAAGCGCCCGCTCGACCTGCCAGCCGTCGATTGTCTGCCCGCTGCGCAGGGCGGGCGGCAGTGGCCATTGCTGCAATTGCGCCAGCGAATCACCGAGGTTGCTCGCACCCAGTTGTTCGACCCGCACCAGCAGGGCGCTGGCATTGTCCTGGCTGCCGCAGTAGTGAGCCGAGCTGACCAGGGTCTGGGCGGCGTCCTGCAGGTCGATCTGCTCGCGCAGCACCGCGCGAATCTGCGCTTCGCTGAGGCTGGCCCAGACGCCGTCGCTGAGCAGCAGGAAACACTCACCGGCCTGCAGCTCGCCCTCCAGGTAGTCGACCTGCAGGTGCTGGTCCAGGCCCAGGGCGCGCTTGAGCACGTGCTGCATGCCGGGTTGGTCCCAGACGTGGTCTTCGCTGATGCGCTGCAGTTGCCCGGCGGCCCAGCGGTAGATCCGGCAATCACCGACATGCGCCAGGGTAAAACGCCGACCACGCAGCACCAGTGCGCTCAGCGTGGTCAGCAGCGGCTGGCCGCCGCCATTGGCACGCAGCCAGCGGTTCTGCGCCAGTAGCAGGCGGTCCAGGGCCTGGGCCACGCCCCAGGTGGCCGGCGTGGCGTAATAGTCCAGGGCCAGCGCCTGCAGGCTGGCCCGCGCCGCCAGGCCGCCATCGGCGCACTGGCTGACGCCGTCGGCGAGGGCGAACAGGTAGCCTTTGCTGGCGGCCAGTTCCGGGTTGGGGGTGACCAGGCGCAGGGCGTCCTGGTTTTCCTCCCGGGGGCCGCTGGCGCTGGCCTGGGCAAAGCTCAGTTGCAGGCTCATGTTGTCATCCTCAAACCCGCGCCGCAGTCACCGCCGCCGAGCCCCAGGTGGTGCGCCAGCGCTGCTTGACGCCGTGCAGGCCGAACCAGGCAAGAATGCCTAGGCTGGCGAACAGCCACAGGCCCAGCTGATAGTCGCCGCTGTGCTGTTTGATCGCCCCCAGGCCCGCAGCGAGCAGAAAGCCGCCGATGCCGCCGGCCATGCCGATCAGGCCGGTCATCACGCCGATTTCCTGGCGAAAGCGTTGCGGCACCAGTTGGAACACCGCGCCGTTGCCGGCACCCAGGCCGAGCATGGCGCTGACGAACAGGGCCAGGGCAGCCACTGCGCTGGGCAGGTTGAAACCGACGGCGGCAATGCAGATGGCGGCAACGCTGTACATTGCCAGCAGGGTGCGGATGCCGCCGAAGCGATCGGCCAGGGCGCCGCCCAACGGGCGCATCAGGCTGCCGGCAAAGACGCAGGCGGCGGTGTAGTAGCCAGCGGTCACCGGGCTCAGGCCGTACTGGTCGTTGAAGTAGCCGGGCAGGGCACTGGCCAGGCCGATAAAGCCACCGAAGGTGACGCTATAGAAGAACATGAACCACCAGCTGTCACGATCGCCCAGGGCCTTGAGGTAGTCGGCCACGGCTTTCGGTTTGGGCCGTTCGGGGGCGTTGCGCGCCAACAGGCTGAACAGCACCAGGGTCAGCAGCAGCGGGATCACGGCAAAACCGAACACGTTGTTCCAGCCAAAGCCTGCGGCCAGGGCCGGGGCCAGCAGGGCGGCGAACACCGTGCCGGAGTTGCCGGCACCGGCGATGCCCATGGCCTTGCCCTGGTGCTGCGCCGGGTACCACTGCGAGGCCAGCGGCAGCGATACGGCAAACGAGGCGCCGGCAACGCCGAGGAACACCCCGAGCAACAAGGCTTGCTCATAACTGTGAATGCCCAGGCGCCAGGCGCAGAACAGTGCGACGATGACAATCACCTGGCCGATCAGCCCGGCGGTCTTGGGTGACAGGCGGTCCACCAGCAGGCCCATGACAAAGCGCAGGATCGCCCCGGCCAGGATCGGCGTGGCCACCATCAGCCCGCGCTGCTGGGTGGTCAGTTGCAAGTCGGCGGCAATCTGCACCGCCAGCGGGCCGAGCAGGTACCAGACCATGAAGCTCAGGTCGAAATACAAAAAGGCGGCGAACAGGGTGGGGACATGCCCGGACTTCCAGAAACTCGTATTCATCGAACACCTCGTTGAACAGGGACGGAAACGAAAAAGACGTCGCCACCCGACCCGCTGGCGCGAGTGGGGGTGCGACGTCTTTGTCGTGAAGGGGGCAACCGCCGTTGGCTACCTGTGCTGTGGTGATAGCAAGAGCCGGGCCAGAGTGCTTCAGCCGAGCAGGTCGCTCATGGCAATGATCTGCTCGGCCACCTGGATCAGCTTCTGCTGCTTGCTCATGGCCTGGCGGCGCATCAGGGTGTAGGCCTGTTCTTCGTTGCAGTCCTTCATTTTCATCAACAGGCCCTTGGCCAGTTCGATGCGCTTGCGCTCCGCCAGTTGCTGGTCGCGGGCCTGCAGTTGGGCCTTGAGCGCCTGGTCGCTTTCAAAGCGGGCCATGGCCACATCGAGGATCGGCTGCAAGCGCGTAGCCTGGATGCCTTCGACAATGTAGGCGCTGACCCCCGCCTGGATCGCCTGGCGCATCACCCCGGGGTCGTACTCGTCGGTGAACATGACGATCGGTCGCGGCCGGTCACGGCTGACCAGCACTACTTGCTCCATGACATCACGGCCCGGTGACTCGGTATCGATCAGCACCACGTCCGGATGCACCGTTTCGACGCGTGCCGGCAGGTCGATGGTCAGGCCCGACTCTTCGATCACTTCGAAGCCGGCCTGGACCAGCGCAGCCTTTAGCCGACCGACTTTTTTCGCGGTGTCGTCGATTAGCAGGATTCGCAGCATGAGAGCGTCTCCGTTCAGCGTCGGGCGAGGGCGGCGGGCGGCTCGGCCAGCGCGTGCAGACGAAAGCTGCGGGCGTAGCCGTGCGGGTCGCTGCCATCCCAGCGGCTGCCATCGATCAGCTGGCTGCTACGCATGTCGGAACCTGCGCAGGGCACGCCGACCGCCGTGGCGGCGTCGCGGTACAGCGCCAGTTGCTGCACCTGGCGGGCTACGGCGAGGTAATCGGGGTCTTCACGCAGCAGGCCCCAGCGGCGGAATTGGGTCATGAACCACAGGCCATCGGACAGGTACGGCAAGTTGGCCCGGCCCTGGTCATACAGGCGCAAAGCGTGGCGATCCTGCCACTGGTTGCCCAGGCCGTCCTGGTAGTGGCCGAGCAGGCGCGGCTCGATGCTCGACAACGGCGCATCCAGGTAGGCCTTGCTGCTGAGCAGTTGCGCGGTGCTGCGGCGGTTTTCGCGGCTCTGCTCGATAAAGCGGCTGGCGGTCAGCACCGCCATCACCAGGGCCCGCGCACTGTTCGGATACTGTTCGACAAAGGCCCGGGTGCAACCCAGGACTTTTTCCGGGTGATCCGGCCAGATTGATTGGCTGGTGGCCAGGGTGAAGCCCTGGCCCTGTTCGATG
This sequence comes from Pseudomonas sp. NPDC087612, assembly GCF_044743505.1. Lineage (NCBI taxonomy): Bacteria > Pseudomonadati > Pseudomonadota > Gammaproteobacteria > Pseudomonadales > Pseudomonadaceae > Pseudomonas > Pseudomonas sp. NPDC087612. Next base: position 115,461 of record NZ_JBIUWO010000010.1, read on the forward strand.
GCGCCCGCCGACCAGGGTTCGCCGACGCAAAATCCGTCGATGCGTCCGGCTTGCAGGTGTGCGAGCATCTGGCCTGGCGGCACCACCACGCTGTTGACGTCATGCAAGGGGTGGATGCCCTGGCTGGCCAGCCAGTAATACAGCCACATGGCATGGGTGCCGGTAGGAAAAGTCTGTGCAAAGGTCAGTTTTGTCCTGCTTTGGTGCACGAAGCGCTCCAATGCCTCGGGACTGGTCACGCCCTGACGTTGCAGCGCAGCGGACAGATTGATGCCCTGGCCGTTCTGGTTCAGGCCCATCAGCACCGCCATGTCGGCGGCCGGACTACCGCCGATGCCCAGTTGCAGCGCGTAGATCAGGCCGTACAGGCTATGCGCGGCATCCAGCTCGCCGCTGGCCAGCTTGTCGCGCAGGCCGGCCCAGGAGCTCTGGCGCTGCAAATTCAGGGTCAGGCCGTAGGTTTGGGCGAAACCCTGGGTCGCGGCCACCACCACCGAGGCACAATCGCTCAGGGCCATGAAACCGAGATTCAGGCAGGGCTTTTCCGGGGCATCGCTGCCGTTCACCCAAGCCAGGGAGGTTGCGGGAATAGGGTGGGTCACGTCAGTGCGCCTGTGTCGAGGGTCAGGCCGTACCGCTTGCGTGGCAGGCGTATTAACAGGGCCCAAGCAACGCATATGCCAAGGCGGCCCTGTCCCCCGGGCGACGCCACCGCTATAATCGCCCCCCTCACTCACGTCGAGCTAAGCCCGCCCATGTATACCCTGGCCCGCCAGCTGCTGTTCAAGCTCTCCCCGGAGACCTCCCATGACCTGTCCCTGGACCTGATCGGCGCCGGTGGCCGTCTGGGCCTCAACGGCTTGCTGACCAAGGCGCCGGCTTCCTTGCCGGTCACTGTCATGGGCCTGAACTTCGCCAACCCGGTCGGGCTGGCGGCGGGTCTGGACAAGAACGGCGCGGCCATCGACGGTTTTGCCCAGCTCGGTTTCGGTTTTGTCGAGATCGGCACCGTCACCCCGCGTCCACAGCCGGGCAACCCCAAGCCGCGCCTGTTCCGCCTGCCGGAAGCCGAAGCGATCATCAACCGCATGGGCTTCAACAACCTGGGTGTCGACAACCTGCTCAACCGTGTGCGCGCCGCCAAATACAGCGGCATCCTCGGCATCAATATCGGCAAGAACTTCGACACGCCGGTCGAGCGCGCGGTCGACGATTACCTGATCTGCCTCGACAAGGTCTACGACCAGGCCAGCTACATCACCGTCAACGTCAGCTCGCCGAACACCCCGGGCCTGCGCAGCCTGCAGTTCGGTGATTCGCTCAAGCAACTGCTCGACGCCCTGGCCGAGCGCCGCTCGCAACTGGTGACCGAACGCGGCAAGCATGTGCCGCTGGCGATCAAGATCGCCCCGGACATGAGCGACGAAGAAACCGCGCTGGTCGCCGCAGCCCTGGTCGAGTCGGGTATGGACGCGGTGATCGCCACCAACACCACCCTCGGCCGTGAAGGCGTCGAAGGCCTGCAGCATGGTGACGAAGCAGGCGGCCTGTCGGGCGCGCCGGTGCTGGAAAAGAGCACCCACATCGTCAAGGTGCTGGCTGGCGAGCTGGGTGGCAAGTTGCCGATCATTGCTGCGGGCGGGATTACCGAAGGCAAGCATGCGGCGCAGAAGATTGCTGCCGGTGCCAGCCTGGTACAGATCTACTCGGGGTTCATCTACAAGGGCCCGGCCCTGATCCGCGAGGCAGTGGACGCCATCGCCGCCATGGGGCGCTGAAACCGCAGGCATAAAAAAGGGCCCCCTCAAGGGGCCCCTGGGCCTCAGCCCGCCGCCCGGATAGGGCGCGCATGGTAATCGGATTCAGTTCCTCGTTCAGCCAACGGCGTGAAGTTCGTTGAGTCTATGGATACCCGCAGTGCCGGTCATACCGTCCCAGTTGTCGCCGCGTCCTTCGCGCCAGCCATTGATCCATGCCTGGCGTACAGACGGTAGAGTAAAGGGGCAAAGCTCGCGGGATTTGCCGGTGACCCCATATTGGTAGCCACGTGAAAAAGCTCGTTCCAACGGATCACGCTTAAGTCTTCTCATAGGGTGTTGCCCTCACTTGTTGACTGTAATGTCCCGTCGACCTCTAGAAGGTCGGGCAGAATCGTTCTGCCGGTTTGCGCTCGCTGCCGGCGTCGCGAGCGGAAGTGTTGCCCCGTTGCGGTGACAACCTGAGACCAGTTCTAACCAATGCAGGACACAGTGTGAATGATCGTTTTGTCATAAGGACGTAACCTTTCATAGGGTCACAGGATAAGTAAATAAATGCGTCTGATTAGGATCTGGCGCAAAGCCCGCTATGATCAGGGTTTGACCTGCTGCAAAGTCATCTGGCCATCGCCGTGTGATAATTTGTAACAACAGCGGCAAAACGACGAAGGGTCATTTTTCCCGGTTTTTTGCCTGAATTTTTCGTTCTGCCCGGCAATCAAAGACTTTTCAGCCCTTGGCAAAAGTCGGATTGGCGGGCGGCCCGGCGCGAGATAAAGCGCCACTCGAACGCTGTGGAAAGGCGTTCGATTAAACATCGGAAGGGCGATGCGCTTGCCTCTCCACTTTATTGCTCAAGGCTCTGGATACCCCATGTCGGACCGTTTCGAACTTTACCTCACCTGTCCCAAAGGCCTTGAAGGCCTGCTTGCCGAAGAAGCCCGCGGCCTCGGCCTTGAAGAAGTGCGCGAGCACACTTCGGCGATCCGCGGCACGGCCGACATGGAAACCGCCTACCGGCTGTGCCTGTGGTCGCGCCTGGGCAACCGCGTACTGCTGGTGCTCAAGCGCTTCAACATGAAGAACGCCGACGACCTCTACGACGGCGTCAACGAAGTCGAGTGGCAGGATCACCTGGAGGCCAGCGGCTCGCTGGCGGTGGAATTCAGCGGCCACGGCTCGGGTATCGACAACACCCACTTCGGCGCCTTGAAGGTCAAGGATGCAATCGTCGACAAGCTGCGTACCAGCAGCGGCGAGCGCCCGTCGGTCGACAAGCTCAACCCGGACCTGCGCGTGCACCTGCGCCTGGAGCGTGGCGAGGCGATCCTGTCCCTGGACCTGTCCGGCCACAGCCTGCACCAGCGCGGCTACCGCCTGCAGCAAGGTGCGGCGCCGCTCAAGGAAAACCTCGCGGCCGCGGTGTTGATCCGCGCTGGCTGGCCACGCATCGCTGCCGAGGGCGGCGCCCTGGCCGACCCGATGTGTGGTGTGGGGACTTTCCTGGTCGAAGCCGCAATGATCGCCGCCGATATCGCACCGAACCTGCGCCGCGAGCGTTGGGGCTTCAGCGCCTGGCTCGGCCACGTGCCGGCCCTCTGGCGCAAACTCCATGATGAGGCGCTGGCCCGTGCCGAAGCCGGCCTGGCCCGCCCGCCGCTGTGGATTCGCGGCTATGAGGCCGACCCGCGGCTGATCCAGCCGGGCCGCAACAACGTTGAGCGCGCCGGCCTGAGTGACTGGGTGAAGATCTACCAGGGCGAAGTCGGCAGCTTCGAGCCGCGCCCGGATCAGAACCAGAAAGGCCTGGTGATCTGCAACCCGCCGTACGGCGAGCGCCTGGGCGACGAAGCGAGCCTGCTGTACCTCTACCAGAACCTCGGCGAGCGCCTGCGTCAGGCCTGCCTGAACTGGGAAGCGGCGGTGTTCACCGGCGCCCCGGACCTGGGCAAGCGCATGGGTATCCGCAGCCACAAGCAATATGCCTTCTGGAACGGCGCCTTGCCGTGCAAGCTGCTGCTGATCAAGGTTCAGCCCGACCAGTTCGTCACCGGCGAGCGCCGTCAGCCCGAGCGCAATGGCGAAGCTGGCGAACCGCGTACCCCGGCCGCCGTGGCCAGTGAGCCGGCACGCCTGAGCGAGGGCGGGCAGATGTTCGCCAACCGCCTGCAGAAGAACCTCAAGCAACTGGGCAAGTGGGCCAAGCGCGAGAACGTCAGTTGCTACCGCCTGTACGATGCCGACATGCCCGAGTACGCCCTGGCCATCGACCTGTACCAGGACTGGGTGCACGTGCAGGAATACGCCGCCCCGCGCTCGATCGACCCGGAAAAGGCCCAGGCGCGTCTGTTCGACGCCCTGGCAGCGATCCCTCAGGCCCTGGGCATCGACCAGAGCCGCGTGGTGGTCAAGCGTCGCGAGCGTCAGAGCGGTACCCGCCAGTACGAGCGCCAGAGCGCCCAGGGGCAGTTCCTCGAAGTGCAGGAAGGCGGCGTCAAGCTGCTGGTCAACCTCACCGATTACCTCGACACCGGGCTGTTCCTCGACCACCGCCCGATGCGCCTGCGCATTCAGCGCGAGGCTGCCGGCAAGCGCTTCCTCAACCTGTTCTGCTACACCGCCACCGCCAGTGTGCATGCGGCCAAGGGCGGCGCGCGCAGCACCACCAGTGTTGACCTGTCCAAGACTTACCTGGACTGGGCGCGGCGCAACCTGTCGCTCAATGGCTTCTCGGACAAGAATCGCCTGGAGCAGGGCGATGTCATGGCCTGGCTGCAAGCCTGTCGCGAGGAATACGAGCTGATCTTCATCGATCCGCCGACCTTCTCCAACTCCAAGCGTATGGAAGGCGTGTTTGACGTGCAGCGCGATCATGTCGAGTTGCTTGACCTGGCCGTGGCGCGCCTGGCGCCGGGCGGTGTGCTGTACTTCTCGAACAACTTCCGCAAGTTCCAGCTCGACGAAAACCTGGCTGAGCGCTACGCGGTGGAAGAGATCAGTGCCCAGACCCTGGACCCGGACTTTGCCCGTAACAGCAAGATTCACCGGGCCTGGAAAATTCAGGCGCGCTGATTGGCTGATTGTCGCGGGTGATGATTGCTACGTTAATGGCTAATGGCTATAACTCAATCAGAGCCCGCGATCCGCTGGACGCTGGCGTTTTGAGTGCTTTCTATGTCGATGCACGCCGCTCGTCCGAAGATGCTCGGCTTTGTCAGCGAGGAAGTGTCCGCCTGGCTGGTGGCCGGCGTGGCATTTGTCGCCGGCGGCCTGTTGACTGCGCTGCTGGCGCTGGCCACCCATGACCTGTACCGCCAGCAGTTGCGTCAACGCTTCGAACTGCTCGCCAGTGAGCGTTACAGCCGTATCGAAGAGCGTTTCGAGGACCAGGTGCAGCGTCTCGATGGCCTGCGCCGCTTCTTCGTGTTCTCCGAAAGCGTCACTCTCGCCGAGTTCAACGGCTACGCCAAGCCCCTGTTGTACCGGACCCAGGCCTACGCCTGGGCGCCGCGGGTGGCGGGCGATGAGCGTCAAGCGTTTGAGCGCAGCGCCGCGCAACTCCTCGGCAAGCCCTTTGCCATCCACGAACTGAATGACGCCGGCAGCCTGCAGGTAGCGGCTGAGCGTGCGCTCTATTACCCACTGTTGTACACCCAGGCCTCCAGCCACCAGGTCCAGCCCCTGGGCCTGGACATGCTCTCCCAGCCGCTGCGCCAGGCGGCCCTCGACCGTGCCCGCCAGCCCGGCAGCATGGCGGTGTCGGCACCCTTGAACCTGACCCATGTCGACCCGGCCTTCGCCCGCGGGGTATTGATGGTGGCGCCCGTTTTTGCCCCGGGCAGCGCCGCCGCCCCACCAGATGGCTACGTACTGGCGGTGATCAGCCTGCAGCAGCTGATGGCCGAGGGGCTGCCCAACCCGAGCGAGGACAACCTGGTGGTGCGCATTCTTGACCTGTCCGGGCAGGGCCAGCATGAGGTGTTGTTCCAATCCGGCAACCAGGGGGCCGACACCGATCTGACCGCCAGCCACCTGTTGCGCCTGGCCGATCACGACTATCAACTGGATATCCAGCCCAGCCTTGCCTTCATGGACGCCAATCGCTCCTCGGCGGTCGTTGCCGTGGTGCTGCTTGGCGGCCTGCTCAGCCTGTTGCTCAGCGCCTTGCTGTTCAGCCTGTTCGGCCAGCGCCAGCGTGCCCTGACCCTGGTCGAGCAGCGCACCGCCGAGTTGCGCGTCAGCGAACAGTCGCTGCGCGATACCCACAACCAGCTGCGCAGCGTGCTCGATGCCGCCACCCAGGTGGCGATCATTGCCACCAGCCTGCGCGGGGTGATCAGTACCTTTAACGCCGGCGCCGAACGCATGCTCGGCTACCACAGCGCTGAAGTCATCGGCCGCCTGACCCTGGAAGAGCTGGTCTCGCCAGAGGAGCTGCAGGCCCGGGCCCGCGCCTTGAGCCAGCGTTATGGGCGCGAGGTCAGCCCGGCCCAGGCGATGTTCGCCGAGACCGTCCAGGAGGGTGAGAGCGAGCCTGGTGAGTGGACCCTGTTGCGCAAGGATGGCAGCCACCTGCTGGCTAACATGATGGTCAGCGCGGTGCTCGATGAGCACGGCCTGTGGGTCGGCCACCTGGCCATCTGCATCGACGTTACCGAGCGCAAGCGCGTGCACGAGGCCCTGGCGGCCCGTGACCGGCTGCTGGAAAAGCTCAGCGCCGAGGTGCCCGGCGGCATTTACCAGTTTCGCCTCGACCCCGACGGCAGCTCGTGCTTCAGCTATGCCAGCGAGGGCTTGCGCGATATCTACGAGATCGAGCCGCAGCGCCTGCGCGAGGACGCCACGGCCGTGTTCGAGCGTATCCACCCCGATGACCTGGAACGGGTGCGCGCCTCGATCCGCTATTCCGCTGATCACCTCACGCCCTGGCGCGAAGAGTACCGGGTGCTGCTGCCGGTGGCCGGGATGCGCTGGATCCGCGGCGAAGCCACGCCGGAGCCGGCCGAGCAGGGGGGGACTCTGTGGCACGGCTACCTGACTGATATCTCCGATCTGAAGCGCGTCGAGGAGGAGCTGCGGGCGTTGTCGGTAACCGACTCACTGACCGGCATTCACAACCGCCGCTACTTTCAGGAGCGGCTCAAGGCCGAGCTTGAGCGGGCCCAGCGCGACAGCCAGGACCTGGCGGTGATCATGCTCGATATCGACCACTTCAAGCGCATCAACGACTTGTACGGCCATGCCGTGGGCGATCATGTGCTGCGCAGCCTGTGCCAGCGCATCAATCACCGCCTGCGCCGTACCGATGTGTTCTGCCGCCTGGGTGGCGAGGAATTCATGGTGTTGTGCCCGGGCAGCAATGCCGAGCAGGCCTATACCCTGGCCATGGAGCTCTGGCAGGGCCTGCGCAGCGTGCCGGTGGACGGGGTGGGGATGGTCACGGCGAGTTTCGGCGTGGCCGGCTGGCGCCCGGGGGAGGGCGCCGATGCCTTGCTGCTACGCGCCGACTCGGGGGTCTACGCGGCCAAGCAGGCTGGCCGCGACCGGGTCGAGGGCGAACTGCCCTGAGTCAGGCTCAGGGCTGAACGGCGGCGGTGCTGTTGACCAGTTTCGGCTGGCGGTACAGGTCGAGCAGGACCTGGTCGAGCACGGCCGAAGCCCCCCAGGGTTTGGGGTCGTTGAGGATCGCCGCGACCGCCCAGGTGTTGCCGTTGCTGTCGCGGCTGAAGCCGGCGATGGCGCGCACGGTGTTCAGGGTGCCGGTCTTGATGTGCGCCTCACCGGTCATGGCGGTGCGCTTGAGGCGCTTGCGCATGGTGCCGTCCATGCCCACCAGCGGCATCGAGCTGATGAACTCGGCAGCGTACGGGCTGTTCCAGGCCGCTTGCAGCAGGGCGGCCATTTCCCGGGTGCTGACCCGTTCGGCGCGGGACAGGCCCGAGCCGTTTTCCATGATCAGGTGCGGCGCGGTGATGCCCTTTTTCGCCAGCCACTGGCGTACTACGCGCTGGGCGGCGCGGGCGTCGTCGCCGTCGGCGTCGGTACGGAACTGCGCGCCCAGGCTCAGGAACAGCTGCTGGGCCATGGTGTTGTTACTGTATTTGTTAATGTCGCGGATGATCTCCACCAGGTCCGGGGAGTAGGCGCGGGCCAGCAGACGTGCGCTTTTCGGCACGTTGTCGACCCGGTCACGGCCCTGGATGCTACCCCCCAGTTCGTTCCAGATGGCGCGCACGGCGCCGGCGGCGTAGGTCGGGTGATCGAGCAGCGACAGGTAGGTCTGCGAGTTGCAGCCATCGCCCAGCTGGCCGCTGACCACGACGCTGACGCCGTCGGCTTGCACCACCGGGTTGTAGCGCACGTCGCCGCTGCACTGCTTGGTGTTGACCGCCTTGACCTGGTTGTCGATGCGGATGTTGGCAATCGGCGGCTCGACCGACACCAGCACCTTGCCCCCGTCGTTGCGGGCGACGAAGCGCAGCGCCTTGAGGTTGATCAGCAGCGAGTCGGGCTTGACCAGGAAGGGTTTGTTTTCGTCGCCACCATCATCGTTGAACTGCGGCAGTTGTGGCTGGATGAAGTGGCTGCGGTCGAGCACCAGGTCACCGCTGATGGTCTGTACGCCATTGGCGCGCAGGTCGCGCATCAGCAGCCAGAGCTTTTCCATGTTCAGCTTCGGGTCGCCGCCGCCCTTGAGGTACAGGTTGCCCTGCAGCACGCCGTTGCGCAGCGGGCCGTCGCTGTAGAACTCGGTTTTCCACTGGTGGGTGGGGCCGAGCATTTCCAGGGCGGCGTAGGTGGTGACCAGCTTCATGGTCGAGGCCGGGTTGACCGAGACATCGGCATTGAACACGGTCGGTGTGCCCGGGCCGTTGAGCGGCAGCATGACCAGCGACAGGGCCGAGTCCTGCAATTTGTTGGTTTTCAGCGCCTGCTGCACTTTTGGCGAAAGCGTGGTGTTGACCGCGGCGGCGTGGCTGGAAAGCGCCAGGGGCATCAGCAGGCCGGCAAGCAGAAGAGGGCGAAGAGATCTGATCATGTGCGATAAAACCCTGCGAGCGAGGGGTGAAAAAAACGGAGCGAAAAAAGGTGAAGGCCCCGATACGGAAAAATATAGCGCGCATTATGCCCCAAGCAGAACGCCCATGGGCCTGTGAATACAGGATCAAACAACAGCTTATCGGCTTTTATTCCGGCAATCGCGCGGTGAAACTGGTAAAGTGCCGCGCGTTAATACTCAAGAGGATTGTTTCATGGCCACTAACCGTTCCCGCCGTCTGCGCAAAAAACTCTGCGTGGATGAATTCCAGGAGCTGGGTTTTGAGCTGAACCTGGATTTCAAGGAAGATCTGTCCGACGAAGCCATTGACGCCTTCCTCGATGCATTCCTGGCTGACGCCATGGATGCCAATGGTCTGGACTATGTTGGCGGCGACGACTTCGGTCTGGTCTGCAAGGCCACCCGTGGTTCGGTCACTGAAGAGCAGCGCGCTGCTGTTGAAGCCTGGCTCAAGGGCCGCAGCGAACTGACCAAGATTGAAGTCAGCCCGTTGCTGGACGCCTGGTATCCGGAAAAATCGGTCAACCCGGCTTCCTGATCCTGCTGAAACGGCGGCCCCAGTGGCCGCCGTTTTCGTTTCTGCTCCCCCGCCGCCTGTTCAGGTGGTGCCGCTGGAACAGCGCTGCTCCGGCAAGTGTTCGTGCAAATACCCCTGTAATGCCTGCTCAAGCACCGAGAGGATGTGCAGGATCTGCCGTTGCCGACGCTCCAGCATGGCCGGCGCCAGGTTGGCCTGGCAATCGGCCTCGAGCTGTTCGCAGGCGTGGATCAGGCCGTTGGCCTGAATGATCCGCGCCGGGCCGAGAATCTTGTGCGCCTGGCTCATCATTTGCGCTACATCGCGGCCAGGGTCGAGCGCCTTGAGTTGGGCGCCGTCGCGCTTGAAGCTGCGCAGCAGTTCTTCAAGCAACTGGCGCAGGTCGTTGATGCTGTTGCCGACCACAGGCTCCAGCCCTTGCAGATCGAACGGCAACTGCGCAGGCGGCGCCGGCCGGGCGCTCATCAGTGGCGCCCGGGCCAGGCGCTGGCCCAAGGCGTTGAGGCTGATAGGCTTGAGCAAACAATCATCCATGCCGACCTGGCGACAACGTTCGCGCACTTCCGGCTGGGCATTGGCGGTGTAGCCGAGAATGGTGCAGGGTGACCATTGGTACTGTCGCTCGTGGTCGCGCAACGCCTGGGTGAACTGGTAGCCGTTCATTTGCGGCATGTTGCAGTCGACGATTACCACATCGAAGTGCGCCTGACGCCAGGCGTTGAGGCCGCTGAAACCATTGTCGGCACTGGCGTGTTCGAGCCCGAGAAAGTTCAACTGCTGGGCGATCAGCAGCAGGTTTGCCGGATGGTCATCGATCACCAGGATCCGCAGCGCTGGCAGCACCGCACAGGGCACCGCTACGGGGGCGTCCGGCTTGGCCGTTTCAGCCAGCAGGGTCAGGGGCATGCTGATGCACGCACGGGTGCCCTGGCCGAACACGCTGTGCAAGCTCAGGTTGCCGCCCATCGACTGGCACAGGTCGCGGCTGATGGCCAGGCCCAGGCCGGTGCCGCTGCGGGCCAGGTTGCTGTCCGGATCGGCCTGGGCGAAGGGCAGGAACAGGCGCTGCTGGTCTTGCGGGCGAATGCCGATGCCGCTGTCCTCGACCGTTATCTTCAGGGTCGGGTGATCCGCTTGCGGGCCGGGCTCCAGAACCAGGTGCACGGTGACCTGACCCTGTTCGGTGAACTTGATCGCATTGCTGACCAGGTTGGAAAGAATCTGCTTGAACCGCAGCGGGTCGAGCAATACCTCGCAGCGTGCTTGCGCGGCGATGTCCAGGTTCAGGCGCAGGTCTTTCTGGCGGGCCACGCCATCGAACACGCGCCCGACCGACTCGACCAGCCCGGCCAGGTTAACGGGCTCTGGTGCCAGGCTCAGGTGGCCGGACTCGATACGGGCCATGTCGAGAATGTCGCCGATCAAGGCCAGCAGTTCTCTCGCCGAGTTGTAGGCCACTTCGATGGCCGGTCGGTCGATATGCCCCTGGTCGCCCCGCTTGAGGGTCAGTTCGAGCATGCCGATGATGGCGTTCATCGGCGTGCGGATTTCATGGCTGATGGTCGCCAGGAACACGCTCTTGGCGCGATTGGCATCGTCGGCGCGTTGCTTGGCCAGGCGCAGGTCCTGGATCAGCTGGCGGCGCTCGCTGATGTCGATCCAGCCGCCAATGATGCCCTGTACTTCGCCAAGCGAGTCGCGGTAAGGCAGGATCCAGTGGTAGATGGTCAGTTCCCGTTCCCTGAGCAGCAGGGGCCGGTCAACGATCAGCGGAATGCCTTCGCGCATGACCTTCTGGTAATCGGCCTGGATCTGGCTGGCATAGCAGCTGTCGCCCAGGGTGCTGTCCTGGATGCGCTTGCCGAGGACGTCCTCAAGGCGCGCCTGCACCGCTTCCAGGTAACTGTCGTTGCAGCTTTGCAGCAACCCGGCACGATCGCGAACGTACATCGGGTGGGGGGTACCGTTGAGCAGTGCGCGCATGAACTCTAGCTGGTCGTTGAGGGCGCGCTCGGCGGCCTCGCGCTGCTTGATCTGGCGGCGCATCCAGGCGTTCCAGGCCAGCGACAGCAGCAACAGCAGGCTGGTACCCAGTACAACCTGGAGGATCAGGCGCTGGTACTTCTGCCAATAGGCGTCGGTTTCGGTACTGTAGCCACGCCAGCGGCTGTTGATGATGCCCAGCTCTTCTGGGGCGATGCTCAGCAACGCCTTGTCGAGGATTGACGCCAGCTCCTGGGCGCCTCGCGCCGTGGCCATGGCGAAGGTCGCAGGCTCGGCGCCGACCGAGGCGCGGATCGTCAGGTCGCGCTGGGAGGCCAGGCTGAAGTTGGCGTTGATCAGCGCGGTGATGGCCGCATCGACATGCCCGCTGGCCAGCAGCGAGGTTGAGAAGAAGGTGCTTTCCGTTTCGATCAGCTGGATGCCGGGAAAACGCTGGCGCAAGTCTTCGAACAGCGGGCTGTCGCGGGTCAGGGCCAGGCGCCGGCCGTTCATCTGCTCCAGCGAGTCCGGCTGGTCGCTGCCTTTGCGTGTCAGTAGGACGTAGGAGTTTTCCAGGTAGGGGCGGCTGATCGCCAGGGTGCCCGCGCGCCGCGGGCTGGGGGAAATTGCCGCAATGACATCGGCCTCGTCATGGTTGAGGCGGTCGATCATGTCACTGATGCCGCTGGCCCGTTGTACCTCGAAACGCAACCCGGTGCGCAGGCGGATCAGCTCCAGCAGATCGGCGGCGATGCCGCGAAAATTGCCGGCGCTGTCAAAAAAAGTCAGCGGCGCGGCGGTTTCGTTGACCACCACGCGCACCACCGGGTGGCCGCTGAGCCAGCGCTCTTCGCGTTGCGACAGCTGCAGCTTGCGGTCGGTGAGCAGCACGTCGCTGCCGGCGCTCCAGCGTTTGAAGATGCTTTCGCGGGTGCTGCTGGAGACGCTGTCGAGGGTGGCGTTGATCAGTTCCAGCAAAGGCTGGTTGCTGCGCTGCACGGCAAAGCTGAAACCGACCGGTTCGTGCTTGCCGAAATTGGCCATCTTGATGTTCTGCAAATGGCCCTGGTTGATCAGGTAATGGGTCGAGATGGTGTCACCGAGAAACACATCGGCCTGATCGAAGGCCACGGCGTTGAGGGCGTTCTGGTAGGAGGGGTAGGACTGGATGGTGGCGTCCGGGTAATTGGCCAGTACCTCGTCCATCGGCAGGTAGTGATAGACCATGCTCAGGCGCAGGCCGGCCAGGCCCATGTCGAGCGGGCGCGCCTCGTTCTCGCGGGTGACCAGCACCGGCTGGTCGACCGCGTAGGGCTTGGACAGGGCAATGCCGGGAGTTGCCGCCTCGTAGCCGTTGGTGCTGCCCAGCAGGTCGATCTGCCCTTGGGCCAGGGCCTTGACCGCATCCTGGCGGGTGGCGAAGCGCTTTACCTGGATGGGCAGGTCCAGGGCTGAGCCAATCAACCCGGCGAAATCGGCGGTCAGGCCTTCGTAGTCACGGCCGCTGGCGGTCATGTCGAACGGCGGGTAGTCCGGCGCCGAAGTACCCAGCACCAGCTGGCCCTTGCCCTTGATCCACAGGCGCTGGGCCGGGGTCAGCGACAGTTGCATGGCAATCGGCCCGGCCCGGCTGAACAGGGTGAACGGGCTGGCGGCGACTTCGTCTGCCTGCGTGACATGGCTCAGGCAGGCCAATACGCCGCACAACAACAGGGTCAGGCGCTGCCTAAGCATGAGTGGCCTCACACCAGTGCATTGCGTTTGGCCATTTCAATCAGTTCGACCAGCGAGCTGGCCTTGAGCTTTTGCATCAGCCGTTTCTTGTAGGTGCTGACAGTTTTGTTGCTGAGAAACATGCCCTGGGCAATTTCCTTGTTGCTTCGGCCTTGGGCAAATAGTTGCAGCACCATTAACTCGCGGTCATTGACCTGTTTGAAAAGGTCCAGTTCCGAGGCGCAATCTTCGTGTTTGCGTGGCGGATTGATCGCTTGGCTGGGGAAGTAGTTATAACCGGAAAGCACCGCTTTTATCGCACTGAGCAGTTCACTGAGATCTTCCTGTTTGCACACATAGCCGGCAGCACCGGAGTGCATGCAGCGAATGGCAAAGAGTGCCGGCGATTGTGCGGTCAATATCAGGATTTTCAGCGGGATGCCCATGGCGTGAAAGCGTGAGAGCACTTCCAGCCCATCGAGCCGGGGGATGCTGATGTCGAGGATGATCAGGTCCGGCAGGCATTCGCGGACCATTTGCATGGCGTCTACGCCGTTGTCCGATTCGCCGACGACGCGATAGCCCTCATTCTCCAGAAGCATGCGCACCGCCAGGCGGATGACCGGGTGATCGTCGACGATGAATACAGAGTACATGGTGAAGTTTCCATAAAGGTGCCAGAGGGAGAAACGGCACCTTAGCGCAGATAGAACAGGTCGCACATGAACTCAAGGGGAGTTAAATGATATATAGGAAAAGTCCTACTGGTTTTGAAATGTAGGATTACAGGGGTTTCTGTATGGTGGCAGTGTCAATAGTGTTGATAGTAAGTTGATGTTGCGAAGGATAAGGTAAGTTTATTGTTGTTTGCAGTGTGTAGGTGGTTTCTCACGTCTTATCGGCGAAATCGCACTGCCCGAATGCCGGGCAGTACGCTGTGGTCGCGATCAGGTCGGGCTTGAGCGGCCGGTCATTTCGCGGGCCATTTCGCTGGCATAGCTGTCGGTCATCCCGGCGATGAAGTCGATCATGCGCAGGAACGAGCTGTGCAGCGAGGCGTCAGGGTCGGGTGCGTTCTTGCCGAGCAGGTCGAGGATGCGCCGGCTTTTGAACGACGGCGTGCGTCCGCCATGTTGCTCAAGGGCCGCCCCACAGAACGAGTTGAGCAAAATCTCCAGGGTGGTGTAGGCGCCAATTTCGTGCAGGGTCTTGCGTTTATCCTGGAAGATTTTCTTGCGCGCAATGTCCTTGGCCTGCAGCACGCAGCGTTTGGCCGGGCCGTGCATGTGTTCGACCAGATCGCCGCCGAGGGTGCCGGCTAGCAGGGCGTCCTGTTGCTCGACAAAGGCGCGTGCGGCGGCGTTGGTCAGATGTTCGATGGCCTTGCCACGCAGGATCGCCAGCTTGCGTCGGCGCGAATCGTCGGGGCCCAGCTGGCGATAGGTTTCCGGCAGGTCGTCGCCCACCAGGCTGAGCAACAGCGACTCGACCTCGGCATAGTCGAGCAGGTCCATTTCCAGGCCGTCCTCGAGGTCGATCAGCGCATAGCAGATGTCATCGGCGGCCTCCATCAGGTACACCAGCGGATGACGCGCCCAGCGTTGCTCTTCAAGCTGCGGCAGACCGAGCTTGCGGGCGATCTGTTCAAGCAGCACCAGTTCGCTCTGGTAACAGCCGAACTTGTGCTTCTTGTAGCCCAGGGCGTCGGCATGGCGGGCGGTCCAGGGGTACTTTAGGTAGGTGCCGAGGGTGGCATAGGTCAGCCGGGTGCCGCCGTCGAACTGGTGGTATTCGAGCTGGGTAAGCACCCGAAAGCCCTGGGCGTTGCCTTCGAAGTTGAGGAAGTCGGCGCGTTCGGCCTCGCTCATGGCGTCGAGCCAGCCACGCCCGGCGGCCTGCTGGAACCAGTGGCGGATGGCGTCTTCGCCGGAGTGGCCGAACGGCGGGTTGCCGATGTCATGGGCCAGGCAGGCGGACTGCACGACCATGCCCAGGTCGCTGGGTTCGCACCATTGCGGCAGGCTGGCGCGCAGGGTTTCGCCGACGCGCATGCCCAATGAGCGGCCGACGCAGCTGACTTCCAGGGAGTGGGTCAGGCGGGTGTGGATGTGGTCGTTGCTGGACACCGGATGAACCTGGGTTTTGCGCCCCAGGCGGCGGAAGGCGCCGGAGAAGATGATCCGGTCGTGGTCTTTGTGGAACGGGCTGCGGCCGAGTTCTTCGGGGCTGTGCAGGGGTTTGCCGAGGCGTTCGCGGGTGAGCAGGGTGTGCCAATCCAAGGCCATTTCTCCGGTGCGGGGGGCAGGGGGGTAGCTTCGGGGTTTGGCGCTGGGGGTGCAAGTGGCTTGGTGGGCTTATCCGTTTGGGGTGGGGGATCTGCGGGCCCCTTCCGCCCTTACGGCGGCTTACTTTTTTCAGTCGAAAAAAAAGTAAGCAAAAATTCTCGCCCCACCAGTGGGCCCTGCGCTGCGCTTCGGGTTCCCTCGCTCCGGCGTCGCTACGGGGCATTGCGAACTACGAGTTGCAAGCAACTCTACGTTTCGCAACTTCGGCTAACGCCGAAGGTGCTGCGCACTCGCCCCTTCGCAACACCTGCACTCGGCCCTTCTGGTTAACGGGGCCGGGTAGATCAAGAGCAGATCAAGAGCAGATCAAGATCAACAGCACAATTCGCTTCGCTCTTGCTAAGCCGCAGATCTGTGGGAGCGGGCTTGACCCGCGATCGAGCGCGCAGCGGTCGTAGTTCAGGCGCTGCACTTAACGCTTGCTACCAGCCCCTTGCATGGCCAGTTTCAACAGCGGAATCAAGCTGGTCCCCAGGCGCACCAGGCGGCTGACGCTGCCGCTGCGGGCGCCTTTGCCGGTGAGGAAGCCCAGCAACACCACGGCGCCAATGCCCCATAGCGGCGCGTGCTTGATGCCCAGGCCGCCTTGCAGCGAATCGCCCATGGCGCGCAAGCGGGTCAGGGGGTTGAGCAGTTGCCCGGATTCGTGGCGAATTTCCTGGCGGTGCATCTCCAGGCGCAGGCGTACCAGGGCCTTGCGCAATTCGCGGCGGTTGGTGGTTTGCGGCAGTTCTGGCAGGCTCATGGCAACAGGCGCTCCCGGTCCTTGGCAAGTTCTTCGAGGGTCGAGCTGAACGGCGACGATTCATCGAACACCGCTGCCTTCAGGCGCAGGCCGCAAAACACTGCGGCAAGCCCGTAAAACACGCACAGGCCGATGATGCCGGCCAGGCGGTAGCTGTCCCAGAGCATCACCAGCACCAGGCCGGAGAGGGCGGTCAACAGCAGCAGGGCAAACACCAGGGCCAGCCCGGCGAACAGCAGCAGGCTCAGGGTTCGGGCTTTCTGCTCCTGCAGCTCGATGCCGAACAATTCGACATGCCCATGCAACAGGCCCAGTACTGCCGCGCCCAGGCGCTTGCTGGAGGGGCCGGCACCGGCCAGTGGTTCGCTTTCCATGCTCGGTCCTCAGCGGCGGGTGGCCAACAGGCCGATCAGAAACCCTACGCCGGCGGCAATGCCGATCGACTGCCAGGGGTTGCTCTGCACGTAGTCTTCGGTGGCGCTCAGGGCCGCCTGGCCGCGCTCGCGGACCGAGTCCTGGGTCAGTTGCAGGGTTTCCCGGGCGCGCAGCAGGCTGTCGTGGATCTGCTCGCGCAGGTCGTCGGCCTGATCGCCGGCCAGGGTTGCAGTGTGTTCCAGCAGCTTCTCGGTATCGCGTACCAGGGCCTGGAAGTCAGCCATCAATATGTCTTGAGCAGTCTTTGCCGATTTGCTGGCCATGGGGCTCTCCCTAACAGTGTGTGTGGCTATTTCGAGTCGTGGGCGCGGGCGAAGGTTCAAGTGCATTTGGCTGGTACAGCTTTTGCTTTGCCTTGGTGCGCCAGGACCGGTGCCCGCGCCGATTGTGGGCGCTGGACAATGCCGGACCTGTAAACCTTAACCCAATCCATGACAAACCCAAGGAAAAACTCCCGTATCACCCGGATCGGCCAGGGAGGTGGCCGTCACAACGATCCAGGCTGGTGCACCAAGGAGTACTTCTGGGCTGTCTTGGTGCTTTTTTTTGCAGGCCTGCCGACTCCATGGAAAATTTGCAAAGCGCGGTGGACACCCTGGTCCACGGTTCCAACACGCTGTTCATCCTGCTGGGGGCGGTGATGGTCCTGGCCATGCACGCAGGCTTCGCCTTCCTCGAGGTGGGCACGGTGCGGCACAAGAACCAGGTCAACGCCTTGTCGAAGATTCTCAGCGACTTTGCCGTCTCGACCCTGGCGTACTTTTTTGTCGGCTACTGGATTTCCTATGGCGTGAGTTTTCTCCAGCCGGCCCAGGTATTGAGCCAGGAGCATGGCTATAGCCTGGTGAAGTTCTTCTTCCTGTTGACCTTTGCCGCGGCAATCCCGGCGATTATCTCCGGTGGCATTGCCGAGCGGGCGCGCTTTGCCCCGCAATTGTGCGCCACGGTGCTGATCGTTGCCTTCGTCTATCCGTTTTTCGAAGGCATCGTCTGGAATGGCAACTTTGGCCTGCAAGCCTGGCTGACGGAACGCTTTGGCGCAGGCTTTCATGACTTTGCCGGCTCCGTGGTGGTGCATGCCATGGGCGGCTGGCTGGCGCTGGCGGCGGTATTGTTGCTGGGGCCGCGCAACGGCCGCTATCGCGACGGCAAGCTGGTGGCCTTTGCGCCGTCGAATATTCCGTTTCTTGCCCTGGGTTCGTGGATTCTGATTGTCGGCTGGTTCGGCTTCAACGTCATGAGCGCGCAAACCCTGCAAGGGGTTAGTGGCCTGGTGGCGGTCAATTCCTTGATGGCCATGGTCGGCGGTACTGTCGCCGCCTTGCTGGTCGGGCGTAACGACCCGGGCTTCCTGCATAACGGCCCGCTGGCCGGGCTGGTGGCGGTGTGCGCAGGTTCTGACCTGATGCACCCGGTGGGGGCGCTGGCCACCGGGGCGATTGCCGGGGCCTTGTTTGTCTGGTGTTTTATTGCCGCGCAGAACACCTGGAAGATCGACGACGTACTGGGCGTGTGGCCGCTGCATGGTTTGTGCGGGGTATGGGGCGGGATCGCCTGTGGAATCTTCGGTCAGAGCGCGCTGGGTGGTTTGGGTGGGGTGAGCCTGGCCAGCCAGCTGATCGGCAGCCTGGCCGGGGTGCTGGTGGCGTTGCTCGGTGGCTTTGCCGTCTATGGCAGCATCAAGTTGCTGCACGGCTTGCGCCTGAGTCAGGAGCAGGAGTACTACGGCGCCGACCTGTCGATTCACAAGATCGGCGCCACCAGTCAGGACTGAACGGCTCAGCGCCCGGCGAGCAAGCGCGCCTCGCAGGCTTCTACCGCGCTCAATGGGCCGCTGACCAATACGGCATCGCCGGCGTGCAGGCAGGTGCCGGTGTCGACATTCAGCTCCTCGCCCTGGCGCTGTACCGACTGCAACTCAACGCCCAGTTGCTCCAGGCCCAGCTCGCTCAAGGGACGGCCGCAGGCGTAGGCTTCGGCGCCGAGGTTGACTGCGTGCATCATCGCCTTGGGCAGGCCCTCGCTGTCGACCGGGCTGGTCTGGGCGCCATGGTAGAAGGCATGCAGCAAGCGGTAGCGGGTCTTGCGTACTTCATCGACACGCTGCTGCACCTGCTCTTGCGGCAGGCCGAGCATGACCAGGGCGTGGGAGGCCAGCATCAGGCTGGATTCAAGCAGCTCCGGGACCACCGCCGTGGCGCCGGCGGCGCGCAGTTCTTCACGCTGGCTGTCATCACGGGTTCGCACCAGGATCTGCACCTGGGCGTGCCGCTCGCGGGCGGCTTTCAACACGCTCAGGGCAATGTCGGTCTTGTCCACGGCAATCACCAGCAGGCGCGCGCGTTCAAGGCCGATGGCGGTGAGCAGTTCGCCGCGCCGCGAGTCGCCGTAATGCACGCAGTTTTCCCCGGCGGCAGCTTCCTGAACGCGCACCGGGTCGTCATCCAGGGCAATGAAGGCGATGTTCTCGCGCCGCAGGAAGCGCCCGATCGATTGGCCGACGCGGCCGTAGCCGCAGATCAGCACGTGGCCATTCATTGCCGCGCTTTGCGCTTCGATCTCTTCCAGGTGGATCTCCTGGTTGGGCTTGCGGTGCAGGCGGGCGGCGATGCTCGGCGCTGCGCGCAGCAGTAGCGGGGTGACCAGCATCGAGCAGAAGGTCGCGGCCAGTAGCAGGTTGCCCAGCTCTTCTGGCAGCAAGCGGGTCTGTTGCATCTGCGCCATCAGGGCGAAACAGAACTCGCCACCCTGGGCCAGGGCCAGGCCGCTGCGCCAGGCGGTCTCGGCATCACTGCCGCGCAAGCGCACCAGGGCGGCCACCACCACACCTTTGATCAGCAGCAGGGCGAGGGTCAGGGCAAGCAGCTGCCAGCCGTGGCTGGCGAACAACTGCAGGTCGATGAGCATGCCGATACTGACGAAGAACAGCCCGAGCAGAATGTCGCGGAACGGGCGGATATCGGCTTCGATCTGATGGCGATAATTGCTTTCACCCAGCAACATGCCAGCGAGAAACGCGCCCAGGGCCGGGGACAACCCCAGCAGGTGGGTCAGCCAGGCGGTCAACAGCACGATCACTAGCGCCAGCAAGACGAACAGCTCAGCTGAGTGCGAGCTGGCCACCTCATGGAACAGCCGCGGCAGCAGCCAGCGGCTGGCCAGCAGCAGGCCGAAGAAGAGGATCACGGTCTTGCCCAGGGTCAGCGGCAAAGCCCAGTACCAGGCCTGGCCGCCTTGACCGGCAAACACCGGGACCAGGGTCAGCAGCAGCACCGCCACCACGTCCTGGAACAGCAGCACGCCGATGGCATTCTGGCCATGGCTGCTGAAGATTTCGCCAAGGCTGGTCAGCTCCTTGCTGACGATCGCCGTCGACGACAGCGCCAGGCCTGCGCCGAGCATCAGGGCGACGTTGGGTTGCATACCGAGCAGCACCAGCAGGCCGGCGAGGAGGATGCTGGTGCAGATCACCTGCAGGCTGCCGAGGCCAAACACCACCTTGCGCAAGGCGAGCATTTTCGACAGGGAAAATTCCAGTCCCAGGGAAAACAGCAAAAACACCACACCCATTTCAGCCAGGTCCGGCAGCTCTTCGCTTTCGTTGACCCAGTCCAGGGCGGTAGGACCGACGAACAGGCCGACACACAAATAGCCAAGTACCGGCGGCAACTTCAGGCGCCGGAAGAACGCGATGACGACCAGCGATGAGGCCAGGATGATCAACAGGTTGGCAAACACAAAACACTCCCTTGCGAAAACAGCGAAAAAACCATTAAGTCTGAACGACTTACGCGATTTGGCCGTTGATGTACATCAGCACTTCATTGCCGTTGGCCGACTTCAGGGGCGGCGCTCGACTGGCCCCGATTGCAGACCTAGAATAATGATCCGTTCCTACAGATGCTGGTATCCATAAATGCCTCCTGAATGCCAATTG
The DNA here is from genome assembly GCF_044743505.1 of Pseudomonas sp. NPDC087612. Lineage (NCBI taxonomy): Bacteria > Pseudomonadati > Pseudomonadota > Gammaproteobacteria > Pseudomonadales > Pseudomonadaceae > Pseudomonas > Pseudomonas sp. NPDC087612. The sequence goes on from NZ_JBIUWO010000010.1 coordinate 135,974, forward strand.
TTCGGCACCTTGGGTTGTCACCTGTGCGAAGTGGCCGAGGCGCTGCTGATGCCGTTTGTCGAGCATGGCCTGATGGTCGAACTGGTCGATATCGCCGAGCACGAGGGGATGATCGACACCTATGGCCTACTCATTCCGGTGCTGCGTAGATGTGATACCGGTGCAGAGTTGAACTGGCCGTTTGACCCTGAACAGGTGGTGACCTTCTTGCAGTAAAGCAGGGGGCGCGGGGAGCGGCTTCCTGTCGTGCGTTGATTCAAGGGTGCGAGGACAATCCCTGGCGAATACACAATGCCAAGGAATGGTCCCATGCAGCTGTCCGCACATTTTTCCCTCGCCGAGATGATTACCTCGGAGACTGCCGCTCGTCGTGGTATCGACAATAACCCCGAAGCGCAGGTCATCAGTAACCTGCAACGACTGTGCACTGTGCTTGAAGAGGTTCGCCGCCTGGTCGGCCGGCCGATTCGAGTCAGCAGCGGCTACCGTTCACCGGCCCTCAACAAGGCAATCGGTGGCTCGCCCAGGAGTGCGCATACCCTCGGCCTGGCGGTGGATATCAATGTGACCGGGCTGGCGCCGAGCGAACTGGCCAGGCGAATCAAGGACAGTGAGGTGATGTTCGATCAGTTGATCCTCGAATACGACCAGTGGGTGCACTTTGGCCTCAGCACGCAAGTGCCACGCCGTCAGGTGCTGACCATTCGCCGCGGTAGTGGCTACCTGCCGGGTCTGGTCTGACAGCTGTCGTCTGATTGACGCAGGCGACTTCTCTGAATATGCTGTATATAAATACAGTAAAGGGATGGCGCTTGCGTCGAGGGTCCGGATCAATGGTCAATGTCGAACAACTGAAATACTCCGTCAATCGCATGGCTGTCGAGGTCGTGAGTGAAGCGGTGCTCGAGTTGCGCCTTGACGGCCTGGTGCTGGAAGGCAAGACGCCGTTCAATAAAGTGCATTTCAATACCTGCTTCGCCGAGATCGAGGCGCTGTTCCAGCGCGCGGGTTACCACCGGCCGCTGGATGTGGTCGGTTACCAGGGGTTGTTGTACGCCCTTTACGACCCCGGCCGCTGGGAGGCGGTCGAGGTGCTGCGCTGGCTCAAGGAGTTCACCGAGGCTGCAGCCACCGAAGCTGGCTGAGCGGGCGGGCATGGGCGATAATGCCCGGTCCTTTCGTCCTGAGTGTTCCCATGGCCACGCCTCCCTTCGATCCGGCACAGCATCAAGCCAGTACTGTCTGCCTGCCGCCCGGCAACTGGGCGACGGTGGTCGATTGCCTGAGCGAGCACTTCAAGGCCATCGGTCGCGAACAGTGGCTCGATCGTATCGCCCGCGGCCGGGTGCTCGATGCCCAGGGTGCGCCGATCAATGCCGCGCTTGCCTACCGTCCGGGCCTGCGCATCCACTACTTTCGTGAAGTGCCGAACGAAAAACCGATCCCGGTCGAAGAGGCCATCCTGCACATCGATGAGCACCTGGTGGTTGCCGACAAGCCGCATTTCCTGCCAGTCACCCCGACCGGCGAGTATGTCGAGCAGACCTTGCTGCGCCGGCTGATCCGCCGCCTGGACAATCCCCACCTGGTGCCCTTGCACCGCATCGACCGGCACACCGCCGGGCTGGTGCTGTTCTCGGCCAACCCGCAGAGCCGTTCGGCCTATCAGTCGCTGTTTCCCAACCGGCAGATCGACAAGCGCTACCAGGCCATCGCCCGCGCCTTGCCCGCGCGTGATTTTCCACTGGTGCACAAAAGTCGCCTGGTCAATGGCGAGCCGTTCTTCCGCATGCAGGAAGTGGAAGGGGTGAGCAACAGCGAAACCCTGGCCCAGGTGCTGGAGAAGAATGGCGAGCTGTGGCGCTACGGGCTGTCGCCGGTGACCGGCAAGACGCACCAGCTGCGCGTGCACATGACCGCCCTGGGCGCGAGCATTTGCAACGATCCGTTCTATCCGGACATCGTTCAGGGGCCGGACGACTACAGCAAGCCACTGAAGCTGCTGGCGCACAGCCTGCGTTTCAATGACCCGTTGAGCGGTGCAGAGCGATACTTTGAAAGCCGGCTGACGCTCGACTGGTAAGGCGGGGAGCCGCGCACCGCCAATGGCGATGCGCGGCCGGGCTTAGCGGTTGAAGCGTTCCACCAGCGAGTACTGGCTGGTGGCGGTGCGGGTCAGTTCTTCGCTGAGCAGCGCCGAGTGCTGGGCCTGTTCCGAGGTCTGGTCGGCCAGTTGGGCGATGGTACTGATGTTGCGGCTGATCTCGTCGGCCACCGCAGTCTGCTCTTCAGTGGCAGCAGCAATTTGCGTGGCCATGTCGGTGATGTTGGCTACCGCTTCGCTGATGCCGACCAATGCCTGGTCGGCTTCCATCACCCGTGCAACGCCTTCTTCAGCCTGGCGATGACCGCTTTCCATGGTCTGCACGGCGCTGTTGGCAGTCTGTTGCAGTTTGGCGATCAGGCCGTGGATCTGCCCGGTGGATTCGGCGGTGCGTTGCGCCAGCTGGCGCACTTCGTCGGCCACTACGGCAAAGCCGCGGCCCATCTCACCGGCCCGGGCCGCTTCGATGGCGGCGTTCAGGGCCAGCAGGTTGGTCTGGTCGGCAATGCCCTTGATCACATCGACCACGCCACCGATTTCGTCGCTGTCGCGAGCCAGCTGAGTCACGGTCAGGCCGGTCTCGCCGACGGCAGCCGACAGGCGCTGGATGGCTTCGCGGGTTTCCCCGGCGATGTCACGGCCGCGCCCGGTCAGGCGATTGGCTTCCTGAGTGGCATCGGCCGTGCGCTGGACGTGGTTGGCCACTTCCTGGGTGGTGGCGGCCATCTGGTTGACGGCGGCGGCAACCTGTTCGGTTTCCACGCGCTGGCGTTCCAGGCCCGAGGAGCTGTTGTGGGCCAGGGTGTCGGACTGGCGCGCCTGCTCGTTGAGGTGCTCGGCGGTATCCTGCAGGCGGGTCAGGCAGGTTTTCATCCGCGCATCCTGGCTGAGCATGGCCATTTCCAGGCGCGCCTGCACGCCGCGGCTGTCGGTGTACATCTGCGCGATCAGCGGGTCGGAAGTGGCTTGTTCGGCCAGGCGCAGCAGGCGCTTGAGGCCGCGTTGCTGCCAGCTCAGGCCAAGCAGGCCGAGCGGCACCGAAAGGCCGGCGGCCAGGGCAAAGCCCCAGGAATGGCCGAGCCAGTTGCCGATCAGGAAGCCGATCTGGCTGATGAGGATGAACGGCAGCCAGTCCTGCACCACCGGCAGCCACTTGTCGCGGCGCGGAATGGCCGGCTTGCCCTGGTTGATGCGCTGGTACAGCGCTTCGGCGCGGCGTACCTGTTCGGCGGTGGGCTTGACCCGCACCGATTCGAAGCCCACCACCTGGTTGCTCTCGAACACCGGCGTAACATAGGCGTTGACCCAGTAATGGTCACCCGACTTGCAGCGGTTCTTGACGATGCCCATCCATGGCAGGCCTTGCTTGAGCGTGGTCCACATATGCGCAAACACAGCAGGCGGCACATCCGGGTGGCGGACCAGGTTGTGCGGTGCGCGCATCAGCTCCTCGCGGGAGAAGCCGCTGATTTCGACGAAGGCGTCGTTGCAGTAAGTGATCACACCCTTGGCATCAGTGGTCGAAATCAACCGTTGCTGAGCTGGGAAAGTCCGTTCGCGCTGGGTAATCGGCTGGTTGTTACGCATTAGCTGTTCAATCCGCAAGGCTTTCGAGAGGTATCGGCACGCCGGGGGTTTTGTTGAATGAATATTTGCAGGGCTTGATTTCGATCAATGAGTCCTGATCTGACCTGCGCTAAGTCACTCGTGCAAAGTTCAACAAATTAGCTGCATTCTTTCATGTTTTTGACACAAAAGTCAGCTAATGACCGCAAGTTCACAACGGCGCCAGCATCGGGTAACTGAAACCGGCGAAATGCGCCAGGTTCAGGCCGAAATGGCAGAGTACTGCGGCGAAAATGCCGCCATGACGGTATGCCAGGCCGTAGCCGACACCGGCAAGCCCAGCCAGCAGCACCCATTGCCAGCCGCCACCAAGATGGGCCACGCCGAACAGGCTGGCGGCCAGCAGCAGGGCCAGGTTCTGGTTTTTCAGCAGGCGTTGCAGGCCGCCCTGGATGTAGCCGCGAAACAGCAGCTCTTCGGTCAGGCACACCAGCAGCAGGTTGTTCATGGCCCAGATCCACGCCTGTTCAGGCCACTTCGGCGCCCAGGCGATCATTGCCAGCAGCCAGGCGCCGCCCAGGCAGACCGCGATGACCAATGGCAAGGTCCAGGCCAGGCTCGCCAGTGGGCGCTTGTTCTTCAGGGCCAGCACCCAGGGGCACGCCAGCAGCAGCCAGAAGCCGATCAGCGGCTTGTCGAGGTTCAGGTACATGGAGAAGGGCAGGGCTTCGCTGCTAAAACGCACCTTGTCGATGACCTTGGCGCCGCTGAAACCGGGCAGCATGTGCAGGGCCAGGGCAAAGGCCAGGAGCACGAACAGGGCATGGCCGACCAGCTTTTGCCAGAGGCTCGCGCGGCGTACCAGCAAGCCTGCACACAGCAGGGCAATCAGGGTGGGCAGGGCCAGCAGGCCGAGGTTGCCCTTGAGCAGGGCGAAGAGGTAACCGAGGCCGAGCAGCGCCAGGCCGATCCATTGCGGGGCAAGCATGAGACATCCTTTGAAAAGCAAAACGTGAAACCTTCGACTGCGCTTTTACAATCGAGGACACGCCACTCGGCCATCCTTTGGCCATTACTGCTTATCGTACGTGGTCTGCTCCATCAGGCAAAGGCCCGGTCACAGGGACCGGGCCGTTACTTCAGGCTGCGATCAATTGCCGCAGTACATAGTGAAGAATCCCGCCGGCCTTGAAGTACTCCACTTCATTGAGGGTATCGATGCGGCACAGCACTTCGATCTGCTCCTGGCGACCGTCCTCGCGGGTGATCTTCAGGTTCAGGGTCATGTGCGGCTGCACCTGTGCATGGCTCAGGCCAAGAATGTCGATGCGCTCGCGGCCGTCCAGGGCCAGGCTCTTGCGGTTCTGCCCGGGCTTGAACTGCAACGGCAACACGCCCATGCCCACCAGGTTGGAGCGGTGGATGCGTTCGAAGCTCTCCGCCAGCACTGCCTTGACCCCCAGCAGGTTGGTGCCCTTGGCGGCCCAGTCGCGGCTGGAGCCGGTGCCGTATTCCTGGCCGGCAATCACCACCAGTGGCGTGCGATCGGCCTGGTAGCGCATGGCCGCGTCGTAGATCGCCATCTTCTCGCCGCTGGGCACATAGAGAGTGTTGCCGCCTTCTTCACCGCCGAGCATCTCGTTGCGAATGCGGATATTGGCGAAGGTGCCGCGCATCATCACTTCATGGTTGCCCCGGCGTGAGCCGTAGGAGTTGAAGTCGCGCGGCTCGACGCCTTTCTCCCGCAGGTAACGTCCGGCCGGGCTGTCGGCCTTGATGTTGCCGGCCGGGGAAATGTGGTCGGTGGTCACCGAATCGCCCAGCAGGGCCAGGACCCTGGCGCCGTGAATATCCTCGATGACCGGCAGCGGCCCGGTAATGTCGTCAAAGAACGGCGGATGCTGGATGTAGGTGGAATCGTCCTGCCAGACATAGGTGGCCGCCTGCGGTACTTCGATGGCTTGCCATTGGGCGTCGCCGGCAAACACCTCGGCGTACTCCTTGTGGAACATCGCGGTATCGACGCTGGCCACGGCGTCGGCAATTTCTTTCTGGCTGGGCCAGATGTCGCGCAGGTACACCGGCTGGCCATCCTTGTCGACGCCCAGCGGTTCGCGGCTGATATCCACGCGCACGCTGCCGGCCAGGGCATAGGCGACCACCAGCGGTGGCGAGGCCAGCCAGTTGGTTTTCACCAGCGGGTGCACGCGGCCCTCGAAGTTGCGGTTGCCCGAGAGCACCGAGGCGACGGTGAGGTCGGCGCTGGTGATGGCTTTTTCGATGGCGTCGTCCAGCGGGCCGGAGTTGCCAATGCAGGTGGTGCAGCCATAGCCCACCAGGTCGAAGCCCAAGGCGTCGAGGTATTGGGTCAGGCCGGCGGCCTTGTAGTAGTCGGTAACCACCTTGGAGCCGGGGGCCAGCGAGCTCTTGACCCAGGGCTTGCGCTGCAGGCCTTTTTCCACTGCCTTTTTCGCCACCAGCCCGGCTGCCATCATCACGCTGGGGTTGGAGGTGTTGGTGCAGGAGGTGATCGCCGCGATCACCACCGCGCCGTTTCTGAGCAGGTGTTGCTGGCCCTGGTATTCATAGCTGACTTCACCGGCCTGGTCGGCATTGCCCACCGCCACGCCGCCACCGCCTTCGCTTTCAAGGCGACCTTCTTCCTTGCTCGAGGGCTTGAGTTGCAGGCCGATGAAGTCATCGAAGGCCTGACTGACATTGCCCAGGGCGACGCGGTCTTGTGGGCGCTTGGGCCCAGCCAGGCTCGCTTCGACTTCGTTCATGTCCAGGGCCAGGGCGTCGGTGAACACCGGCTCCTGGCCGGGTAGGCGCCACAGGCCCTGGGCTTTGCAGTAAGCCTCGACCAGTTTCACCGTGGCTTCAGGACGGCCCGACAGGCGCAGGTAATCGAGGGTGATCTGGTCGACCGGGAAGAAGCCGCAGGTGGCGCCATACTCCGGTGCCATATTGGCGATGGTGGCGCGGTCAGCCAGGGGCAGGTCGGCCAGGCCGTCGCCGTAGAACTCGACGAATTTGCCGACCACGCCCTTTTTACGCAGCATCTGAGTGACGGTCAGCACCAGGTCGGTGGCGGTGATGCCTTCGCGCAGCTTGCCGGTCAGCTTGAAACCGATCACTTCCGGGATCAGCATCGACACCGGCTGGCCGAGCATGGCAGCCTCCGCCTCGATACCGCCGACGCCCCAGCCGAGCACGCCCAGGCCGTTGATCATGGTGGTGTGCGAGTCGGTGCCGACCAGGGTGTCGGGGAAGGCGTAGGTGCGCCCGTCTTCTTCACGGGTCCAGACGGTGCGCCCCAGGTACTCGAGGTTGACCTGGTGGCAGATACCGGTGCCCGGCGGCACCACGCTGAAGTTGTCGAAGGCATTCTGGCCCCAGCGCAGGAAGGCGTAGCGTTCGCCGTTGCGCTGCATTTCGATGTCGACGTTCTGGGCAAAGGCCTGCTGGCTGGCGTAGCGGTCGACCATCACCGAGTGATCGATGACCAGGTCCACCGGCGACAACGGGTTGATCCGCTGCGGATCGCCGCCGGCCTTGGCCATGGCCGCGCGCATGGCGGCGAGGTCGACCACCGCCGGTACGCCGGTAAAGTCCTGCATCAGCACCCGCGCCGGGCGGTACTGGATTTCGCGGTCGGAACGCCGCTCCTTGAGCCAGTTGGCCAGCGCCGAAAGGTCGCCGCTGGTGACGGTCTTGCCGTCTTCCCAGCGCAGCAGGTTTTCCAGCAGCACTTTCAGCGACATCGGCAGGCGCTGCAGGTCGCCGAGGCTGTGGGCGGCGTCGGGCAGGCTGTAATAGTGGTAGAGACGATCATCGACCGTCAGGGTCTTGAGGGTTTTCAGGCTATCGAGCGAGGGCATTACCAACTCCTTCTGCGCCGGTGATCGGCAATCTTCCCTGCTGTCGCCGGTTCACCGCCTCTGTGACAGTCCGCACGGCACGGACCTGGCTGAACGGTCAGGGTAGCCCTGTTTGGCGGACCTGACCATGTACTGGACCGGCCGGAAGTGTCGCAGGTTCCGATCTTCCTTTATCATTCGCCGATTTACCGGCGCTGCGTATTGCGCCCGGTCAGGGTTGGCGGTAATGGCCGTCAGCCGTCCTGGAGTGAAGATGAATACCCTGTTTATGCATTGCCGGCCCGGTTTCGAGAGCGAAGTCTGTGCCGAAATCGCCGAGCACGCCGCGCGCCTGAATGTCGCCGGCTATGCCAAGGCCAAGCCGCAGAGCGCCTGCGCCGAGTTCATCTGCAACGACGCCGAAGGTGCCGAGCAACTGATGCGCGAGCTGCGTTTTGCCCAGCTGATCTTCCCCCGGCAATGGGCCCGCGGCGCGTTCATCGAGCTGCCGGAAACCGACCGCATCAGCGTTCTGCTCGAGGCCCTGGCCGATTACCCGCAGTGTGGCAGCCTGTGGCTGGAGGTGATGGACACCAACGATGGCAAAGAGCTGTCGACCTTCTGTCGCAAGTTTGAAGTGCCGTTGCGCAAGGCCCTGAGCAAGGCCGGGCGCCTGGTTGAGGATGCGCACAAACCACGATTGCTGCTGACCTTCGTCAGCGGCCGGCGGGTGTTTGTCGGCCTGGCGGCGGCGGATAACTCGGCGATGTGGCCGATGGGTATTCCGCGCCTGAAGTTCCCCCGCGAAGCGCCGAGCCGTTCGACCCTCAAGCTGGAAGAGGCCTGGCACCACTTCATCCCTCGCGATCAGTGGGATGCGCGCCTGTCCGACGACATGACCGGGGTAGACCTGGGCGCTGCGCCGGGCGGCTGGACTTATCAACTGGTCAAGCGCGGCATGCTGGTGACCGCCATCGACAACGGGCCGATGGCTGAGAGCCTGATGGACACCGGCCTGGTCCAGCACCTGATGGCCGACGGCTTTACCTACAAGCCCAGGCAGACCGTGGACTGGATGGTCTGTGACATCGTCGAGAAGCCGGCGCGCAGTGCCGCCTTGCTGGAAACCTGGCTCGGCGAGGGCTTGTGCCGCGAGGCGGTGGTCAACCTCAAGCTGCCGATGAAGCAGCGTTACGCCGAAGTGCGGCGCCTGCTCGAGCGCATCGAAGAGGGCTTCAAGGCGCGCAAGGTCAAGGTCTCGATTGGCTGCAAGCAGCTGTATCACGACCGCGAAGAAGTGACCTGCCACCTGCGGCGCCTGGATCTGAAACCGCGCTGAGGCTGCGGGAGCGGCTTGAGCGACAATAGCTGATTGTTTCCGGAGTTCTACATGACTGACTTCACCCCAGATGCCATCCTCGACGCCACCGGCCTGAACTGCCCGGAGCCGGTGATGATGCTGCACCAGTACATTCGCGACCTGGCCCCCGGCGGCCTGCTCAAGGTGATCGCCACCGATCCCTCGACCCGTCGCGATATCCCCAAGTTCTGCGTGTTCCTCGACCATGAACTGGTCCAGCAGCAGGAAGAGGCGGGCACTTACCTGTACTGGATCCGCAAGAAGCTCGGTTAACGCTTTTCAGCGCGGCGAATGTGCTTGGCGCTGCTGCGCGCCAAGCGAATCGCCAGCATCAGCGCCGCGCAGGTGAGGCCGGCAATCAGGCCTTCCCACAGGCCGTTAGGGCCGCTGGCGGGGCCGAACAGGTCGGTCAGGCCGAGCACGTAACCCACCGGCAAGCCGATGCCCCAGTAGGCGAACAGGGTCAGGATCATGGTCACCCGGGTGTCCTGGTAACCGCGCAGGGCGCCGGCGGCAATCACCTGGATGGCGTCGGAGAACTGATACAGCGCGGCATACACGATCAGCATCGCGGCAATCTGGATCACCGCCGTGTCCGGGGTGTAGATCGAGGCGATGGGCTCGCGCATCAGCAGGATCAGGCTGGCCGAGAAGCAGGCAAACACCAGCGCCGCACCCAGGCCTACCAGGGCGGCGAAGCGCGCCTGGCGCGGTAGCCCGGCGCCGATCGCCTGGCCAACCCGCACGGTCACCGCCATCCCCAGCGAATACGGAATCATGAACAGCAGCGAGCTGATGTTCAGGGCAATCTGGTGCCCGGCCACCACGGTCGGGCCGAGGCTGCCGATCAGCAGGGCAATCACCGCGAAGATGCTCGACTCGGCGAATACCGCGATGCCGATCGGCAGGCCGACGCCGACCAGGCGCTTGATCACCGGCCATTGCGGCTTGTCCAGGCGCACCAGCACGCGCTGTCGGGCATAGGCCGGGGCCCAGTGGGTCCAGGCGGCCATGCTCAAGGCCATGAACCACATGACGATGCCGCTGGCCCAGCCGCAACCGACGCCGCCCAGAGCCGGCATGCCGAAGTGGCCGTAAATCAGTACATAGTTCAGTGGAATGTTCAGCAGCAGCCCGGACAAGCCGATGACCATGCTCGGCCGGGTCCGGCCCAGGGCATCGCTGTAGCAGCGCAACACGTAATAAAGGGCGACACCGGGGAAGCCGAAGGCAATGCCCTGCAAATAGCCCATGCTCGGCGCCACCAGTTGCGGGTCGACTTTCATCACCTGCAAGATCGGTTCGGCGCTGAGCAGCAGGCCACTGGCGATCAGGCCGACGCACAGTGCCAGCCACAATGCCTGGCGCACCAGCGGGCCGATCTCGGCATGCTGGCCGGCGCCATAGCGCTGGGCAACCTTGGGCGTGGTCGCCAGCAGGATGCCGGTCATCAGCAGGTACACCGGAATCCAGATCGAGTTACCCAGCGCCACGGCTGCCAGGTCGCGGGGGCTGACCCGGCCGGCCATCACCGCATCGACAAAACCCATGGCGGTGGTCGCCAACTGGGCAATGATGATTGGCGTGGCCAGCATCAGCAGGCCGCGCAGCTCGCTGCGGATCCGCGTCGGGCGCGACAGGGCGGGGGTTTGGGTCTCGGCGGTCATCGGTGTCACAAGGCAGGCGTCCACAGGAAAGATGAGCAAAGCCGGCTAGTCTACGCCTTGACGCGGCAGTCAGGAACCTCGCCTGCCTGTGGATCGCCCCACCCGTATCGGCCTACACTGCGCACCCCGATAGGAGAGCGCCATGCTGATTGTTGCTGACGAGAATATCCCGCTGCTCGATGCCTTCTTTGCCGGTTTTGGCGAAATCCGCCGCTACCCCGGGCGGGCGATCGATGCCGCCTGCGTCAAGGATGCCGATGTGCTGCTGGTGCGTTCAGTGACCAAGGTCGATCGCACTTTGCTCGAAGGCAGCCAGGTGAAGTTTGTCGGCACCTGCACCATCGGCACCGATCACCTGGCCCTGGATTACTTCGCCGAGGCTGGTATTCACTGGTCCAGCGCGCCAGGCTGCAACGCCCGCGGGGTGGTCGACTATGTGCTCGGCAGCCTGCTGACCCTGGCCGAGCTCGACGGCGCCAGCTTGCCTGCGCGCACCTATGGGGTGGTCGGCGCCGGGGAAGTCGGTGGGCGTCTGGTCGAGGTGCTGCGCGGCCTTGGCTGGCAGGTGCTGGTCTGCGACCCGCCGCGCCAGGCGCGCGAGGGTGGCGATTATGTGAGCCTGGAGCAGATCATCGAGCAGTGCGACGTGATCAGCCTGCACACCCCGCTGACCCGTAGCGCCGAGCTGCCGACCTGGCACCTGCTGGGCCAGGCGCAACTGGCCCGCCTGCGCCCCGGCGCCTGGCTGATCAATGCCAGCCGCGGCCCGGTGGTCGACAACCAGGCCCTGCGCCAATTGCTGCGCGAGCGCGACGATATCCAGGCGGTGCTCGACGTCTGGGAGGGCGAGCCCCAGGTCGACCTGGCCCTGGCCGACCTCTGCGTGATCGCCACCCCGCATATTGCCGGCTACAGCCTGGACGGCAAGCAGCGCGGCACCGCGCAGATCTACCAGGCGTTTTGCGCCTGGCGGGGCGAACCTGCCGAGGTGCAACTGAGCGACCTGCTGCCACAGCCGTGGCTGGCCGAAATCGCCTTGCAGGCCGAGACCGATCCGGCCTGGGCCCTCGCGACCCTGTGCCGCGCAGTGTATGACCCGCGCCGTGACGATGCCGATTTTCGCCGCAGCTTGAGCCGCGACCCGGCGCAGCAGAAGGCCGCCTTCGACAACCTGCGCAAGCACTACCCGCCGCGCCGTGAAATCGAAGGCCTGGCCGTGCGCCTGCACGGTGAAGCGCCGCAACTGGCACAGCTGGTCCGCGCCCTGGGCGGCGTGCTGGTGTAAATAGCGGGCAATAAAAACCCGGCGCGTGCGCCGGGTTGAAGAATTCGGGTGGGTCAGTCTTTCTTGGCGAGTTCTACCCGGCTTTTTTCCAGCTGCTCGCAGGCCTGCTGGATCATCTCCTCGGTGATGGTGATCTCATTCCCATCCTTGTCGATGATCGTGCCGCCTACCGATGCCTGCGGGTTAGGCGCGGGTTTTTCCTGGGTGTTGCCTTGATGTTGCAAGCTCATTTCCTGTCTCCTCATCAGGTTGCAAGCTCAGACTAGAATCGCCTCGTGACCGGCCTGTGACAGCTCCTTCGGTTATCACTGTGCGACGTGTCCAGTCCATCAGAAAGCCGAGTAAACCTCCAGTAGTACTTTAGACCGAAACGGTCTAGCCGGCTGTGGCCTGGGTCTTATATGCCCAGGTTCTGGTTCCGACGCCCAATCATTGCCCGCAGTTCCTTGGCGCTTGATCAACGGTCCGGTGTAGGCTGCTGTAAATAGCGGACAAACGGCGTACTCCATGCTCAACCGGTTTTCTTCACGCCAGCGCCAGGCCCTGCGCCTGGGCTGGCGTTTTATCCGTCCTTACCGCACGCAGGCGCTGCTGGCCTTGCTGGCACTCATCGTTACCGCAGCGATTACCCTGTCCATGGGCCAGGGTATTCGCCTGCTGGTGGACCAGGGCTTCATGACCCAGTCGCCGCACCTGCTCAACCAGTCCATCGGCCTGTTCCTGCTGTTGGTGCTGGCCCTGGCGATCGGTACCTTCAGCCGCTTCTATCTGGTGTCGTGGATTGGCGAACGCTGTGTGGCCGATATCCGCCAGCAGGTGTTCGATCATCTGATCTACCTGCACCCGGGTTTTTTCGAAAGTAACCGCAGTTCGGAGATCCAGTCGCGGCTGACCGCCGACACAACCTTGCTGCAATCGGTGATCGGCTCGTCGCTGTCGCTGTTCCTGCGCAACGCGCTGATGGTGCTGGGCGGCATCGTCCTGCTGTTTGTCACCAACCCCAAGCTCACCAGCATCGTGGTGCTGGCCTTGCCGCTGGTGCTGGCACCGATCCTGATTTTCGGCCGCCGGGTGCGCAACCTGTCGCGGCAGAGCCAGGACCGGGTCGCCGACGTCGGCAGCTATGTGGCCGAGACCCTCGGCCAGATCAAGACCGTGCAGGCCTACAACCACCAGTCCAGCGACCAGCAGCGCTTCGGCGCCACGGTCGAGGCGGCCTTTGAGGTGGCGCGCAAACGCATCCTCCAGCGCGCCTGGCTGATCACCCTGGTGATCGTGCTGGTGCTCGGGGCGGTCGGGGTAATGCTCTGGGTCGGTGGCATGGACGTGATCGCCGGGCGTATTTCCGGCGGTGAGCTGGCCGCCTTCGTGTTCTACAGCCTGATCGTCGGCAGCGCCTTCGGCACCCTCAGCGAAGTGATTGGCGAGCTGCAGCGCGCTGCCGGTGCCGGCGAGCGGATTGCCGAGCTGCTGGCAGCGCGCAGCGAGATAGTCGCGCCTGCTGACCTGCAGCGCTCGGCGCCGCGGGTCAGTGGCCGGGTCGAGTTGCAGGGCATCCGTTTTTCTTATCCATCACGGCCAACATCGCCGGCCATCAATGACCTGAAGCTTACTGTCGAGCCCGGCGAAACCCTGGCCCTGGTCGGGCCGTCGGGGGCGGGCAAGTCGACCCTGTTCGACCTGTTACTGCGTTTTTACGACCCGCAGCAAGGGCGCATCCTGCTTGATGGTCAGGACATCAGGTGCCTCGATCCGCAGGACCTGCGCCGCCACTTCGCCCTGGTAGCGCAGAACCCGGCGCTGTTCTTTGGCACGGTGGAGGACAACATCCGCTACGGGCGCGCCGATGCCACGGCCGAACAGGTCGAGGCTGCTGCCCGCAGCGCCCATGCCCATGAGTTCATCTTGCAGTTGCCCAAGGGCTATCAGACTCACTTGGGTGACGCCGGCCTTGGCCTCTCGGGCGGTCAACGCCAGCGCCTGGCGATTGCCCGGGCCTTGCTGGTGGATGCACCGATTCTGTTGCTGGACGAAGCCACCAGCGCCCTCGACGCGCAGAGCGAGCATTTGATCCAGCAGGCGCTGCCGACCCTGATGAGCGGGCGCACCACCCTGGTGATCGCCCATCGCCTGGCCACGGTGCAGCATGCCGACCGCATTGCGGTGATTGATCAGGGCCGGCTGGTGGCCATCGGCACGCATCGCCAGTTGATTGCCCAGAGCCCCTTGTATGCACGGCTGGCGGCGTTGCAATTCAATAACGTGACGGAAATGTGACAGCGTCCTACAGACTGTCACATTTCTGTAGCAATCCCTTGAGACTATCTGTTCCAGCTGTTGCGTAATGCTCGAACCTGGCTGCTATCGATCGATGGCAGCTTTTTTTTGGCCTGCCGTCAGTGGCCAGTGAACGAGGACAGGGACGTCTTTGCCTGGTTGGCGCCGAGTGGCGCCGCTCCCTTATTCCTTGTTCCGGGACTTCTTTCGATGTTGCGTAAATCCCTCAGAGTGCAAATTCTCGCCCTGCTCGGCGGCAGCCTGGCGGCGATCCTGCTGATCGCCCTGGTGTGCTTTCAGTTGTTGTCCTCCAGCGTGCGCGGCTACGGCCAGCTGATCGACGGGCCATTGCAGGCGTCGCAGTTGATCGATGAAGCCAACCTGCAGTTCAAGGTCCAGGTCCAGGAGTGGAAGAACGTGCTGCTGCGCGGCAAGCAGCCCGCCGAGCTGGACAAGTACTGGCAGCAGTTCCTGGCCCGTGAGCAGCAGGTGCAGGGCATCCTTGACCAGTTGATCGCCCGCAGCGAGCAGCCGCTCAAGGGCCGTGCCGAGCAACTCAAGGCCAGCCACCGGCAGCTGGGTCAGGCTTACGCACAGGGGCGTCAGGCGTTTCTGGCGGCGGGCGCTGATCCTGTTGTAGGCGATCAGGCAGTCAAAGGTGTTGACCGCGCTGCCAGCGAGCAAATGAGTGAGTTGGTCAGCCAGTTGCGCAGCGATGCCCAGGCGCGTGCCCAGACCATCAACCAGTCTGCAGAGCGTACGGTCTGGCTGGGGCTGCTGGTGATGTTCGGCTCGGCGTTGCTGGTCGGGCTGTTCAGTCTGTGGCTGGTCAACCGCAGCCTGATCGAGCCGATTCGTGGCTTGATCGATTATGTCGCGCAGTTGAGCCAGGGGCGCTTCGCCGCGCGGGTCGCCAGCGATCGCCAGGATGAGCTGGGGCGGCTGGCGGTGGCGGCCAATACTCTGCGCGACTTTCTTGCCGACACCTTCAGCCGCCTGCAGCGCAATGCCGGTGAGCTGGAAAGCGCCAGCGGCGAGCTGCGCGGCATTGCCGGCAACATGGCCCGCGGCACCGACGACCAGTTCCAGCGTACCGACCAGGTCGCTACGGCCATGCATGAAATGTCGGCGACCGCCCAGGAAGTCGCCCGCCATGCCGCCGACGCCGCGCGCGCCGCCGATGAAGCCGACCACAGCGCCCGGGCCGGCGAGCAGGTGATGCAGGCAACCATCGCCACCATTGCCGGGGTCAACCAGGAAATTGCCGACACCGCCAAGGTGATTCGCCATCTGGAAGCCGACAGCGACCGCATCGGCAAGGTGCTGGAAGTGATCCGCGCGATTGCCGAGCAGACCAACCTGCTGGCGCTCAACGCCGCCATCGAGGCGGCACGGGCCGGTGAGGCCGGACGCGGCTTTGCCGTGGTCGCCGATGAGGTGCGCAGCCTGGCCCAGCGTACGGCCGCGTCGATTGCCGAGATCAACCAGATCATCAGCGCCGTGCAGTCCGGCGCCGTGGCGGCGGTAAAAGCCATCGAGAGCGGCCAGCAGCGCAGCGAGGAGGGCGCCGAGCAGGTGCAGCAGGCCGGGCAGATGCTGCAGCGCATCACCGTTGCCGTCGAGGCTATCCGCGACATGAACCGGCAGATCGCCACGGCGGCGGAAGAACAGACCAGTGTTGCCGAGGACATCTCGCGCAACCTGGTGGAAATTACCCGGATTGCCACCACCAACCAGCAGGCGGTGCAGCAGACCGAGCAGGCCGGGCAGCACTTGCACGGCTTGTCCGGGCAGTTGGGGGAGGTCACTGCGCGCCTGAGTGCTTGAGCAAAAGCGGGGGAAATCCGCCACATCCAGCGGTAAAGGCCCGGCAATGTGGCGGATTGTCGCCAGCTAAACCGTTAAAGTTGGGGTGCGACGACACGTCCTAGCTATTAGCCGTTGGTCTTGTAAAAGTTGGCCCGCTTCCTGCTTTAAGGCGACCCACCCTGACAGCGGCGGCCATGCCCCGCGTCTGGCGTGACGACCGTTCCCGATCCATCGAACAACCCCAGCCGCCATCCAGTGCGCGGGTGTCCGGGCCGATTGCCCGAGCACCAGCTACGCTAAGCCTTGGACTGCGCGAGCAACAACAAGAATCCGGGCGTGCACTACGGGACCTGCGGTCATTGCCAATTACTTCACTTCAATTGGATTGAACTATGAAAAAAATCCTGCTGACGCTCCTGTGCCTGAGTGTCATCGGTTGCTCCAAGCCCAGTGAGCCCGAGAAAACCGTAGACGTGCTGCTGATCGGCGGCGGCATCATGAGTGCAAGCCTGGGTACCTACCTCAATGAGCTGGAGCCCGGTTGGTCGATCGACATCTACGAGCGCCTGGACAAGGTCGCCGAAGAAAGCTCCAACGCCTGGAACAACGCCGGTACCGGTCACTCCGCGTTCTGCGAGCTGAACTACACCAGCGAAGGTGCCGACGGCAAGATCGACATCAGCAAGGCCGTTGGCGTCAACGAGCAGTTCGAGATCTCCAAGCAGTTCTGGGCCTACCAGGTCGAGCAGAAAGTGCTGAGCAACCCGACCTCGTTCATCAACAACGTGCCGCACATGAGCTTCGTCTGGGGCGACAAGAACGTCGAGTTCCTCAAGAAGCGTCATGAAGCCCTGCAGCACAGCTCGCTGTTCCGTGGCATGGAGTACTCCGAAGACCACGAGCAGATCAAGAAGTGGGTACCGATCGTGATGGAAGGCCGCGCTGCCGACCAGAAGATCGCCGCCACCCGCATGCCGATCGGCACCGACGTCAACTTCGGCGAGATCACCCGCCAGCTGTTCGCCTCGCTGACCAAGCACGACAACGTCAAGCTGCACGTCCAGCACGAAGTCCGTGACATCGTCCGTAACGCCGACAACACCTGGACCGTGGTCGTTGCTGACCTGGCCAACAAGGGCGTCGAGAGCAGCATCAAGGCCAAGTTCGTCTTCATCGGTGCCGGTGGTGGCGCGCTGAAGCTGCTGCAGAAATCGGGCATCCCTGAAGCTGACGGCTATGCCGGCTTCCCGGTCGGTGGCCAGTTCCTGATGACCGACAACCAGGACATCGTTGCCCGTCACAAAGCCAAACTGTACGGCAAGGCTTCGGTGGGTGCGCCGCCAATGTCGGTTCCGCACCTGGACACCCGCGTGATCGACGGCAAGGAAGTGCTGCTGTTCGGCCCGTTCGCCACCTTCTCAACCAAGTTCCTGAAGAACGGCTCGCTGCTGGACATGTTCGCTGCGCTGACCACCCACAACATCATGCCGATGACCCACGCCGGTATCGACAACATCGACCTGAGCACCTACCTGATGGGTCAGTTGATGCTGAGCTTCGATGACCGCATGGCGGCCCTGCGCGAGTACTTCCCGAACGCCAAGAACGAAGACTGGAAACTGCTGCAGGCCGGTCAACGCGTTCAGGTGATCAAGAAGGACCCTGAGCACGGCGGCATCCTGCAGTTCGGTACCGAAGTCGTTGCTGCCCAGGATGGCACCATCGCCGCACTGCTGGGTGCCTCGCCAGGTGCTTCGACCGCTGCGCCGATCATGCTGAGCGTGCTGGAAAAGACCTTCAAGGATCGCATCAAGACCCCTGAGTGGCAGGCCAAGCTGAAGGAAATCGTGCCGACCTACGGCCAGAAGCTCAACAACAACCTTGAGCTGACCAACAAGACCCGTGAGTGGAGCAGTTCGCGTCTGAACCTGCTGTACGTTCCGGTGCTGCCGGAAGAAGCGGCTGCGGTACAGGCTGAGCCTGCGCTGTAAGCTTTCGCTTTGCTAGAAACAAACAAGCCCCTGTTCAGGGGCTTGTTTGTTTCTGGCCCGCCCAAAGCATCGCCGGCAAGGCCGGCTCCCACAATGGATTGGCTTGCACCTGTGGGAGCCGGCCTTGCCGGCGATTGAGGGCTACTCGGTTGTGGATCAGTGGCGTTTCTTGCGATGACTGTCCGCCAGGTTGTTACCCAACGCACCACCAGCCGCGCCGCCCAGGCCTGCGCCAATTGCCGAGCCGGTGCTGCCACCGAGCTTGCCGCCGACCAGCGAGCCACCGGCCGAACCCAGGCCACCACCAATGGCCGCCTTGGTCTTGTTGCCTTTTTTCGCGCCCATGGCACTGCCTGCCGCGCCGCCGACGCCGGCACCAATGGCCGCACCGGTGCTGCCGCCAAGCTTCTGCCCGACCACGTTACCCAGAACACCACCCAGGCCACCGCCTACAGCGGTCTGGCCATCACCGGCCATGGCGCCTTGTGCGCACAAAAGGCCCAGGGTCAGGGCGGCAAGAGTCTTACGCATGTGAATCAACCTTAATGTTCAAAAAGGCGCGCATTCTGCTGGCAGCGTCGCCGCCGCGCAATGCTGGCCACTGCTGCTCGTCTGCCAGGCACGAAAAAGCCCGCGCGAGGGCGGGCTTTTTGCTGAGTAAAGTGGTCGGAGAGACAGGATTCGAACCTGCGGCCTTCTCGTCCCGAACGAGACGCGCTACCTGGCTGCGCTACACTCCGATGGAGAAAATATTACTCAAAATCTTCTCCTCGACAAGCCCCCAGAGGCGGCCTGTCGATCAGCTCACAGGTCCTTGACGGTGCGGACCTGGTCCTTGTTGATGCGGGTGCGCTTGCCGTCCAGTTGTTCGAATTCGTAGAAGCCCGAGTCTTCGTCGTATTGCGGAGTATCGACCGCCTGGATTTCGCGGCCGTCGTTCAGGGTAATGACGGTCGGCGAAGCGCAGCCAGCCAGAGTGCCAAGACCCAGGGCGAGCAGGAAAGCGGGAAGAGTCCGTTGAATCATTGTGTTTCTCCAGTAAAGGATGGTGCGTAATGTTTCTTGAGACGCATGGCGCCTGCGCAAGTTCCATGCAGATTTCAGCATAGCGGCAATCTAGCATTATTGACCGGCAACAATGCCTGGGCCGCTGGCGGACGCGAGGCGGGCAGGGCTGTGATATAACACCGCTCATTCGTTCCTATCAATGGATTCAAGGTCCCATGAAAGCCAAGGCAGATGTACCTTTCGTGCCGCTGAACATTGCCGTCCTGACGGTCAGCGATACCCGCACCCTGGAAACCGACACCTCCGGCCAGGTGTTCGTCGACCGCCTGAGCGAGGCCGGCCACGCCCTGGCGGCGCGGGTGCTGCTCAAGGACGATCTGTACAAGATTCGCGCCCAGGTCGCCACCTGGATCGCCGATGAGCAGGTGCAGGTGGTGCTGATCACCGGCGGTACCGGCTTTACCGGGCGCGATAGCACCCCGGAAGCCGTGGCCTGCCTGCTGGACAAGCAGGTCGATGGCTTTGGCGAGCTGTTTCGGCATATCTCCCTGGCCGATATTGGTACCTCCACCGTGCAGTCCCGGGCCCTGGCCGGGCTGGCCAATGGCACCCTGGTGTGCTGCCTGCCGGGCTCGACCAACGCCGTGCGCACCGGCTGGGACGGCATCCTTGCCGAGCAGCTCGACGCCCGTCATCGCCCGTGCAACTTCGTCACCCACCTCAAGCAGGCCGCGCCCTGCGAAAGCCGTGGTTGAGGCGCCCATGCACACTCAACTGATGCCGGTCGAAGAAGCCCTGGCAAAACTGCTGGCGCTGGCCGAAGCCGCGCCTATCACCGCTACCGAGCAGGTCGCCCTGGCCGACGCCGAGGGCCGCGTGCTGGCACATGAGCTGGTCTCGAGCCTCGACCTGCCGCCCTGGCCCAACAGCGCCATGGACGGCTACGCGCTGCGCCTGGCCGACTGGACGGGCGAGCCCTTGACGGTCAGCCAGCGGGTATTCGCCGGGCATTCACCCGAGCCGTTGCAGCCGGGTACCTGTGCGCGGATCTTTACCGGGGCGCCGGTGCCGGTGGGGGCGGATTGCGTTGAGATGCAGGAAAACGCCGACGTCCTGGATGATCAGCGCGTGCGCTTTACCGAGGCGCTGCGCGTCGGTCAGAACATTCGCCCGCAAGGGCAGGAAACCCGCGCTGGCGAGGCGGTTTTGGCCGCGGGTACGCGCCTGGGGCCGATCGAGCTGGGCCTGGCAGCTTCCTTGGGGTGCGCCGAGCTGAGCGTCGTGCGGCGGGTCAAGGTCGCTGTGCTGTCGACCGGCGACGAACTGGTCGAGCCCGGCTTGCCCCTGGGGCCCGGGCAGATCTACAACAGCAACCGGCGGCTGCTCGGCAGCTGGCTGCAACGCCTGGGCTGTGAGGTGATCGACGCTGGCATTCTGGCCGATGACCTGGAGAAAACCCGCAACTGCCTGGCCGCCCTGCATGATGTCGACCTGATTCTTTCCACTGGCGGTGTTTCGGTGGGCGAGGCCGATTACCTGGGCATCGCCCTGCGTGAAGAGGGCGAACTGTCGCTGTGGAAGCTGGCAATCAAGCCGGGCAAGCCGCTGACCTTCGGTCATTACAAGGGCGTCCCGGTCATTGGCTTGCCGGGTAACCCGGCTTCGACCCTGGTGACCTTCGGCCTGCTTACCCGGCCCTACCTGTTGCGCCGCCAGGGCGTTACCGAGGTCACGCCGCTGCAGTTCGCGGTGCCGGCCGGGTTCGACTGGCCCAAGGCTGGCACTCGCCGCGAATACCTGCGCGGGCGACTGGAGCAGGGCAGCGCATTGATCTACAAGAACCAGAGTTCGGGCGTGCTGCGCAGCGCCGCCTGGGCCGAGGGCCTGGTCGAAGTCCGTGAGGGCCAGACCCCGGGCAAGGGCGATATCGTGCAGTTCATTCCCTTGAGCGAGCTACTTGGTTGAACGGCTGAGCAGGGTGTCGCCCACCAGGGTGGCACCGCTCGGCGCGCGCAGGCTGGGGCGCGCATGCACGCTTTCCAGCTGGGCAGCGGCGATGCTCCAGTCGTGCCGGCTGCAGACAAACTCCCGCGCCGCTTGCGACAGCTGGCGCAGGCGCCAGGGCTGATTGAGCAGTTGGTTAATCATCAGCGCCAGCTGGTCGCCGTCGTCACTGGCCAGGTAGTGCTCGCCATAGGTCACCTGCAGGCCTGACACGCCCTTGGCCGTGGTTACCACCGGCAGCCCGGCGGCCATGGCTTCCAGTATCTTGATCTTCGAGCCGCCGCCATAACGTAGCGGCGCAAAGAAGATCGCCGAGTTGCGTTGCAGCTCGCGCAGGTCAGGCAGGTAGCCAATCCATTCGATTCGCGGGTCGCTCCAGCGCAGTTTCCAGCTGGGCGGCAAGGCGTGGCCAACCACGGCCAGGCGTACTGCGGGGTTGCTCAACCAGACTTGCGGCAGAATGTCTTCCAGCGCCCATTCGATGGCTTCAAGGTTGGCGCCGTATTCGAAATTGCCGACGAACAGCAGGCGCTGGCTGCACAGCGACGGCTGGATATCCTGGTAATGCGCGCAATCCACGCCATTGATCACCACCGACACCGCAGCGCCGGTCGCCTGGCTGATGTGTTCGGCGTCGGTTGGGCTGACCGCTACCACTTCATGGGCCTGGCTGAGCACGCGGTTTTCCCAGCGCCGGTAACGCCAGCGATCAAAGGCATTGAACGGTCGCAGCCACAGTGGCAAGCGGTCGTGGCAAGCGGCGCCATTGACCGATTCGATGTTGTGCTCGCTGAGCACGAATGGCAGCCCGCGAGCCTGCAGGGCCTTTTCGAACGGCTGGAAGCTGTAGCTGTGCTCGATCTGGATGACATCCCAGGGCTCTTCCAGCAATTGCTCGAAGCAGTGGCGCAGGTGCGGCGCCAGGCCATTGATGCTGGCGCGCATCGGATAGCTGGGGTAGATCGCCGCCAGCAGGTTCAGGGGGCTGTGGAAGGGGCGCCTGGGTAGCACGATCAGGCGTTCGAGCAAAGGTTCCAAGGCCTGTCGGGCCGCGTCGCTGGGCGGGATTTTCGATTGCACCAGCAGGGTGATGCGGTGACCCCGCTGCGCCAGGCTGCGCAGCAGGTGGTATTGCCGTGTTTTACCGCCGCTGGTGGTGGGCCAGGGCAGGTAGGGTAGTGTCCAGAGTACGCGCATGACCCCTTTCCTCTGTGTTCAGGCGGGTAACGGCATGCAGATAAAAATGGACGCGCCGGGGGAATCAGCTTGCGGCTGGCTCCGGGGCGCGTCCATAGATATCAGTAAAGCGCACGATGTCATCCTCGCCCAGGTATTCGCCACTTTGTACTTCAATCATTACCAGATCGATCACCCCGGGGTTGGTCAGGCGGTGTACCCGGCCGGGTTTGATGAAGGTCGATTCGTTGGTATCGAGCAGAAATTCCTCTTCACCATTGGTCACACAGGCCATGCCGCTGACCACGATCCAGTGCTCGCTGCGGTGATGATGCATCTGCAGCGACAGCGAAGCCTCGGGGCGGACCATGATGCGCTTGATCTTGAACCGCGGGCCTTCCTCGAGCACCGTGTAGGTGCCCCACGGGCGGTTGACCGTGCGGTGCAGGCGGAACGCGTCGTGGCCCTGGCGCTTGAGCTGCTGGGCAATCACCTTGACCTCCTGGCTGCGCGCGGCATCGGCAATCAGCAGGGCGTCGGGGGTGTCGATGATGATCAGGTTGTCCAGGCCCACCGCGCCGACCAGGCGCCGTGGCGAGTCGATATAGCAATTGTGCACATCGTGCAGCACGGTTTCGCCGGTGCAGCGGTTGCCTTGATGATCACCGGCCTTGAGCTCGCGCACCGCCTCCCAGCTGCCGATATCGCTCCAGCCCAGCTGGCTGGGCAGTACCGCGACCTGATGCGAGGTCTCCATCACGGCATAGTCGATGGAAATGTCCGGCACCAGGGCGAAGCTGTCCGGGTCCAGTTCCACCTGGCACTCGCGGGCGCCTTCCTTGCACGGGCTCAGGGCCAGGCAGTGATTGACCGCCGCCAGCAGTTGCGGGGCGTGCTGTTCCAGTTCATGCAGGATGGCGTCGACACGCATGCAGAACATCCCGGCATTCCACAGGTGCTGGCCGCCATCGAGGTACTGCTGGGCGGTGTCGGCGTCGGGCTTTTCGACAAAGCGGGCAACCCTGAAGCCGTGGGCATCCAGGGCCTGGCCTTTTTCGATGTAGCCAAAACCGGTTTCAGCACGGGTCGGCAGCAGGCCGAAGGTGGTCAGCCAGCCCTGGGCAGCCAGCAAGCGGGCCTGGCTGACGGCCTGGTCGAAGGCGCTGAGGTCGTTGATCAGGTGATCGGCTGGCAGCACCAGCAATTGCGCATCCTCACCGTACAGCCGGGCGCAGTGCAGAGCGGCAGCGGCAATGGCGGCGGCGGTGTTGCGGCCAAAGGGTTCGAGGATGTAGTCCAGGGCCAGGTTGGCGGTGTTCAGTGGGCGGAATTCGTCCTGGGTGCGGAAGAACACCTCGCGGTTGGTCACCGTCAGGATCCGTTCGACATCGGCCAGGCAGCTGGCGCGGGCGAAGGTCTTCTGCAGCAGGCTCTGGCCGTCGGGCAGGCGCATGAACGGCTTGGGCATGGTTTCGCGCGATACCGGCCACAGGCGGGTGCCGGCGCCGCCAGCGATGATGCAAGGGATCAGAACACTCATCTCACAGCCTCGAGTCAGGGGCACTGCCTGGGCAGTGCAGCAAAAGTAAACAGAGCAACCTGGCAGGCTTTTGCGCAATGAGTCAATAAAATGACTTTTACCACTGGCATCGTCCATGAAGGCCAAATATTTGTCGAATGATGCCCCTCGGCGGCGAAGCTTTCAATGATATTTGTGTGAATGGCATGCGAAACTCTGCTGAAACGTTACCTGCAATGCAGTAAAGGGACGCCGGAAACGGTCGAGATACTCGACGCTCAAATCATCGGGGAACGCACACATGGCGCAGCAAAAGGCATTGATGATCCTGCATGGCAAGCAGGCCATGAACGAAGAGGTGCGTGCTGCGGTGACCGGCATGCGAGAGCGCGGCTGGCAGTTGGACGTGCGCCTGACCTGGGAGGGGGGCGACGCCCAGCGCCTGGTCGAAGAAGCGCTGGCCGCCGGCTACCCGCACCTGGTGGCCGCGGGTGGCGATGGCACCCTGCGCGATGTCGCCGAAGCGATGGTGCGTGCCGACGCTGACGCCAGCCTGGTGTTGCTGGCGCTGGGCACCGCCAACGATTTTGCCAAGGCTGCCGGCGTGCCGCTGGAGCCGGCGCAGGCGCTGATGCTGCTGGAAGTGCCGGCCCGGGCCATTGACCTGGGCGAGGTGGGTGGGCAGGTATTCCTGAACATGGCCACCGGTGGCTTCGGCAGCCAGGTTACCGCCAATACCTCCGAAGACCTGAAAAAGGTATTGGGTGCGGCAGCCTACCTGTTCACCGGCCTGTCGCGCTTCAGCGAGCTGCGCGCGGCGTCGGTCGAACTGCACGGCCCGGATTTCCAGTGGCAGGGCGAGTTGCTGGCGCTGGGCATCGGCAACGGGCGGCAGGCCGGCGGCGGGCATGCGCTGTGCCCCCAGGCGCAGGTTGATGATGGCTTGCTCGACATCAGCATCCTGCCGGCACCCCAGGAAGTGGTCGGCACCTTGCGCGGCCTGCTCAGCGATGGCTTGGGGCTGGACAGCATGTTTGTCCGTGCGCGCTTGCCATGGGTCGAGATCAGAAGCTCGCAAGGCCTGGACATCAACCTCGATGGTGAGCCCTTGCAGGGCGACAACCTGCGTTTTGAAGTGCTGCCCGCGGCCTTGCGCGTGCACCTGCCGGTCGACTCGCCGCTGCTCAGTCGTCGAGGCTGATGATTTGCTCGCGCACGGCAAACAGCACCAGGCCAGCAACGTCGTAGATCTGCAGGCGTTTCATGATCTGCGAGCGGTGGGTTTCCACGGTCTTGATGCTCAAGCCCAGGCCCTGGGCGATTTCCCGGGTCGACTTGCCGCGTACGATCAGGCGCAGGATTTCCAGTTGGCGGGCGGTGAGGTTGTGCTTTTCCGCTGTCTCCGGCTTGCCCGACTGGGCGCGCAGCAGGGCCTGGTTGATTACCGTGTGGGCAATCGCCGGGCTCAGGTAGCGCTCGTTGCCGCGCAGTGCTGCCAGTGCCTGCTCAAGCTCGGTGGCGGTGGTGTCTTTGAGCAGGTAGCCATGGGCGCCGCTTTCCAGGGCCTGCATGATCAACTCCGGGTCGGTGTGCATGGAGAGGATCAGCACCTTGCTGCGACAGCCCAGGGCGCGCAGGCGGGTCAGGGCATCCAGGCCGCTGGTGCAGCGCATGGAGATATCCAGCAGGACGATGTCCGGGTCCAGTTGCATGACCAGTTCCGGCACCTGGCTGCCGTCGTTGGCTTCGCCGATCACGGCATAGCCGGGAATGTCGGACACCAGCGCGCGCACACCTGCGCGAATCAGTGAATGGTCATCGACCAACAGCAATGTACAGGTCATGGGACGTTACTTGTCTTGGCGCGTTCGAGGGTGCGCGCAGGCCAGGGGAACAGGGCGTCGATCTGGGTGCCCAGGCCGGGCTGGCTGTTGACCGACAGTGTGCCATTGAGCAGGCCGACGCGCTCGAGCATTCCGGCCATGCCGCGCTGGCCTTCATCGGCTGGGCTGCTGGCCGGCGAAAAGCCCAGGCCGTCATCGCTGATCGACAACGCCAGGCCTTCGGGCTGGCGCTGAATGCGCACCACCAGGTTCTTTGCCTTGGCGTGACGCAGGATGTTGGTCACCGCCTCTTGGGTAATGCGAAAGGCGGCGATGGCCATATCTTCCGGGAGGCCGCCCAGGCGCTGGCGGCATTCCAGGCTCCAGTGCACCTCGGTGTTTTCCAGGGCGCGCAGCAGGTGCGCGCGCAGGCTGGCTTCCAGGCCCAGGCTGGACAGTTGTCTTGGGTTGAGGATGGCCGAAACATCGCGCACGCTGGCCAGGGTGTCGTCCAGGGTGCTGCGCAAGGTTTTGCAGTGCTCCTGCAGCTCGCTCGGAGCGCGGCGCGCGAGCCAGTCGGCCTGGAGTTTGGCGGCGGTCAGCAACTGGCCGATATCGTCGTGCAGTTCGCGGCTCAGGCGCTGGCGTTCGCTTTCCTGCACTTTGAGCAGGCGGTCGGCCAGTTCCGCCGGGCGCAGGGCAATCGAGCGCGCCCACTGGCGCAGTTGCCAGGCAATGCTCGACAGGGCAACCAGTTGCAGGGCCAGAGCGATGCCTGGCAGTGGTTGCTCAAGCAGGTACAAGGCCAGGTTGACGGCAACCGAAGCCAGGCACAGCAGGGCGGTTGCCCAGCGCAACAGAGAGGCTCCGGGGTGCCAGCGCTTGAGTGTCTTGAGGCTTGAGAACATAGAAATTGAAGCCACTGAAATATCGCTGTTGAAAGCCTTGCAAAGGTCGAACTAGAGGCGTTTGTCGAATTGCCTTCAATAACGTTTAAATGCCGGCGCCGGGGTAACCGCGATGAAAGTCTGCACGCGGTGTCTGGGGAGATCCGGGTAAGGTGCATGTGTCCATCAGCGCGCATGGTATCACTTCAAATACAATTGGTCGCGAACTCTGATAACTGACTGAATAGCCAGATTTTACGGGCTGGTACGACGGTTCCGATTGTCTTCGAATCTAGCATTTTGCCATCAGTTTGCGGGGCTGGGATTTTGCCCGAAATCAATTAAACGAAATGTTTGTTGCAGATAATTAGAGAGGCCTGGAAATACACTAAGTTGGGTCTTAGTGTGCACTCGTCACAGGCTTGGTTAATCTCGCCGGGGCAGTATTGTTATGTCCCTTAGTTGCCCCTGGTTGGCGAAGAAAGTGCAGTGGCGTTCGCGCTGGTGGGCGCAGCCATTGAAGGGGCGGGGTGTTCGCAAGTGTGCCGGGTTTCGATGCAAGAGTCGCAGGCCAGAGCCTCCTGCGGGCTCAGGGCAGTGGCCAGGGTGTCGAGCAACTGCACCTGTTCCTCGGTATCCAGACTCAGGCGGCCGGTGTGCGGATCGATCAATTCCAGCTGCCAGGCCAGCAGGGTCAGGCAGCTTTCCAGGGCTTGCAGGGCTTCACCTTGCAATGCCGGTTGCGCCTGCGCGGGTTCCAGCAGTGCCTGCAGATGTTGGCTGTAACTCGCGACCTCGACCAGGCCAAGGGCCTGTGCGCGTTCTACCAGGGTGGCCAAGGTATCGTTGAGGCAGTGACAGGCATCCGGATCGTTGTCGATCAGTTGCAGGTGCAGCAGGCATTCCTCTGCCTTGGTCAGCAGCACCTGGGCGTCGATCAGGAAATCCTGCAGGGCGCTGTTGTGCAGTGCGTCGTTAGCCATCATTTGGCTCCAGCGCGTAAGGCTGGAGCAGGGGCTGGCCACCATGAGGCGATCGCTGACAAAAGCCTGACTCCGTTCATGCAATGAGAATGGCGTCACATTAATGGCTAATGGATATTGCGAACATCAGGTCTCACCCGATTGTCACTAGGGGATTCCCTGATGCGGTGTTTTCGATACGACCCTTTGCGGGTGTTTGCGACAGCGGAGAGGTGAGCGCAGTAAAGCATGATGGTAAAATGACATCAATGGGCTGCGGAGCATTTTCTTCACAGGGTCAAGCTCTGCGGCAAACGGCCGATACAGGGCCATTGGGATCATTTTCGACACACCTTGGGGGCTCTTCGATGGCTGGCATTCTCGACACGGTAGACCAAAGAACGCAGCTGGTGGGCGAGAACCGCCTGGAAATCCTGATGTTCCGCCTGGCTGGCCGGCAACTGTTCGCGATCAACGTGTTCAAGGTCCAGGAAGTGCTGCAGATGCCCAAGCTGACCCTGATGCCGCAGCGTCATGCGTACGTCTGCGGCGTGGTCAACCTGCGCGGCCAGACCCTGCCGGTGATCGACCTGTCCCAGGCCATCGGCATGCGCCCGCTGGAGCCAGGCCCGGGCAGCACCATCATCGTCACCGAATACAACCGCTCGGTGCAGGCCTTCCTGGTCGGCGGCGTCGACCGTATCGTCAACATGAACTGGGAAGCCATCATGCCGCCGCCGACCAGCGCCGGTCGCCAGCACTACCTGACGGCGATCAGCAAGGTCGACGAGCAACTGGTGGAAATCATCGACGTCGAGAAGGTTCTGGCGGAAATCGTCCCGTACAGCGCCAAGGTCTCGCGCGACAAGCTCGAAGACCCGGTGCTGGCCCGTGCCCGCGGCCGCGAAGTACTGCTGGTCGACGACTCTACCGTGGCCCTGGCGCAGTTGCGCGACACCTTGTCGCAACTGGGGGTGAAAATGCATGTGGCCAGCGATGGCCTCAAGGCGCTGCGCATGCTCAAGGGCTGGGCCGATGCCGGTGAGGATGTCTGCGAGAAGCTGCTGATGGTCTTCACCGATGCCGAAATGCCGGAAATGGACGGCTACCGCCTGACCACTGAAATCCGCAACGACCCGCGCCTGCGTTCGTTGTACGTGGTGCTGCACACGTCGCTGTCGGGCAGCTTCAACGAATCGATGGTGAAGAAGGTCGGCTGCGACAACTTCCTTTCCAAGTTCCAGCCCGACAAGCTGGTCGATGTCGTGCGCCAGCGGCTGATGCTGGATGAAGCCACGGCCTGAGTCGGTATAAGCTAGGGCTTTAACCGACACAAGGCAGGTCATGATGCGCCTCAGTGCGTTGTACCGATACCCGCTCAAATCAGCGCGCGGTGAGGCGCTGCAGACTTCCTCGCTGGACCTTCTGGGGTTGAGCGGGGACCGCCGCTGGCTGCTCGTGGAGCGCGCCAACGGGCGCTTCCTGACCCAGCGCATGTACCCGCAGATGACCCAGCTGGCCGCGCTGCACAACGCCGATGGCAGCCTCACCCTTGAGGCGCCGGGCCATCCCACGCTGCATGTGGCCGTACCCGAGCCCGAAAACGACCTGCGCGGTATCACTATCTGGCGCGACACCTTTCGCGTACCCGATGCCGGCGATGCGGCCGCGCAGTGGCTTAGTGCATTCATCGGCAAGGACGTGCGCCTGGTTTACGTGCCCGATCAACGTGCACGCTTCCTGCCCAGTGGGTATGGCCTGAACAGCGACCGTGTGGCGTTTGCCGATGGTTTTCCCTTGCTGCTGATTGGCCAGGCATCGCTGGATGACCTGGTAGCGAAGGTCGGGCGGCCGCTGCAGATGCTGCGCTTTCGTCCCAACCTGGTGGTGGAGGGCAGTGCTGCCTTTGCCGAGGATGGCTGGAAGCGCATCCGTATCGGCGAGGTCGAATTCCGGGTGCTCAAGCCCTGCGAGCGCTGCATCATGACCACCATCGACCCGCAGACCGGCGAACGCAGCCCGGACCGTGAACCACTGGCGACTTTGCAAACCTACCGGCAGAAGGAAGGCGATGTGCTGTTTGGCCAGAACCTGGTGGCCGATGGGGTAGGAAGGCTTGAGGTGGGGATGGCAGTGACGGTGCTGGAGTAGTTCGGCTGTGGACTTCTATCGCGGGGCAAGTCGAGGCGTCGCCCCGCGATGGCATCAATCACTGATCGTCAAAATACCGCTCATGCCAGTCCACCAGCGGCTGCGGCGAATTGAGCTTTTGCCCGTAGATCACCGAATACGACAGCACGTTCTGCACATACTGGCGTGTCTCGTCGAACGGGATCGACTCGACCCAAACGTCAAAGCTCAGGTGGTCGGCACCCCGCAGCCACT
Organism: Pseudomonas sp. NPDC087612; assembly: GCF_044743505.1. NCBI lineage: Bacteria > Pseudomonadati > Pseudomonadota > Gammaproteobacteria > Pseudomonadales > Pseudomonadaceae > Pseudomonas > Pseudomonas sp. NPDC087612. The sequence goes on from NZ_JBIUWO010000010.1 coordinate 165,657, forward strand.
GGCGTACCCGGCCTGGCCCGGCGTTGTAGGCGGCCGAGGCGAGCACGCGGTTGCCGTTGAACTGGCTGTGCACCTGGCTCAGGTAGGCAGCGCCCAGCTGGATGTTCTTGTCCGGGTTGAACACCTGCGCCGGCGAGGCCAGCGGGATGCTGAACTTGCGCGCGGTCTCTTTGGCGGTGGCCGGCATCAGTTGCATCAGGCCACTGGCGCCAACGCTTGAGCGGGCATCGTCCATGAACGCGCTTTCCTGGCGGGTGATGGCAAACACCCAGCTAGAGTGCAGGCCGCGCACCTTGGCCTCGCGCACCAGGGTGTCGCGGTGGGCCATCGGGAAGCGGATGTCCAGGTCGTCCCAGTACTTGGCCTGGCTGATGGTGCGAATGGCCGGGAAGTACCAGCGCATGTCATAGGCCAGCTTGGCCTGGGCGACCATCTCGTCACGGTTGAAGTGCCGGCTGACGTGATACCACTCGCGGCGACCATCGACGATCTGCCCGCGGGCATGGAACTCCAGTGCACGTTTGACCCCAGGGGTGTTGCGAACCTTGTTGATGAGCTGCTGGCTGAGTACCAGCGGCTTGTTGTTCAACTGGTAGGGGGTTTGCGCGCGGTCGGCGGCGAGGAAGCCGTAGAAGTCGCGCTCACGGGCCACGGTTTTGTACAGCAGCGGGATCTGCGGGTTCTTCGGCTGCGCCAGCTCCAGGCTGCGCGCCTGCCAGTAGCGCCAGCGGTTGCTGCTGGCCAGGTCCTGGGGCAGGCGTTTGGTCAGCTCGTAGGCATCTTCCCAGCGGCCCAGGCGCAGCAGCAGGCGCAGGCGCCATTCGGTGACGGTGTTGTCACGCAGCTCCGGGTCGTAGCGGGTCATCAGATCCAGCGCCCGCGGGTCGTAGCGGCGGGCCAGGGTCAGGCCGATTTCGCGGGCGATGGCGACCTTTTCGTCGCGGGAGAAATGCATGCGGTTGGCGTAGTCATCGAGCAGGCTCATGGCCCGCTCCGGGTCCTGGCGGGCCAGGCGGCGCAGGCCGAGGCTGACCACGTCGGACATCGCCTCGTTGACCGGAGTGAAGCGCCCAGGCTGGTTGAGCAACTCGGGCTTTTGCGCCACGTCGATCAGCAGGCGGCCTTGCGGTGCCAGGGTGTTGAGGCTTTTGACCAGGGTGTTGGCCAGCGCGTAGTTGCGGGTTTGGGCCGCCAGCTTGGCGCGCTCCCAGCGCTTTTGCTCGGTCAACTGGCCTTCGGCGGCCCAGCGCTCGAACAGGGCATCGCAGGCAGCCGGTTGCGACTTGCCGACCAGCCAGAGTTTCTCGGCGCTGGCGAAGCCTTCGGCGCGCAGGCCGTGGCTGAGCTGGTACTGGCCGTTGAGGCAGTCCAGCTCGGTGAAATTGAGCTTTGGATCGTAGTACTTGGTGAAGGTCGCCCAGTCGCCGCGCTCGGCCAGCCAGCGCAACCAGCGCAGCTTCATCCAGTTGGCCTGGGGCAGGTCGCCGTGGGCGGCGAGGAATTTCTCGATTTCGTCGTTGCTGGCAGTTTTAAGCCGGGCGGTGAGTTCGTCGTAGGCCAGGTAAGGCGTCAACGGATAATCGCGCAGGGCATCGGCGTAACGCAGGTACGGGCCCTTGTCGCCCTTGGCCAGGGCGCGTTTGGCTTCATCGTAGTATTGACGTTGCTGGGTGATGTCGGTGGCCTGGGCGACACCCACTGCCGAGGCAGTGAGAAGCAGGCTGGATACGAGGCAGAACAGGCGGCTGCGCATGAGACTTCCGGGCAGTTTGACCATGAAAAGTGACGGCGAAGCCAGCACTGTTGGAGTTGCATTGCCTTAGCTTAGCCGGTTGCAACAGGCGGATGAAAGCATTGTGCTTGTATCTGGTTGTAAAGAAGCGGCCCGTCGTCGGAAGGTACAGTAGGACGCGCTGCTTAATGTGAAGCCGGCCCAAGTCGGGTAGAATGCGCGCCCGGTTTTTGGAGAAGATCATGACCCTGCTCAAATTAAGCGATGTGTCCCTTGCGTTCGGCGCCACGCCGTTGTTGGACAAGGTGTCCTGGCAGATCGCCCGTGGTGAGCGGGTGTGCATCATCGGCCGCAACGGCACTGGCAAGTCGAGCATGCTGCGCCTGGTCAAGGGCGATCAGAAGCCTGATGAAGGCGACGTCTGGCGTGCCCCGGGCCTGAAGATCGGCGAACTGCCGCAAGAGTTGCCGGTGGCTGACGGCCGTACCGTGTTCGACGTGGTAGCCGAAGGTCTCGATGGCGTCGGCGCCTTGCTGGCCGAATACCACCACCTGAGCCAGAACATCCATAGCGATGCCGACCTGGAAAAGCTCATGCATGTCCAGCACGACCTCGAGTCGCGCGATGGCTGGCGCCTGCAGCAACTGGTCGACAGCACCCTGAGCCGCCTGCAATTGCCGGCCGACAAGACCCTGGCCGAGCTCTCCGGTGGCTGGCGCCGCCGCGTGCTGCTGGCCCAGGCGCTGGTGTCCGAGCCTGACCTGCTGCTGCTCGACGAACCGACCAACCACCTGGACATCGGCGCCATTGCCTGGCTTGAAGATGCCCTCAGTGGTTTCGGCGGCGCCGTGCTGTTCATCACCCACGACCGTTCCTTCCTGCAGAACCTGGCCACGCGCATCCTCGAGCTGGACCGCGGCGGCCTGATCGACTGGAACGGCGACTACGCAAGCTTCCTGGTGCACAAGGAAGCGGCGCTGGCGGCCGAAGAAACCGCCAACGCCCTGTTCGACAAGAAGCTGGCCCAGGAAGAAGTGTGGATTCGCCAGGGCATCAAGGCCCGGCGCACCCGCAACGAAGGTCGCGTACGCGCCCTCAAGGCCCTGCGCGTTGAGCGCAGCGAACGCCGCGAGCGCCAGGGCAAGGCCAACATCATGCTCGATGTCGCGGAGAAATCCGGCAAGCAGGTGATGGTCCTGGAGAACGTCAGCTTCAGCCACCCCAACGGCCCGCAGCTGGTCAAGGACTTCTCCATGGTCCTGCAGCGCGAAGACCGCATCGGCCTGCTCGGCGCCAACGGCACCGGCAAGACTACGCTGCTCAAGCTGATGCTCGGCGATCTTGAGCCCACCAGCGGCAAGGTCGAGTCCGGCACCCGTCTGGAAGTGGCCTATTTCGACCAGCTGCGCCATCAGCTTGACCTGGAAAAGACCGTGATCGACAACCTCGCCGAAGGTCGCGATTTCATCGACATCGACGGCCAGAGCCGTCACGTGCTGAGCTACCTGGGCGACTTCCTGTTCAGCCCGCAGCGTGCCCGCACGCCGGTCAAGGCCTTGTCCGGTGGTGAGCGTGCGCGCCTGCTGCTGGCCAAATTGTTCAGCAAGCCGGCCAACCTGCTGGTGCTCGACGAACCGACCAACGACCTCGACGTCGAGACCCTCGAGCTGCTCGAAGAAGTGCTGTCGGCGTTCAAGGGCACCGTGCTGATGGTCAGCCACGACCGGGCCTTCCTCGACAACGTGGTCACCAGCACCCTGGTGTTCGAAGGCGAGGGCAAAGTGCGCGAGTACGTCGGCGGTTACCAGGACTGGATCCGCCAGGGCGGTTCGCCGAAGCTGCTCGGCGTCACCGAAAGCAAGTCGGGCAAGTCCGAGCTCAACACGGCGGTGGTCGAGGCCGTGGCACCTGCGCCGGTAGCAGCACCAGCAGCGGTTGACGCGCCGAAGAAAAAGCTTAGCTACAAGCTGCAGCGCGAGCTCGAAGCCCTGCCGGGCCAGATCGACGCACTGGAGCAGAAGATGGCTGCGGTGCAGGAAGAAATTGCTGCCCCGGCCTTCTACCAGCGCCCGATCGAGCAGACCAGCGCCGTACTGGCAAGCCTGGAGAAGATGCAGGGCGAACTGGACGTGCTGGTCGAGCGCTGGGCTGAGCTCGACAGCTGAGGGGCAGGGCCCGGCGCTTGAAAGTGCGCCGGGTCCGCCAGAGGTTTACTCGGCTTTTTTCTGCAGGCGTACCGCCAGCACATCGCACGGTGCGCCATGCAGCACGTCATTGGCGGTCGAGCCCAGCAGCAGGGCCAGGCCGTGGCGGCCATGGCTGCCGACCACGATCAGGTCGCATTTCTGCTCCTTGGCCAACTGGTGGATTTCCTGGCGCGGCTGGCCGTAGGTCAGGTGCGAATCGCCGCGGTTGATGTCGGGGTACTTGTTGTACAGGCGCTCCATGCGCTCCTTGGCCTGGTCGAACTGCTGCTGTTGCAGCTGCGACAGGTCCATTGGCACGTCGCCGCCAAAGGCCATGGCCATGGGCTCGACAATGTGCACCAGGGAAACCTTGGCGCGGGTAGGTTCAGCCAGCTTCATGGCGCGCTTGATGACCGGGTCGCATTCTTCGGTCAGGTCGACGGCAACCAGTATGTGTTCGTAGGGCATGAGAAGCTCTCCTGACAGTCGCGATAGTTAAAGTATGGTCGGTTTCAGGCTGATCGCTTCGAACCCCGGCTAACCAGCTCATTTGCAAAGCTTTATGGGAACAACAGATATGACGGTCTGGGTAGTGGTGTCAATCCTTGCGCTGATTCTCAGCCCTTTGGCCTGGTTGCGTCCTTCACGCAAGCAGAGCGGCCAGATGGCCTTGCGCATGGAAGCCCGGCGCATGGGCCTGGCCATGCAACTGGCGCCCCAGGAGTGGCCGCACTGGCTGCCCAAGGAGCCGCCAAGCCCCTGTGCCCAGTACCTGCGACCGCGGCGCCCGGGCCGCAGCGACAGCTGGAGCTATTGGCAGACCACCCCTGGCGTATGGCTCAACCAGTGGCGCGAGCCGTGCACCGATGCCGTGCATGCCGGTCAATTGGCACGCTTGCCAGAAAGCGTCTACAAGGTCGAGGCGGGTCCGCAGATGGTTGCCCTGTACTGGGGAGAGCGCGGTGAAACGGCTGTATTGCAGGATATTGCCGAGGTCCTCAAGGCGCTGGCCTGATCATCATCAATAAAAAGCCCGATTCACAGATCGGGCGGACAGGCCAGGCAGGCCGGCTTAAGGTTCAATCTCTCCCAGTGTAGCCATCTCGCGGCTATCTGCTGCAAATCCCAACTTTTTCCGTGTTGATCAATAGTAACGGCGTGTAAGCCGTTGAACACTATTGCGCCAGTGAATGGCTCAGCATCACCGCCACGGCGGTTTACCCGCGCTCAGCAGAAAATGACCGGAAAGTCGCGTTTTGCCGCTGCTTTTGGGTATTTGACAACGGCGATCTTTTCGTTGAATGTGTGCATACCCAAATCAAACGGGCGTATGAATTGAGCGTTTGTATTGTCAGACGGCTCTTACAGAATCCCGACTATCGCGCTGGCGGGTGTGCCTGGCGCAAGGGTTCGGCAACAACGGCCATTGGCCGGCCGGGCCTTTCACCAGCGATCGGCGTGTACAGTTCAGCTTCCATATCGTGGAGATCAGTTGATGATTTACGAAGGTAAAGCCATCACGGTTAAGGCTCTTGAAAGCGGCATCGTCGAACTGAAGTTCGACCTCAAGGGTGAGTCCGTCAACAAGTTCAACCGTCTTACCCTGAACGAATTGCGTCAGGCCGTAGACACCATCAAAGCCGACGCATCGATCAAGGGCGTGATTGTCAGCAGTGGCAAGGACGTGTTCATCGTCGGCGCGGACATCACCGAGTTTGTCGACAACTTCAAGCTGCCCGAGGCCGAACTGGTCGCCGGCAACCTGGAAGCCAACCGGATTTTCAGCGATTTCGAAGACCTGGCCGTGCCGACCGTTGCCGCGATCAATGGCATCGCCCTGGGCGGCGGCCTGGAAATGTGCCTGGCGGCGGACTACCGCGTCATGGCCAGCAGCGCCAAGATCGGCCTGCCGGAAGTCAAACTGGGCATCTACCCGGGCTTCGGCGGTACCGTGCGCCTGCCGCGCATCATCGGTGCCGACAACGCCATCGAGTGGATTGCCGCCGGCAAGGAAAACCGTGCTGAAGACGCGCTGAAGGTCGGCGCCGTCGATGCTGTGGTGGTTCCCGAGCTGCTGCAGGCTGCGGCCCTGGACCTGATCAAGCGCGCCATCAGCGGCGAGCTCGACCACAAGGCCAAGCGCCAGCCGAAACTGGAAAAACTCAAGCTCAACGCCATCGAGCAGATGATGTCGTTCGAAACCGCCAAGGGTTTCGTCGCCGGTCAAGCTGGCCCGAACTACCCGGCGCCGGTCGAAGCGATCAAGAGCATCCAGAAGGCCGCCAACTTCGGTCGTGACAAGGCCCTGGAAGTCGAAGCCGCAGGTTTCGTCAAACTGGCCAAGACCTCGGTTGCCGAGAGCCTGATCGGCCTGTTCCTCAACGACCAGGAGCTCAAGCGCAAAGCCAAGGCCCACGACGAAATCGCTCACGACGTGAAGCAGGCCGCCGTACTCGGCGCCGGCATCATGGGTGGCGGCATCGCCTACCAGTCGGCGGTCAAGGGCACCCCGATCCTGATGAAGGACATCAACGAAGCCGCCATCCAGCTGGGCTTGAACGAAGCCTCCAAGCTGCTCGGCAAGCGCGTTGAAAAAGGCCGCCTGACCCCGGCGAAAATGGCCGAAGCGCTGAACGCGATTCGCCCGACCCTGTCCTACGGCGACTTCGGCAACGTCGACATCGTCGTCGAAGCCGTGGTCGAGAACCCCAAGGTCAAGCAGGCCGTACTGGCTGAAGTGGAAGGCCAGGTCAAGGAAGACGCGATCCTTGCGTCCAACACCTCGACCATCTCCATCAACCTGCTGGCCAAGGCCCTCAAGCGTCCGGAAAACTTCGTCGGCATGCACTTCTTCAACCCGGTGCACATGATGCCGCTGGTCGAAGTCATCCGTGGCGAGAAGTCCAGCGAAGTGGCCGTTGCCACCACCGTGGCCTACGCCAAGAAGATGGGCAAGAACCCGATCGTGGTCAACGACTGCCCGGGCTTCTTGGTCAACCGCGTCCTGTTCCCGTACTTTGGCGGCTTCGCCAAGCTGGTCAGCGCCGGTGTCGACTTCGTGCGCATCGACAAGATCATGGAAAAATTCGGCTGGCCGATGGGCCCGGCCTACCTGATGGACGTGGTCGGCATCGACACCGGCCACCACGGTCGTGACGTCATGGCCGAGGGCTTCCCGGACCGCATGAAGGACGACCGTCGTTCGGCCGTCGATGTGCTCTACGAAGCCAAGCGCCTGGGCCAGAAGAACGGCAAGGGCTTCTACGCCTACGAGACCGACAAGCGCGGCAAGCCGAAGAAGGTCGCTGACGCGGCAGTCCTCGAAGTGCTCAAGCCGATCGTCTACGAGCAGCGTGAAGTCAGCGACGAAGACATCATCAACTGGATGATGATCCCGCTGTGCCTGGAAACCGTTCGCTGCCTGGAAGACGGCATCGTCGACACCGCGGCCGAGGCCGACATGGGCCTGGTCTACGGTATCGGTTTCCCTCCCTTCCGTGGCGGCGCGCTGCGTTACATCGACTCGATCGGTGTAGCCGAATTCGTTGCCCTGGCCGACAAATACGCCGATCTGGGTCCGCTGTATCACCCCACCGCGAAGCTGCGTGAAATGGCCAAGAACGGCCAGAGCTTCTTCGGTTAAGCGCCCAACGATATAGAGCGAGAGTGAATATATGAGCCTGAATCCAAGAGACGTGGTGATTGTCGACTTCGGTCGCACCCCGATGGGCCGCTCCAAGGGTGGCATGCATCGCAATACCCGCGCCGAAGACATGTCCGCGCACCTGATCAGCAAGGTGCTGGAGCGCAACACCAAGGTCGATCCAAGCGAAGTCGAAGACGTCATCTGGGGCTGCGTCAACCAGACCCTGGAGCAGGGCTGGAACATCGCCCGCATGGCCTCCCTGATGACCCAGATCCCGCACACCGCTGCCGGCCAGACCGTCAGCCGCCTGTGCGGCTCCTCGATGAGCGCGCTGCACACCGCCGCCCAGGCGATCATGACCGGCAACGGTGATGTCTTCGTCGTCGGTGGTGTCGAGCACATGGGCCACGTCAGCATGATGCACGGCGTCGACCCGAACCCGCACATGTCGCTGTACGCCGCCAAGGCCTCGGGCATGATGGGCCTGACCGCCGAAATGCTCGGCAAGATGCACGGCATCAGCCGTGAGCAGCAGGACCTGTTCGGCCTGCGTTCGCACCAGCTCGCCCACAAGGCGACGGTCGAAGGCAAGTTCAAGGATGAGATCATCCCGATGCAGGGCTACGACGAGAACGGCTTCCTCAAGGTCTTCGACTACGACGAAACCATTCGCCCGGACACCACCCTGGAAAGCCTGGCGGCCCTCAAGCCGGCTTTCAACCCCAAAGGTGGTACCGTGACTGCCGGTACTTCGTCGCAGATCACCGACGGCGCCTCGTGCATGATCGTCATGTCGGCCCAGCGTGCCCAGGACCTCGGTATCCAGCCTCTGGCGGTGATCCGTTCCATGGCCGTGGCTGGTGTCGACCCGGCAATCATGGGCTACGGTCCGGTTCCGGCAACCCAGAAAGCGCTCAAGCGCGCGGGCCTGTCGATCGCCGATATCGACTTCTTCGAGCTCAACGAAGCCTTCGCCGCACAGGCCCTGCCAGTGCTGAAGGATCTGAAAGTGCTCGACAAGATGGATGAGAAGGTTAACCTGCACGGCGGCGCCATCGCCCTGGGCCATCCTTTCGGTTGCTCCGGTGCGCGGATTTCCGGCACTCTGCTCAACGTCATGAAGCAGAATGGCGGGACCTTCGGCGTTTCGACCATGTGCGTCGGCCTGGGCCAAGGCATCACCACCGTCTTCGAACGCGTTTAACGCTTCGCTGGACGGAAACCGGGGCCTGGTGCCCCGGTTTTTGTTTTTGCAGCAAATTTTTTTCAAGAGGGTGAGCAACATGCAGATACAACCAGGCGTATACCGGCATTACAAGGGGCCTGAGTATCGTGTGTTCGGCACCGCGCGCCATTCCGAAACCGAGGAGTGGGTGGTGTTCTACCAGGCCCTGTACGGCGAATTCGGCCTGTGGGTGCGACCGCTTTCGATGTTTCTGGAGTCGGTCGAGGTTGACGGCGAGCAAGTGCCGCGCTTTGCTTTGGTCAAGGCTGAAACCGAGCTGTTTTCCCGCTCCGATGCCGAGGGTGGCTAAAGCCCCGCGCTTGACCTCACTCTGTTGCCACTATATATAGCGGTGCCGCGTCAGGTACCTGCCGTGTTTTTATTTTCAGTATTCAGGAATTTTCCGATCCATGGGCAAATCGCTGGTCATTGTGGAATCCCCGGCTAAGGCCAAGACCATCAACAAGTACCTGGGCAGCCAGTACGTGGTGAAGTCGAGTATCGGCCATATCCGAGACCTGCCCACCAGCGGTTCGGCCAGCGCCAGCAAGGAGCCTGCTGCCAAGCGCGGCAAGGCCGCCGCGGGCGAAGCGCCGGCCCTGTCGCCGAAAGAGAAGGCGCGCAAGCAGCTGGTTGCGCGCATGGGCGTCGACCCTGACCACGGCTGGAAGGCCAAGTACGAGATTCTCCCGGGCAAGGAGAAGGTCATCGACGAGCTGCGTCGCCTGGCCAAGGATGCCGACACCATCTATCTCGCAACCGACTTGGATCGCGAGGGGGAAGCCATCGCCTGGCACCTGCGCGAAGCCATCGGTGGGGACGACAGCCGCTACAAGCGCGTGGTGTTCAACGAAATCACCAAGAAAGCCATTCAGGAGGCGTTCTCGCAGCCTGGCGAGCTGGATATCGACCGGGTCAACGCCCAGCAGGCGCGGCGCTTCCTCGACCGCGTGGTGGGCTACATGGTTTCGCCACTGCTGTGGGCCAAGATCGCCCGCGGCCTGTCTGCCGGCCGGGTGCAATCGGTGGCGGTGAAGCTGGTGGTCGAGCGTGAGCGCGAAATCCGCGCCTTCATCCCTGAAGAATACTGGGAAGTGCACGCCGACCTGGGTACCGCCAAGGACGCCAAGGTGCGTTTCGAAGTGGCCCGCGAGAACGGCGAAGCCTTCAAGCCGCTGAACGAAGCCCAGGCCATGGCAGCGCTTGCGCAGCTCAAGTCGTCCAGCTACACCGTGGCCAAGCGTGAAGACCGCCCGACCAGCAGCAAGCCGTCGGCGCCGTTCATCACCTCGACCCTGCAGCAGGCCGCGAGCAACCGCCTGGGCTTCGGCGTGAAGAAAACCATGATGATGGCCCAGCGTCTGTACGAAGCCGGCTACATCACCTACATGCGTACCGACTCGACCAACCTTTCGGTCGATGCGGTGGAAATGGCCCGCAGCTACATCGAAAGCGAGTTCGGCAAGAAGTACCTGCCCGAAGCGCCGATCGTCTACGGCAGCAAAGAGGGTGCCCAGGAGGCGCACGAAGCGATTCGTCCGTCCGATGTTAACACCCATCCGACCAAGCTCAGCGGCATGGAGCGTGACGCCGAGCGTCTGTACGAGCTGATCTGGCGCCAGTTCCTGGCCTGCCAGATGCCGCCTGCGCAGTACCTGTCGACCACCGTCAGCGTCACCGCCGGCAACTTCGAACTGCGCGCCAAGGGCCGTATCCTCAAGTTCGACGGCTACACCCGGGTACTGCCGCAGCAGAGCAAGCCGGGCGATGACGATGTGCTGCCGGAAATGAACCAGGGCGAAGTGCTCAAGCTGATCCAGCTCGACCCGAGCCAGCACTTCACCAAGCCGCCGGCGCGCTACTCCGAAGCCAGCCTGGTCAAGGAGATGGAAAAACGCGGTATCGGTCGTCCTTCGACCTACGCGGCGATCATCTCGACCATCCAGGATCGCGGTTACGTGACCCTGCACAACCGCCGCTTCTACTCCGAGAAGATGGGCGACATCGTCACCGAGCGCCTGTCCGAGAGCTTCTCCAACCTCATGGACTACGGCTTTACCGCCGGCATGGAAGAGAACCTCGATGACGTGGCCCAGGGCGAGCGCGACTGGAAAAACGTGCTCGACGAGTTCTACGGCGACTTCAGCAACAAGCTCAAGCTGGCCGAGGACGGCGAGAAGGGCATGCGTGCCAACCAGCCGACCCTGACCAACATTGCCTGCAAGGAATGTGGCCGGCCAATGATGATCCGCACCGCCTCCACCGGCGTGTTCCTCGGCTGCTCGGGCTACAGCCTGCCACCGAAAGAGCGCTGCAAGGCCACCGTCAACCTGGTCCCTGGCGATGAGATCGCCGCCGATGACGAGGGTGAATCGGAATCGCGCGTGCTGCTCAACAAGCACCGCTGCCCGATCTGCTCGACCGCCATGGATGCCTACCTGCTCGATGAGAAGCGCAAGCTGCACATCTGCGGTAACAACCCGGATTGCACCGGCTACGAAATCGAAGAAGGCAACTACCGCATCAAGGGCTACGAAGGGCCGAGCCTTGAGTGCGACAAGTGCGGCAGCGAGATGCAGCTCAAGACCGGCCGTTTCGGCAAGTTCTTCGGTTGCACCAACGCCGAATGCAAGAACACCCGCAAGCTGCTCAAGAGCGGCGAGGCGGCGCCGCCGAAGATGGACGCGGTGAAGATGCCGGAGCTCAAGTGCGAGAAGGTCAACGACACCTACGTGCTGCGTGACGGCGCTTCGGGGTTGTTCCTGGCTGCCAGCCAGTTCCCGAAAAACCGCGAGACCCGCGCACCACTGGTGATCGAAATCATCCCGCACAAGGACGAGATCGATCCGAAGTACCACTTCCTCTGCGAAGCGCCGAAGAAGGACCCGGACGGTCGCCCGGCAGTCATTCGCTACAGCCGCAAGACCAAGGAGCAGTACGTGCAGACCGAGGTTGACGGCAAGCCGACTGGCTGGCGTGCGTTCTACGACGGCAATGCCTGGAAGGTCGAAGACAAGCGCTGATCGCCAGGTCAGGAAAAAATCGCGGGGCAAGCCCGCTCCTATAGTCTGTAGGAGCGGGCTTGCCCCGCGATGCTTTTCGGGCCTGCACTAGTGTAGATTGATAGACCGCCTTGCAGCCTTTCGGAGGGCACCCAGATGGCCCAGGAACTCTACACCCGCACCAACCAGAAGATTTACTTCGCAGGCCTGGCCCTCGAAGCCCTCGGCAAGGCGCAGGAGAGCCGGGCCATGAACGCCCAGGCGCTGATCCAGGCCGAGCGCGAATCGGCGCTGTTCCACTTGTACGGCGCACTGCTGGGGCTGTGTCACGAGATTGCCGGGTTCTATCGTTTGCCCCAGGCCGGCGCACCCCGCGCCGAGCTGCTGCTGACCCGCGAAGTGCTTGAGGCCATTGCCATTCCAGAGATGGCCGAACTGGTCGAACTGGCTGAGCAGCGCGAAACCTGGCTGGCGCAACTACTTGACGCTTATGCCGATTTGTTCCGACCGCCGGTCGCGAAAAAAGCAGCAAAAACCGACGTCACCCAGCCGCTGATCCAGGCGGTGCGCCTCGACGAACCCGAGGCGCCAGCGCTGTCGCGCGAAGAGCTGGAAAGCTGGCGGCAAAATCTCAAGCGCCTTACGGTTCGTTTTCGCGAGGGTTTGAGTGAGTGCTGATTGGGGCAACGGCTGGTACAATGCCGGCCTTTCGTGGAGAACAGCCCCTTATGCCAACGTCCTTTCTAGAAATTGTCGAGTTGCCTGATGGCCGGATCGAGCTGCGCCGTGCCGAGGACGAGGGTTCGTTGGTAACCCTGGATTTCTCCGAGGACGCCAAAGCCTTTTTGCAGGGTCAGCACGTCGAAGTGGCCAAGGCCATGCTCAGTGTTGGCGTGCAGATGGCTGGCAAGCTGGTGGAAGGCGAGATCGAGCGCGACGACGGGCCGCGGGTTCTGCACTGATCGCCTGCATGGCTTCCTCGTCCTGAGGAAGCCTGGCGAAATCAACATTTGAAACAGACCTGAATATCAGCCGAGGCGGATGTTCAGGCTTTGTGCGTCTCCTGCACGGGCGGCATTGCTCAGTTGCTGACGGGCGCTGCTGCTGACGGTATTGAGCCAGCTGACCACAGTGTGGCTGCGGCCCAGGCGCAGGGCTTCGCAGGCCAGTTGCAAGGCGCTCTGGTTGCCGCGCGGTTGCAGCAGCAGGATGCGCTCGCGGTTCAGCCCGGCCTCGCGCAGCCAGGCCTGGGTCAGGCTGGCGGGTGGAGCGATCAGGGTCAGCCAGCGGGCGTCATGTTCTTCGCTCAACTCGCTCAGTTCACGCAGCATCGGTGCCAGCAGGCTCTGGCAGCTACCCAGTGCGCCACGCAAGGACAGCTCGCTGAAAACCTGGGCCGCGCCGGGGTGGGGTGCAGGCCTGGAGTTTTTCAGTCCGGGCAGTACCGGCTGGGCCAGGAATGCTTCGAACAGTGGCAATTGTGCTTGCAGCGGTACGTTCTGTGACGCAGGGGGGAACTGCATGATGCCTCCTTTACCGGCGTATGACGCCGACACTCAAGCCCTCGATCACCAGTTCCTGGTCTTTCAGGTTGACTTCGATAGGGGCGAATTCGGGGTTCTCGGCAATCAGCCAGACCTTGCTGCCTTCGCGCTTGAAGCGCTTGACCGTGACTTCATCGCCGATGCGGGCGACGACGATCTGGCCGTTACGGGCTTCGCGGCAGGTGTGTACCGCCAGCAGGTCGCCGTCGACGATGCCGACATCCTTCATGCTCATGCCGTGAACGCGCAGCAGGTAGTCGGCACGCGGATGGAAGAACCCCGGGTTGATGTTGCAAGACTCCTCGATGTGTTGCTGGGCGAGGATCGGCGCACCGGCTGCTACCCGGCCGATGATCGGCAGGCCGCTGTCGTCGGGCTTGGCTTCGAAGCCCGGGATGCGAATGCCCCGTGACGCCCCGGGGGTCATTTCGATCGCACCCTTGCGGGCCAGGGCCTTGAGGTGCTCCTCGGCGGCGTTGGGCGATTTGAAGCCCAGCTCCTGGGCGATCTCTGCGCGGGTCGGCGGGAAGCCGTTGTCTTCCAGGCAGCGTTTGATAAAAGCCAGAATCTCAGCTTGGCGTGGCGTCAGTTTTAGCATGTCGATCGCTCTGTCTTTTTATACAGTGACTGGGATTATATACAGTGGGTGGCAAGCTGCAAGCGCCAAGCTTCAAGAAACGGCACAGGGGCGTTCTTGCAGCTTGCAGCTTGTGGCTTGCAGCTATGGTTTAATACGTGACCATATGGCCGCAAAACGGCTGCGCGGACTTGACAAATCACCACTTTGAAACGTATGTTTCAAACAAGTGTTTGTCAGGCGGAGAAGTCATGGCCCAGTCGGAAACCGTAGAACGCATTCTCGATGCTGCCGAGCAGCTGTTCGCGGAAAAAGGTTTTGCCGAAACCTCATTACGGCTGATCACCAGCAAGGCCGGCGTCAACCTGGCGGCGGTGAACTACCATTTCGGTTCGAAGAAGGCCCTGATCCAGGCGGTTTTCTCGCGTTTCCTCGGGCCGTTCTGCGCAAGCCTTGAGCGCGAGCTGGAGCGTCGCCAGGCTCGCCCCGAGCAAAAGCCCACCCTTGAAGAGCTGCTGGAGATGCTGGTCGAACAGGCCCTGGTGGTACAGCCACGCAGCGGCAACGACCTGTCGATCTTCATGCGCCTGCTGGGCCTGGCTTTCAGCCAGAGCCAGGGTCACCTGCGCCGCTACCTTGAAGACATGTACGGCAAGGTATTCCGCCGCTACATGCTGCTGGTCAACGAAGCCGCGCCGCGCATTCCGCCAATCGAGCTGTTCTGGCGCGTGCACTTCATGCTCGGCGCTGCGGCGTTCAGCATGTCCGGGATCAAGGCCTTGCGCGCCATTGCCGAAACCGATTTCGGCATCAATACCTCGATCGAGCAGGTCATGCGCCTGATGGTGCCGTTCCTGGCCGCCGGCATGCGCGCCGACAGCGGCGTCACCGACGAGGCCATGGCTGCCGCGCAGCTGCGCCCGCGCAGCAAGTCCTCCGGCGCTCCGGTCGCCGCCAAGGCCTGATGCCACGGCTGGGCGCGGCGGGCCGCATCGGCTAAGCTAGCGCCCCATGGCCAGTCTTGATTTCCTGCATATTTCCCTCGCTGATCAATGCCTCTATGGGTTCGCCCAGGGGCAGTTGCGCCTGCGCCTCGAGATCTCCACCGCGCGCAATGGCGCGGGCGAGCTCAATGGTTCAGGTTGCACGCCGCGAGGGCGCCACCAGGTGCGTGCCAAGATCGGCGCCGGCCTGCCGCAAGGCGCGGTGCTGCGCGGGCGGCGCTGGACTGGCGAGACCTGGTCGGCCGAGCTGCATGAACAATTTCCCGGTCGCGACTGGATCCTTACGCGCATTCTCTGGCTCAGCGGTTGCGAGCCGGGCGTCAATCGCCTGGGGTCGGTCGACACCTTTCGTCGTTACATCTACCTGCATGGCACGCCCGATAGCGAACCTATGGGTGTGCCGTTGTCCCATGGCTGCGTGCGCTTGCGCAACGCCGACCTGCTGAGCCTGTTCGACCAGGTGCCGGTGCATTGCCCGGTGCAGATCGACGAAGCCGCGTGCCCCCAATGGGCTCACATCAGCGTCAACTGAAGGATCAATTATGAGTGCCAGCCTGCAAGGCTCCCTGATGGTCGACATCGCCGGTACCTGGCTGACCGCCGAGGACCGCCAGCTTTTGCGCCAGCCCGAAGTGGCCGGCCTGATCATCTTTGCCCGCAACATTGAAAGCCCGCGCCAGGTGCGTGAGCTGTGTGCCTCGATTCGCGCCATTCGCCCGGAGCTGATCCTGGCGGTGGACCAGGAGGGCGGTCGGGTCCAGCGCTTGCGCCAGGGCTTTGTGCGCCTGCCGGCGATGCGCGCGATTGCCGACAACGACAACGCCGACTATCTGGCCGAACAGTGCGGTTGGCTGATGGCCACCGAGGTGCTGGCGGTGGGCCTGGACCTGAGCTTTGCGCCGGTGCTGGACCTCGATCACCAGCGCAGCGCGGTGGTCGGCAGCCGTGCCTTTGAAGGCGATCCACAGCGCGCCACGTTGCTTGCCGGTGCTTTTATCCGCGGCATGAACGCTGCGGGCATGGCCGCTTGCGGCAAGCATTTCCCCGGTCATGGCTGGGCCGAGGCCGATTCCCATGTGGCGATCCCTACCGACGAGCGCAGCCTGGAGCAGATCCGCGCAGCCGACCTGGTGCCGTTCACCCGCTTGAGCGGACAAATGGCGGCAGTAATGCCGGCCCACGTGATCTACCCGCAGGTCGACAACCAGCCGGCCGGTTTCTCCCGCCGCTGGTTGCAGGACATCCTGCGTGGCGAGCTGGGTTTCAACGGGGTGATCTTCAGTGATGACCTGTCCATGGCTGGCGCCCACGTGGTCGGCGATGCGGCCAGCCGCATCGAAGCGGCGCTGAGTGCCGGCTGCGACATGGGGCTGGTGTGCAATGACCGTGCGGCGGCGGAACTTGCCCTGAGCGCGGCCCAGCGCCTGAAGGTCAAGCCTTCGCCGCGGATTGCGCAGATGCGTGGGCAGGGCTTTGCCCGTACCGACTACCGTCAGCAGCCGCGCTGGCTGGAGGCCCTGGGGGCGCTGAAGGAAGCGCAACTGGTCGATTGATGGCAATCGCGGGTCAAGTCGGGTCGCCGCACCGCCGCTCCCACAGGGTGGGAGCGGGCTTGACCCGCGATGAATTCAACCAGATCTTGTGCCGTGCCGCTTCCCCGGCAACGGCGCAAACAACGCATCGATATCCTCCGCCGCCAAACGCCAGTCCCCCGCCTGACGCCCATCCAGCACACCCGCCGCCAACGCCGATTTCTCCAGTTGCAACTGCTGGATCTTTTCTTCCACCGTGCCCCGGGTAATCAGCTTGTAGACGAACACCGGCTTCTCCTGGCCGATGCGGTAGGCACGGTCGGTGGCCTGGTTTTCCGCGGCCGGGTTCCACCACGGATCGTAGTGGATCACGGTATCGGCCGCGGTCAGGTTCAAGCCCACACCACCGGCCTTGAGGCTGATCAGGAAGATCTGCAATTGCCCGCTCTGGAAGTCCTGCACCGGCGAGCGGCGATCGCGGGTCTCGCCGGTCAGCAGGGCATAGGCGATACCGCGGTGCTGCAGTTCGGCCTCGATCAGCCGCAGCATGCTGGTGAACTGCGAGAACAGCAGGACGCGTCGCCCTTCGGCCAGCAGTTCTTCGAGCATTTCCATCAGGCTGGTGAGTTTGCCGGAGTGGGCGCCGCGCGCGGTCGAGGCTTCGCTGTTGATCAGGCGTAAATCGCAGCACACCTGGCGCAACTTGAGCAGCGCTTCGAGAATGATGATCTGGCTGCGCGCCACGCCCTTGCGGGTGATTTCGGCGCGCACTTTCTGGTCCATGGCCAGGCGCATGGTTTCGTACACGTCACGCTGGGCATCGCTTAGCTCGACCCAGTGGATCATTTCGGTCTTGGCCGGCAGTTCGGTGGCCACCTGCTCCTTGGTGCGCCTGAGCAGGAAGGGCTTGATTCGCGCATTCAGGTACTGCAGGCGTTCATCGTTGCCCTGGCGCTCTATCGGCACGCGGTAGTCGCGATTGAAGACCTTGGCATCGCCCAGCCAGCCAGGCAGCAGGAAGTGAAACAGCGACCACAGCTCGCCCAGGTGGTTTTCCAGCGGCGTGCCGCTCAGGCACAGGCGCTGGCGTGCTTCGAGCTGGCGCGCCGCCTGGGCCGCCTTGCTGTTCGGGCTCTTGATGTACTGCGCCTCGTCGAGGATCAGCACATCCAGCATCAGGCCCTTGAAGTGCTCCAGGTCCTTGGGCAGCAGGGCGTAGGTGGTCAGCAGCAGGTCGTAGTCCTGCAGGTTGTCGAAATGCCTGCGCCGGCCAATGCCCTGCAGGGCCAGTACGCGCAAGCCTGGGGCGAAGCGCGCAGCTTCGTCCTGCCAGTTGGGGATCAGGCTGGTGGGCATCACCACCATCGCCGGGTGGGTCAGGCGCCCGGCGTTCTTTTCGCAGAGCAGGTGGGCGAGGGTCTGCAGGGTTTTGCCCAGGCCCATGTCGTCGGCGAGGATACCGCCAACCTGCAGCTCGCGCAGGGCCTGCATCCAGCTCAGGCCTTCAAGCTGATAGGGGCGCAGGGTGGCGTTCAGGCCATCCGGGGTTTGTGCCGGCTGCAAGCGAATATCGCGCAGCCGTTCGCCCAGGCTGCGCACCTGTTCGCCACCTTGCCAGCTCAACGGCAGGTCTTCCAGGTCGTTGAGGCGGGTGGCGTCCAGGGTCGGCAGGCGCACGCTGGTTTCGCCGGGTTCGCGCAGGTAAAAATCACCCAGGGTGGCCAGCACCGGCTTGAGGCGGCCGTAGGGCAAGGCCACTTGCAGATTGCGCCGTGCTTCACCGGCGGGGGCGGGGATCTGCACCAGCAACTGCTCGTCGTCGCGACGCTTGTGCAGTTGCGCCGGGTTAAGCAGCTCCGGGTGGCTGCGTAGCACATTGAGCAGAATCGGCAGCAGGCTCAGGCGCTGGCCATTGACCTCGATACCCAGCTCCAGGTCGAACCAGTCGCGGCCGCCGGCTTCGTCGATGTGCGCATACCAGTCGTCAACCTCGGCGAGGTTGAAGGCGAAGTCCTCGGTGTACTCGATCTCCCAGCCTTGCTCGCGCAGGCTGGGCAGATCGTTGAGCATGAAACGCAGCCAGGCCGCTTCGGAAGCCAGCTCCAGCAGGTCGCCGGCACTCTCCGGCAAGGCTTTGCTTTGCCGGGTGGCGACCTTGAAGCCCAGGCGTTGAAGGGTTTGGCGGATCTGACTTTCGGCTTCGGCGTGGCGCTGTAGGCGTTGGCTGCTGACGTCCAGGCGGCCGGCTTCCTTGCCTTGCCTGCCGCTGGCACGAATGCCGTCATAGTTGAACGACAGCGCCGCCCGGTGCTGGTGCTGGCGCTGCATCCGGCCGGTTTGCGGCACGTAGGCGCTGAACTCGTGGCTGCCCAGGATCAGGTGAGGTGTGGGGGCAAGACCATCGTTAGGCATCGGGTTACTGCTCCATCATCTCCGCAGGCGCAGCGGGGGCGCTGACTGGGCGGTGGGTAGTAACTTTCAGCAGCACGGCCAGGTGTCCGCCATCGAGGAAGGTCAACTCGCCATTTTTCATGTTGCTGTTGCTCTGCTTGAATGCTTCGCTCTGCAGCACGCTGCCGTTGCCGTCGAACTGGTTGACCCAGAAGTTGGCTTCTGCGGCGATGAAGCGCTCTTCCTTGATGCTCAGGTTGCCGGCGATGGGGAACTGGCCGAAGTGTTCTTCGCCGTCGCTGATCGCCACTGTGCCTGCGTCCTGTTTCCAGGCCTTGTGCAGCAGCACGGTGTACTGCGGGTCGGCGGCAAGCTTGGCCGCTTCGTCATTGAGCGCCGGTTGGCGCAGGTCACCTTCCTGGATGGCCTGGGCGCCGTTGCGCCAGTCTTCCGGAGCCGACTTGATGGTGATCGCCGGCACGGCGTTTTGCCGTACCAGGATCATTTCGACCTGAAAAGTGCCATCGGCAAAGGCTGCCGGGGCGATCAGCGCCAGCAGCAGGGTCAGGCTACGCATTACACGCATGGAACTTCCTTCACGCAGATTGTGGGGTCAGGCGCTCGAACAGCGCCTCAAGGTTGTTGAAGCGTTCTTCCGGACGCTCCATCGGCACCAGGAACTTGAACTGGGTGGCGCCTTCGAACTTGTAGCGTTTTGGCAGGCTCTGGATCAGCTTGATCAGCACCAGCGGATCGACCGGGGTTTCCGATTCGAACTCGATCTTGCCGCCATTGGGCCCGGCATCGACTTTCTTGATCCCGAGCTTTTCCGCCTGCAGCTTGAGCAGGGTCAGGCGCACCAGGTTCTTGGTCGGCTCCGGCAGCAGGCCGAAGCGGTCGATCATCTCCACTTGCAGGTCCTTGAGGCCGTCTTCATCCACCGCCGAGGCGATGCGCTTGTAGAGGATCAGCCGCGCGTGGACATCCGGCAGGTAGTCCTCGGGAATCAGCGCCGGCAGGCGCAGGTTGATTTCCGGGCCGCCGCCCAGCGGCTGGTCGAGGTTCGGCTGGGCGCCCTTGCGGATGGCCTTGACCGCGCGCTCGAGCATTTCCATGTACAGGGTGAAGCCGACTGCCTGGATCTGCCCGCTCTGGCCTTCGCCGAGCAGCTCGCCGGCGCCGCGGATTTCCAGGTCGTTGGTGGCCAGGACGAAACCTGCGCCCAGGTCCTGGGTGTTGGCGATGGCTTCCAGGCGCTTCTCGGCATCCGCGGTGATCTGCTGGCGCGGCGGGGTGAGCAGGTAGGCGTAGGCCTGGTGGTGGCTGCGCCCGACCCGGCCGCGCAACTGGTGCAACTGGGCCAGGCCGAACTTGTCGGCGCGCTCGATGATGATGGTGTTGGCACTCGGCACGTCGATGCCGGTCTCGATGATGGTCGAGGCGATCAGCACGTTGAAGCGCTTGTGGTAGAAGTCGCTCATCACCTGTTCGAGTTCGCGTTCGCGCATCTGCCCATGGCCGATGCCGATGCGGGCTTCTGGCACCAGTTCGGCGAGGTCGGCGGCGCATTTTTCGATGCTCTTTACATCATTGTGCAGGTAGTACACCTGGCCACCGCGCAGCAGCTCACGCAGCAACGCCTCTTTGACCGTGCTCTTGTTCTGCTCCATGACGAAGGTGCGCACCGACAGCCGGCGTGCCGGCGGCGTGGCGATGATCGACAGGTCGCGCATGCCGGCTACGGCCATGTTCAGCGTGCGCGGGATTGGCGTGGCGGTCAGGGTGAGGATGTCCACCTCGCTGCGCAGGGCCTTGAGCTGTTCTTTCTGGCGCACACCGAAGCGGTGTTCTTCGTCGATGATCACCAGGCCCAGGTCTTTGATCTTGACGTCGTCCTGCAACAGCTTGTGGGTGCCAATGACGATGTCGATCTTGCCTTCGGCCAGGTCCGCCACCGCGGCAGCGACTTCCTTGGGCGACTTGAAGCGGCTCATCACTTCGACCGTTACCGGCCAGTCGGCAAAGCGGTCGCGAAAACTGTTGTAGTGCTGCTGGGCGAGCAGGGTGGTGGGCACCAGGATCGCCACCTGGCGACCGCCATGCACGGCAATGAACGCCGCGCGCATGGCCACTTCGGTCTTGCCGAAGCCGACGTCGCCGCACACCAGGCGGTCCATCGGCTTGGCCGCGAGCATGTCCTCGCGCACCGCCTCGATAGCGCTCTGCTGGTCGGGGGTTTCCTCGAAGGGGAAGCCTGCGCTGAAGGTGGCGTAGTCCACCGACGGGTCGGCGAAGGCATAGCCTTTGCGCGCGGCGCGGCGGGCATAGATGTCGAGCAGTTCGGCGGCGACGTCGCGCACCTGTTCGGCAGCCTTGCGCTTGGCTTTCTGCCAGGCTTCGGAGCCGAGCCGGTGCAGCGGCGCCAGGGCGTCGTCGCTGCCGGTGTAGCGGGCGATCAGGTGCAGGTTGGCTACCGGCACATAGAGCTTGGCGCCCTCGGCGTATTCGAGGGTGAGGAACTCGGCGGCCTGGTTGTCGATTTCCAGGGTCGCCAGGCCCAGGTAGCGGCCCACGCCATGGTCGATATGCACCACCGGCGCGCCTTCGCGCAGCTCGGTGAGGTTTTTGATCACCGCATCGTTGTTGGCGTCGCTGCGCTTGTCGCGGCGCCGGCGCTGCATCACCCGCTGGCCGAACAGCGGGCTCTCGGCGACCAGGGCAATGGCCGGGTCGTCCAGCAGCAGGCCTTCGTCCAGCGGGGCGATGGTGATCGCCAGGCGCGCCTTGCCAGCGACGAAAGCGCTCCAGCTGTCGACGGTCTGCGGGCGCAGCTTCAGGCGTTCGAGCAGTTCCAGCAATACTTCGCGGCGCCCCGCCGATTCGGCGGTGAACAGCACGCGGCCAGGGAACGTCTCGAGAAACCCCGACAGCGCCGCCAATGGCTGGTTAGCCTTGGCTTCGATGGCAAGGTTGGGCAGGACCTGGGCCGGGAAGCGTTCGCGGCCGACCCCGCTGTCGAGGTCACCCTGGCTGACCACCACCCGCGGCCAGCTTTTGAGCCGGGCAAAGCAGTCTTCCACCGGCATGAACAGCTCGGCCGGCGGCAGCAGCGGCCGCGCCGGGTCGATGCGACGCTCCTCATAACGGTTGCGTACATCGCTCCAGAAGTGTTCGGCGGCCTGCTCGACACCGGGCAGGGAGAACACCTGGGTGTCCTGGGGCAGGTAGTCGAACAGGGTCGAGGTGTCGTCGAAGAACAGCGGCAGGTAATACTCGATACCGGCCGGGGTGATGCCGCTGGAAAGGTCCTGGAAGATCGGGCAGCGGCGAAAATCAACGTCGAAGCGCTCGCGAAAGCGCGCCTTGAAACGCGTCACCGCATCTTTTTGCAGCGGGAACTCGCGGGCCGGCAGCAGCCGCACCGACTCGACCTTGTCGATCGAGCGCTGGGTTTCCGGGTCGAAGGTGCGCAAGGTCTCGATTTCGTCATCGAACAGGTCGATGCGGTACGGCAGCTTGCTGCCCATCGGGAACAGGTCGATCAAGGCGCCGCGCACGGCAAATTCACCGTGCTCGTAGACCGTGTCGACACAGCGGTAGCCGCTGGCTTCAAGACGCGTGCGCATCTGCTCGACATCGAGCTTCTGGCCGATGTCCAGCACCAGGCTGCTGCCGAGCAGGAAGCGCGTCGGCGCCAGGCGGTGCAGGGCGGTGGTGATCGGCACCACGAGAATGCCGTGGTCGAGCTCCGGCAGCCGGTACAGGCTGGAGATGCGCTGGGAGATGATGTCCTGGTGCGGCGAGAACAGGTCGTAGGGCAGGGTTTCCCAGTCGGGGAACGGCAGCACCGGCAGCTCGGGCGCAAAAAAGCGCAGCTCCTGCTCGAGGCGGTCAGCGCTCTGGCTGTCGGCGGTCAGCAGCAGGGTGAAGCGTTTGGCGGCGCTGGCCGCTTCGGCAATGGCCAGGCTCAGGGCGGCGCCCGGCAGGTTGCCCCAGGTTTGTTTGCCGGCAGTGGCCGGCAGGTGCGGTAGACGCAGAACAGGCACGGGAGGTCGAGCTCCAAGCGTTGCGACAAAGACGCCAATTGTACCGGGCGCAGGCCCGCGCTGTCAGGTTTGTGCAGGCTAAAAGCATGTAGTGCGATGCTGGCGACAGGCGCTCATTGCCCGATGGGCTGCGGGGCGTCATAATGTAGCCCCTTTTTTCTGTCCCTACATGTGGAAGGTTCCCGTGACTCAGAAGCCCGACCAGTGTCTTGGTGAGTGGATTGATCGTGAAGCGCTTGCAGAAGCGATGATCCCGCTTATCGGTCAGCTCTACCGCAATAACAATGTGGTGAGCTCGATCTATGGCCGTAGCCTGATCAACCGCTCGGTGATCTCGATCCTCAAAGCACACCGCTTTGCCCGTCATCGCCAGACCGACGAAACCGAACTGTCTGTACACGAGACATTCCCGCTGCTCAAAGCCATGAGCGAGCTGAAACTGGGCGCCGCTTCGGTCGACCTGGGCAAGCTGGCCAACAAGTTCAAGCAAGAAGGCAACGGCCGTACTGCCGAGCAGTTCGTGCGTGAAGAAATGGCTGACGTGGTTGGCCAGCAAAACGCTTCGGCACGCAAAGGCACCGACGTCGTGCTGTACGGCTTCGGTCGTATCGGCCGCCTGCTGGCGCGCATCCTGATCGAAAAAACCGGTGGTGGCGACGGCCTGCGTCTGCGCGCCATCGTCGTGCGCAAAGGCGCCGAGAACGATCTGGTCAAGCGTGCCAGCCTGCTGCGTCGTGACTCGGTGCACGGCCCGTTTGATGGCACCATCACCATCGACGAAGCCAACAACACCATCACCGCCAACGGCAACCTGATCCAGGTTATCTACGCCAAGAACCCGAGCGAAGTCGACTACACCCAGTACGGCATCGAGAATGCCCTGATCGTCGACAACACCGGTGTATGGCGCGACGCCGACGGCCTGGGCCAGCACCTGGCCTGCCCGGGCGCGGCCCGCGTGATCCTCACCGCACCTGGCAAGGGCGCGCTGAAGAACATCGTGCACGGCATCAACCATGGCGAAATCAGCGCTGATGACAAGATCATCTCCGCGGCTTCCTGCACCACCAATGCCATCGTTCCTGTGCTCAAAGCGGTCAACGACAAGTTCGGTATCGTCAACGGCCACGTTGAAACCGTTCACTCGTTCACCAACGACCAGAACCTGATCGACAACTTCCACAAGGGCAGCCGTCGTGGCCGCGCCGCGCCGCTGAACATGGTTATCACCGAGACCGGTGCCGCCACTGCAGCCGCCAAGGCACTGCCAGTGCTCAAGGGCAAGCTGACCGGCAATGCGATCCGCGTACCAACGCCGAACGTGTCGATGGCCATCCTCAACCTGAACCTGGAAAAAGCCACCAATCGCGAAGAGATCAACGAGTACCTGCGCCAGATGGCCATGCACTCGGACCTGCACAAGCAGATCGACTACGTGAGCTCCCAGGAAGTGGTCTCCACCGACTTCGTCGGTTCGCGCCACGCCGGTGTGGTCGATGCCGAAGCCACCATCTGCAACGATAACCGTGTTGTCCTGTACGTCTGGTACGACAACGAATTCGGTTACAGCTGCCAGGTAGTGCGCGTGATGGAAGACATGGCTGGCGTCAATCCGCCTGCTTTCCCACGCTAAGCTTGGCTTGATCGTGAAAGACGGGAACCTCAGGGTTCCCGTTTTTTTTGCCTGAATTTTCCCTGGAGGCTGGATGCGCAAGGCAGTGTTGATCGGTGCGATGCTGGGCCTGGCCGGGTGCGGGCAGGGCAACACCCTGGAGCGCATCAGTGGCCCGACCATGGGCAGCAGCTACACCGTGCAGTATGTGCGTACGCCCCAGGGGCCGGCACCGGAGCTGGTCAAGCGCGAGGTCGAGCGGATTCTCGAGGGTGTCGACAGGCGTTTTTCCACCTACCGTAGTGATTCTTTGACCGAAGCTTTCAACAGGCTGCCGGCCAATAGCTGTCAGTCGATGCCGGCCGATGTACTGCAACTTGTGCGGGTCGGCGAGCAACTGGCGCAGCAAAGTGACGGCGCTTTTGACCTGACCGTGGAGCCCTTGCTCGACCTGTGGGGCTTTGGCCCGCAGTCGCGGATGGAAAAAGTACCGGATGCCCAGGCCCTGGCTGCCACTCGCCAGCGGGTCGGGCATGGGCATTTGCGCATAGTTGGCGAGCAGCTGTGCAAGGATGCGCCGGTGGAAGTGGACTTCAACAGCATCGCCGCCGGGCATGCGGTAGACCTGCTGGTGGAGCGGCTAAAAGCCCTGGGGGTCGCGAATTTGCTGGTCGAGGCGACAGGTGAACTCAAGGCGATCGGGCGCAAGGCCGACGGCAGCCCGTGGAAAGTGGCGCTGGAACTGCCCCGCGCTGACCGCCAGATAGCCCAGCAAGTGCTGGACGTGGACGGGTTTGGTGTATCGACCTCCGGTGACTATCGCAATTATTTCGAGGAGAATGGCCAGCGCTATTCACACACCTTCGATGCGCGCCAGGGAAAACCCGTGAAACACGAGCTGGCCTCGGTGACGGTGTTTGACCGCTCGACGCTGATGGCTGATGGTTATTCGACCTTGCTGCTGATTCTCGGGCCTGAGCGCGGCTGGGAGTTTGCCCTTCGGCACGGGATTGGCGCAGTGTTCGTGACCCGGGTTGCCGATGGTTTCGTCTCCCGCAGCACGCCGGCGTTTGCCCAGGTGCTGGTGAACTGACAATGAATACATGTAGTGCAGAGAAAAATAGCCTACGACGCGACCAAGGGTTAATGTGCGCGGCGTTCAAGCTTGATTAGACTGCACCCGAATTTTTGCATGGCGCCGCTGGCGGCATGAGGTAGCCCCGCCCGCCGATGTGGCGCGTGGGCCTGTTCTGAAGGAGTACGCATGGCTGTCTACAACTACGACGTAGTGGTGCTGGGTTCCGGCCCCGCAGGAGAAGGGGCGGCAATGAATGCTGCCAAAGCAGGACGCAAGGTGGCGATGGTCGATAGCCGTCGCCAGGTCGGCGGCAACTGCACCCACCTGGGTACCATTCCGTCCAAGGCCCTGCGTCACTCGGTGCGCCAGATCATGCAGTTCAACACCAACCCGATGTTCCGGGCCATTGGTGAGCCGCGCTGGTTCTCGTTCCCCGACGTGCTGAAAAGCGCCGAGAAGGTGATCTCCAAGCAGGTGGCCTCGCGCACCGGCTACTACGCCCGCAACCGCGTCGACGTGTTCTTCGGCACCGGCAGCTTCGCCGACGAGCAGACCATCGAAGTGGTCTGCGCCAACGGCGTGGTCGAGAAGCTGGTGGCCAAGCACATCATCATCGCCACCGGTTCGCGCCCGTATCGCCCGGCCGATATCGATTTCCACCACCCGCGAATCTACGATAGCGACACCATCCTCAGCCTCGGCCACACCCCGCGCAAACTGATCGTCTACGGCGCCGGCGTGATCGGCTGCGAGTACGCCTCGATCTTCAGCGGCCTGGGTGTGCTGGTAGAGCTGGTAGACAACCGCGGCCAGTTGCTGAGCTTCCTCGACTCGGAAATCTCCCAGGCGTTGAGCTACCACTTCAGCAACAACAACATCACCGTGCGCCACAACGAAGAGTACGAGCGTGTCGAAGGCCTGGACAACGGGGTGATCCTGCACCTGAAATCCGGCAAGAAGATCAAGGCCGATGCCTTGCTCTGGTGCAACGGCCGTACCGGCAACACCGACAAGCTGGGCCTGGAAAACATCGGCATCAAGGTCAATAGCCGTGGCCAGATCGAAGTCGACGAAAACTACCGCACCCACGTGGCGAACATCTACGGTGCCGGTGACGTGATCGGCTGGCCGAGCCTGGCCAGTGCCGCCCACGACCAGGGCCGCTCGGCTGCCGGCAGTATCGTCGACAATGGCAGCTGGCGCTTCGTCAACGATGTGCCGACCGGCATCTACACCATTCCTGAGATCAGCTCGATCGGCAAGAACGAGCAGGAGCTGACCCAGGCCAAGGTGCCTTACGAAGTCGGCAAGGCCTTCTTCAAGAGCATGGCCCGGGCGCAGATTGCCGGTGAGCCACAAGGCATGCTGAAGATCCTGTTCCACCGCGAAACCCTGGAAATCCTCGGCGTGCACTGCTTCGGCTACCAGGCCTCGGAGATCGTCCACATCGGTCAGGCGATCATGGACCAGCCGGGTGAGCGCAATACCCTGAAGTACTTCGTCAACACCACCTTCAACTACCCGACCATGGCCGAAGCCTATCGGGTAGCGGCTTACGACGGCCTCAACCGGCTTTTTTGAGCGGCTCCGGCCGGTGGCCTGAGCCGGCCGGGGAGACCGATTTCAGCGATTCTCGAGGGTGGCGCTGGCCAAACCGGGAAAGTCTGTAATCAGGCTGTCTACGCCGAAGTCGGCGAGCCTGCGCATCAGCGCCGGCTCGTTGACTGTCCACACCGACACGTGCAAACCCTGGCGCTGGGCCTTGATCAGGCGCTCGGGGGTGCACAGTGTCCAGTTCAACGCCAGCAAGTTGCAGCCGTAGTTCTGGGCGACCTTCAGCGGGTCGAGCCAGGCGTACTCGGCCACCAGTCCCCTGGAAATATCCGGAGTCAGCTCCAGCGCTGCGCCCAGCACTTCCCGTGAGCTTGAGGTGATGGTGATCTTGTCGAGCAGGCCGAACTGCTGGGCCATTTCGCGGATCGCCAGCACCGTGGTGGCGGCGCGGGTGCGCGAGGCGCTCTTGACCTCAAGCTGCCAGTGCTCGAAATCGCACTTTTCAAACAGCTCCTCAAGTCGCGGGATCGGGCAGGGCGAGACCCAGCCCGGGCCACCCTTGCGCGCGTCGTAGGTGGCAAGGTCGGCGGCGCTATGTTCAACCACCTTGCCGCGCCGGCCGGTGGTGCGCTTGAGGCTGGGGTCGTGAATCACCATCAGCTGGTTGTCAGCCGACAGGTGCAGGTCGAGCTCGCAGCGGCGCACGCCATGCTTGAGGCACTGCTGGAAGCTGGTGAGGGTGTTTTCGGGGGCTTCGCCCTTGGCGCCGCGGTGGCCGTAAATCGTGGTCACGTCTGTTCCTTCAACAAATAAGTGAAACTCAGGAGGCGCTTGGGTCGTTCTGCTCCAGGGCCTGGCGTCGTTGTTGCGCTTGGCGTTGCAGGATGTAGCGGGCCAGCAGCTGGCGCTGGGCGTCGGTGGTGTCGACGAACTCGGTGCCGATCTCGTACTGGCCGTCGGCCTGGCGGTCGCAATGGGTGACCTTGGCGCGCAGCAGCAAGCCCAGGGCCTGGGGCATCAACACCATCTTCACGGCCACGCGCTCGCCGGCCGCCAGCGGCTCGGCGCGGTTGAACTCGATGCCGCCCTCGGACAGCACTACCGCCTGCGGCGCGCTCAATTGCCCGAGCAGGGTCTGCGCAACCACGGCACTGAGCAGATCGATGCGTTTGTTCTGGGCCTTGAGAAAGGCCGCCAGGGTGCGGTCCTTGTCACTGAGCTGGCGCAGCAGGTGCTGGGACTCGAACTCGCTCAGGTGCAGTTCACTGAGCAGGTTGAACAGCGGTGAAGTATCTTGCAACAAGTCTGTGCCAAGCGCTTCGGCGGCGCTCAACGGGCTAATTTCCAGTGCGATCCGATCCTCGATACGGTAGTATTCGCGGCGATCTTCTTCATCTAATGTCGACATGGCGAACCCATGGTAGCGGCGGTGGTCTGAGTGTAAAGCTGCTAATCAAGCCCCGCCACAAGGACGTTCCTCTTTCATCCGAACAAGCCCCGACATGTTCAGACCTCTCTTCGTATTCATCGGCACGCGTTATACCCGTGCTAAGCGTCGCAACCACTTCGTCTCGTTCATTTCCCTGACCTCGATGATCGGCCTCGCCCTGGGCGTTGTCGTGATGATCGTGGTGTTGTCGGTCATGAATGGCTTCGATCACGAGATGCGCACCCGGGTGTTGGGCATGGTGCCCCACGCCACACTGGAAACCGGCCAGCCGATCAACGACTGGCCCGCCCTTGCCAGTCAAGTAAAGCAGAACCCGCAGGTTCTGGCGGTGGCGCCCTTCACCCAGATGCAGGGCCTGCTGACCCATGACGGCAAGGTGCAGAAGGTGCTGCTCAACGGCATCGACCCGGCCCAGGAGCGCAAGGTCTCGATCATCGACGACTTTATCCGCGAGGGTAAGCTCGATGACCTGGCCCCTGGCGGCTTCGGCATCATGATCGGCGACAAGGCGGCGGCCAAGCTGGGCGTCGGCATCGGTGACAAACTGACCTTCGTCGCCCCCGAGGTCACCGTCACTCCGGCCGGCATGTTCCCACGCATGAAGCGCTTTACCGTGGTCGGCATCTTCCATGTCGGCGCCGGTGAAATCGACGGCTACCTGGGCCTGACCAACCTGTCGGACCTGTCGCGCCTGCACCGTTGGAAAGCCGACCAGGTGCAGGGCCTGCGCCTGAAGTTCGACGACCTGTTCCAGGCCCCCCGGGTTGCCTGGGACATCGCCCAGAAGCTGGGCGAGCAGGAGTTCTACGCCCGCGACTGGACCCGTAGCCACGGCAACCTGTACCAGGCGATCCGCATGGAAAAAGCCATGATCGGCCTGCTGTTGCTGCTGATTGTCGCGGTGGCCGCGTTCAACATCATTTCCACCCTGGTGATGGTGGTCAACGACAAGAAGGGCGACATCGCCATCTTGCGCACCCTGGGCTCGACACCGGGGCAGATCATGGCCATCTTCATGGTCCAGGGCACGGTGATCGGCGTGGTCGGCACCCTGATCGGCGCGCTGGTGGGCATTTTCGCCGCGCTCAATGTCAGCGCCGCGATTGCCGGCATCGAGACCCTGATCGGGCACAAGTTCCTCAATGCCGACGTCTACTTCATCGACTACCTGCCATCGCAGATCATGGCCGAGGACGTGTGGATGGTCTGCGGTGCGGCATTGGTCCTGAGTTTCCTCGCCACCCTGTATCCGGCCTGGCGTGCGGCACGCACCCAGCCTGCGGAGGCGCTACGTTATGAGTGAGTTGGGCATGAGTGATAAAGCAGTGCTGAGTTGCCGCAACCTGGGCAAGTCCTACGAGGAAGGCCCGGAGAAAGTCCAGGTATTGTCCGGCCTGCAGCTGGAGCTGCACCCGGGCGAGCGGGTGGCGATCGTCGGTAGCTCCGGTTCAGGCAAGAGTACTTTGCTCAACCTGCTCGGCGGCCTCGATACCCCGACCGAAGGCAGCGTCTGGCTGGCCGGCGAAGAGCTCTCGGCATTGGGCGAACGCGCCCGTGGCCTGCTGCGCAACCGCGCCCTGGGCTTCGTCTACCAGTTCCACCACCTGCTGCCGGAGTTCACGGCGCTGGAGAACGTGTGCATGCCGCTGCTGATCGGTCGCACCGCCATCCCCGAAGCCCGCGAGCGCGCCGAAGCGCTGCTCAAGCGCGTCGGCCTGGGCCATCGCCTGAGCCACAAGCCGGCCGAGCTGTCCGGTGGCGAACGCCAGCGCGTGGCAATCGCCCGGGCGCTGGTCAACCGTCCGGGGCTGGTGATGCTCGACGAGCCCACCGGCAACCTCGACCATCACACCGCCCAGGGCATCCAGGACTTGATGCAGGAGCTCAGCAGCTCTTCGCAGACGGCCTTCCTGGTGGTGACCCACGATCTCAACCTGGCGCGCCAGATGGACCGCGTACTACGCCTGGAAGACGGGCACCTGGTACCGATCTGATTGCCCGCGCAACGTGCCCGCCGCTGTCAGGCGGGCACCTGGTTCCTTTTCTTTACCCGGGTGCTTTCGTTCATGTTCAGACCCTTGTCTATTTTCATCGGCGCGCGCTACACCCGCGCCAAGCGCCGCAACCATTTCATCTCGTTCATTTCCATGACCTCGATGATCGGCCTGTCCCTGGGCGTGCTGGCGATGATCGTGGTGCTGTCGGTGATGAACGGCTTCCAGCGCGAAATGAGCTCGCGCATCCTCGGCATGGTGCCGCACGCCAGCGTGCTCGGTGCCCAGCCGCTGGACGACTGGCGGCCGGTGGCGGCGCAAGCCTTGAAAAACCCTGAAGTGATCGCCGCCGCGCCACTGACCGAGATGGAAGGCATGCTCTCTTACAAGGGCTCGATGCAGCCGATCCAGGTCAGCGGCATCGACCCGGCCGAGGAGGGCAAGGTCTCGATCGTTGCCCAGCATATCGTCCAGGGCAACCTTGAAGACCTCAAGCCGGGTGAGTTCGGCGTGGTCATCGGTGAAATCACCGCGCGCCGCTTTCGTCTCAATGTCGGCGACAAGCTGACCCTGATCGTGCCCGAAGTCAGCAGCGCGCCGGGTGGCATCACCCCGCGCATGCAGCGCCTGAACGTGGTCGGGGTATTCAAGGTCGGCGCCGAGCTCGACGGCTCGCTGGGCCTGATGCACATGGCCGACGCCGCGCAGATGCAACGCTGGGCGCCGAACCAGGTGCAGGGCGTGCGCCTCAAGGTCAAGGACCTGTACGCGGCGCCGCAGGTGTCCAAGGCGATTACCACAAGCCTTGGCGAGCAATACCGCGCCGATGACTGGACCCACACCCAGGGCAGCCTGTTCAGTGCCATGAAGATGGAAAAGACCATGATCGGCCTGTTGCTGCTGCTGATCATCGCCGTGGCGGCGTTCAACATCATTGCCACGCTGATCATGGTGGTCAACGACAAGGGCGCCGACATCGCCATCCTGCGCACCATCGGCGCAACGCCGGCGCAGATCATGGGCACCTTCATGGTCCAGGGCAGCCTGATCGGTATCGTCGGTACCTTGATCGGCGGCGTGCTGGGGGTGATTGCCGCGCTCAACGTCAGCCAGATCGTCGGCTGGCTGGAGCGGGTCAGCGGCCAGCACATCTTCACCTCGGACGTGTACTTCATCAGTACCTTGCCGTCGGAACTGCAATGGGGCGACGTGGCGCTGATCTGTAGCGCCGGCCTGATCATGAGCTTCCTGGCCACCCTGTACCCGGCCTGGCGGGCTTCGCAGGTAGAGCCGGCGTACGCCTTGCGTTACGAGTGATGGCTGATCGCGGGGCAAGCCCGCTCCTACACCGGCTGTAGGAGCGGGCTTGCCCCGAGATGGTATTCACACCGTCGGCAAGTCGATCACGAACCGCGTCCAGCCCCCAGCCGACTCGCCGCGAATACGCCCGCCGTGCGCCTGTACGATCGAGCGGGTAATCGCCAGCCCCAACCCCGCATGCTCACTGCTGCCTTCGCGCCGCGCCGGGTCTGCCCGGTAGAAGCGGTCGAACAGTTTCGGCAGCAACGCCGGGTCAATCGGCTCACCGCGGTTGGCCACCTGCAGCCTTACTCCGTCTTGGTGTCGCTCGATGGTCACACGTATCTCGCCGCCGGCCGCGGTAAAGCGCAGGGCATTGTCGAGCAAATTGGACAGCGCCCGGCGCAGCATATGCCGGTCGCCGGCAAGCGGCGCCTGGCCCTCACGGCTCAGGCTTACCTCGGCATCTTCAGCCAGCGGTGCGTAGTATTCGAGCAAGGCATCGGCCTCGTCCTCCAGCGCCAGTTGCTGGCGGCTGGGCATCAGCAAGCCGTGGTCAGCCTTGGCCAGGTAGAGCATGTCGTTGACCAGTTGCGCCATCCATTGCAGCTCTTCGAGGTTGCTGTGCAGCGCCTCGCGGTATTCATCCAGGCTGCGCGGCCGGGTCAGGGTTACCTGGGTGTGGGTCAGCAGGTTGGACAGCGGCGTGCGCAGCTCGTGGGCAATGTCGGCAGAGAACGCCGAGAGGCGCTGAAAGGCGTCGTCCAGACGTTCGAGCATGGCGTTGACGGTCTGCGCCAGTTCTGCCAGTTCCACCGGCATTTGCCCTTCGGGCAGGCGTGTGGTCAACGAGCGTGCCGATACCCCGGAGGCCACCTCGCCCATCTGCCGCAGTGGCCGCAGCCCGCTGCGCGCGGCCCAGGCGCCGAGCAGCGCGGTCGCCAGCGCCGAAAGGCCGACAGTCAGCCAGATCAGCTGCTGCATGCGCTGGAGGAAATGCTGATGGTGGGTGATGTCGAGAAACAGCGTCAGCTGGGCGTCGCCACCGTTGAGGTTGACACACAGGCTGCGAAAGTCGACGCCGCTGCTGTGCAGGGTGCTCAGGCCGAGCACTTGCGGCGACTCGGGCAGGCCGGCCTGGCTGTCGAACCAGATGCGCCCGTCCCGGCCGCGAATGCGCACGGCAAGGTCGGCCTGGTGGCTGAGTTCGGTTTGCAGGGCAGGCAGGCGCGGCGCGAGGCTGGCCGGGTCGTCCACGCCTTCGAGCATCTGGCGCAGCAGTGACAGGCGGCTGTTGAGCAGTTGCTGGTCGAGCTCGATGAAGTGGGTGGCGCTGGCGCGGCTAAAAAGGATACCGGCAGTCAGCGACACCACTGCCGTGCAGGCGGCAAACAGCAGTGCCAGGCGACTACCGAGGGACAGGCGGCGCATCAGGCGCTGCGCTCTTCAAGCACATAACCCATGCCGCGCACGGTATGGATCAGCTTGTTGTCGTGGGCATCGTCGATCTTCAGGCGCAGGCGGCGGATCGCCACTTCAATGACGTTGGTGTCGCTGTCAAAGTTCATGTCCCACACCTGCGAGGCGATCAGCGACTTGGGCAGCACTTCGCCCTGGCGGCGCAGCAGCAGTTCGAGCAGGGCGAACTCCTTGGCGGTCAAGTCGATGCGCTGGCCTGTGCGTTCGACCCGGCGGCGGATCAGGTCCAGGCGCAGGTCGGCCAGGCCCAGGCTGGTTTCCTGTGCCGGGCTGCTGCCGCGGCGCAGCAGGCTGCGCACCCGTGCCAGCAGTTCAGAGAAGGCGAACGGCTTGACCAGGTAATCGTCGGCGCCCAGTTCCAGGCCGTGCACGCGGTCTTCGACGGCGTCGCGGGCGGTGAGGAACAGCACCGGGATTTCCAGGCCGGCGGCGCGCACCGCCTGGAGGATCTGCCAGCCATCGCGGCCCGGCAGCATGACGTCGAGGATCAGCAAGTCATAGTCGCCGGTCAGGGCCAGGTGCTGGCCGGTATTGCCGTCGCTGGCAAGCTCGGTGGCAAAGCCCGCTTCACTGAGGCCCTGGCACAAGTACTGGCCGGTCTTGGTCTGGTCTTCGACGATCAACAGTTTCATCGGCTGGCTCTTTTACGTGGATTGCCGCAGGGTTATACCGCGGCGGGCGTGGCGGGTGGCCAAGCTGACAAAGTTGTAATGTTTTTGTCAGGTGACTGCCAGCGGCGATTTTCTACAGTGAAGCCTGAACCGTCGCAACCCTGGAGTGGGCTTGAAATGAAACACCTTTTTATCATTGGCGCACTGGCGCTGTTCAGCCTTCCAGCCTTGGCGTCGCCCGCGCATTCCTACGCCTTCGGCCAGCCTGCGCCTGCGAGCAAGGCCGCCCGCAGCGTCGAGGTGGTGATGGGCGACATGTATTACGCGCCGCGCAGCCTTGAGGTCAAGGCCGGGGAGACCGTGCGCTTCGTGCTGGTCAACAAGGGCGCGGTAGCCCACGAGTTCAGCCTCGGCGATGCTGTAATGCACGCCAGGCACCAGAAAGAAATGCTCGCCATGCAAGGCCAGATGGACCATTCCGCCATGGGGCACGGCGGTATGGACCATGGCGCAAGCATGCAGCATGACGATCCGAACACGGTGATGGTCGAACCTGGCAAAAGCGCCGAACTGACGTGGACCTTCAGCCAGTCGACGCCAATCGAGTTCGCCTGCAACGTGCCCGGCCATTATCAAGCAGGCATGGTCGGCAAGCTGACCATCGGCCAATAACAGCCGATTGCCCAAAGCATGGCCTAAAACCGATAAACTAGGCGCATTTGCTCCTACAGGTTTTAGCCATGCATCCTGCCGCCGAACATTCTCCGCTGGGTAAATCCAGCGAATACGTCTCCACCTACACACCCTCGCTGCTGTTCCCGATCCCGCGGGCGGCAAAATGGGCCGAGCTGGGCGTCAGCGCCCAGACCCTGCCATGGCAGGGCGTCGATTTCTGGAACTGCTTCGAGCTGTCCTGGTTGCTGGCGTCGGGCAAGCCGGTGGTAGCAATCGGTGAGTTCGCCATCCCGGCCGACTCGCCGAACATCATCGAGTCGAAGTCGTTCAAGCTGTACCTCAACTCGCTGAACCAGACCGTGTTCGGATCGCCCGCTGCCCTGCAGGCATGCCTGGTCAAGGACCTCTCGGCTGCCGCCGGCAAGCCGGTGGGCGTGCAGGTCCGCAGCCTGGCCGAGGTCGAAGGGCAGGGCGTGGTCGGCTTGCCGGGCGTGTGCATCGATGAGCTGGATGTCAGCATCAGCAACTACGAGCAACCGCAGCCGGAGTTGCTGCGTTGCGACAGCGCCAACATTGTTGAAGAAACCCTGCACAGCCATTTGCTCAAGTCCAACTGCCCGGTCACCGGCCAGCCGGACTGGGGCAGTGTCACCGTGCACTACCGTGGCGCGGCGCTGCAGCATGCCAGCCTGCTGACCTACCTGATCAGCTTCCGCCAGCATGCCGACTTCCATGAGCAGTGCGTCGAGCGCATCTACCTTGACCTCAAGCGCCTGCTCAACCCCGAACACCTGACGGTTTATGCCCGTTACGTGCGCCGCGGCGGCCTGGACATCAACCCGTACCGCAGTACTACACAGGTGACCCTTCAGAACCTGCGACTGGTTCGCCAGTAACGAAAAGCCCCGTTCGATGACGGGGCTTTTTTATTCCGGCGGGCTTAGATGCCCATGCTTTGCAGGCTCTGAACGATATTGCGCAAGGTGGCGGTCAGGCCCGGGTGCTCGACTTCAAAGCGCTCCACGGCGAGGTTGACGCCATCGACCAGGTTGTTGTCCTTGGTCGCGGCTTCCAGCTTGATCTCGGCCTCGATCTTCTCCATCAGCTCATGCAGGTGTTGGCGCTCTTCTTCTGAAAGCGGCGGGTTCTGCTCCAGTTGCTCGCGCAGCTCAGTGAGTTGCTTTTGCAGTTCTTGGGCAGGCATGGGTGTTCTCCCTCTATGAATAGGCACAGTCATGGACCCCGTTAGCGGGTGAAAGGTCCATGCCCTGTCTACTAGAGTAATCCACCGGCCAGCGCTTTGCATGACCCTGATCAAAGGTGCTGTTTCAGGGTTTTTCACCTTTGCGCCGGCGCTGGCCGATGTCTGCCAGGCAGTCGGCCAGGGCTTCGAGGTGGTCGATCACCGAGTGCACGCCCAGGGCAAACAACTGCAAGGTGGCCTGGCCACGCTGGCGTTCCTGCTCTTTGGGGCCAAGGGCTTGCCACTGGCTGCTGGGCCCGCAGGCGGCCAGGCCGATGGTCCACAACCCGGCGTTGAGGCCCGACTGCAGCAGGCGTGGTTCGCCACTGACCAGCACGCAACCGTCGAGTTTGCCCGCCCTGAGGCTCATCAGTGCCTGCCAGCAGGCATCCGGTGCCGGCCAGGGGGTCTTGCAGGCCGGGAAGGCATTGAGCCAGGCCGGCAAGGGGCTGGCCATTTGTTTGCCGTCTGCAGCCGGCAGCTCATCGAGCCAGGCACAGGGAACCTTTTGCTGATACAGCCAGTCAAGGGTGGGCAGCGCGCCCGGAGTGGGGCAGGGTGCCTGGGCATCAGAGCCCGGGTTCACTTCGACAAGGCAGCCGCGCAAGCCGAACAGCAGGGCAGTGATGGCGGGGGAGTCTGGCATGGCAACGTCCCTGAAATACTTTGCAGGCTACGCTTGGGTTGTTACTTTTTGGTGACGCTGCCGATACACAGTTGTTCACATTTTTGCGACGTTGTTTATGCCAAGCTGCTTAACGGCAGCAGAGCCTTTATACTTGCTTCATTTTTTGGCGTAGGACGCGCGGCGTCTGCCTAGTTCGAGGAGTAACACTATGCGTAGGATCGGCCTGATCGATCGGATGACCCGGGCTTGTGTCTGTGCCGGCCTACTGTTGGCGCCTGTCGTCGCGGCCCAGGCGGCCACTGAAGAAGATCCCTGGGAAAGCATCAACCGGCCGATCTTCCGCTTCAACGACACGCTCGACACCTACGCGCTCAAGCCGCTGGCACAGGGGTACCAGGCGGTCACTCCGCAGTTCCTCGAAGACGGCATCCACAACATGTTCCGCAACCTGGGCGACGTCACCAACCTGGCCAACAACGTGCTGCAGCTCAAGCCGCACGCCGCCGGGGTTGATACTGCGCGGCTGATCGTCAACACCACCTTCGGTATTGGCGGGTTCTTCGATGTCGGGACCAAGATGGGCCTGCAGCGCAATGACGAAGACTTTGGCCAGACCCTCGGCTACTGGGGCGTGAGCAGCGGCCCGTACGTAATGCTGCCGTTGCTCGGCCCGAGCACTGTGCGCGATGCCATCGGCAAGTACCCGGACACCTACACCGAACCCTACCGCTACATCGACCACGTGCCGACCCGCAACACCGCCGCCGCCGTCGATGTGGTCGACACCCGCGCGAGCCTGCTGTCGGCTGAAAAGCTGATCAATGGCGACAAATACATCTTCATTCGCAATGCATACCTGCAAAATCGCGAATTCAAGGTCAAGGATGGCGCCGTCGTCGACGACTTCTGATCCGAGCGGGTAAACAAAAGGCGACCTTCAGGTCGCCTTTTTTGTGTCTGCAATTATTTCATGCTGAGGATGCGCAGGCCGAGTTTCTGCTTGCCGTCTTGCTGGTCGGCAATCCACACCACCTCTGTGCTCGCTTCCAGGCCCTTGAGTGCCGGATGGTCGGAGTCGATACGCACCTCGAGTTGATCGCCAACCGTGAACGGCTGCGGCGCCTGGACCTGCATGCCACTGCTGGAGAGGTCGAGGCAGACGGCGGCGATGACTTGATCCTGGTGGATCAGGCTGATATCTGCTTCCACCCGCATGCGAATGAAATCGCGCTTCTCGCTGTAGTCCATGGGCCCTGAGCTCATCTCGGCATCCTTTCATTGCGTTGCGGTTGGAGGGGTTTTTATAACTCCCGGTGCTTTCGGCTGTAAAGAGCATCGGCGACCATCGGTGTGCCCTTGAAACGCCCGGCGGATGGGAGTACCGTCTGCGCCTTACAAGGCACCTCTGCTATTTGCCGGACAGGTTTTGATGTCCTACAACTCATAGAAGAGTAGCTCGAAGTGAATCCAGTACGTGGGCCGATGCTCACCTACGCCCAACCTATTCCTGGCGCCGTTTGCCCACATGCAGAAAACCAGTGCAACGCTGCTGATAATCGATGACGACGACGTCGTACGTGCGAGTCTTGCCGCCTACCTGGAAGACAGCGGTTTCAGCGTCCTGCAGGCAGCCAATGGCCAGCAGGGCCTGCAGGTCTTCGAACAGGAACATCCTGATCTGGTGATCTGCGATCTGCGCATGCCGCAAATGGGCGGCCTGGAGCTGATTCGCCAGGTAACCGAGCGCGCGCCGGAACTGCCGGTGATCGTGGTATCGGGCGCCGGGGTGATGAACGACGCCGTCGAGGCCCTGCGCCTGGGCGCGGCCGACTACCTGATCAAGCCCCTCGAAGACCTCGCGGTGCTCGAGCATTCGGTACGCCGGGCCCTGGACCGCGCGCGTCTGGTGCTGGAAAACCAGCGCTACCGGGAAAAGCTCGAAACCGCCAACCGCGAGCTTGAGGCCAGCCTGCACCTGCTGCAGGAAGACCAGACCGCCGGGCGTCAGGTGCAGATGAACATGCTGCCGGAAAGCCCCTGGGTGGCCGACGACCTGTCGTTCGAGCACCAGATCATTCCGTCGTTATACCTGTCGGGCGACTTTGCCGACTATTTCCGTGTCGATGACCGGCGAATTGCCTTTTACCTGGCAGACGTTTCCGGGCATGGCGCGTCTTCGGCCTTCGTCACCGTGCTGCTGAAGTTCATGACCACGCGCCTGCTGTTCGAATTCAAGCGCGGCGGCAACTTGCGTGACTTCAAACCGTCGGAAGTACTCGGGCACATCAACCGCGGCCTGATCAACTGCAAGCTGGGCAAGCATGTGACCATGGTCGGCGGCGTGATCGACGAAGACACCGGTATCATGACCTACAGCATCGGTGGTCACCTGCCGTTGCCAGTGCTGTACACCCCGGGCCAGAGCCGTTATCTGGAGGGCCGCGGATTGCCGGTCGGCTTGTTCGAGGAGGCTACCTACCAGGACCACGTCCTGGAGTTGCCGCCGCAGTTCAGCCTGACGCTGCTGTCTGATGGCATTCTGGACCTTTTGCCCGGTGACACACTCAAAGATAAAGAGGCGGCCCTGCCTGAAATCATCAAGGCCGCAGGCGGTAGTCTGGATGGGCTGCGCCAACGATTCGGATTAGCTACGCTTGGGGAGATGCCGGATGATATCGCCCTATTGGTGTTGAGCAGGAACCTTCAATGAGTACGGGTAGAATCCAGTTCGCCGAGCAGAATGGCACCTTCGTGCTGAAGTTTGTCGGTGAAGTGCGCCTGACCTTGTGTTCGGCGCTGGATGCGACGATTGAAAAGATCTTCACGGCGCTGAATTTCTCGGCGATCGTCATCGATCTGACAGAAACCCACAGCATCGACAGCACCACCTTGGGCTTGCTGGCCAAGCTCTCGATCCTGTCGCGGCAAAAGGTCGGGTTGTTGCCGACGGTGGTCACCACCCACGCCGACATCACCCGCCTGTTGCAGTCGATGGGTTTCGACCAGGTGTTCAACATCGTTGACCGGCCGATCCCGTGCCCGGAATGCCTGACCGACCTGCCGTCGCAGGATCAGAACGAAGACGTGGTGCGCTCCAAGGTGCTTGAGGCGCACAAGATCCTCATGGGTCTGAACGATTCCAACCGCGAAGCCTTCCACGACCTGGTCAACGCCCTCGAGCGCACCTGATCGTCGACCGGGCGCCGTTCTGGCGCCGGTCAAAAATCACTTAACAGTCAGCTTCGCGCGGTGGAAACTCGGTCGCCGCGCTGCCATCGGCGTTGAGCTGGAAAATCCGCGCCGGCTGCCCCTGTTCATTGAAAAACACCTGGCCCAGGCCCGCGCTGTTCCACAGCCGCTCGCCGGCCTTGCTATGCGCGGGTGTGCGCGGCATCACCTGCATTTGCCGGCGCTTGGTAAACCAGTTGAGCGGTGAGCGTGGCGAGTACAGCCAGCGGTTGAGGCGATCGAAGGTGTCCAACAGACGCTTGGGGAACTGGTTCTTGATGCCGCTGCTGGTGATCTGCCACAGGTGCGGGGCGCGCTGGCGGTGGCGGATCAGCACCTCATAGACGAACGAGTAGTGCACGTCACCGGAGAGAATCACGTAGTGCCCCGGTGTGCGCGAGTGGCGGAAGATGTTCAGGATCACCTGCGCCGCGCCGCGATGGGCCATCCAGTTTTCGGCATCGACCAATAGCGGATAACCCAGCCAGCTGAATACCCGCTGCACGCTCTCGATCAGCTTGACGCCGAAGATCGGCGCCGGCGAGACGATGATCGCGGAAGGATGGTCGAGCAGCGCCTGTTGCAGCTCGCTTAAGGCTTCCCAGTCGAGCAGGCCCGAGGGTTTGTTGAAGTTGCTTTCACT
Source organism: Pseudomonas sp. NPDC087612 (assembly GCF_044743505.1). Lineage (NCBI taxonomy): Bacteria > Pseudomonadati > Pseudomonadota > Gammaproteobacteria > Pseudomonadales > Pseudomonadaceae > Pseudomonas > Pseudomonas sp. NPDC087612. The sequence continues at coordinate 206,036 of NZ_JBIUWO010000010.1, forward strand.
GCGCCAGCGCCGGGTGCGGGTATCGAGCACCAGCAGCGCCGGGCTGCTGGGCAGGACGAACTGCCAACCCTGAAAGCGCAGCACCTCGTTGATCAGCGCATCCTGCAGCGGCGTGTCGAGGTAGTCATCGGCGTCGGCACTGTGGCTGAAGGCCTGGCAATGCTCCAGTAGCCCGGTAAAGGCATCCGGGTTGTTACCCCAGCCCTGGCACAGCATATAGCCGAGCAGGGCGTTGCCGATGATGCGCTTGGAGAACGGGTGGCCGTAGGCGGTTTCTTCCCATTGCGCCGACAGGTTCCAGTCATCGGTGATGTCGTGGTCATCGAAAATCATCAGGCTCGGCAAATGCGCCAATACCCGCGCCACCCCGCCAAGGCCGCTGGCAAAGCCGTCGATCAGTTGCTGTTCCTGGCGGTAGCGGGCCTGGCGCTCGGCATTGAGGCCGGGTGGCATCTGCACGTCGATCAGGCCCCAGGGCAGCGGGGACCAGACCAGCAGGTACATGGCCATGACTTCGGCGAAGGTCACCAGGTGGTTGTCGGCGTTGCTGCTGGTGAAGATCGGCTTGCGCGTGCCGCCGAAAAAGCGCTCGCGCAGGGTTTCGTTGCTCTCCAGTGCCGGCAGCAGGTCGGCGCGGTGGTAATAGCTGGCCGGGTGCTGGTAGAGCGCGGCGCTGTCATCGACCACCGCGCCTTGCAGGTGCTCGCCAAACAGCCCCAGGCGCTCGATCAGCGCATGTATGGCGCGCAGCATGGGCCCGGCGACATCGTCGGCATACACCTGGTCACCGCTCATCATCAGCAGGGCCGGGCGCTGCAATGGCGTGGGATGTTCCAGCAACAGGCGATCGGCGCACAGCAGGCCGTCGGCCGCCGGGTGGTGGGGTTTGCGGCAGGAGCCGTGGAGCAGGTGCTCCAGGTGTGAACGCAGGACGAAATTCGGCCGTTGCGCGCCCGGGTAAAGCAGGTGTGGTGCGTAGTCGGCGATGCCCTGGTTGTTGAAGATCAGGTCGTAGTCGATCTGCTCATCGCACGGCAGCGGGCTGTCGAGGCGGATGTCGAGCAGGTGGACAAACGCCTGACGGCCAATCGGCACAACCTTGCAGTGGATGTCGGCGCAAACGCCTGCGCAGCTCAGTTGCAGTTCAGCTTGCAGCGGCTCGCAGGCTACCAGCCAGAACACGATGCGCGTGGGTTCGAGGCGGCGCAGCAACGGGCCGGCCAGTACCAAGGGCAAAGAAGATGCATCGGTTATCGACAACGGAGAAGGCGCCACAAGATTGGGAGGTCAGGTTGATCCGGGATGCCTGCTATGCATGCAGTACCTGTGGGAGCTGGCTTGCCAGCGATTGCAGACGACGCGAACCGAGTGATGCTCCGCGCAATCTACCTCACTGGCAAACCCAGATTTGTATCAGGCCTTTGCCGCCAACAACGCCTCAAGCTTCTCCTGATCCCGGGCAAACTGGCGAATCCCCTCAGCCAGCTTCTCGGTGGCCATGGCATCTTCGTTCGACGCCCAGCGGAACTGGCTTTCCGTCAACTGCTGGCGCGCCTCGCCGGTTTTGCCAGGCTTGAGGATGCGCGGCAGCTCGCCCTGATCATCGTTCAACTGCTGCAGCAGCTCGGGGCTGATGGTCAGGCGGTCACAGCCGGCCAGTTGCTCGATCTGGCCGATATTGCGAAAGCTCGCGCCCATGACCACGGTCTTGTAGTTATTGGTTTTGTAGTAATCGTAGATGCGCGTCACCGACTGCACGCCCGGGTCTTCGGCGCCGACGTAGTCCTTGCCGGTGGACTTCTTGTACCAGTCGTAGATGCGCCCCACGAACGGCGAAATCAAGAACACCCCGGCGTCGGCGCAAGCCTGGGCCTGGGCGAAGGAGAACAGCAGGGTCAGGTTGGTCTGGATGCCTTCCTTTTCCAGAACCTCGGCGGCGCGGATGCCTTCCCAGGTCGAGGCCAGTTTGATCAGCACCCGGTCACGGCCGATACCGGCCTGGTCGTACAGCTCGATCAACTGCCGGGCCTTGGCCAGCAGCGCCGGTTGGTCGAAGGACAGGCGGGCGTCGACCTCAGTGGAGATACGCCCCGGAATCACCTTGAGAATGCCGGCGCCAACCGCCACGGCAAAGGCGTCACAGGCGAGGCCGACATCGCCCTTGCTGTGCGCGACCGATTGCTGGAGCAGCTCGGCATAGCCAGGCATGGCCGCGGCCTTGAGCAGCAGCGAAGGGTTGGTGGTGGCATCGACCGGTTTCAAGCGGCTGATGGCATCAATATCACCGGTGTCGGCAACCACAGTGGTGAACTGCTTGAGTTGTTCCAGCTTGGAAGTCATGGGCGTGCTCTGTCCTGTGCAATGGATCGACATTACCCGAGCGCTGCCAGCCGCTCAAGGGCTGGCTGGCAGGCGGGGCGAAGGGGATAAGCCTTCGAGTGCCAAAGCGCGCACAGGTTCCGGGGTTAACGCCCCTGCAGCAGCTCGCCGGCCTGGTCGAGCAGGGCAAGTGGGTCCTTGCTCTTGTGGATATCCACCGACAGCAACTGGCGAAACTTGCGCGCCCCCGGGAAGCCCTGGCCAAGGCCGAGAATATGCCGGGTGATGTGATGCATGGCGCCGCCGCAGGCCAGGTGCGCAGCAATATAAGGGCGCAATTTGGCCAGCGCTTCGCTGCGGCTGATCACCGGCGCGCTGCTGCCGAACAACTGCTGGTCAACTTCGGCCAACAGATACGGATTGTGATAAGCCTCGCGTCCGAGCATCACCCCGTCGAAAACCTTCAAGTGCTCCTGGCATTCGGCCAGGGTCTTGATCCCGCCGTTGAGCACCAGCTCAAGGTCCGGGAAGTCGGCCTTCAACTGCGCGGCGACGTCATACCGCAGCGGCGGAATCTCACGGTTCTCCTTCGGCGACAAGCCTTCAAGAATCGCAATGCGCGCATGCACGGTAAAGCTGCGGCAACCGGCATCGCGCACCTGACCGACGAAATCGCACAGCTCGGCATAACTGTCGCGGCCATTGATACCGATGCGGTGCTTGACCGTCACCGGAATCTGCACCGCATCCTGCATTGCCTTCACGCAATCGCCGACCAGCGCCGGATGGCCCATCAGGCAGGCGCCGATCATATTGTTCTGCACCCGATCGCTCGGGCAGCCGACGTTGAGGTTGACCTCGTCATAGCCTGCGGCCTCGGCCAGCTTGGCGCACTCGGCCAGATCAGCCGGCACACTGCCGCCCAACTGCAGCGCCAACGGATGCTCGGCCTCGCTATGACGCAGGAAACGCTCGGCATCACCGTGCAGCAAGGCGCCGGTGGTGACCATTTCGGTGTAGAGCAGGGCGTTGCTGGACAGCAGGCGCAGGAAGAACCGGCAGTGGCGGTCAGTCCAGTCCATCATCGGTGCAACGCTGAACCGGCGAGACGGCTCAGAGCGCGGGTTTACTGGGGTTGAGGCGGATTCTAGGGGCATGTTCTACGACGCATTTGCAGCCATTCAGGGGTGTTTTGCTCTGCGCGGTTTGTTACAGCTTTCCGGCGCGAAGCAAAAACAAAGGTGCTCTAGTCTACCAAGAGTGCCGAGTGTTCGCTCGTAAGCAGTCTACGACGAGAGGCGTTTCGTACAGCCCCTGAACAGGGCTCATGTAACCCGACAATGCGCCGATACCGTGCTGCGGAAAGTCCATAAAAGGCAGGAGCCTGAACATTGTTCGAACACATCTGGCGCAGCATCCATTCCCCGGGCTACTTCCCCAACGTACTGGAATGGATGATCGATATTCTCCTCAACCCGTTCATGGTGGTTATGTGCCTGATGGTCGGGGCGCTGGCCGGTAAAGGGTGGCGAGCCATCCCCTACGGCAGCCTCACCTGTTATGTGCTGTTCCTGAGCCGCTCGCCATTCTATCGGTGGGAAAGCATTTTTCCCGTAGCCGGGCTGCCCGCGCTGTTGATTGATGGCGCACTGTTGGCCCTGCTCGGTTTCTATTTGAAGGGCGTACTCAGAACCCGCTCAGCAGCAAGACCCGAAGGTCATTGGTTGCGCTGGCTTTATCAAAGCCTGAAGGTTGTCATGCTGACAATCGTGGTGGTGTTCTGGGTACTCGTTGTGCTGTTTGTCTTGATCTTTACCGTCTCGGTCGCTACCCAACCGTCACTGGCGCACTGACCCAATTCCTACTTGGCAACCCAGAACCGTTTCAGGCCGTTGCAGCCGGCAAGCTCATGTGCAGCAACGGGAACGGCCGGCCTTCGCCATCCAGCGGCGAACGGCCAGTCTGAACAAAGCCGTAATGCAGATAAAACCCCACCGCCTGGGGATTTTGCTCGTTTACGTCAACGCTCAGGGTATCCCGCGAATCATGCGCGTAATCCAGTAGCGCTCGGCCAATGCCTTGCCCGCGCAGGTCGGGATCAATGAAGAGCATCTCAACGTGGGTTTCGTTGAGCCCGATAAAGCCCAGCGGGCGGTCTTCAGTGTCTACTGCAACCCATAACTCAACCGCGGGTGGGTAGACGTCGCGCAGTTGCGGCAGCAGCGCGTCTATGTCGGATGCTTGCAGGAAGTGGTGGGTGGCGCGCACGGAGCGCAGCCAGAGGTCGAGCAGTTGCGGGTAGTCGGCAGCGTTAGCCTGACGAATGATCATGGAATCATCCTTGTGCACTTGATATCGGAGTAGAGGTACGCCAGGGGAGGGCGACCGTATGAGTGTCGGCAGCTGTATGACCGCTTCGCGAGTTAGGCTTTGTACGAAAAGTGCCTGCGCGACGATCATGCTGCGTTGAAAACAGGCTCGGAATGCTCATTTACAACTCGTAAACTCCGCTTCCTCGCCTGTTTTCGCTTTGCCTGATCGCCGCTCGGCGACTTTTCGTACAAACCCTAACGCCTGGGCGGTGCACGGCAGCGGTAGCCGAAAAGGAGGGGGTGAGAAAATTACTGGGGGCTTTTGGCTGTGTCAAGGGCAGGGTCAAGCGCCCAATCCATCGTTGAGCCAAGTAGCGATATTGAATTCTGCTGATATTCCAAGTTGTTATAGTTGTGTTCGTTATTTTTATTTCAACTTTAATCGACGGCTTTATAGGCTGTTTGGAATAACAAGGAAGCCGCTGCCTTGCCGATGTCTGAAAGTATGTTATGCTCGGAAAATAACCCCCGCCGCACCCTCTCTCCCTACCTGTTTTTCTCGCCTAAATTGATGATCTGCATCAGTTTTTTGCTCGCCTGCGGGCTCTATATTGAATTTAAAGGAATGAACAACTCTCCCCGCCACGCTGCGAAGTTCTGGTGTGAAAGTTTATAAAACAATAAGGAATCGCCCGTTAGGTGGAGTGCTGTTTTTACGGCGCTCGATCATCATCCGGTGTTACCCATGAAGTCGACCGTTGTCTCTGTTGCGCGCAAACTCAAACTCTATCAATTGGTGGTCTTCGACCAGGTCCTGCGTAGCGGCTCGCTGGTGGGCGCGGCCCAGGCGTTGAACCTAACCCAGCCGGCCGTGACCAAGATCATCCACGAAATGGAAGCCTTCCTCGGCGCCGCCTTGCTGGTGCGCGGCAACCGCGGGGTGCGTGCCACCGAGCTGGGCGGGGTGGTGGTGCGCCGCGCCCATGCCATGCTCACCGAACTGCGCAGCCTTACCGATGAGGTCAATGCCTACCACAGCGGCACCACCGGCCAGGTCATGGTCGGCTCGCTGACCTCGTCATCGGCCTTGCTGTTGCCGCATACCCTGCGCCTGCTCAAGGAGAGCGCGCCAGGGGTGCTGGTGACGGTGCGGGTCGGGCATATGGACCAGCTGTTCTCAAGCCTGTTGGCCGGTGAGCTGGATATTGTCGTCGGGCGCATTCCCGATGACTGGCGCTGGCACGAGCACGAGCCGCGGCTCAAAGTCGATGTGCTGTGCGAGGAGGGATTGTGCATCGTCGCCGGTTCCGAGCACCCGCTGCACGCCAGCGGCGGGCCGCTGAGCCTGGCCGAGCTGCATCCGTTCCCGTGGATTCTGCCGCCGCGCAGCGGCCTGTTGCGGCGTACCGTCGACCGCCTGTTCGAGGAACTGGACCTGGGCCCGCCGGCCAACGTCATCGAGTCGATCGCGGCCCTGACCAACTACGAATTGATGCAGGACCAACAGACCGTCGGCTTCTTCCCCCTGCAAACCACCCAGCAACTGGCCCAGGGCGGCAAGCTCAAGGCCTTCGACCTTGGCAAGCCGCTGAGCTTTGGCAGCATCGGCTGCTTCTACTCGGCCAATCGCAGCCTCGACCCGGCCAGCCGGCTGTTCCGTGAATGCCTGACCCTGGCCAACCAGCCCGGCGAGCAAAATTAACCAGGTATTCCATATCGCTATAGCTACAGCCGCTCTATTCATGAGGTATGGCCAATTGCCACACCTACAATGCGGGTAATTACACCCGATTGATCTCGTAATAACGGATACCCAGCGCATGAGAAGCAATCTGCCGGTCACCCAGCAGGAAGTCATCTTCCAGAACCAACAGCGGCTGATTTCTGCCACCGACCTGCACGGCAACCTGACCTACTGCAACGACGAGCTGGTGGCCATCAGCGGCTTCAGCCGTGAAGAGCTGATCGGCAGCCCGCACAATATCGTCCGCCACCCGGACATGCCCGAAGCGGTGTTCGCCCACATGTGGTCGTACCTCAAGGCCGGCAAGAGCTGGATGGGCATCGTCAAGAACCGCTGCCGCAACGGCGATCACTACTGGGTCAGCGCCTATGTCACGCCGATCCTCGAGGGGGCGACGGTCGTCGGCTACGAGTCGGTGCGGGTCAAGCCGCAGCGTGCCGATATCGAGCGTGCCGCCGCGCTTTACCAGCGCATCCGTACGGGCAAAAAGAGCTGGAGCTTCAAGCACCTGGCCAAGGCTGTGAAAGAGCAGGCGCTGGCGCCGGTGGCGCTTGGCGTGCCTTGCCTTGCCGCCGTGTGGTACCTCGATAGCTGGGCGGCGCTGGCCGTGCTGGCCTGTGGTTTTGTCGGCATGCAGGTGGCTGCGCACTGGAACCTGCAGCGCAAGTTCGACCTGGCCCGGCGTGCCACCGCCGACAGTTTCGACAGCGAACTGATTGCCCGCACCTACACCGACGAGCACGGCGCCGTGGCGCAGTTGATGATGTCGCTGATCAGCGAACAGGCCAAGGTGCGCACCGCCCTCAGCCGTTCCGGCGACTACGCGCAGAAGACCGAAACCATGGCCGGCGAAAGCGGCAAGCTGGCTCAGGCCTCCGAATCGTCGTTGCAGCGCCAGCGCGACGAGACCGACATGGCCGCTACCGCCATGACCCAGATGGCGGCGTCTATCTCCGAGGTTTCGACCCACATCCACGACACTGCCCGTGAGGCCGACGACGTCAACCAGCTGACCCGGGTCGGCTCCGAAGAAGCCGGCAAGACTCGCCTGGTGATCGAGAAACTGCAGGACACCGTTAACCAGATCAGCCAGTCGGTGGAAAATTTTGCCGACGAGACCCAGTCGATCCAGATCGCCTCGAACATGATCCGCCAGATCGCCGACCAGACCAACCTGCTGGCGCTCAACGCCGCCATTGAAGCGGCGCGGGCCGGCGAGCAGGGTCGTGGTTTTGCCGTGGTCGCCGATGAGGTGCGGGCGCTGGCGTTCAAGACCCAGGAGTCGACCGAAACCATTCAGACCATCATCCAGTCGCTGCACAGCGCCGCCAACCAGGCGGTGGATATCGCCCGCCAGGGCAGTGACGAGGCCCATGCCGGTGTCGATCAGGTGATCGCCACCCAGAACGCCCTGGAAGGCATCGGCGTGGCGGTCGAGCATATCCACCAGATGACCGAGCAGATGGCCGCCGCCTCCGAACAGCAGGCCCATGTCGCCGAAGACATCAGCCGGCAGATCACCACCATCGCCCAGGTGTCCGAGCAGAACGTCGACATAGCCGCCAGTTCCGCCAGCATCGGCCGTGAGCTTGAACACACGGCGCATGAAATGTATGCGCTGGTGGACCGCTTCAACCGCTAGGCCGCGATCATGACCCGAGAGGATTTCGACAAGCTTGCGGCCAACGCTGAGCGTGAGCTGACCAGCATTCCCTACGCGATTTTCGAGGCCGCCGCCGATGCGATTGTCATCACCGATGAATGGGGGCGGGTGCAGGCGATCAATGCCGCGGCGCAGAAGCTGTTCGGCTACAGCTTCGCCGAACTTGCCGGTGCGAATATTTCCCGGCTGATGCCCAGGGCCTACGCCGAGCACCATGATCAGTGCCTGGCGTCCTACCGTGCGGGCGGCGGGCGCAAGCTCAACGGCCTGGTGCGCGAGCTGCTCGGCAAGCGCAAGGACGGCTCCTTGTTCGATTTGCACGTGAGTGTCGGCGAGCTGTTGCTGGGTGGCCGGCAACTGCTGATTGGGGTGTGCTATGACATCAGTGAACAGCTGCAGATGCACCGGCGCATCAACCACCTAGCCAGCCATGACACCCTGACCCACTGCATGAACCGCAGCGCCCTACATACGCGCCTGCAGCAGGAGATCGCCCTGGCGCAAGCGCAGGTGCAGCAACTGGTGCTGGTGTTCATCGACCTCGATGGTTTGAAAATCATCAACGACAACCATGGTCATTACGTCGGTGACCGGGTGCTGGTTGGCGTCGCCGAGCGCTTTCGCCAGTGCCTGACCGGTGCGGGGTTGCTGGCCCGGGTTGGCGGCGATGAGTTCGTGGTGGTGGTGCGTCAGCCGTTTGCCGAACAGGGTGGCATGGGCCTGGCCACACGGCTGTTCGAGTGCCTGCAGGCGCCGCTGCGGATCGACGGCATGGCCTTGGCTGTGCGCGCAAGCCTTGGCGTCAGTACCTGCGCCAATTGCCGGGAAGGGCAAGCGCCGGCGCCGGATCAACTGATCATCGATGCCGACTTTGCCATGTACCAGGCGAAGAAGGCCGGCGGCAATCGCATCGCCTGTTTCAACCCGGCCATGCGCATCACCCAGCAGCGCGAGCAGCAGCGCCTGGAGCGTCTGCGCCAGGCGATCGAAACCGAGCAATTGCAGCTGCATTACCAGCCGCAGTTCGAGCTGGCCGACCCGCAACGGATCACCGGCCTTGAGGCTTTGCTGCGCTGGAACGACGGCGCCAACGGCCCGGTATCGCCCGAGGTGTTCATCCCCCTGGCCGAGCAGAACGGGCTGATGTCGGCGCTCAATGTCTGGGTGGTGACCCGGGCCTGCGCCGACAACCGGGCGCTGATCGAAGCCGGCCTGCTGGATGTGCCGGTGGCGGTGAACATGAGCGGCTACTCGTTCATGCAGTGCGATTTTGTCAGCAAACTGGCGGCGGTTCTCGAGTGCAGCGGCCTGGCGGCCAACCGCCTGGAAATCGAAGTGACCGAAACCGCCGCGCTCAAGGATATCGAGCAGGCCCGGCAGAACGTTTTGCGCTTGCAAGGCATGGGCGTGCAGGTGTCGATCGACGACTTCGGTACCGGCTATTCATCGCCCAGCACCTTGCGCGCCTTGCCGTTCGAGAAGCTCAAAATCGACCGGGTGTTCATCAGCGAGGTGCAGAGCAACCCGATCGACCAGGCTATCGTCAATGGCTACCTGATGCTGGCCGAGAGCCTGGATATCCAGGTGGTAGCCGAGGGCATCGAAACCCGCGAGCAGCTCGATTACCTCAAGGCCCAGGGCTGCAGCCTGGGCCAGGGGTTCTGGTTCTGCCGGCCGTTGCCGATGGACAGGTTGCTGCAGTTCGTCATGGGCCGTGAGCATGCCGGACGTCGGTTGGTGAGGTAGCGCCAGCAAGGCTTGCCTACACTCATTGGTCGCCTGTGCAATGGATGCATGGGGCCATTTCATGGAGATCAGTGGCAATGAATTCGCCCGGAAAAGGACTTCCCGAGACTTTCCTGCAAGCCGCCGCCCTGCGCGAGCACGACCGCTACCCCGAGGATATGGACTGGCAGGCGCTGGTCCATGCGTTTTTCCCCGACAGCGTGGTCGGCATGGCCCAGTCGCTGTCGAACATCACCGGGGCCTTCTATGGCCTGATGCTGGAGCAGGCCGGGGAAATGTTCGGCCGCGAGCACATCAATCGCCTGTCCGAGCGCATGTTCTATCGCCTCGGCCGGCGCATGGCAGCGCGGCACATGGCCAGCCAGGTGCAACTGGAGCGCGACGCCCGTGGCCTCGGCCGGTTGGTGGTGGCGGCGATTTTTACCTCCAGTCCGGAATACCGCCTGCACATCCTCGAATTCGGCGCCGAGCAGGTGTTTATACGCATCACCGGCGCCGATCGCTACCACCGCATCGCCCGTGAACTGGGCTTCGAGGATGCGCTGCAGTGGCCGGTACTGCGCGAGTTTTTCCGTGGGCTGGGGGATGAGCTGGGGATTACCGAGCGCTTCGCACTGGCCATGGAACTGGTAAGCCTGGATGACGACAGCCGGTGCGATTATTCGCTGGCTATCGTCAGGCGCTCAGATCGAACGCTGGCCAACCCGCTGTGACAAGGCCTCGGCCGACTCCTTGCGCTCGGAGTAGCGATCGACCAAATGCTCGCTGCGCCCGCGCAGCAGCAGGGTGAACTTGACCAGCTCTTCCATGACGTCGACCACGCGGTCGTAGTAGGCCGAAGGTTTCATCCGGTCGTTATCGTCGAATTCCAGCCAGGCCTTGGGCACCGAGGACTGGTTGGGGATGGTGAACATACGCATCCAGCGCCCCAGTACCCGCAGCTGGTTGACCACGTTGAATGATTGCGAACCACCACACACCTGCATCACTGCCAGGGTTTTACCCTGGGTCGGACGCACCGCGCCCATGGCCAGCGGCACCCAGTCGATCTGCGCCTTGAAAACCGCCGACATGGCGCCGTGGCGCTCGGGCGAGCACCACACCTGGCCTTCGGACCATTGCATGAGGTCGCGCAGTTCGACCACCTTGGGATGGTCCTCGGGCGCGTCGTCGGGCAGGGGCAGGCCGCTGGGGTTGAAAATCCGGGTTTCGGCGCCCAAGTGCTCCAGCAGGCGCGCAGCTTCCTCAGTCAGCAGGCGGCTGAACGAGCGTTCCCGGGTCGAGCCGTAAAGCAGCAGGATGCGCGGCTTGTGCCCGTCATGGGCCGCGTTGGCAGGGATCAGGTCGAGGTCGAGATTGGGCAGTTGCTCGTTCATGGGAGAGTCCTTTTACAGGGTGCCGATGCGGTCGATTTCAGCCTGCAGTTGATCGCGGTTCAGGCGCTCGAAGGGCAGGGCGAGGAAGGTTGTGCAGCGCAGCGCGATACGCGCCAGGGTGGCGTCGAAGGCGGCATCGAGCTGGGTGTCGGTGCCGTGGATTTCGGACGGGTCCGCCAGCCCCCAGTGGGTCTTCAGTGCCAGGCCGAAGTACAGCGGGCAGGCTTCGCCAGCGGCGTTGTCGCAGACGGTGATGACGATGTCCGGTGGGTTGTCGACGAAGGTGTCGTTACCTTTGCTGGTCAGACCGCTGATATCGATGCCGGCGCGTTGCAAGGTCGACAGGCTGCGAGGATGCACCTGGCCCTTGGGGAAGCTGCCGGCACTGAGCGCTTCGAAACCGGCCGGGGCCAGGTGGTTGAACAGCGCTTCGCACAGAATGCTGCGGCAGCTGTTGGCGGTGCACATGAACAGGATTCGCATGGGGCGGACTCCTCAGCAGCAGGTTGCACGGGCAGGGCGATCACCCATGCCGTCTAAGCGGGCGCTGTCGGCGCTGAGCCACTGGCCGTTGGCCTCCAGGGTCAGCTGCAGCACCTGATTGATCCAGGCCGGCAGGTGCGGGTTGAGCCGGTAATACACCCACTGGCCCTGGCGGCGGTCGAGCAACACGCCGCAGCTGCGCAGTTGCGCCAGGTGGCGGGAGATCTTTGGCTGGCTGTGGTCGAGCGCGCACATCAGCTCGCAGACGCACAGCTCACCTTCGCGGGCGATTAGCAGCGTGGCGCGGGCACGGGTTTCATCGGCGAGGCATTTGAACAGGGCGGAGGGGCTGAGCATCGAATCGGCCTTTTACATATGGGAATTCGAATATACGGATTTCCATATGTTTTTGGCAAGCCGGTTGTCTAATCAGCCAGCCGCTGGTGAACTCAGCATCATTACCCTGGAGCAGTACTTTCAGGATGCCCAGCGTTAGAATGCGCCGTTTACCTGAAACGGAATTCATCATGAGCGCACCGTTGCACGCCGCTTTTTTCACCTTGCTGGCCTTGACCGGTGCTGCCCACGCTGCGGCGGCAGAACCGGTACCGCTGTACCAGCCCCTCAAGGACTGGGTGGTGGGCTGTGACAATACCCGCCAGTGCACGGCGCTGGCGGCCGATACCCGGGCGGACATGCCGCTGGGCATCCAGGTGCTGCGCGGGGCCGGCCTCGATGGCCAACTGCAGGTGACGATCTTCAGCAACAGCTCGCTGGAGGCGCCGTTGCAGCTCGATGGCCAGCCGCTGGCACTACCCTTGAGCGAGGCTCAGGAGGACGGCGTGGTGTTCTGGCACGCCAGCGGCGAGCAGGCCATGGCCCTGCTCAAGGCATTGCGCAACGGCGCGCGCCTGACCTCGCAGAGCAATGATGGTGAGCTTGGCAGCTCTCTGAACGGCCTGACGGCTTCGTTGTTGCTGATCGATTCGGTACAGGGGCGGGCAGGGCATCGCAGTGCCTTGGTGCGCGCAGGGGATGCACCGGATAGCGCCGTGCCACCTGCGCCAGCGCTGCCCAAGCTGGCGCCATTCGTACGCCCCGCGCCGATGGGTGAAGCAGAGGCCAGGCGCATCAGCGAGGTGGTCATGACTGCCACCGCAAACGACTGGCGCGACCCCGACGCGGACTGGACCCCAGACAGTGCCCAGGCCTATGCCTTGAGCAAGGACACAGCGCTGGTCATCTTTCGATTCGGCTGCGGTGCCTACAACTGCGAGTACGCGCTGTACACCACTTCGCGGGCGCATCCCGAGCAGGCGAAGGCGCTGCAACTGGAGAAGATTGCGGCGCAGGAGCAGTGGGGCGACTTTGGTGGTTCGGTGGGCTATGACCCGGACTCCGGGGTGCTCAGCAGTTTCATCCTGGCGCGGGGCATTGGCGATTGCGGCATGGAGCAGAGCTGGCGTTTTGACGGGGAGCGCATGCGACCGCGCTCGCTGTCACGCATGGGCAGTTGCACTGGCAACTGGCCAGACAAGTGGCCGGTGCTGTGGCGTACGCAGGATTGACCCTGGGGCTACTGCGTAGCCCATCGCCGGCAATGCTGGCTCCCACAGGGATTGGTGTTGCCTGATAGCCTTGATCAGAACGCCAGCTTGTAGCCAATCATCAGCAGCATGCCCGCCAGGCACGGGCGCAGGATGCTGTCGGAAATTCGCCCGGTCAGGTGGCTGCCCATGTAGATGCCCGGCAGCGAGCCGAGCAGCAGGTAGCCAAGCAGCGACCAGTCCATGTTGCCCATGCTCGCATGGCCGAGACCTGCCACCAGGGTCAGGGGCACGGCGTGGGCGATTTCGGTGCCGACCAGGCGGCGGGTGACCAGGTACGGATAGAGCAGAAACAGCGCCACGGTGCCCAGGGCGCCGGCACCGATCGAGGTCAGCGAGACCATAACGCCGAGCACCACGCCGGTGACTACGGTCAGCAGGTTGAGGCTGGTGCCGCTCAGGTGGTAGCGGTCGCCGGCGTGTTTGCTGGCGAAGGCCTGGAGTTTGCTTTTGAACAGGATGGCCAGGGCGGTGAGCACCAGGACCACGGCCAGGCCTTGCTTGATAATGGCGTTGGCGGCCTGGGTGTCGGCATCGAGGCTGGCGAGGAACCACAGGGTCAGGGCGGCGGCCGGGACGCTGCCAAGGGTCAGCCAGCCGGTGATTTTCCAGTCGATATTGTTGTTTTTGCCGTGGACCCAGACGCCGCTGGCTTTGGTGATGGCGGCGTAGAGCAGGTCGGTACCTACGGCGGTGGCGGGGTTGATGCCGAACCACAGCAGGATCGGGGTCATCAGCGAGCCGCCGCCGACGCCGGTCATGCCGACGATGAATCCAACTACCAGGCCTGCAATGGTGAAACCGAAAGAACCTACATCCATAAGTAACCTAAACGCCCAACGTGCCCGTGATCGGATGGCAGCCAGCATAAAGGTTTTTTTATAGCCAAATAGACTTGTTCGTTATTAGGTTATAACCGGTGGTGGCTGTGAGAGGAGGGGCTTATCCGGTTGTGATGGTGGCGCGGAGTCACCTTTCCGCCCTTACGGCGGGTTACTTTGGCAGTCGCCCCAAAGTAACCAAAGGGCTTGCCCCACCAGGGGCCCTACGCTGCGCTTCGGGTCCCCTCGCTCCGGCGTCGCTACGGGGCATTGCGAACTACGAGTTGCAAGCAACTCTACGTTTCGCAACTTCGGCTATCGCCGAAGGTGCTGCGCACTCGCCCCTTCGCAACACCTGCACTCGGCCCTTCTGGTTAACGGGGCTGGTAGATCAAGATCAAGAGCACAATTCGCTTCGCTCTTGTTGAGCGCGTAGCGCTGTGGGAGCGGCGGCGCGACGTCTCGACTTGACCCGCGATGCGGTGTTACAGACAACGCTGTTACCGATCCGTCATCACCACCATCACATGCGCATCGCCGCCATCTTCCGTCTCGGAAAGATAAATATGCCCGACATTGCTGTTGAAGTAGGCCGTCTCCTGGGGGCCGATACTCACCGCCTCACCGGTCTCGAACACGATCCGTACACGCCCGCTCAGCACCAGGGCAAATTCCTGCCCGGGGTGGCGGATGAATTCGTCGAACTGTTGCCGCTCGCGGGCGATGATCCGGGCGTACATCGGGGTCATCAGGCGCTGCGGGAATTCGCCGGCAATCGGGTGGTAGTCGTAGGTGCCGGTGCTGTAGCCGGGGGCGCTGGGCAGGGAGTTGACCACGACGGTGGTCGGCACTGGCACATCGCTTACGCCTGAAGCGCGAAACAGCTGGGCGATATCCACCTGCAACGCCCGCGCCGCCGCCGCGAGTTTTTCGTAGCTCACCGAGACCTGCGCCAGTTCCATTTTCGACAGGGTCGAGACCGGTACTCCGGACAGCGCCGAGAGTTGCTTGAGCGTCAGCTGCTGGGCCTTGCGCACGCTGCGCAGGCGCGCGCCAACTTCGGCGCGGTCAATCAGCGGCAGCGCGCCAGGGCGGGTGTCGGCAGGGGAGCGGTCGGCACTCATCAAGCATCTCGGTCAGGCAAAACGGATGCGCATCTTACCGTGAGCGCTTGCATAATCCGAAATTCTCAGATATTAGAATTCTCACAAATGATAATTTCATCTCGCAGGTGATTGCATGGCTATGACACAGACCTTCGACATCGTGATCATCGGCGCCGGTATTGCCGGTGCTTCATTGGGCTATCGGCTGGCGCCAGGGCGCCAAGTGCTGATGCTTGAACGCGAAGCCCAGGCCGGCTACCACTCCACCGGGCGTTCGGCGGCGATGTTCATGGAGGCCTATGGCACCCCGCAGATCCAGGCGCTGACCCGCGCCAGCAGGGCCTTTTATGAGTCGCCGCCGCCGGGCTTCTGCGAGCATGCCTTGCTCGAACCGCGGGGTTGTCTGTATGTGGCGACCCTGGAGCAACAGGCGCTGCTCGACAGCACCTATGCACAGAGCCAGGCCAACGGTACCGAAGTGACCTTGCTCGACCGCGACGGGGCGTTGGCGCTGGTGCCGAGCCTGCGCGCCGAGGTGGTGGCCGGCGCGGTACTCGAACCCGGCGCCATGGACCTGGATGTACACGCGCTGCACCAGGGCTTCTTGCGCGGTTACCGCCAGGCCGGCGGGCACTTGCACTGCAATGCCGAGGTGGTCGAGGGCAGTTACCACGAAGGTTACTGGCAGCTCGTGATGGCCGACGGCAGCTGCATTCAGGCGCGCGAACTGGTCAATGCCGCTGGCGCTTGGGCCGATCACATCGCGGCGGTCTGCGGCGTACAGCCGGTCGGCCTGCAGCCGTGCCGGCGCTCTGCCTTTACCTTCGACGGCCCGCCAGACCAGGCCTTCAGCCGCTGGCCGGCAGTGATCGGCGTTGATGAGAGCTTTTATTTCAAACCCGATGCCGGGCAGTTGCTCGGCTCACCGGCCAACGCCGACCCGGTCGAGCCCCAGGACGTGATGCCCGAAGAGCTCGACGTCGCCATCGGTATCTACAACATCGAGGCCATCACCACCCTGGCGATTCGCCGCCCCAGTCATAGCTGGGCCGGGCTGCGATCGTTCGTTGCCGATGGCGACCTGGTGATTGGCCGCGATCCGCACAACCCGGCGTTTTTCTGGCTGGCGGCGCAAGGCGGTTATGGTATCCAGTCCGCCGCTGGCGCTTCGCAACTGGCCTGTGCGCTGTTGCTTGAGCAACCGTTACCGGCAACCCTGAGCGCCGAAGGGGTCGAGCCGCAACGCTTGTCCCCGGCGCGTTTTCGTTAATTCCCGAAGGAGATTTCCCATGAGTTCGACTATTGAGCGTATCCCCAGCCACCTGCCGTATCCGTTTTCCAAAGCGGTCAAGGTCGGCGGTTTTGTGTTTCTTTCCGGGCAGATCCCCCTGCGCGCCGACGGTGAAGTGGTGCGCGGCGACATTCAGGTCCAGACCCGGGCGGCGCTTGAGCGTATCGGTGAAACCCTGGCCGAGTGCGGCGTCGGTTTCGACCAGGTGGTGAAGGCCACCGTGTGGCTGTCCGACATGGCTCATTTCGCCGGTTTCAACGAGGTCTACAAAGGCTTCTTCGCCAACGGCTACCCGGTGCGTTCCACCGTCAGCGCCGGTCTGGCCCTGGGCGTGGATGTCGAGATCGAAGTGCAGGCCTGGCTCGGCAACGACTGAGTCAGCACGGCAACACTGGGTAAAAACAACAACAAAGGCCCCGCAGGGCCATCGATACCAGAGGGCTGAAAATGAAAGAGCAGCTGAAAATTGCAGGCGCCTTTATCGGCGTGATCGTCGGCGCAGGGTTCGCCTCGGGGCGGGAGCTGTTGCTGTTCTTTGTCGACTTCGGCCTCTGGGGCCTGCTTGGGGCGCTGGTCAGTGCGGCGTTGTTCACCTTTCTCGGCATGGCCCTGGCAAGGCTCGGCAATCGCTTGCAGGCGGCCTCGCACAAGGACGTGGTGTACGCCATCTGCGGGCGTTACCTGGGCTTGTTCGTCGATTTGCTGATCACCTTTTTCATGTTCGCCGTCACTGTGGTGATGCTTGCCGGCGGTGGGGCCTTGCTCGAGCAGCAGTTTGGCATTCCGGCGCTGGCCGGCAGTGTGCTGGTGACGGTGCTGGTGGTGGCGGTGGTGTGCCTGGATGTGCAGAAGGTGATTCTGCTGATCGGTGCGGTGACGCCGTTCCTGATTCTGGTCGCCACGGCAATTGCCTTGTACGCGGTATTTACTCGCGAGCTGAGCTTTGCCCAGCTTGACCAGGTGGCCAGCCAGCAAGAGGCGGGCACCCGCCATTGGCTGCTCGGTGCGTTCCTGTATGTGTCGTACAACATCGTTGCCGGAGCGCCGATCCTGGCGATTCTCGGTGGCTCCGCACGCCTGGAGAAAACCGCGATCTGGGGCGGGATTCTTGGCGGCGCGGCGTTGGGTGGGCTGATGCTGGTGATGAGCGCCGGGCTGTTGTCGCGCCTGGACAGCGTGGCCGAGCTGCCGATGCCGATGCTGTCGATTGCCAGCGAAATCTCCCCGGCACTGGGCGTGATCATGTGCGTGATCATCTTCGGCATGATCGTCAACACCGCCGTGGGCACGCTGTATTCGTTTCTGGCGCGGCTGTTGCCGGCCGGCACCCGCAGTTTTCGCCTGGGTTCGGTGGCAGCGGGGGTAGCGGCGTTTGTCTGCAGCCTGATCGGCTTTATCAGCCTGGTCGGCCAGGTCTATCCGTTCTTCGGTTACCTGGGTTTTGTGCTGATGCTGGCGGTTTTGATCGGCTGGCTGCGCCTGGGGCGGGCCAAGCAGGTGCTTGCGGTGTAGCGCGAGAGGATGAAAAAAGGGGCCGCAAGCGGCCCCTTTTGTTTTTCACAGCGGTCAGATCTTGAAGCTGTCGACCAGTTGCTTGAGGCGCCCGGCCTGTTGGGCCAGGGCATCGCAATGACGCAGGGTGTCATTGAGGTTGGCCACGCCTTGCTGGTTGAGCACGTTGATCTGGGTGATGTCCAGGTTCAGGCTTTCCACCACGGCGGTCTGCTCTTCGGTCGCGGCGGCCACCGACTGGTTCATGCCGTCGATCTCGCCGATGCGCTGGGTCACGCTGCTCAGGCGCTCGCCGGCCTGGTTGGCGACCATCACGCTTTCTTCGCTGGAGACCTGGCTGGCGTTCATGTTGTGCACCGCCTCGCGCGAACCGACCTGCAGGGTGGTGATCATCTTGTGGATCTCTTCGGCCGACTCCTGGGTGCGGTGGGCCAGGTTGCGGACCTCGTCGGCCACCACGGCAAAACCACGCCCGGCTTCACCGGCACGGGCCGCTTCGATGGCAGCGTTGAGCGCCAGCAGGTTGGTCTGCTGGGAGATGCCCTTGATCACGTCGAGAATCTGGCCGATGTCGTCGGTGCTGGCGTTGAGGGTTTCGATCTGCTCGCAGGATTCGCTGATCTTCTGCGACAGCGAGGTCATCGCCGAAATAGTTTCCTGCACCACCTGACGACCGTCGTTGGCCTGCTCGCTGGCGCCGCTGGCGTGTTGCGAGGCATCGGCGGCGTTGCGGGCGATTTCCTGGGTGGCAGCGCCCAGTTCGTTGATCGCCGCAGCCACGCTGTTGGTGCGCATGCTTTGCTCTTCGGAACCGATGATCGAGGCGTTGGAGGCGCTCATCACGCGCTCGGACAGGTCGTGGACCTGGCGAGTGGCCGAGGACACTTCGGCAATCGAGGCGTGGATACGCTCGACGAACTGGTTGAAGGCACCGGCCAGTTCACCGAACTCGTCCTTGTTCTCGACGACCAGGCGGCGGGTCAGGTCGCCTTCGCCCTGGGCGATGTCCTGCATGGCGCGGCCCATGGTGGTCAGCGGACGCATCAGCACCGGAATCAGCAGGCTCAGCAGGCCGGCGATGGTAGCCACGGCAATGAGCATGGCGATAATGGCCGAGGTACGGAACTGGCTCAGGCCGGCGTAGGCTTTGTCGCGATCGATCGACAGGCCGATGTACCAGTCAGCGGTCGGCAGGCCGCTGATCGGGGCGAAGGAGATGATCCGCTCCTGTTTGTTCAGGGTGACCTCGTGGGTGCCCGGGGCGATGTGCAGGTTGCTGCCCGGGTAAATGTCCTTGAGGTTCTTCATCACCTGGTCTTTGTCCGGGCTGACGATCACCTGGCCGTTACGGTCGACCAGAAATGCATGGCCGATACCGCCGAAGTCCACGGCGTTGATGATGTCCACCAGGGTCGCCAGGCTCAGGTCGCCACCGACCACGCCGAGCAGCTCGCCGCTGGTTTTGCTTTTCACCGGCATGCCGATGGTGACCACCAGGCCGCCGACCGCAGCCATGTATGGCGGGGTCAGCATGGTCTGGTTGGCAGCGACGGCCGCGGTGTACCACGGGCGCTGGCGCGGGTCGTAGCCGTCAGGCATCTTCGCGTCCGGGCGCTGGGTGAACACGCCGTTGGCCTGGCCAACGTAGGTGAACTGGAAGTTGTTGGTGTACGAAGGCTGGTCGACCAGGCCCGGCAGGTCGGCGTTGGCGCCTTGCTGGGCAACGTCCTGGGCGAGGTTTTCCAGGACCAGAATGCGCCCGCTCATCCAGTTCTGCACACTACTGGCAGCCAGTGCACCGGCCTGTTTGACCGACGAGTCGATGTTCTGTTTGATGGTGTTGCGTTGCAGGTAATCGTTGTAAAGGGTGAACAGTGCAAATGCCAGAACCACGACGCCGCAGGCGCACAGCAGGATCTTGTGGCGAAATTTCAGGTTCATGTTCCGAGACCTTGTGCCAGTAAAGAGGAGTGCCGAGCGGCGCTTTTGGCGTGTGCTCGTACCTATCCAGACGGGTATCGGCCGCAAAACTGAAAAATTGATAGGAGTTTTTGCCGCAGGGGCTGACAGGATTTTCCTACTGCCTGCTCTGGAATGCGTGTTTCAGTCGGGCGCTTTATTGCACGCCCAATAAACGCACCAGCGCCTGGGCAGCTTTTTGCAGTGGCTGGTGCTGGCGCCAGAAGGCATGCACCGGCAACTGCAACTCGTTGCGGGTGTTGCTGAAGTCCAGGCGCACCAGGCGCCCGGCGCCGAGCAACGGTGCTACCCGCGACAACGGAAAGTCGCCCCAGCCAAGGCCGGCTTCGACCATTTCGATGGCCATGGCCAGGCTGTCGGTGCGCCAGTACGCCTTGCCGATCAGCGCGCGAGTGTCGCTCAGGGGCAGGTCGCGGCTGGCCACCAGGATCTGCCGGACGTTGGCCAGGTCTTCGAGGTAAACGATTTGCCGGGGGCGCTGTTGCAGGGCCGGGTGCTGCGGGCCGATACAGGCCACTAACGACTCCATGCCGATGTTCTGAAAACGCTGGCGGGCGTCCACCGACAGCCCGGCGAAGGCCAGGCACAGGCTGACGCGGCCGTCGTGCAGCAGTTGCAGGGCATCTTCCTGCGGTGCGCTCAGCACCTCGACATTCAGCAACGGGTGGCGCTCGCTGAGGGTTCTGATCGCCGCCAGCAGGCGGGTGTGGTCGATGTCCGGCACCACGCTGATGCTCAAGGTGCTTTCCAGCCCCTGGGACAGCTCCAGGGCATGCACCTGCAATTGCCCCAGCTGGTTGGCGATCATCCGTGCGTGCGGCTCCAGGGCCTGGGCCATGGCGGTGGGGCGGGTTTCCCGGTGGGTGCGTTCGAACAGGCTGAAGCCCAGTTCCGCTTCCAGGTTGCCGATGGCCATGCTCACCGCCGACGGCACCCGGCCCAAAGCCCGGGCGGCAGCGGAAAACGAGCCGCGGTCGAGTACGGCGAGAAACAGTTCGATGTTGTCGCTGGAAAAGTTCATGGCAATCTCCTGTCAGATAATCTGATAGCTGCTGACTTTGGCTGTCAAGAAGATTGACGCATGCTTGCCCGCCTCAGTTGCCCAAGAGGGCGGCGTTTTACGGCAAAACCGAGGTTAGCAACGTGCAAGGTGTCAAACGCAAACTGGTCTACGTGACCGCCTATGAACTGATCGGTCTGTGTATGTCGACCCTGGGCCTGGCCTACCTGGCCGACAGCGCGCCGAGCAATACCGGGCCGCTGGCGGTGATGATCACCACCATCGCCATGGCCTGGAACTTCATCTACAACACCCTGTTCGAGTACTGGGAAAGCCGCCAGGCCAAGCGTGGGCGCAGTGTTGGCCGGCGGCTGGCGCATGCCATCGGTTTTCAGCTGACCCTGGTGGTGTACTTGATCCCGCTGATTGCCTGGTGGCTGGACATGAGCCTGCTGGAGGCCTTTGTCGTCGACCTGGCGTTCATCATCCTGATCCCGTGCTACACCTTCATCTACAACTGGCTGTTTGACCGCATCTTCGGCCTGCCGACCTCGGCCCAGGCTCAGCCCGACAACCGCGTCGCCGCATAAGCCGCGCGTCTATTGGGCCGGCAGGGTGATCACCTGAGCCGCGGGCTGCGGCTCGCGCTCGGGGCCTTCGGCGGCCAGCAGGCTGTCTTCTATCTCCCCCGACAGGTAGTAGACCCCGGCCATGGCGCCGGTCTTGCGGTTCTCCATCAATTCCCGCCATTCCTCGTTCAGCGCGACGTTGAGGATCACCCGCAGTTGCTCGATCATCGCCGGTTGTTCGCGGTTGTGGGTCATCACCCCGATGCCGGTGGCCGCCAGGGAAATCACCGTGCCCGCCGCACGCCCGACGGCTGCCGCCACGGCGCTGGCGATGCCCCGTGGCGCCAGGGTGGCGCCGAGCTTTTCACTGGCTTGCTGGGCGACCGATGACAGGCCGATGTCGGCGCGCTGGGTGCCGGCGCGCACGGCGCTGTGCAGGCGTTTGACCAGTGCGGCGTAGGCGGGTTGCTGTTCCAGCGGCTTGCTGAACAGCAATTGATGGAGCGAGGCATTGTTGTTGGCCGGGGGGCCGAGGCCGATGGCCTGGATTCGCGTCAGGTGCAGGTTGAACTGCTCCGGCGGCGCCCGGTAGCGCTGGGCAATCTGCTGCAGTTGCTGGCCAAGCAGCTGGATATACAGCTCCATGGCCCGGTCGCGAATGGCCTCGGGGTCGATCTCCTTGGCCACCGGGTCCAGCACCCGTTCGTGGTACTGCTCCTGCAGGTACTGGGCCAGGCGCTTTTCCGGGGTTTCGCTGCCGTCGCCACTGTTCATTTTGTACCAGGCCACTTTCATAGTCAGCCATTGCTGGGTCCAGTAGCCGGTGAACCAGGGGATGAACTCGCTTTCGGTGTACTGCTGCACGCGGTCTTTCCAGACCCGCATGGAGCGCCGGGCATAGTCGTTGACTGAACTGGTGACCGCCAGCGAAGCGTCGATGATGTCGCGGTCGATCTGTTGCCAGGTCGCCGCATTGACCGGGATGGGCGGCGGCTCGCTGACCTTTTGCCGTGAGCCGCAGCCGCCCAGCGCCAGGAGCACGGCGAGCAGCAGGGCGATGAGCGGGGAACGCGGAATCAAAGCGCAGCCCCCCTGTGGTCAGGCAAGCTCGAATGGTGTGGTTACCTGAGTATAGGTGCCGTCACTCGCGCTGCTGTTCGGCCTCGGCCTCGTCCAGGGCGAGGAGGATGTCGGCCCAGATCTCCTTGCAGAAAAACCACACCCAGGTGGCGTTCAACAGGCGGTCGATATGGCGCCGCCACCAGCTGTCGCGGCGTGCCTGGAGGGTTTCTTCGATCTCCTCCTGCAGCCAGGTTTCGTCGAAACCGGTCCAGACCGGCGGTACCGGCGTCATGATGTTGCCGTAGCAGGCGGGGGCGACTTCGCTGTAGAAGATTTCCTTGAGCAGCTCGCGGTCAAAACCCACCAGGTGGCGGGCGATCCACAGGTATTCGACGTGGGTGTCGACGAAGGCATCGGACATTGCTGCGCGCACTTGCTGGCGCTGCTGCGGTGTCATGTGCGGCGCAGGTGTCATCAGGGTGCGCTCCAAGGCGATTGACGCCATGGTAAAGCGGGCAGGCTATAACTGTCGCCTGGTAGGCGAGCGCTTCGCACTCGATCGCTGGCAAGGCCAGCTCCCACAGGTTCGGTGCATGCCACTATTGTGGGAGCCGGCGTTGCCGGCGATGAGGCCATTCGGTCAATCCTCCAGGTCGAGCTTGGCCTCGATATGGTCCAGATGCTCATGCATCAATGCCAGCGCCGCCTCGCCATCGCCGTTCTCCAGCGCATCGATGATCGCCGCATGCTCCTGCCAGGCGCAATGGCTGCATGGTCGTGCTTCGTACTGGGCAATGATCAGCGAAGTCTGCGGTACCAGGCCGTTGAGAAAACGCGCCAGCGGCAGGTTGTCGGCCATGTCCGCAAGTTTGAGGTGAAACTCGCCGCCCAGGCGGATCGCCGTGCAGCGCTGGCCCTGTTCATGGTGCTGGCGCTCGCGGGCCACCAGTTCGCGCAACTGGCGGATCTTGGCCGGCCGTGCGCGCTTGGCCGCGAGGCTGATCAGGGTGGTTTCGGCCAGGCGCCGGGCGCTGAGGATCTGCCGTGCATGCTGCGGGTCAGGCGCGGCCAGGCGTGCGGTGTGGCTCGGGCGCTGGACGATCACCTGTTGGTCCGACAAACGCCCGAGCACCCGCCGGATCACCGTGCGGCTAACCCCGAAAGCATCGCCCAGGGCTTGCTCGGTCAGGGCGCTGCCAGGAGCCAGGCGCTGCTCGAGGATGGCATCGAACAGCCGTGGGTAGATCTGCTCGGCCGACAACCTGCGCTCACCTTGGGCAAGCAACGAGGGCAGGGCGGTGTCATGGGCGTGGGCGCTGGCGTTCATGGTCGCACTCCTGGGGTCAGTTGCCCGGATGATCGTCCGGGATGTTCAGTTCGATGCCCATGCGCCGGCCTTCCTGAAGGATATGGTGGCGCATCTGCGCGCTGGCCTGGGCGCTGTTCTTGTTGCGGATGGCGCGCACCACCGCTTCGTTTTCCTCAAGCCGCGCCGCCAGATGCTCGGGCGAGTTGCGCAGCACTGCGGCGCTTTGCTTGAGGGCGTTGCTGGTCTGCTGCACCACGCTCTGGAAGATCGGGTTGGCGGTCAGGGTGAACAGCTCTTCGTGAAAGGCGATGTAGGCGTTGACCCCGGCTTCGCTGTCTTCGGCCTCGAGGGCTTCGCGCATGTCCATCAGGGTCAGGCGCAACTGACCGATTTCCTTGCTGCTGATCGACTGCGCCACCAGGCCGACGATAAACGGCTCGAGGGTGTAGCGCAGTTGCAGCACATCCTCGAGGCTGGCCTCGGCGACACCGCTCTGGGGCGAGGTGCTTTGCGCCGCATCAGCGTCCAGCACCAGCACGCCCTTGCCCGGCATCGAGCGCACCAGGCCGAGGGTTTCCAGCACGGTCACCGCTTCGCGCAGGCTTGGCCGGCTGATGCCCAGTTGCTCGGCCAGTTCGCGCTGGCCCGGCAGCATGTCGCCGGAGCGCCACTGGCCACGGGCCAGGGCCTGGCGGAGTTTTTCCACCACCGAGTTGACGACGGTTGATGAAGTAATCATTGGTCACTCCATGAGAACACTTGCATGGTTTGCTCCTGTGGCCGGCAGTTTTGCTGCCGGCCCTGTTGCTCAGAACTCTTGTTGATGGGCGTTGGGGTTTTTGCGCTGGGCAAAGCCGAAGCCCTGTTTGCCCGACAGCACATTGTTGGCCCGTTCCATGTCGATATCGCCTTCCCAGCGGCCGATGGCCACGGTGGCCACGCAGTTGCCGATCAGGTTGGTCAGCGCCCGGCCGATGCCCATGAACCAGTCCACCGCCAGCACCAGCACCAGGCCGACCACCGGGATCGCCGGAATCGCGGTGAGGGTCGCGGCAAGGATCACCAGCGCCGAACCCGGAATACCGTGGGCGCCCTTGGAGGTAATCAGCGACACCAGCAGGATGGTCAGCAGGTCGGTCATCGCCAGCGGCGTGCCGGTGGCGTTGGCAATGAAGACGATGGCCAGGGTCAGGTAGATCGAGAAGCCGTCGAGGTTGAACGAGTAACCGGTAGGAATCACCAGGCCCACCGTCGAGCTGCCGATGCCCAGGTGCTCGAGCTTGCGCATGATCTGTGGCAGCACGGCGTCGGAAGAAGCGGTGCCGAGGACGATGGTCAGCTCTTCGCGCAGGTACTTGATGAACGGCAGGATCTTCAGCCCCGACAGGCGCATCACGGTGCCCAGGATCAACAGCACGAAACCGGTGCAGGTCAGGTAGAACAAGGCCACCAGGCCGCCCAGGTGCTGCAGCGATTCCAGGCCGTACTTGCTGGTGGTGAAGGCGATGGCGCCGAACACGCCGATCGGCGCCAGGCGCACGATCATGCCCATGATGCGGAAAATGATGTGGCTCAGTTCGTTGATCAGCCGCGAAATGCCCGAGGCCGCTTCACCGACCAGGTTCAGGGCGCTGCCGAACAGCACTGAAAACAGCAGGACCTGGAGGATGTTGTTGTCGGCAAAGGCGCCGACCACCGAGGTCGGGATCAGGTCCATGAGGAACGCTGCAGTGCCATGGATGTGCTGGCCGCGTTCGGCCAGGTTGCTGGCTTCGCTGCTGGCCAGTTGGTCCAGATGAATGTTGGCGCCGCTGCCAATGCCCGAGGTAAAGGCGAACACCAGGCCGATCACCAGGGCGATGGTGGTCAGGATTTCGAAGTAGATCACCGATTTCAGGCCGATGCGCCCGACCTTTTTCAGGTCGCCAGCACCGGAGATGCCGCTGACCACCACGCAGAACACGATCAGCCCGATCAACATCTTGATCAGCTTGATGAAGCCGTCACCGAGGGGTTTGAGTTGCAGGGAAACTTCAGGAAAGCTCAGGCCGCAGGCTATGCCTAGCACAAGGCCCAACACCACTTGGAGGAAGATCGAACGCGAGCACCATTTGAGCATGGGAGGGATCTCTGGTCGGTGTCCCTGCTTCGATGCCACGGCGGGCGAAAGAGCGGAGGACTTAATTATTGTGGTCTTACCGGTATGTCCAGTGCGTGGGCAGTGTAGGCGCGATTTTTTTGGGTTTGCAAGGGGTTTTCGGCTGAGCGGGCAAGAATTGGCTTTACCGGTCTGACCAGTTGCGGTGCAATAGCCAGGCAAAAAAAAAGCGGCAGGGTCGACCTGCCGCTTTTCGGGGTTGCCGCCACTAAGGCTTGGACAAGGCCAGGTCTACCGCTGCGATCAGCTTTCCCAGGTCCTGGGAGGGCGTTTTGTGAATGACGCCGAAGAGGTAGGCACGCTGCTCGTCTTCGTCGTTCTCTTCGGCGAAGAAGGCTTTGAGTTTGATCCCCAGCACTTCGGAAAAGCTCGACAGGGCTTCCACGCTGGGAGTGTAGGTGCCGGTTTCGAAGCGACTGATGGTCTTGGGGTCAAAACCGGTTTTCTCGCCAAGTTCAGCCTGAGTGAGCCCGGCTACCTTGCGGTAACGTCTGATGGCCGAACCCAAACTTGAAATTGTCATCGCTTAATTCCCATTTAGAATCAAGAACTTAACGATATCTATCGGCAAGAGGCAACGCCACAATTCATCACCTTTGTTTGCATAATGTGATGTAATTCGTAGAATTGATCGTTTGGACAGGTCAAAAGCCATCGAGTTTCAACCGCGCTGACCCAGCTGAGACTATTCAGCAAAGCACCCCGGTAGAAGGCTGATCTCGGTGTCGGACGAATGGTTTGGGCGCTGCGCAGGACAACCTGACAGACCCCTGCAAATGGAGTTTTATCGTGCGTCTCAACATGCCGGTTACCTCGGTCGAACAGACTTTCGGCGAGGATCAACGGCTTATTTCCGCCACCGACACTGCCAGCAATATTACCTATTGCAACGCCGAATTCGCCGCCATGAGCGGGTTCAGCCAGGCCGAGCTGATCGGTAGCCCGCACAACCTGGTGCGCCATCCGGACATGCCGCCAGCGGTGTTTGCCCTGATGTGGCAGTACCTCAAGGCCGGCCAGAGCTGGATGGGCATCGTCAAGAACCGCTGCAAGAACGGCAACTTCTATTGGGTCAGCGCCTATGTCACGCCGATTCTCGAGGACGGCCGCCTGGTCGGCTATGAGTCGGTGCGGGTCAAGCCCACTCGCGAGCAGGTGCGCCGTGCCGAAGCACTGTATGCACGCTTGCGCGAGGGCAAGCCGGCAGTGGCGAGCGGGCGCCGGCTGGCTCAGCTCGGCCAGGTGATGAGCCTGCCCCTGGCTGCAGGCGCGCTGGCGGTGGCGGCCAACCAGGTGCTGCCGGGCTGGCCGGGCCAGGGGATCACCCTGGGCCTGTTCGCGCTGCTCGGCCTGTGGGCGCATGGCCGTCTGGGTCGTCAGTTGGGGCAGATCGTCGGGTGTTCGACGCACACCTTTGCCGACCAGATCAGCGCCCTGACCTACAGCGACCTACTGGGCCCGGCGGCGCAGTTGCAGATGATTTTGATCAGCGAAGAAGCGCGGCTGAAAACCGCGCTCACCCGCCTGAGCGACCTGGCCACACAAATGGCCGAAGCCGCCAGCGACTCCAGCCGTTTGTCGCGCAACACTGAAACGGCACTGCTGGAGCAGCGCGGCGAAACCGACATGACCGCCACCGCCATGACTGAAATGGCCGCCTCCATCGGCGAGGTGGCCGAGCATGTGCAGCAGACCGCCGTGCAGGCGCAGACCGCCAACCAGTTGGCCGAGCAGGGCAGCCAGGTCGCCGGCACCAGTCGCGAGGCCATCCAGTTGCTGGCCACTACCGTCAGCCAGATCAACCAGGCGGTCACCCACCTGGCCGGGCAGACCCAGGACATCATGCTCGCCGCTGAAGTGATTCGCGCGATTGCCGAACAGACCAACCTGCTGGCGCTCAACGCCGCCATCGAAGCGGCCCGCGCCGGCGAGCAGGGCCGTGGCTTTGCCGTGGTCGCCGATGAGGTTCGCGCCTTGGCGGCCAAGACCCGGCACTCGACCGTGCAGATCCAGGGCATCATCGAGAACCTGCGCAGCGGCGCCGACGAGGCGGTGAGCATCGCCAGCCTCGGTATCAACGAGGCCGAGCAGGGCGTGGCCCAGGTGCTGGAGGCGCAGCGTGCCTTGCAGGGTATTCGCGCCGCGGTCGAACGCATCAGCGACATGAGCCAGCAGATGGCCGCCGCCTCGCAAGAGCAATCCTCGGTGGCCGAAGACGTGTCCGAGCAGATCAACAAGGTTGCCAGCACCGTGCAGGCCACCGCGCTCAACGCCAATGCTGCAGCCAGCCGCGGCGCCGAACTGGAAAGCATTTCTTCGGGCCTGCGGGCCCTGGTCGAGCGTTTCAATCGCTAGCCACCAGGGTGCAGAGGAATTCATGGACGATAACTACCGCGCGGCAGTCGATGCCGCTGCGATCTTTTCCGAAACCGACCTGAGCGGCCGGATCACCTACGTCAACGAGCAGTTCTGCAGCATCTCCGGCTACAGCCGCGAGGAACTGCTGGGCGCCAACCACCGGATCCTCAACTCCGGCCTGCACGGGCCGGAGTTCTTCATCGGCATGTGGCGCGCACTGGTTGCCGGGCGGGTGTGGAAGGGCGAGATCTGCAACCGCGCCAAGGACGGTTCGCTGTACTGGGTCGACAGCACCATGGTGCCGTTGATCGACCCGGCCACGGGCAAGGTGCGCAAGTACGTTTCGATCCGCTTTGACGTCACCGAAAAACGCCAGCTGCTGCATACCCTGCAATGGCGGGTCGGCCACGACGTGCTCACCGGCCTGCCCAATCGGGCCTACCTGTCTGACCTGCTTAACCAGGCCCTGGAGTTCTCGCGCAACGAGGACATTCCGCTGGCGGTGTGCATGCTCGACCTGGACGGCTTCAAGGCGGTCAACGATGGCTACGGGCATGCCAGCGGCGATCTGCTGCTGGTCGAAGTGGCCACCCGGCTCAAGGGCATCCTGCGTGGCGGCGATGCCGTGGCGCGCTTGTCGGGCGACGAGTTCGTGCTGATTCTGCGCCACGTGCAAGACCCCACCCACTTGCAGGCGGCGCTCGACCGGGTGCTGACCGCGATCGCCGCGCCATACCGGATTCGCGAGCAGGAGATTCGCGTCAGCGCCAGCATCGGCGTGACCCTGTTCCCCCAGGACAACGAAGACACCGACACCCTGGTGCGCCACGCCGACCAGGCCCTGTACGTGGCCAAGCAGAGCGGGCGCAACCGCTTTCACCTGTTCGACGTGTCGCTGGACCAGGAGGTCAAGGCCACCCACCAGACCGTGGCGCGCCTGCGCCAGGCCTTGCACCAGGGTGAGCTGTGCCTGCATTACCAACCCAAGGTCAACATGCACAGCGGCGTGGTGATCGGCTTCGAGGCGCTGCTGCGCTGGCAGCACCCGGGCAAGGGCCTGGTGCTGCCCGGCGATTTTCTGCCGCAAGTCGAACAGACCGACTTGATCGTCGAGATTGGCGAGTGGGTGATCGACCAGGCCATGAGCCAGATGCAAAGCTGGCAGGCGCTGGACCATCAGTGGCCGGTCAGCGTCAACATCGCTGCCCGCCATGTGCAGCGTGACGACTTTGTCGAGTGCCTGCAGTTGCTGCTCGGGCGTCATCCGGACGTGGCGCCGGCGATGCTCGACCTGGAGATCGTCGAGTCGGTGGCGATCGAAAACATCCAGCGCGTCAGCCAGTGCCTGGAGGCCTGCCAGCGTTTGGGCGTGCAGTTCTCCCTGGATGATTTCGGCACCGGCTATTCGTCGCTCAGCTACCTCAAGCGCCTGCCGACGCGGACCATCAAGATCGACAAATCGTTCGTGCGCGACATCCTCCACGACCACGACGACCTGGCCCTGACCCGCGCCGTCATCGGCCTGGCCCGCGCCTTTGGCCGCCAGGTAATCGCCGAAGGCCTGGAGACGGTAGAGCATGGCCAACTGCTGATGGGCCTGGGTTGCGACATCGCCCAGGGCTACTGCATCGCAAGGCCGATGCCGGCCGAGCAGGTGATCGGCTGGGTTGCCAATTACCAGCAGCCAGCGCAGTGGAAAGTCCTGTAGGCGCGGGCCTCCTGTGGGAGCGGGCCTTGCCCCGCGATCGAGCGCGTAGCGCTCGCAATCCAGGCCCCGCCGCATCGCGTTATTTACGCATTCTTTATGCCCGGCCGTGGCTCTCGATCTCGCCCCTTTACAGCCTCTCTACCGACAATGACCGTCAGCGGCACGTGCCGTAAGGACGGAGAGTTTTCATGAGCATTCTGGACGGGGTGTCACTGCTGCTGGCAGTGGCCTTGATGATCTACCTGCTGGTCGCGCTGCTGCGCGCCGATCGGGGTTAGGAGCGACCATGCACAGTTACGATTACGCGTTGCTGCTGGCGTTCTTTGCGCTGGTACTGCTCCCGGCACCCTTGCTCGGGCGTTTCTATTTCAAGGTGATGGAGGGGCAGCGCACCTGGCTGTCGCCGCTGCTGGGGCCGGTCGAGCGTGGCTGCTACCGGCTCGCCGGGGTCGATGCCAGCAAAGAGCAGAGCTGGCAGCAGTACACCCTGGCCTTGCTGGCCTTCAACCTCGCAGGCTTTGTGCTGGTGTTCGCCGTACTGCTGTTACAGGGCTACCTGCCGCTCAACCCGCAGCACCTGGCGGGGCAGGAGTGGTCGCTGGCGTTCAATACCGCCGTGAGCTTCGTCACCAACACCAACTGGCAGTCCTATAGCGGCGAAGCCTCGGTCAGTTACCTGAGCCAGATGCTCGGCCTGACCGTGCAGAACTTCGTCAGCGCCGCCACTGGCCTCGCCGTGCTGGTTGCCTTGTGCCGCGGCATCGCCCGTCGTTCGGCACAGACCCTGGGCAACTTCTGGGTCGACATGACCCGCGCCACGCTCTACGGCCTGCTGCCGCTGTGCCTGGTGCTGGCCTTGCTGCTGGTGTGGCAGGGCGTGCCGCAGACCTTCGCCGATTATGTTCATGCCCTGACCCTGCAAGGCGCCGACCAGACCATCCCGCTGGGCCCGGCTGCCAGCCAGATCGCGATCAAGCAACTGGGCACCAACGGCGGTGGCTTTTTCGGCGTCAACTCGGCGCACCCGTTCGAGAACCCGACGGCCTGGAGCAACCTGTTCGAGGTGGCCTCGATCATTCTCATTCCGGTGGCCCTGGTGTTTACCTTCGGCCATTACGTCAAGGACATGCGCCAGAGCCGGGCGATCATCGCCGGCATGCTCGCGCTGTTCCTGATCGGCGGCGGCACCGCGCTGTGGAGCGAGTACCAGGCCAACCCGAACCTGAGCAGCCCGCTGGTTGAACAGACCGCGCCGCTCGAAGGCAAGGAAAGCCGTTTCGGCACCACCGCCAGCGTGCTCTGGACGGTGACCACCACCGCCGCTTCCAACGGCTCGGTGAACAACATGCACGACAGCCTCAACCCGCTCAGCGGCATGGTCGCGCTGGTCAACATGATGGTCGGCGAGGTGATCTTCGGCGGCGTCGGCGCCGGGCTCTACGGCATGCTGCTCAACGTGCTGATCGCGGTGTTCCTCGCCGGCCTGATGATCGGCCGCACCCCGGAATACCTGGGCAAGAAACTGCAGGCGCGGGAAGTGCAGTTGCTGGTGGCGACCCTGCTGGTGATGCCGGTCGGCGTGCTGGTGCTCGGCGCCCTGGCGGCCAGTTTGCCCGGCCCTGCGGCGGCGATCAGCAACCCCGGTGCCCACGGCTTCAGCCAGTTGCTGTACGCCTACACCTCGGCCAGCGCCAACAACGGTTCGGCCTTTGCCGGCCTGGGTGCCAACACCACCTTCCACAACCTGATGATCGGCCTGGGCATGCTGATTGGCCGCTTCGGCTACATCCTGCCGGTGCTGGCCCTGGCTGGCAGCCTGGCACTGAAAAAATCCGCACCGGTGGGGCAGAACAGCTTCCCGACCCACGGCCCGCTGTTCGTCACCTTGCTGGTGGTGACCATCCTGTTGGTCGGTGGCCTGACCTTCCTGCCGGCCCTGGCCCTGGGGCCGGTGACCGAATACCTGAGCCTGGGCTTGTGAGGAACAACTGATGAACATGCCGATTCCTGAAGTAAAGGCGCAGGCCCCCGAGGCTGCGCGCACTACCTTTGCCGCCCTGTGGCGCCCGGCGCTGGTGCAGGCCTTCGTCAAGCTCGACCCGCGCCAGCTCAAGCGCTCGCCGGTGATGCTGGTGGTGGAACTGACCGCAATCTTCACCACCTTGCTGTGCTTCGTGCCCGACAGCCGCGTGCCGACCGCCGTGGCGGTGCAGATCGCCCTGTGGCTGTGGTTCACGGTGCTGTTTGCCAACTTCGCCGAAGCCCTCGCCGAGGGCCGCGGCAAGGCCCGCGCCGACAGCCTCAAGGCCGGCAGCCAAGGGCTCAGTGCCCGCCGCCGGACGGCCTCGGGCAGCTTCGAGATTGTCCCGGCCACCAGCCTGCGCAAGGGCGATGTGGTCAAGGTTTCGGCCGGGGAGATGATCCCTGGCGACGGCGAGGTGCTCGAAGGTATCGCCGCAGTCAACGAGGCGGCGATTACCGGTGAGTCTGCGCCGGTGATCCGCGAGTCCGGCGGTGATCGTTCGGCGGTGACCGGCAACACCCGGTTGGTCTCCGACTGGCTGCTGATCAGCATCACCAGCAACCCCGGCGAGTCGACCCTGGACCGCATGATCGCCCTGGTCGAAGGCGCCAAGCGGCAGAAAACCCCCAACGAAATCGCCCTGGATATTCTGCTGATCGGCCTGACCCTGATCTTTCTGGTGGTTGTGGTGACCCTGCAGCCGTTCGCCCATTTCGCCGGGGGCAGCATCCCCCTGGTATTCCTCGTGGCGCTGCTGGTCACGTTGATCCCGACCACCATCGGCGGCCTGCTGTCGGCCATCGGCATCGCCGGCATGGATCGCCTGGTACGCCTGAACGTCATCGCCCGTTCCGGCCGTGCGGTAGAAGCGGCAGGCGACGTGCATGTGCTGATGCTCGACAAGACCGGCACCATCACCTTCGGCAACCGCCGCTGCAGCGCCCTGCATGC
Organism: Pseudomonas sp. NPDC087612; assembly: GCF_044743505.1. Classification (NCBI taxonomy): domain Bacteria; kingdom Pseudomonadati; phylum Pseudomonadota; class Gammaproteobacteria; order Pseudomonadales; family Pseudomonadaceae; genus Pseudomonas; species Pseudomonas sp. NPDC087612. The sequence goes on from NZ_JBIUWO010000010.1 coordinate 239,134, forward strand.
TGCGCCTGGCGTCACCGCCCGCGAGCTTGGCGAGGGCGCCTTGCTGGCGTCGCTGGCCGACGACACCGCCGAAGGTAAATCGATTGTCGAATACCTGCGCCAGTTGCACGACTTCAACGAACCCAACGCCGAACAGTTCACGCCTGTAGCCTTCAGCGCCGAAACCCGGCTGTCCGGCATCGACTACCAGCAGCGTCGCTACCGCAAGGGCGCGGTGGACTCGGTGCTGGCCTTCGTCGCCATGCAACGCCTGGAAATGCCCGCGCCCTTGGCCCGCGAAGTGGACAAGATCGCCCAGAGCGGCGGCACGCCCTTGCTGGTCTGCGCCGACAAGCGCCTGCTAGGGGTGATTCACCTCAAGGACGTGGTCAAGCCGGGCATCCGCGAGCGCTTTGCCGAATTGCGCAAGCTGGGTATTCGCACGGTGATGGTCACCGGTGACAACCCGCTGACCGCCGCCGCGATTGCCGCCGAAGCCGGGGTCGATGACGTGCTCGCCGAAGCCACCCCGGAGAAGAAACTGGCGCGCATTCGCCAGGAACAGAACGACGGCCGCCTGGTGGCGATGTGCGGCGACGGCGCCAACGACGCCCCGGCGCTGGCCCAGGCCGATGTCGGCATGGCCATGAACGACGGCACCCAGGCCGCGCGTGAGGCGGCCAACATGGTCGACCTCGACAGCGACCCGACCAAGCTGCTGGATGTGGTCCAGGTCGGCAAGGAGCTGCTGGTGACCCGCGGCGCGCTGACCACCTTCTCGATTGCCAACGACGTAGCCAAGTACTTCGCCATCCTCCCGGCGCTGTTCGCGGCGATCTACCCGCAACTGGGCGTGCTCAACCTGATGCACCTGAACAGCCCGCAGAGTGCGATTCTCTCGGCGATCGTCTTCAACGCCCTGATCATCGTCGTGCTGATCCCGCTGGCCCTGCGCGGGGTGCGGGTACAGGCCGCCAGCGCCGCCCACCTGCTGCGTCGCAACTTGCTGATCTATGGCCTGGGCGGGCTGATCGTGCCGTTCGCCGGGATCAAGCTGATCGACCTGTTGCTCACCGCCCTGAAGCTGGTCTGAACCAAGGAGATGACCATGACTACCCCTATTCGTCCGGCCCTGAGCCTGATCCTGTTGATGACCCTGATTACCGGCGCGGTGTACCCGCTGGTGGTCACCGGGGTGGCGCAGCTGGCCTTTCCCGAGCAGGCCAATGGCAGCCTGCTGCGCGACGGCCAGGGCCAGGTGCGTGGCTCGCAGTTGATCGCGCAACGCTTCGAGGGTGACGCCTGGTTCCAGTCGCGGCCGTCGGCCGGTGACTACGCCACGGTATCGAGCAGCGCCAGCAACCTGGCGCCGAGCAACCCGGCGCTGGCCGAGCGGGTCAAGAGCAGCGCCGCGCAGTTGTATATCGAAGCGCAGGGGCCGGTGCCGCTGGCCTTGCTGACCACCTCCGGCAGCGGCCTGGACCCGCACCTGTCGCCGGCGGCGGTGGCTTACCAGCTGCCGCGGGTGGCGGCGGCGCGCAAGGTTGCCCCCGAGGCCTTGCAAGTACTGGTCGAGCAGTCCACCCTGCACCCCTTGATCGGCCCGCCGGTGGTCAATGTACTGGCCCTGAACAGCGCCCTTGAGCAGCTGTCGCCGGCGTCGAAATAAGGACAGGCAGTGAGCATGAGCAATTCCGAACGCGCTGATGCGTTGTTGGCCGGGCTGCCGCGCGAAGGGCGCGGCCGGCTCAAGGTATTTCTGGGTGCGGCACCGGGGGTAGGCAAGACCTACGCCATGCTCCAGGCCGCCCATGCCCAGCTGCGCCAGGGCGTGGCGCTGCTGGCGGCGGTGGTCGAGACCCATGGCCGCGCCGAGACCGAAGCATTGCTCGGCGGCTTGCCCCAGCAGCCGCTGCTACGCAGCGAATACCGCGGCATGCTGCTGGAAGAAATGGACCTCGACGGTTTGCTCAAGGCCCGCCCGCAACTGGTGCTGGTCGACGAGCTGGCCCACAGCAACGCCCCCGGCAGCCGTCATGCCAAGCGCTGGCAGGATGTCCAGGAACTGCTGGCCGCCGGCATCGACGTCTACACCACGGTCAACGTCCAGCACCTGGAAAGCCTCAACGACCAGGTGCGCGGCATCACCGGCGTGCAGGTGCGCGAAACCCTGCCCGACTGGGTGCTGCAGGAAGCCTTCGAACTGGTGCTGATCGACCTGCCGCCGCGCGAGCTGCTCGAGCGCCTGCGCGAGGGCAAGGTCTATGTGCCGGAGCAGGCGCGGGCGGCGATCGATGCATTCTTCACCCAGACCAACCTGACCGCCTTGCGCGAGCTGGCCATGCAAACCGCTGCGGCCCAGGTCGATGCCGACCTGGCCCACGGTTACCGCCAGCTTGGCCAGGATGCGCCGGCCTTGCGCGGGCGTTTGCTGGTTGGCGTCGATGGCGATGCCCAGGCCGAACGCCTGGTGCGTCACGCCAGCCGGGTGGCGCAGCGGCGTCATCTGCCGTGGACCCTGGTGCACGTCGACAACGGCCGGCTACGTGACGAAACCGCGCGCCAGCGCTTGCAGGCGGCCCAGCAACTGGCCGAACGGCTGGGCGGCGAAGTGGTGCTGCTGCGCGCCGGCGAGGTGGCCAAGACCCTGATTCAGCACGCCCTGGAGCGCCGCGCCAGCCTGGTGCTGGTCGGTCAGTCGCGCGATCGCCTGCGTCGGCGGCTGTTCGGCGCGGGCGTGGCGACGCGCTTGCTGCGCGATGCCCACGGCCTGGAAATCAACGTGCTCGACCGCGATACCCAGCCCGAGCCGCCCAGTGCGGCGGCGAAAAAGGTCTGGGTCTGGCGTCATTACCTGTTGGCCTTCGCCGCCACGGTGCTGGCCACCGGCCTGGCCTGGGCGGTGGCCAGCGTGCTGGCGCTGCCGAACATCTCGCTGGTGTTCCTCGCGGCGGTGTTGCTGGTGGCGGTGCGCAGCAGCCTGGGCCCGGCATTGGCCTGTGCAGTGATGTCGTTTCTGGCCTATGACTTTCTGTTCATCCCGCCGAATTTCTCCTTCAGCATCCAGCGTGAAGAAGACGTACTGACCTCGCTGTTCTTCCTGTTGATGGCGGCGCTTACCGGCAACCTGGCGGCGCGCCAGCGCCGGCAATTGCAGGCTTTGCGCGAAACTCAGGAGCAGACCAGCCAGTTGCTCGACCTGTCGCGCAAGCTCACCGCTGCCACCGATCGCCAGGCGGTATTCACCGCCGCCGGCCAGCACCTCGATGGCTGGCAGGACCTGCAGGTGTGCCTGCTCGAGCGCGACGCCGAAGGCCGTCTGCAGGTGGCCAGCGGCGGCAACCTGCAGTTCAGCGACAACGAGCGTGCCGCCGCCGACTGGGCCTGGCAGCACGACCAGGCCGCGGGTCTGGGCAGCGATACTTTGCCCAACGGCCGTTGGTGGTGGTGGCCGCTGTCGGTGGACGATGCGCGTCTGGCGCTGCTCGGCGTGCGCCCGCACAAGGGCGAGCAACTCACCGCTCAGCATCGGCGCCTGCTCAAGGCCCTGAGCCAGCCGCTGGCCCAGGCCCTGGCGCGGGCGCGCTTGGCCGAGCAGCTGGAATCGGCGCGTTTGCACGGCGAAACCGAGCAACTGCGCAGCGCCTTGCTGGCCTCGGTGTCCCACGACCTGCGCACGCCGCTGACCGCCATGCGCGGCAGCATCGACAGCCTGCTGGCCCTCGGCGAGGCGATCCCCAAGGCCGACCGCCAGGAACTGCTTGAAGGCACCCGCAATGAAGCCGAGCGCCTGGATCGCTATATCCAGAACTTGCTCGACATGACCCGCCTGGGCCATGGCGGCCTCAAGCTTGCGCGCGACTGGGTGGCGCCCGGCGACATCGTCGGCAGCGCCCTGAACCGCCTGCGGGTGGTGCTGGCGCCGTTGCAGCTGCGCACCGAAGTGCCGGCCGATCTGCCGCTGTTGTTCGTGCACGCGGCGTTGATCGAGCAGGCGCTGATCAATGTGCTGGAGAATGCCGCGCGCTTTTCGCCGGCGGCTGGCCGCCTGGACCTGCAGGTCAGCGTCGACGGCGAGTTGCTGTGCTTTGCCGTCAGTGATGAAGGCCCGGGCATTCCCGAAGCCGACCGCGAGCGGATTTTCGACATGTTCTATACCGCCGCGCGTGGTGATCGAGGCGGGCAGGGCACGGGGCTGGGCCTGGCGATCTGCCAGGGCATGATCGGCGCCCACGGTGGGCACATCCGCGTCGCTGACGGTATCGATGGCAAGGGCACCTGCATCACTCTATGCTTGCCGCTGCCGACCCAACCCGAGCCTGAAAGCGAAGCCCCATGAGCCAGAGCGCGACCCTGCTGGTCATCGATGACGAACCGCAAATCCGCAAGTTCCTGCGTATCAGCCTGAGCTCCCAGGGCTACAAGGTAGTGGAAGCCGGCAGCGGCGCCGAGGGCCTGACCCAGGCGGCACTGGCGCGCCCGGACCTGGTGGTGCTTGACCTGGGCCTGCCGGACATGGACGGCCAGCAGGTGCTGCGTGAATTGCGCGAGTGGAGCGCGGTGCCGGTGCTGGTGCTGTCGGTGCGTGCCAGTGAAGTCCAGAAGGTCGAAGCCCTGGACAACGGCGCCAACGACTACGTCACCAAGCCCTTTGGCATTCAGGAATTCCTCGCTCGCGTACGCGCCTTGCTGCGCCAGGCGCCGCAGGCATCAGCCAGCGCCTCGGCGCTGAGCTTCGGGCCGTTGACCGTCGACCTGGCGTTTCGCAAGGTGACCCTGGACGGCGTCGAGGTGGCGCTGACGCGCAAGGAATATGCACTGCTGGCGCAGCTCGCCAGCCATCCCGGGCGGGTGATTACCCAGCAGCAACTGCTCAAGGACATCTGGGGGCCGACTCATGTCGACGACAGCCATTACCTGCGCATCGTCGTCGCCCATGTGCGCCAGAAGCTTGGCGATGACCCGACGGCGCCGCGGTTCATCGTGACTGAGCCCGGGGTCGGCTATCGGTTGATCGGGCCGGAGCAGGGCTGAGAGCTGGGGTTGAATTTTGCTGGCCTCATCGCTGGCAAGCCAGCTCCCACAGGTAAAGTGCACACTGGACCTTTTGGGAGCTGGCTTGCCAGCGATGTGGCTAGAGCCGTCAACGCCGCTCCGCCTCATAGTTATCCAGCGTGTCGCGGGCAATCTCCCGCCCCAGGGCGATCAGTTCCGGCGCCTTGTAGAACTCGAAGAACCGGCACACGCGCTTGGGCACGTTGATCAGTACATCCGGCGGGTAGCCGGCAATCTTGTACTGTGCCAGTGACGTCTGCATCACCTCGAAACTCTGGTTGATCAAGTCCAGCAATGACGCCGGCCCGACGTTGTCGATGATGAACGAGCCGGTCGCCGATTTCGGCGCGCCTTCAATTTCTGGCGCTGCCGCCGGTTGCTGGGCTTCGGGGTCGGCAGCATCGCTGAGCCAGGGGTTGGGGATTTGCGCCGCCTCCGGTTGCAGGCCCTGCTCGATACGCATCAGTTGTTCGGCCGGTTTGCGCCGGAACGGCAAGTGCGAACCCAGCGAATTGATCAGGTTGTCAAAGCGCAGCTTGAACGCCGCCGGGCGTTCGATCACTGGCAACTGGTACTGCTTCTGGTTGGTCGAGTTGAGGTTCACGGCGATGATCAGGTCGCAGTGGCTGGACACCACCGGGATGATCGGCAAGGGGTTGAGGATGCCGCCGTCGACCAGCATGCGGTTGCCTTGCACCACGGGCGTGAACAGGCTGGGGATCGCCGCCGAGGCACGCATGGCCTGGTGCAGGCAGCCTTCCTGAAACCAGATTTCCTGCTGGTTGGTAAGGTCGGTGGCCACCGCCGTGTAGGGGATGCGCAGGTCTTCGATGTTGATCTCGCCGACGATCTTGCGGATCTGGCCGAAGACTTTCTCGCCACGGATCGCCCCCAGGCGAAAGCTCACGTCCACCAGGCGCAGGACGTCGAGGTAGTCCAGGCTTTCAATCCAGTTGCGGTATTCATCGAGCTTGCCGGCGGCATAAATTCCGCCAATCACCGCGCCCATGGAGCAGCCGGCGATACAGGCGATGTCATAGCCACGGCGTTCGATTTCCTCGATCACGCCGATGTGTGCATAGCCCCGGGCCCCGCCCGAACCCAGAACCAGTGCGACGCGTTTTTTCATGATGCTTCCCCGGTGTTCTGCTTCCATGGTCTAACAATGCGCCCAATTGTGTCTGTGCTTCAATCGTCACTGGCACTGGGCTACGCTGAACAGGGCACTTTTCTCGCTGTTTACCGTCGAAGTCGCCACCCTGAACTTTTTCTTTTGAGGTATTGCCGATGAAAGCCTGGATTTGCCTGCCCCTGATTGCTCTGGTTCTGACCGGTTGCGCTGGCAAGACAGCCTACCGCGACAGCTGCGCCAATCAGCTGGACTCGGCCTGGAAGGAGCTCGACCTGGCCAAGGCCGAAGGTTTCGCCGGTACTGTCAGTTATTCAAAAGCCCTGTCGTTGTTGACCGGGGCCAAGACCCAGCAGCAGTTCGAAGCGTTCGAGGGCTGCAGCAAGAAGGCCGAGAAGGCTCGCTTCTACATTCGTGAATCTCGCGCCGGGCGCTGATACAGGAGTAGACCATGTCGTCGGCCATGCTCGACCACGTCATTGCCCAGGTGCTGAGCCTGCAGGTGCGCCTTTTGGCCTGCCAGGCGCGCCTGGTTGCCGATACCGACAGCGAGGCGCTGCACGACCTGCGCATCGGCGTGCGGCGCTTGCGCAGTGTGTTGCGACCGTTACGGGCACTGCCCGGTGTCGATCAGCTGGAAGCTGCGGCCAAGGCCCTGGGCAGCTTGACGACGCCGTTGCGTGACCGTGAGGTACTGGCCGCGCAGCTGCTTGAGCGCCAGCAAGTGGCCGCGGCGCAGGCACGCCTGGCCCAGCGCCGGCAAACCTTCGCCAGCGTTGCCGCCAGTGCCGAACTGGCGCGCCTGCTGGCGATCATCGACGCCTTCCCGGTGTTCCTGCGCGCCGCCCAGCGCCAGGGCTTGATCCGCCGGCTGCAACAGCGCATCGACAAACGCCTGGAAAAACAGTGGAAGCAACTGCGTCAGGCCCTCGACGACCCGGCCCACGACCGCCATCGCCTGCGCCTGCTGATCAAACGGGTGCGCTACGCGGCTGAAGCCTACCCGCAACTGCAGCACTCCAACTCGCGCCTGCAAAAGGCTCTCAAGCGTGCCCAGAGTGACCTGGGCAGTTGGCACGACCTGTTGCAGTGGCTGCTGCAGGCCGAGCAGCAACGCGATCTGGCGCCGTGCGTCAGCCATTGGCAAGCGCAGTTGGCCAAAGCCGAACAAGGCGCCGACGCCACCCTCGAACGCCTGCAGGCGCAGCTTGCGCAGCGATAGCCCGCTGAAATGGCCGAAATGCGTGCTGTAGACCGCTTGCTGGCTGGTTAAGATCAGTTTTTTCCTGATCGCTGAGGTCGGCATGAACTTCTCACAATTGCTCACGGCGGTCCGCCAGCATCCCCAGTCGGTAGTTATTGATTCCAGCTGGGCGCAGGGCCGCGCCTGTTTCGGCGGGCTGATGGCGGCCTTGCTGTATGAGGCCATGCTGGCCAAGACCTCGCCGGGGCGCCCGGTGCGTTCCCTGGCCATCACCTTTGTCGGCCCGGCCGAGCCGCAAATGCCGATCAGTTTTGAAGTGGAACTGCTGCGCGAAGGCAAGGCGGTCAGTTCGCTGCTGGGCCGCGCCGTGCAGAACGGCCAGGTGGTTACCCTGATGCAGGGCAGCTTTGGCAGCGGCCGCGATTCGCTTATCGATGTTCCGGCCTTGCCGGCGGTAGACATGAAGCCGCTCGAGCAGTCGAGCACGGAGCTGCCGTACATCAAGGGCGTGACCCCCGAGTTCATGCGCCATGTGTCACTGCGCTGGGCCATCGGCGGCATTCCGTTCAGCAACAACAAGTCCCGCGACATGGGCGGCTGGGTGCGTTTTCGCGACAGCGAACGGGAAGAGCCGATCAGCGAGGCGCACTTGCTGGCGCTGGTCGATGCCTGGCCGCCGACCTTGCTGTCACACCTGAACAAGCCGGCGGCTGGCAGCACCCTGACCTGGACCATCGAGTTCATCCAGCCGGTGGCGAGCCTGACCACCCTGGACTGGTGCCGCTATCACGTCGAAACCGAACATGCCCGCGATGGTTACGGGCATGCGGCGGCTGCGCTGTGGAGCGACAAGGGCGAGTTGCTGGCGCTCAGCCGCCAGACCGTAACAGTGTTCGGCTGACGCCACTCAATGCCGGTGGCGGTCGCGCCAGGCGCGCCACCAGGCACCGCTGAGCACAAAGCGCGGGAAGGTGATGAACTGCTCCACCAGCAGGCGGCCGATGGCGTCCTGGCGGTTGGCGAACGGCTCGGGTTGCTGGGCCTCCAGGCGATGCCCCTGGCGTTGCAGGCCGAGCCCGGCGATCAGGGCGATGATGCCCACCGCCAGTTGCCCCAGGTCCAGCGAGAACAAACCGGACAGCACTAGCAGCACGCCGAGGATGAACAGCGGCACGGCAATCAGGTGCAGCACCAGGTTGGTCGGGTTGCGGTGGTTGTGGTGGTAGCCACGCCATTGCCAGGCGGGCAGGTTGGGCAGGCGTTTGCTCATGGAAATGTTCCTCAGGGTCTTGCCTGAAGAATAGTGCGGCCCCGGTGAAGGGGCCAATCGATGGCGGCTATGACGCCTATAGCTTGAGCTGACCGATGGCCTTGTTCAGCTCACCGGCCAGGGTCGCCAGCTCGCTGCTGGTGGTGGCCGAGTCGACAGTCTGCTGTACGGTCTCTTCGGTCACATCGCGGATGCTTACCACTGCCCGGTTCATTTCTTCGGCCACCTGGCTTTGCTGCTCGGCGGCCACGGCAATTTGCGTGTTGCTTTCGCGCATCTGCGCCACTGCGCTGGTGATTTCCGCCAGGGCGGCGCCGGCTTCCTGGGCCTGCTGCACGCAGTCGTCAGCCTTGAACGAGCTTTCCTGCATGAAGTCCACGGCGTCGCGGGTACCGGCCTGCAGCGCCGAGACCATGGTGGTGATTTCGTCGGTGGAGGCCTGTACGCGCTTGGCCAGGTTGCGCACCTCGTCGGCGACCACGGCAAAGCCGCGGCCCAGGTCACCGGCACGGGCGGCCTCGATGGCAGCGTTGAGGGCCAAAAGGTTGGTCTGCTCGGCAATGCTGTGGATCACCCCGACCACGCCGTTGATCTTCTGGCTGTCGTCGGCCAGTTGGCGAATCATCTCGGCGGTCTGCTGCACGCCGCTGGACAGCCCGGCAATCGAGGTCTGCACCCGGCTGACCACCTCCTGGCCACTGCCGGCCAGGGAGTCGGCGCTCTGCGACAGGTCGCGGGTGGCACCGGCGTGCTGGGCAATGTGGTAGACCGTGGCAGTCATTTCGTTGATGGCGGTGGCGGCCTGGTCGGTTTCGCTCTGTTGGCCGAGCATGCCGTGGCGCACATCGTTCATGCTCGCGGCCAGGCGCGCGGCGCCGGAATCCAGCTGCGCGGCAGTGCGCGCGACGGTGTTGACCACCCGGTGGTAGGTGGTTTGCATGGCGTTGAAGGCGCTGGCCATCTGTCCGACTTCATCGCCGCAAGCCAGCGGCACGCGGGCCGACAGGTCGCCGGTTTTTTCCACGTGCAGCATCACGTCCTTGAGGGTGTTGAGCTGGCTGAGCAGAAAGCGGATCAACAATTGCGAGGCACAGAGCATCGCCAGCATCAGGATCAGTACGCACACGGCGTAGTTGGTGAAGCGGTCGGTGAACACCTGGATCAGGCTGGGGGAGGGGGCGAGCACGGCAATCTGCTGGTCACCGCGGCTGATCACCTGGGCGCCGGTCAAAGGATTCTCACCCAGCAACGGCAAGCCTTCGAGTTCGACCCAGCCTTGGGCCGTGGCCAGCGCATCGAGGCTTTGCCCTTCAAATTGCGGTACCTGGCCGGGGCTGTAGGTCAGCCACAGGGCGTTGCTCGGCAAAGTTTGCCCGGCAGGCCAGGCGGCCAGCAACTGCGCCTCGGCTTCAGCTTTGCTTTGGGCGGTCTGGGCCCGCGCCTGTTGTTCCAGGTGCACGGCATACAGCACCAGGAACAACGTGGTGACAAAGGCGACCGCGTTCACGGCCCAGAATTTGTATTTCAGGGAGATATTGCTAAGCCAGGCACCCATGGTAGGTCTTCTCTGATTGAGCGGAAACATTGTTGGCAAGGTGCCATCATTGTGCCGACTCGATCATCAAGACGTTTTGATATGCGTCAAATAATCGCGGGCAGGTTAAAGAAGGCCCGTGCCGTGGCGGTGCTGTGGGCGGCCAGTTGCTCGACGCTTTCGCCACGGTGCAGGGCCACTTCACGCAGCACTTCGGTGAGGAACGCCGGTTCGTTGCGCCCGCTTTTCGGTTTGGGCCGCAGGCTGCGCGGCAGCAGGTAGGGCGCATCGCTTTCGAGCATCAGGCGGCCTTGGGGGATGCTGCTGACCAGCGGGTGCAGGTGGGTGCCGCGGCGCTCGTCGCAGATCCAGCCGGTGATACCGATGTGCAGGTCCAGGTCCAGGTAGCCGAACAACGCTGCGCGCTCGCCGGTAAAGCAGTGCACTACCGCTGCCGGCAGGCGGTCGCGAAAGTCCTTGAGGATCGCCAGCAGGCGTTCGCTGGCGTCGCGCTCGTGGAGGAACACCGGCATCTGCAACTCGACCGCCAGGGCCAGCTGTTCTTCCAGGGCCTTTTCCTGCTGCGGGCGCGGCGAAAAATCGCGGTTGAAATCCAGCCCGCATTCACCCACCGCCTGCACCCGCGGCTGTTCAAGCAAGGCCCGCAGCTGACGGCTGCTGGCACTGCTCCAGCTGCTGGCGTCATGGGGGTGCACGCCTGCGGTGCTGAACAGGTGCTGGGCGCTTTCATCGAGTTGCTGGCACAGCTCCAGGGCCTGTTCGCTGCCCTCAAGGCTGGTGCCGGTGACCATCATCTGCACCACCCCGGCGGCCAGGGCGCGTTCGAGAATTGCCTGGTGTTTGTCGGCAAAACTTGGGTTGGTCAGATTGACGCCGATGTCGATGAGTTGCATGGTGCTACCTCAGGCCGGAAGCCGGCCAGCATAACAAAGCTCGACCGAAATCGATAAAGCCAAGAACTTCAACGAGTTGTCGTGGTCTTTTGCGGTCAATTGTCATGGAACGACTGCAAACTATGGCGCCAACCCCACACGCGCGGACCTCGCAACGGATGACCCGAGCGCTGTTTTTGTTGATCGTGCTGAGCTTCTCGCTGCTGCCTGCCTGGCCGGCCAGCGCGCGTCTGGCCGGGCCGCAACAGGCGGTGCCCAAGACCCCGGCGCGCGACCTTGCGCAAATCCGCAGCAGCCGGGTACTGAAGGTGCTGGTCAACCAGAGCCGCAACAGCTCCGGTGAAGTCAAGGGCGAGCCGGTGGGGGTCGAGTATCACCGCCTGCGCGCGTTCGAGCATTACCTCAATGCCCGCGCCCGTGATGGCGAGGAAATCCGCCTGAAGATCATCCCTCGCGCCAAAGACCAGTTGCTGGCCGCCTTGCAGCGCGGCGAAGCCGACCTGGTGGCGCCTGGCGAGCTGGTCGACCCGACCTCTACCCGCGGTCTCAGCGCCAGCGATCCGGTGGTCGACAAGGTGCCGCTGGTGCTGGTCGGGCGCAAGGGCGAGCGCAGCGTCCAGCGCGTCGAGCAGTTGTCCGGGCGTACCCTGGCGCTGACCAGCTCCAGCGCGGCCGGCGACACCCTGCACGAGATTAACCAGAAACTGGCCCTGCGTAAGCTTGCGCCGATCAAGGTCGAGTGGGTCGACCCGACGCTGGCCGTGGAAGACGTGCTGGAGATGGTCCAGGCCGGGATCTTTCACCTGACCGTGGTCGAGCAGCCGATTGCCGAACGCTGGGCCAAGGTCATGCCCAAGCTGCGGGTCGAGCGCAAACTGCACCTGGCCAGCCCCGAGGCCATGCGCTGGTACGTGCGCCGGGATGCGGTGATGCTGCACGCCAGCGTCGATCGTTTTTTGCAGGGCTACAAGGCGCCGGCCAACCAGGACGCAGCGTTCGAGCGGATCTACCGGCGCCTGTACCGGGTGCACAACCCGTTGGCGCGTAGCGACCGCAAGCGCCTGGAGGCCTTGCGCCCGGTGTTGCAGCGCCATGCCAGCGCACAGAATATCGATTGGCTGAACCTGGCGGCGGTGGCCTTCAAGGAGTCTTCCCTTGACCCGAGCGCGCGCGGCGCCGGTGGCGCCCACGGGCTGATGCAGATCACTCCCAGTGCCGCCCAGCGGGTCGGGGTGAGCAATATTTCCAATGTCGATGGCAATGTTCAGGCCAGCGCCCGCTACATGGCGCTGATTCGGCGCAAGTTCTTTGCCAGTAACCAGCTCAACGAGCGTGAGCGCATGGCCTTTACTCTGGCGGCCTACAACCTGGGGCCGGAGCGGGTCCAGGCGATGCGCGCCGAGGCCCGGCGGCGGGGGCTCAATGGTAATCAGTGGTTTTTCCAGACCGAGCGCATTGCCATGGAGCAGGTGGGCATGGGGCCGGTGAGTTATGTGAACAGTGTCAACAAGTACTTCCTGGCGTTTGATCGGGAGCGGGCTTCGCTGGAGCCCAAAGGGGGGAAGGGTAGTGGGCGCAAGTAGGGGGGGTGTTGCTCATTAGGGTTCAGGGAGATCCGGATGGGGCGGGGATGCCGAGTCCTTTGCGCCCTTACGGCGCCTTACTTTTTTCAGTCGAAAAAAAAGTAAGCAAAAATTCTTGCCCCACCAGGGGCCCTGCGCTGCGCTTCGGGTCCCCTCGCTCCGGTGTCGCTACGGGGCATTGCGAACTACGAGTTGCAAGCAACTCTACGTTTCGCAACTTCGGCTATCGCCGAAGGTGCTGCGCACTCGCCCCTTCGCAACACCTGCGCTCGGCCCTTCTGGTTAACGGGGCCGGATAGATCAAGAGCAGATCAAGATCAAGAGCACAATTCGCTTCGCTCTTGCTGAGCGCGGCTTGTCGACATTCCGGGGTTTTTTAGTCCCAGGGCCGTTGACATTCCACCCGCAGCGCCTCTAGGATGCTGACTTGCGCCGATTTAAACAGCTACTTGCGGGGCGCAGGGTTACCTCTTCGGGGGTTTCACCAAATACCGCTAAAACGCTGGTTCGGTGACGCCTCCCACCGCAGCCCAGCGGGTTTTGCGAGGCGGAGATCTAACCCCATGAGTTGTCCACGTTCCAGTGTTTGCCTGACCCCGTTGCCCGCCAGCCAGGGCACGCGCACGCCGCGTATTCTTCTGGGCGGCAGCCATCAGCCAACCCTCCTGCGCTACCTTGACGGCTGGCCGCGTCGCAACAGCCGCAACACTGCCTTCCTTATCCAGTTCGCCGACAGCCGCGATTCCCTTGGCCAGTTTGCCAACGACCGTTTCGATCTCGCCGTGATCCAGTCGCCCAGCGCCGACGACGCTGCCGAAGTTATCGGCCACCTGACCCGCGTCGCCCGCCAGGGTTTGATCACCCGGGCCTGAACAGCCCGGGCCCGGGCGTCAATGCGCCTTGGCTTTCCTGATCCGTAGCAAAATCACCAGCAGGGTCAATATCACCACCGGCGCCATGCCCAGCAGCGCTTCGCGGGCAGTGATCTGTGCGCCGAGGGTGTGCAGGCCGGCATAAAAGAGCTTGAACAGGCTCAGCAGGTAGTAGCTGATGGCGATGATCGACAGGCCTTCGACTGCCCGCTGGATTTTGATCTGGGTGTCGGCGCGGGCGTTGAGGCTGCGCAGGATCTCGGCGTTCTGTTCTTCCATCTCCACCTGCACCCGCGCCTGCAACAGGTCGCCGAGGTTGGCGACGCTTTCGGCCAGGTGCTCCAGACGCTGCTCGCTGGCCGCGCAGTAACGCACGGTGGGCTTGAAGCGCCGCTCGATGAACACCCCCAGGCGCTGGCAATCGCCGACATGGCTCTCGCGCAACTCGCCCAGGCGCTCGAACACCAGTTGCGCATAGGCCTGGGTGGCGCTGAAGCGGTGGCGGTGCTTGACCGTGCTGCCGACCACCTGGCGCGACAACTGGGCGATATCGGCCAGCAGCGCCTTGGCATTGCCGCCGTCGCTGCTGACGTTACGCTCCGACAGGCTCACCAGTTTACGGTCATAGGCGTCCAGTTGCGGGCCCAGGGCCTTGGCGGCGGTCAGCGACAAAGACGCCATCATCCGGTAGGTCTCGATCTCCAGCAGGCGGCGGATCATGCGCCCCTGGCGGTAGGCATTGAGCCGGCGGTTGATGAACAGGAAGCGGTTGGTGCCATCGGCAGTCAGGCGAAAATCACTCCACACCACGGCATCGCCACCGCCCACGCACGAGCCGCTGGGGTCCTTGAAACCGTAACGGCTGAGGTCGAGGTCGTGTTCATCGCGTACCAGCACCTGCACCGAGTTGATCATCTGCTCACGGTAGGGCTCCACACCTGCAGCCAGGGCGGCGGGCAAAGTGCTCCAGTGCAGCTCGGCGCTGGCGGCGGGCACTACCAGGGTCAGGGTGAAGAACTCGGAATGGCGCTCCCATTTGAACGGATGGCCGTCCAGCGTGGTGATGCCCTGGGCGGCATCGGGCTCGAAGGCGCCCGGGCAGCAACGCTGCAACAGGGCATTGCAGTCGGCATCGGCGCCGAGAAACGCCAGGTGGAAAACATGCGCGGGCTCATCGAAATACAGCGACGGGCGGGCGTGCAACTCGTTGTGCAAGGCGGTGCGTTGGGCGTGCATGCGGGTCAGACCGTATTGTTGTGGTTGTCTGCTGTTGCAGTGCCATGAGGGCACTCTCATGGGACTGGAACAGGCATGCACGAGTCACGTTGGCGCCGATTCAGAAGCCGCTTTCGCGCAGGGCAATCGCCGCCAGGTGGATCAGCCCCTCGCCCAGAAGGCTGCGCCGGGCAGCTTCGATCTGCAGGCGCCCGCGGGTTTGCGCCAGGTGTGGCGGCGCCTGTTCAAGTTGCACCAGAACATGGAACAGCGCCGGGGTCGGGATCAGTTCCTGGCTTTTTGCCGAGGTGTTCAGCGGGCCACCAAAGCGCGCCGCGAGCATTGGATGGGCTAACTGGCTGACGCGGGTAGTGCCGATCGCCACCAGCTTGCCGACTATCGCGCTGGCCTCACCTTCGGGGTAGAAGCGCACCGCAGCACCTGGGCTCAGGCGCTGCACCTCGTCCTGCTCGATATAGGCATCGACCTGCCAGCGACTGGGGTCGACCAGCACGCCGATGGCCTGGCGGCTGTTGAGCCACTGGCCGGGTCGCCAGTCCGGGTCAAGGTCCAGCCAGCGCCCGCGAAACGGCGCCTGCAGTTGCAGGCGGTCGATTTCCAGGCGGGCGGCGCGGCGGGTTTCCAGTTGTACGTTGAGGCGCTGGCGGGTGGCCAGGTCTTCACTGAGGCCGGCCGGGTCGGCAAGCAGGCCGTTCAGGCGTGCCTGATAGCCTTTGAGGCTGGCTTCGCTGCTGTTCATCCGTGAGCTGATGTCCGGTTCCTCAAGGCTGACCAGGGTGCTGCCGGCTTCGACTACGCCACTGGGGTGCACGGCTTGCAAGCGCGCCGGGTAGGGGGCATAGACGCGCAGTTGCTGTTCGGCGCGGGCGACGCCGATCGCCTGGACATGGCTGCGCCAGGGGAGCGCCAGCAGCAACAGCAGTAACCCCGCCAGCAGCCACAGGCTGTAGCGTCGGGCGTTGCTGACCAGCTTGCGACGCTGCCACCAGGCTTTCATTTCGCGCCCGACCGGCATGAGGATGAACCAGGAAATTTCCACGATGAACAAAATGATCCCGAGCAGTTTGAAGAACAGCAGGTAGACCGCCACGGCGATCCCCAGAAACAGCACCAGGCGGTACAGCCAGGTGGCGATGGCAAAGGCGATCAGGGCTCGCCGCGGGCCGGGGGCGAAGGGCTCCGGCCAGGCTTCCGGCAAGCCCAGCAAGCTGCGGCGCAAGGCTACCCGTGCCAGGGCCGAGGAGCGTTCGTGAAGGTTGGGGAAGTCGAGCAGGTCGCAGAGGATGAAATAGCCGTCAAAGCGCATGAACGGGCTGGCGTTGAGGGCCAGCGACAGCACCCAGCTGGTGGTGGCCAGGTACAGCAGGCCGTTGCGCAGCGGGCCGGGGTCGCACAGCGCCCAGCCCAGGGTGGCGAGGCCGGCCAGGCCCAGTTCGGTCACGATGCCGGCGGCGGCGATGGCCAGGCGCTGCCGGGCATGGCGCAGTTTCCAGCTCTCGCCGGTGTCGGTGTAGAGCATCGGCCAGAGCACCACAAAGGCGATGCCCATGTGCCCGACGCGCAGGCCCAGGCGGGTTGCCACCAGGGCATGGCCAAGCTCGTGCAGGGTCTTGGCCAGAATCAGCGCCAGGGCAAAGCTGAGCAGCCCGGCGGTAGAGAACGACTCCACCAGGGCGTGGGTGAAAGTATCCCACTGCTGGATTACCAGCAGCACCCCCAGCAGGCTGAGCAGCACCACCAGTACCGCGGTCAGGGGTTGGAACAGCCAGTCCAGGCGCCCGGCCAGGCGTTGCAGCCAACGCTCTGGGTGTAGCAGCGGCACGCGAAAAAACAGGTAGTGGTGCAGCCACCAGCGCCAGGTCAGCCAGGCATTGCCCTGGCTACGGCTGGCCAGGCGCCCGACCGCTTCCGGGCCGGGGCGCAACAGTTGGTGCTGGTCGAGGAACTGGCAGAACTCCAGCACCTGCTCGACGTCCGGGCGCAGTGCGGTCCGCGCATGGATGTCCTGGCAGATCTGTGCCGGGCTCTGTTGCCAGCGCAGCAGGCATTCGAACTCCAGCCAGCCGATCCGGTAGAAGCGGTTGGTCACCGTGTCCTGCAGGGTCCAGGCCGGTTCGCCGTCCTTGCCCGGTGCCACTTCATGCAGGCGCAGGTCGTCGCGCAGGGCGGGGGTCGGCAGGCTCGCCGCAGCCGCGATCACAAGCCGCTCCAGGCCCGCAGTGCGGCAATCGGCCGGCGCAGCAGGTAATAGCCAAGGACCACCCGCTCGCCATACAGCTTGGCCGTGCCGTGCAGGCCGAGGCGGGCATGCTCGGGCGCCTCCTCGATGCTCGCCAGCAGGCGATAGGCAACCACGCCATCGTCACTGGCCTGGGCCTGGTAGCTGGTCTCCAGTACCTGGCCCTTGAGTGGCGACAAGGGGTAGGCGGTGAGGAACAGGGTGACTTCAGCGCCGGGCTCCAGGGCGATGGCATCGGCCACCGGCAGCTGGATGCGCATCGCCGGCTGGCTGGGGTCGGCGACCTGCAGGATGCGCTCACCGGTGACCACTGGCTTGCCCAGCCAGTCGTTGGGGTCGCTGAACACGGCAACGCCAGCGCGCGGCGAGCGCACCTGGGTACGTTGCAGCTGCGCCTGTACCGCGGCCAGCTCGGCGCGGCGCTGCTGGACGCGGCCGTTGAGCAGGGTCAATTCGCCTTTGCTTTGCGGGTTGTCGAAGGCACGCTGGCTGGCGGCCATGAGCTCGGCATCGGCCACCGCCAGCTCTTTGCCCAGCACTTCGGCACGGCTGCGCAGGGTGGTTTCATCCAGGCTGAACAAGGGCGCATCCTGCTCCACCGGCTGGTTGGGGCGCACCTGCATGGCCTGGATGACGCCGTCGATCGGCGAGCTGATGTTCTGCGCCTGGCGCGAGACGATCTCAGCCGGTGCCAGGGCGCTCTGGCGCACCGGCACCAGCAGCAGGCCGGCGCCGAGCAGCAAGGCCAGGCCGACCTGGCGCTTGTTCGGTCGCCAGCCCAGCAGCCGTGGCTGGCGGCTGAAGCCTGCCCAGCAATGGGCCCACGTCTGCCAGACACCTTCCATCAACGGCGCCAGGCCGGTCGGCGGGCTGTCCAGCAGGTACACCACCAGGCCCAGGCGCGTGCCGTGGCGGTCGTTCAGCGGGATGCACCAGGCACCGGCCGGCCACCACTCGGCCCAACCCTGGGCAATGTCGGCATCTGGCGCGACGGCTTCACGGGCCAGCCAGCGCGGCTGGCCATCGGTGACCTGGGCGGCCAGCCAGCGGCTGGCGCGGCGCAGCCACACCAGGTAGGGCGAATCTTCTGCGGGCTTGGCCAGGCCCGAGACGCAAAGCAGCTCCAGCGTCTGCTCGCGCTGGGCAAACACCAGTGCCTGGCGGTGCTGCAGGAGGGGGAAGGGGTCGTTGGCGATGGAGAACGCCAGGGCGTTGAGCGAGTCGGCCGCCAGCGCCCGGTCACGCAGGGCGCTCAGGCTCAGCAACAGCGGTGCCGGTGGCAGGCGTTCAGTCATGGGCCGGGCTTAAGGTGGCAGTGCCACTCATGCCGGCAATCAGTTCCGGGTATTCGGCGTCCAGGCGCGCTTCCAGTTCCACGGTCTGCGCGACCGCATCGACCCGCGCATTGATGGCACTCAGGTGCGCCGGGTAAGCCTTGCCGGTTTCGTGGATGCTGACTTGCAAGGGGTTGCCGGTCTTGAGCCCGGGCAGCAGGTTGGACGGGACGTTGAGGCGCACCTTGAGGGCGCCATCGCTGACCAGGTCAAACAGCGGTGTACCCGCCACCACGGTCTGGAACGGTTTGACATGCACCTTGGCGACCCGTCCGGCAAAGGGTGCCTGCACCTGGCAGTAGGCGTTCTGCGCCTGTGCCAGGGCCAGGGCGCCTTCGGTTTTTTTAACCTCGGTGCTGGCCATGGCCACTTCCAGATCGCCCACCGCCTCGAGTTTGCGCAGGTTGCGCTTGGCGTCGAGGTTCTGCCGGGCCATGGTCAGTTCGGCGCCGGCAACCTTGGCCCGGGCCTGGGGTTCGGCGCAGTCGAAGCGGGCCAGCACGCTGCTCTTGCCGACCGGTTGGCCGAAACTTGCCTTGAGCTCACCCAGGGTGCCGTTCATCTGGCTCGACAGGGTGGTTTCCAGGTCAGCGGCGAGCAGCACGCGAATGGCGCTGGCATCGTCACCGGCATTGACTTGCGCCGTGGCCGGCGCCATCAGGCAGGCCATCAGCAGGGCGAGCAGCGGGCGCTCAACGACGTACGACATTGGCGGTTCCTTGTTGGCTAAGCAGCAGGCTTTGGTGTTCCTGGGTGTCCAGGGTTTTTTGCAGCGCCTGCGACAGGCTCTTGATGTCGTGTTTGTCGATCTCTTCAGGCAGCACGTTGAGGCCGACCGAGTTGTACAGCCGCCCCCAGGCCGCCTGGGCACTGGAGTAGGCGGCTTCGCGCTGGTAACGCGAAAGCAGGTAGCGGCCTTCGGCGCGGATCAGCTCCAGTTCCGAGCCGTAGGTGGTGTTGCGCGCGGCCTGGGCGTAGTCGAGCAGGCTCTGGTCGACCCGCAGGCTCTGGTCGGCGAACTCCACTTCCTGGCGCGCCAGCTGATAGCGAAGGGTGCCGACCCGTACCTGGGTCAGGATCGCCATCGACAGCGCCACCCGGCGCATGTCGTCGGTCTTGCCCTGGGACTCGGCGGCGCGATTGATGGACGGCAGCTGCAGCAGGCGCAACAGGTTCAGCGACACCTGCAGACCGGTCTCGGTCCAGTTGCTGTTGTACAGGTACTTGTTGGAGTCGTAGCGGTAGCCGACATCGACGGCGACGTTGGGCCACAGCTGCGCCTTGGCGATCTTCAGGTCGTTCTCGTTGACCCGCTTGCGGTACCACTCTTCCATGATCTCCGGACGGTTTTCCAGCGACAGCTGCTCCAGCCGGCCAATGTCGGTATCGAGCACTGGCAGCGCCGGCTCGCTGCTGTCGGCGAGAATCAGCCGCGAGCCCGGTGGCAGCGACATCAGTGCGGCCAGTTCCGACTGGGCGAACTCCAGGTCCTGGCGGCGCACCGTCAGCAGGTAGATGGAGTCGAGCAGGGCGCGCTGATAGGCCAGTACCTCCTGGCGCGGCAGCAAGCCCTTGCCTTCGGCCTGGCGTGCCGAGAGCAGGGCCTGGTGCGTGCGCACCAGCAGTCGGTCGACCTGGGGCATCAGGCGCTGGGCGCCGACTGCGCGCCAGTAGGCGTTGCGCACGTCCTGAAGGACGTTTTGCGCCACCTTGCGCCGACGCTCCTCGGCCATCAGGATCTGGTCGCTTTTCTGCTGGGTGCGGTAATAGGCGACGCCGAAGTCCAGCAGGCTCCAGCTCAGGCCCAGGCCATAGAGTTCGCGGTAGCGCTCTTCGGAGGTCGACGCGCGCAGGCTTTCTTCGCGGTCTTCGATACCGATCGAGGTGCCGCCGGAGTCGTTGTTGCGCCCGGCGTAGCCTGCCGAGGCCACCAGGCGTGGCAACATCTCGTGGCTGGAAACATCGCGCAGGTCAGCGGCCAGCGCGCCTTCCATCAGTTTCAGGCGGTAATCCAGGTTGTACTTGAGGGCGCGCGCGGCGGCTTCATAGAGGGTGATGGGGGTGGTCACCGGCTCCTGCTCGGCGTACATCTGCGCCTGGTCGGCAACGATTCGCTGACGCTGTTCGTCCTTGCTGTACTCATGCGGCTTCATGGCCGAACAGGCTCCCAGCAGCAACGCACAGCCAATGGCGGTGCTCAACAGGTTCAGGGGGGCTTTTGGCATGGTCAGTCCTTGGTCCTTGCGTGTTCGGTCGGTAGGTCGGCGCTGGCGCGCAAGCGCTGCGCGGCCTCGCGCAATTGCGCGCGCAGGCCCGGGGCGGTGCGGTTTTCGGCCGCTGCGGCGAGCTGGCTGTCGCCACGGGTCAGGTTGTCGCGGCTGCTGGCAAACACCGAGGGATCGGCCAGCAGGCCGTCGGCACTCAGGTTCAGGCGGCCATGGCGGCCGAGCATCCAGGCCAGGTCCTGTTCGCTGTCGTTGCGGCTTTGCGCCACGCTGCTGGCAACGAACTGGCCGGGCACCAGGCCGAGCCTGGCCTTGAGCGTGGCACTGCGGATTTCGGGGGTGCGCCCCAGGCTCAGGTCGCTGCCATCGGCTGCCCAACCGGAAAGCTCCAGGTCCCGTTCGTCCTGCTCGACCACCGGTGTGACGAAGATCGCCGGTTCCAGCGTCGGCAGCGGCAGGCGCCCGAAGCGGTCGCGGTCGGCGCTGTCCAGGTGCGGGCCAGCCGGTGCCGGAATGAACGGCGCGGCGATGTCCAGGTCGATGACCAACTGGGCCAGGTCGGTAGCCCCGGCCCGGTCGCCGACGGTGTAGGTAAAGACATCCTGCAACACCCGGCCCAGGCCCGCGGCGGCCAGCACCTCGGGGTTGCTCAGGTCGATCTGGTAGCGGTAGCTGCCATCGGCATTGATCACCAGGGTGCCGTAGCGCCCTGCCAGCGGCTGGCCAACACTGCCGCCGGTGCCCGTGGCGGCCTCGCTGCCGGTGCGAATGCCGACTACCTGCAACTGGTCGGCGGCGTCCACGTCGGTGTCGTTGCTCAGCACGTTGCCGGTGGCGTCGCTGCCGGCAGTGCCGTTGGCAACGCCACCGGCCTCGACCGCGATGCCTTCGTCATTGACTGCCACCGGGGTGTCGTTGGCGCCATGCACGGTAACCGTCAGCGCTGCACTGCTGCTGGCGCCGGCCAGGTCGGTGGCGGTATAGACGAAGCGTTCGACCAGGGTCTGCCCGGCCAGGCGCAGGGCCTGGACCTCGGCGTTGTTGTTGTCGACCAGGTACAAAAATCCGCCGCTGGAGGACACGATCAGGCTGCCGTAGCGACCGCTGATCACGACCGCGCTGCCTGAGGCGAGGTTCTGCGCCGGCTGGCCTTCGAGGCCGATGGCGCTGACCCGCAGCACGTCGGCGTTGGTGGCGATATCGACATCCTGGTCGTTGCGCAGCAGGTTGCCGCTGGGGTTGACCCCCGGCAGGCGGTTATTGGTGCCCCCGGCTTCTACCGCATCGATGGCATCGTCAACTGCCAGTGGCGCATCGTTGACCGGTGCGAGGATGATCTGCAGGCTGTCCTGATCAGTGCGCGCGTCCTGCGGGTTTTGCCCGGGCAGGCCGTCGCCATCGCCATCGCCGAAGCCGCCGCGGTCGTTGCTGAGCACCGTGAGGGTATCGATGCCGTTGAAGTTGGCATTGCCCAGGTAGACCAGATTGGCCAGGGCCTGGTTGAGCGCTGTGAGGTTGCCGGAGAGGCTCAGGGTACCGCTGCCGTTGCCCACCACCGAAACCCCGGCGGGCAGGGCAGACAGGCTCAAGGTGCCGTGCAGCACACTGAGGGTGATGTCCATGATGCCGTTGCCGATATCGACATCGCTGACGCGAATGCCGCCGATGGCCAGTGGCGTGTCTTCAAAGCCGTTCTGGGTGCCGGGCAACTGGTTGACCGGGGCATCGTTGAGCTGCACGAAGCCGGCGTCGGCGTTGGCGCTGCTGCCTTCGCCCAGGTTGATGTCGATGCGCCCCAGCGCGCTGCCGGCATCCGAGTCGATGCGTACGCGCAGCTCGCCCAGCGGCTGCGGATAGGCGACGGTGCCGCTGGGCACGTCGATACGGAACACGCCGCTGGGCAGCACACCAAAATGGTAACGGCCATTGGCGTCGGTGGTGGTGGTAAACACCTTGTTGTCGGCGCTGCTGTCGAGGTTGCCGTCCAGGCCGGCCCAGGTCAGGGTCACGGTCTGGCCGGCCAGGCCCGGGCCATCGGGGATGGCGCTGGTCGTGGCCGAGGCGGTGTCGTCCCAGAGTGTGCCCTGGATAAGTCCCAGGCCCGCAGCGTCGCTGAGGATATAGGTGTTGGGGCTGGCGCCAGCGCCGGTGCGTTCGCCCTCGGCGCTGCCGTCGCTGCCGACGCTGGAGCCGCCCCAGCTGTTGAAACTCTCCGGCAGGCTGGTCCAGGTCAGAGTGGCATTGCTGCTGGCGATTGCGGCCAGGTTGGGCAAGGTGACCTGGTAGGTGACCTTGACCTGGTCGCCGACATTGAGCTTGGCAAAGTCGACACCGAGCCCGCCGCTGGTGCCGAACGTCACCCCCGCCGGCAGGTTGCTGGCCGTGTACAGCGTGCCGTTGAGCTCGATGCCGAGCAGGCTGTAGCTGCTGCCGGTGGGGAAGCTGTCGCGTAGCTGCGCGTCGTAGGCGGCAATGCCGCCGGTGTGGGTGAAGGACAAGGCCAGGGTGGCCGTGCCACTGCTGCCCTAGGGGTTGGGGTCGAAGTCGACCACGCGTTTGTCCAGGCTGTTGAAGCGCGGTTCGACCAGGTCCTCGTAAACCGCCTGGCTGCGCGATAACTGCACCCCGCGCGACTGGTCGATGGCAACCGCCGACAGCGACAGGCCGGCGACGTTGGACGCCTGGTTGAGCACCCGTACGTTGAACTCCAGCGACACCAGCTCTTTGTCCAGGTCATTGTCGTGGTTGACCACATCACCCAGGTGAAAGGTGATGACCGTGTTGCCGTTGGCATCGGTGCTGACGCTGATTTGTGCGCCATTGAGAATGCCGCCGGGTGCGGCGCCGAGCAGGTTGGCGCTGATCGGCTGCGCTTCCTGGGCATTCTGTGCGCCATTGATGTTCAGTTGCCCGCCGTTGATCAACGAGGCGATGCTGCTGCTGATGCCCTGGTCGGAAATGAACGCAATGCGGGTGTTGCCGTCGTTGAGAAACCCCAGGCCGTTTTGCAGGGTGACCTGCAGGCTGTAGTCGCTGGTGCTGCCCTGGGCCAGTACCGCCACCACCCGGTAACGAATGATTTCGCCGATGGCGACCTGTTCGCGCTCGCTGTTGGTCGGGTTCGGCGCGGCGCTATCGCTCAAGCCGCCGACCCGGGATATCTCCACGCCCTGGTTGACCGGCACACGAACACTGAACGCGGTCTGGTAGTCGTTGAGCACGCCGCTGTTGAGCATGCCATCGGCCCCGGTGCGCTCGCCGGCCGGGTCGAAACCGATGTTGCCGGTGCCATTGAGGCTGCTCCATTGCACGCTGGCGAGGTTGTCGAAGCTGGCCACGCTGGCGGCGCTGGCGTTCACGTCGCCGACCACGGTAATGAAGATTCGCCCGCCCTTGGCGATGTCGATGTTGGCACCGTTTACGCTGCGCAACTGGTTGCCGACCAGTTCGAAATCGCCGCCGCCGTTGTTGCTGGCGCCGCTGTAGGTCACCGACAACAGTTGCAGGTTGCTCAGTTGCGTGGGCAGGTTGTCGAGAAAGCGAATGTCGAAGGCATCGAAGTCGCTGGCACTGCTACCGTTGCTGATGACGATCAAGTAGCGCACCCGCTGGCCTTCATCGACGCCCAGGCCCGGGCCGAAGTCGGCCGCGATGTCCACCACCAGGGTCGGCTCGCGCACGGTGACGGTCGGCCGTCCGCCGCTGAGGGCGACGGTACGGTCAAGGGCGTTGCTGCCGTTGGCGGTATCGCCATCGGGGTCGCTGAAGTGGATTTGCGCACTGTTTTGCAGGGAACGGTTGCTCTGGTTGCCGTCGACGTTGCTGACCGTCAGGCGCACGCGAATGACAAAGCTGTTGTTGTCGCCGCGGTTGTCGGCGGTTGCGCCGGCATTGCTGAAGGCCAGGCGCAAGCTGACGCCGTCGCCGCCAAGGCTGCCGCCGATGGCTGAGATAGCCTGGCTGCCGAGGCTGCCATTGAAGTCGGCGGTCAGCGCCGCGCTGCCGGCCACTGTGGTGATCAACTGGTAGCCCTGGCCGCCATTGAAGCTGGTGTCCAGGCGCAGGCCCGGCGGGATCAGGTCGTCGATGCGCAGGTTGCGGGTGTCGCCTTCGGGCAGGGTGACCTTGATGTCGTAGAGCATGCTTTCGCCGACCACCAGGTCGCTGCCGCTGGTATGGCTGGCGCTGGAGTCGCCGTTGTCGAGGCTGCCGCCGGCGAAGGTCTTGCGTACCTCGGGGGTGGCCACTTGCTGGTTGGCCAGGTCTTGCAGGTCGGTGGGGGTGAAGTCGCTGCCGCCGTTGACGCTGGCATAGTTGCTCAGGGTCGCGGTGCTCTGCAGGGTACGCCCGGCCTCGATGCTGGCGACGACCTGGACGTCGTAGGTGATGACCACGATGTTGGCGCCAGTGGTGTCGGCGGCGGTCCCGCTGCGCCCGGGCAACAGGCTGGCCACGGCGCCGGCGTCGAGGAAGCTGATCTGATTGCCGTTGACCTCGTAGTCAACGCCACGCACCAGCAGGCTGCCATCGCCGCGATAGATCTGCAGGTTGGCGGCGCCCAGGCTGCCGCCGACAAAGCCCAGGCCATTGGGCAGGCTGATGCCGGTGACCACGTCGAAGGCGCCGCCGCCGCCGGTGTTCTCGATGGCGGTGGCCAGGCGCAGGGTGTCGCCGCCATCGATGCCGCTGACGTTGCCGTCGATCTGGCTCAGGCTGGTGATCTGGCCGCTGAACGGCACGCCGCTGGTGCCCGGTGCTTTCCAGCTGCCGCTGGTGCCGGTGACGCTGCCCTGGCTGCTGGACACCACGCCGTGGGTGATGGCCAGCACTGGCTCGGCGATCGAGGCAATCAGCGCGACATCGGAAGAAATCAGCGGCCGGTTGTCGATCGTGGTGAGCTGGCTGGATTGCGCCAGGACGTCGAGCGAACGTTGGTCGGCGAAGGGTTGGTCGCCGACCCGCAGGGTGAACTGCACCTCGATCCGGCTGCCATTGGTCAACGCCGTGGTGTAGTCGCCAAAGTCGAAGATTACCGCGTTGCCGGGGCCGCTGGTGACGCTGTCGACGCCGTCCGGGTTGCTGTTGCCAGCACCGAACGACCACTGGCCGACACCGTTGCCCTGGCTCCAGTTGATGGCGCCCAGGTCGAACAGTGGCAAGGGCAGGTAGGCGGTGAGCTTGAACTGCTCGTAGTCGCCGGTCACCAGGTCGTAACTCAGGCGGAACGTCACCAGGTCGCCGGGACGCAGCTCGCCGTTGGCCGGCGGCACGCCGTTGTTGACCGTCACCAGTTCGATATCCACGGTGCGCGTGGGGATGGTACTGGTGGTAGTGGAGCGGTCGCTCTGGTCGTAGCCGGTCAGGTTGAGGGCATCCTGGATCAGGGTTGCACTGACCTGGGCATTGTTGCCCAGGCTGTCGCCTTCGTTGATCTCGCTGTGCGGCGGGTAGGGCGTGGTGTAGCTCTGGGCAACCACGGCGTTGTAGCCGATTACCGCCGTGGTGGCGCCGCGGATCAGGTCCTGGAACGCCAGGTCGCCCAGCAGGGCGCCGAGGCTGCCGTTGGCATTGCGCAGCGACTGGGCAATGTCGAAGGTCAAGGTGGTGCTGCCATCGACATTGAGCGTGGTGCCGGTCACCAGCGCCACGGTCTGGGTACGACCGGCCGAGGTGATGGTCAGGGTGGCCGGGCCGGAGACGCTCAGGCCATCGCCGACCTGGTCGACGACCACGAAGCGGCCTTGCTGGAACAGGGTCTGGCCGAAGGCAAAATAGTCGGAAATCGCCAGGTTGAGACTGTAGTGCAGGGTGTCGCCGGGGGTGATGCCGGCCTGGCCGAGGTCGGTGATCAGGCTGACCTGCTTGAGCAGGGTGATCGACTTGGCAACAAAGTTGGTGTCCTGGCCGGTGGCGGTAAAGTCGATGTCGTTACCCGGGGTCGAGACGTCACGCGGGTCGAGCGGCACCCAGTTGCCACTGACGGTGGCGCCGGCAACGGTGATGGTGCGCTCGTCGCCGGTCAGGGGGTCGATGACCTGCTGGCCGTTGGCATCGACATCCGGTACATAGAAATCCACCACGGTGCTGGTAGCGGCGCTGAGGGTGGCATAAGTGACGGTGTAGGCGTCGATGAACACGTCCCTGGCGGCGATCAGGGTGGCGATCTGCGCGGGGTCGGTAATCACCCGGCCATCGTGCAGGGTGATCGAGGTCAGGCTGCCGCCGGGGCCGGGGGTGATGGCGTTGACCTGGACATTGGGCGGCAACGGCTGGGTCACCACGACATTGCTCAGGGTCTGGCCCGGCGCCGGGGTGACGGTGCTGGTCAGGGTGCGTTCGTAGTTGGGGCCGGTCGCGGTTTCGCCTTCCGGGGTGGTGACGGTCTGGGTCTGGGTCAGCACCGTGGGGTGGACCACGAAGCTTTGCAGGCTGGCCTCCACCAGGCTGGGGTTACTGGCCGGGTTGTCCAGGGCATCGTTGCCGAACTGGAAGCCGCTGCGCGCGCGAATGGTCAGGTCTGGCGAGCCGTTGGAGAAGTCGGTATCGGCCAGTTCGCTCAAGCGTGCGTTGATCTGCACGCTGATGCCCGGTTGCCCCTGGGAGACACTGGCGTACGGCAGTTGCAGCACCACCAGCTGGTCGCCGGCGCGCAATCCGAGGCTGGCGGCATCGAGAATCAGTGCGTTGCCGCTGCTGTCCTTGGCCAGCGGGTGGCTGGCCTTGCCATTGGCGTCGAAGGTAAGCACATACGATTGCACGTTCTGGCCAAGATAACTGGCCGAGACAAAGCTGACGCCGTCGTCGCCATCCTTGCCGGTGGCCGGCATGAACAGGTCGATATAGGGCGCGAAGCCGACCTGGCTTGAGGGGTTGCTGAAGGTCAGGTCAAAGCTGAATGCGCCGCCGAGCAGCACGTCCGAGCCGCCAGACGAAATGCCCAGGGTCGGGCTGGCATTGGCCAGCAGGCTGTCGAAGCTGCTCAGGGCTGTCGCAGACAGGGCGATGGCCTGGTCGATGTTGCCGTTGCGCACCTCCAGGTTCCAGTCGCCGCCCAGCCGCGCGCTGCCGCTGTCGTTGCTCGAGGCACCGACGTCGGCACCAGTCCAGCGTGCCAGTTCATCGACCAGGGTACGCCCGGCACTGCCTTCGCCCACCTTGCAGCCGTACAGCTGGATATCGGCACCCTCGCTGAGCGCCTGGCGCCACTGGCCCAGCGGCGTGGCGAACTGCTCGATATTGTCGGCGCTGAGGGTGCTGCTGCCGAGGGTGAACTGGCCGGCGGCGCCGTGGGAGAGGATCTGGATCGAATCGACCTGGCCCAGTTGCGCCAGGCTTGCGCAAATCGCCGCCAGGCCATCTTGCTGACTGTCGACCACCAGTACCTGGACATCGGCCGGCAGCTGGGCGAGCAGTTGTTCGCGGCCTTCAATGCGGCTGTCGAGCACCAGCAGGTGGCGCGCGGCCGAGGGTTGGGCCGGGGCATCGCTGCGAGCTTCGGTGTGAGTGGCGGGGGTGGCCAGGGCGCTGTCCTTGTTCCCCGCGCTGTTGTCGTCGCCAGCGTGCTGCTGGTCGGCCGCTGCGGCAGCGGCGCCGTCGAACAGGATCCGCTGCTCCAGCGCCATGGCCCGGCGCTGTGGTTTGAAAAAAGGCGGTTGTACGCCAGGTCCGGTCATCCTGTCCATTTCATCACCTCAGGCCTGCTTCGCTTGGGCAGGCCAACGCAGAACAAACACCTTCAGTGACCTGCCCGGCAGACACTGAAAAGGTCCCTATGTTTGCAACGACGGTTCTACTGTGTGCCGACCTGTATCAGGCTTGGCAGAACCCTGGCACTTCACATTCCTTGTGATTTTTTGCTGTAGGTGATTTCTATTTATATCGCCAGATGTTTCAACGCGCTAGTGGCAGTGGCGTGCTTCACGTCAAGTTTTCGCTATTTACACCGTCTGGCTGGCGCAGTTCACCTGCTCTGAGGCACAGTTGCAGCCTGAGCACATGCCGGCTGCTGGCTGGCGGTCACCGAGCGAGAACACTGTTGAGCACGAAGATCATCACACGTGGCGGCTACGACGCCTTGAAGCAGGAGCTGGATCAGTTGTGGCGGGTCACCCGCCCCGATGTCACCCAGAAAGTCACCTGGGCAGCGTCGCTGGGCGATCGCAGCGAGAACGCCGATTACCAGTACAACAAGAAGCTCTTGCGCGAGATCGACCGCCGCGTGCGCTACCTGCGCAAACGCCTGGAAGACATGCGCGTGGTCGACTATTCGCCAGAGCAGGAAGGCCGGGTGTTTTTCGGCGCCTGGGTCGAAATTGAGAACGAGGAGGGCGAGAGCAAGCGCTTTCGCATCGTTGGCTACGACGAGATCTACGGGCGCATGGACTACATCTCGATCGACTCGCCCATGGCCCGCGCCTTGCTGAAAAAAGAGGTCGGCGATGAAGTCATCGTCCAGACCCCTTCCGGCGAGATGTGCTGGTGGGTCAACGCCATCGGCTACGTCAAACCCTGATCAGCCCTCGCGCAGTACCGCCAGCGGGCTGGCATTGAGCGCCCGGCGCGTGCCGTAGACCCCGGCGCCGCCGACCAGCAGGGCGCCGAGGACCGGCAGCAACAGCAGCCATGGGTGCGGGCTCCAGTGCAGGTCGAAGGCGTAGCGGTACAGCACCAGGGTGATCAGCTCGCAGCCAATCGCCGCCAGCAGGCCGCTGGCCGCCCCGAGCAAGCCAAACTCGATGCGTCGGGCCTTGACCAGCAAACCGCGCCCGGCGCCCAGGGCGCGCAGCAGGGCGCCCTGGCGAATACGCTCGTCGAGGGTCGCCTGCAGACCGGCGAACAGCACCGCCAGGCCCGCCGCCAGCACGAACAACAGCACGTACTCCACCGCCAGGGTGACCTGGGCGAGGATGCTGCGCAGTTGTTCCAGCAACGCATCGACCTGAAGGATGGTCACCGCCGGGAACGCCCGCGACAGCGCCACCACCTGCTGGTCATGCCCGGGGGCCAGGTAGAAGCTGGTCAGGTAGGTGGTCGGCAGGTCCTGCAGGGTCTGAGGCTGGAAGATCATGTAGAAGTTGGGCTGGAAGCTGTCCCAGTTGACCGTGCGCAGGCTGCTCACCTGCACCTGACGTTGCAGGCCGCCGATGCTGAAGGTCAGCTGGTCACCGAGTTTGAGCTTGAGGCTCAGGGCCAGTTCGGCTTCCACCGAGACGCCGGGCAGGGCGTCGGCCGGCGGTTGGGCCTGCCACCACTGGCCTTCGCTCAGGGTGTTGCCCTGAGGCAGGTCGGCAGCCCAGGTCAGGCTCAGGTCGCGCTGTACCGCGCGGTCGCCGGTGGATTCCTTGCTGACGATCTGTTGCACCGGCTCGCCGTTGATTGCGGTCAGGCGTCCGGGGATGACCGGGTACAGCGGCGCGGCTTCGGCGGAAAATTCGCTCAGGCGCTGGGCGAAGCTGTTCTTGTCGTCGGGCAGGATGTTCAGGGCGAAGTAGTTGGGGGCGTCCTTGGGCAGCTGGTTCTGCCAGGTGTCGAGCAGCTCGGCGCGCAGCAGGGCAATCAGCGCCATGGCCAGCAGGATCAGGCCGAAGGCCAGCGATTGCCCGGCTGCCGCCAGCGGATGGCGCAGCAACTGGCCAAGGCCCAGGCGCCAGGCCAGCGGGCTGCCGGCGAGCAGGCGGCGCAGGCTGCGCAGGCCGAGCAACAGCAGGCCGCCCAGCAGCAAGGCGGCCACCAGGCCACCGCCGAGCAGGGCGAAGGTCAGCAGCAGGTCGAGGCTCAGCCGCCACATGATCAGCCCAAGGGCGAACAGTGCGGCGCCATACACCAGCCAGCTGCTGGCCGGTACCGGCAGCAGGTCGCGGCGCAATACCCGCAGCGGCGGCACCCGGCCCAGGGCGGCCAGCGGCGGCAGGGCGAAACCGGCCAGGGCCACCAGGCCGGTGGCAATCCCGGCCAGGGCCGGGCCGATGCCGCCAGGTGGGATCTGCGCCGGCATCAACCCCTGCAGCAACTGGAACAGGCCCAGTTGGGCCAGCCAGCCGAGCGCCGCGCCACACAGCGCAGCGATGCTGCCAAGAATCGCCAGTTGCAGGCAGAACAGGCTCAGCGCCTGGCGCCGCGACAGGCCCAGGCAGCGCAGCAGGGCGCTGGCATCGAAACGGCGGGTAGCGAAGCGGCTGGCCGACAGGGCCACGGCGACACCCGCGAGCAGCACTGCCACCAGGCTGGCCATGTTCAGGTAGCGTTCGGCCTTGCCCAGGGCGCCGCCGATTTGCTGGTTGCCATCGCGCGAATCCTGCAGGCGCTGGTTGGCGGCAAGGTTTTTACTCACCGCGTCACGGTAGCTGGCCAGGGCTTCGGGCTCGCCGCGCCAGAGTTCGCGATAGCTGACCCGGCTACCCGGTTGCACCACCCCGGTGGCCTCAAGGTCGGCAAGGTTGATCAGTACCCGTGGGGTCAGGCTATAGAAGTTGCCGGCGCGGTCGGGCTCGTAGGTCAGTACCCGGCTCATGCGCAGGGTTTTCATGCCGACATCGATGCTGTCGCCGATCTTCAGCTCCAGCGCTGCCAGCAGCCGTGGCTCGACCCAGGCCTCGCCCGGTGCCGGGCCGCCACCGGCGGTTTCGCTGGCATAGGGCTCGGCGGCGCTGCGCAGCTCACCGCGCAGCGGATAACGGTCGTTGGCCGCCTTGATGCTCGACAGCTGGATGCCGTTGTCGGTGGCGATCACGCTGGAGAACTCGACCACCTGGGCATGCTGCAGGCCCAGGGCGGTGCCGCGGCTGATCTGCTCGGAGGCGGCCGGCGAGCTGCCCTGCAGCACCAGGTCGGCGCCGAGGAATTCGGTGGCGCGCAGCAGCATGGCGCCATTGAGGCGGGCGCCGAAGTAGCCGATCGCGGTACTGGCCGCCACCGCCACCAGCAGGGCGAAGAACAGCACGCGCAACTCGCCGGCGCGGGCGTCGCGCAGCAACTGGCGCAGGGCCAGGGGGAACAACGGCAGGCGTTTCATCAGGGCTCCAGCGGCGCGACCAGGTGGCCGGCGTCCAGGCGGATCAGGCGACGGCAGCGCTGGGCCAGGCGTTCGTCATGGGTGACCAGTACCAGGGTGGTGCCGCGTTCCTTGTTCAGTTCGAACAACAGGTCGCTGATGCGCTCGCCGGTGTGGCTGTCGAGGTTGCCGGTCGGCTCGTCGGCAAACAGCACCGCAGGCTCGGCGGCAAAGGCGCGGGCGATGGCCACCCGTTGTTGCTCGCCACCGGACAACTGGCGCGGCGAGTGGCTCAGGCGCTGGCCCAGGCCCACCCGTTCGAGCAGGCTGCGGGCGTGCTCGCGGGCATCGCGGCGACCGTCCAGCTCCAGCGGCAGCATGACGTTTTCCAGGGCGTTGAGGCTGTCGAGCAACTGGAACGACTGGAACACGAAGCCGACATGCTCGGCCCGCACCCGTGCGCGCTGGTCTTCATCCAGCGGGCCGAGGTCGTGGCCGGCCAGGGTCACGGAGCCTGCGCTAGGCAGGTCGAGACCGGCCAGCAGGCCGAGCAGGGTCGATTTGCCCGAGCCCGAGGCGCCGACGATGGCCAGGCTGTCGCCTTGTTTCAATTCCAGCGAGAGTTCGTGCAGGATGGTCAGGTCGCCTTCCGCGCTGGGGACCACTTTGCTAAGGTTGCGCGCACTGAGAATGCTGGGGCCCATGGAGAATCCGATGCGAGTGTGGTTATTGAGTGCTGGCCTGGCCTTGATGTGCCTGGCCCAGGGCGCAGCCGCGGGGACCGTGCTGATTGTCGGCGATAGTATCAGTGCCGCTTTCGGCCTGGATACCCGCGAGGGGTGGGTTGCCTTGCTGGAAAAACGCCTGAAGAGCGAGGGTTTCGACGCCAAAGTGATCAATGCCTCGATCAGCGGCGACACCAGTGCCGGCGGCCAGGCGCGGCTGCCGGCGCTGCTTGCAGCGCACAAGCCAAAGTTGGTGGTGCTCGAATTGGGCGGCAACGATGGCTTGCGCGGGCAGCAACCAAAGCAATTGCAACAAAATCTTGCTTCGATGATCGACCGCTCGCGCAAAGCCGGCGCCAAGGTACTGTTGCTGGGCATGCGCCTGCCGCCCAACTATGGCAAGCGTTACAACGAGGCTTTTGCCCAGGTGTATGAAAACCTGGCGACGGAAAAACAGGTGCCGCTGGTGCCGTTTTTCCTCGAAGGGGTGGGCGGTGTACCCGAGCTGATGCAGGGCGATGGCATCCATCCGGCGCAGGGCGCCCAGGCCAGGTTGCTGGAAAATGCCTGGCCGCAACTAAAACCGCTGCTTTGACGCTTTTATAGTGACCGGCTTTCGGCTAATGTTGCGCCCCCGATTTGGAGCCCCCGATGCCGCGTCCCGCCTGGTCCCTGTATGCCTATCAATTGATCGAGCCTGACGAACAGCTTGACCTGTTCGCCTGCCAGGAGATCCGCGTCCACCTGGTAGCCCGCCAGCTCGAGCTCGGTGGCTCGGCCGACCGCACCCTCTGCGGCACCCTGTTGCCGGCGCAACCGCGCTGGTCGCAGGCCGAGCGCAGCATCTACCGTGACCGCCGCCTGTGCTCGCTGTGCCGGGCAATCCTCGATGCCCAGCGCCGTGGCACGCGGCCAGTGTGGCCCGAGCTGTAACGCGCTGATATAACCTTTCATCCCCTGCACCGCCAACTGCGCCCGGGACATCTCCCTGTTCCGCGGGGGGCGGTGTACAATCGATTGCTTGACTCAATTGAATTAGCGAAGGATTTCCCGGATGTTGCCGCGCTTTCCCGCCGTCACCCGTTGCCTGTCCCTGGCCGCCCTGCTGGCGGCAGGTCCCGCTGCTGCGCTGGAGTTCCCCCTGCCGCCTCCCGGTGAAGACGTCATCGGCCAGGTCCAAGTGATCAAGGCCAAGTACGAAGACACCTTTGCCGACATCGGCACCGCCAACGACCTTGGCTACCTGGAAATGATCGCCGCCAACCCCGGCGTCGACCCATGGCTGCCGGGCGCCGGCACCGAGATCATCCTGCCGACCCGCTTCATCCTGCCGCCGGGCCCGCGCGAAGGCATCGTCATCAACCTTGCCGAGTACCGCATGTACTACTACCCGAAAGGGCAGAACGTGGTGCATACCTACCCGCTGGGCATCGGCCGTGAAGGCTGGGGTTCGCCGATCGCCAACACCAGGGTCACCGCCAAGACCCCGAACCCGACCTGGACGCCGCCAGCCTCGATCCGCAAGGAGCACGCCGAAGACGGCGACATTCTGCCAACCGTGGTGCCGGCAGGTCCGGACAACCCGCTGGGGCCGTTCAAGTTCACCCTCGGCGTGCCGGGCTATCTGATCCACGGTTCGAACAAGAAATTCGGCATCGGCATGCGCACCAGCCACGGCTGCTTCCGCATGTTCAACAACAACGTGCTGGAACTGGCCAAGATGGCCCCGGTCGGTGTGCCGGTTCGCATCATCAACGAGCCGTACAAGTTCGGTATCAGTGCCGGCAAGGTCTATCTCGAGGCGCACACGCCGCTGGACGACAAGGGCGATCCGTCGGTGGTCGACAAGCACACCGCGGTCATCAACGCCCTGCTCAAGCGCGAAGACCTGGCCAACAACCTGCGCATGAACTGGGACATGGTTCGTGATGTGGTCGCCGCCGAAGACGGCATGCCGGTGGAGATCGCCGTGCCCAATGGCGCTGGCAACCCGGCGCCGATGGTGTCCAGCGTGCCTTACGACATGCAGTAAGCCATTCCTGCTGTACCTGAGGCCTGCCATCGTGCAGGCCTCGTCGTTTCTGCTGTTGCACTTTCACGGCGGCAATAAAAAAGCCGACCCACAAGTGGGTCGGCTTCCAATAACAATCCCGAAGGACTATTACTTGCGGCTGGCTTTGTCCAGCATACGCAGAGCGCGCTCGTTAGCTTCGTCAGCGGTCTGTTGTGCTTTTTGAGCAGCAGCCAGAGCGTCGTCAGCTTTGCGATAGGCTTCATCGGCACGAGCTTGTGCACGAGCAGCTGCGTCTTCGGTAGCGGTCAGACGAGCTTCGGTTTCTTTGGATACGCTGCTGCAACCGGTAGCCAGGACTGCGGCCAGAGCCAGAGCAGAAAATTTCAGAACGTTGTTCATCGTGTTCCCCTTCAAGGACTTTCTATTAAATAGCCATCTCTCAAGAAAGAGAAACTGGCCGGCGTACATAGTACCCATTACTTGTAGTAAGTAAACTGACAGAGCGCAAGAACTGCAAAAAAATGCGCCTGTCCCGGGTCCGCCACAGCCTTATGTAGAAAAACTGTGAAGGCGCCGCATGCGCGGGTGCTAACAAGTGTAGCAAGTGTGTAATTTGTTGAACTAAAAGTGACTTAAAGTGTCATCCTTCGTCATAGCACTACAACATCCGGCAACTGTTCAGGCCGATGCTCGCCGCCGTGTCCGCTTGCCACAAGTGGGTGAAATTTGCGACCAGCCACCTTGAGCATCCGGGCATCGGGCGCCTACTATTTGTACGTGCTCATTTGCCAGAGAACAGCCATGCTCTTCTCGTTGTCCAATGGGGCACGGGGTGGCGTAGAGGTTCCTTCGCCGGACAAACATCGGTAAGGTAGGGTCAAAGCACAAGACCCGCGAGGAGTAGTGATGAGCGAGGCGTTGTCCATCCACCATGACCAGGCTGGTCATCAGTTCGAGACCAATGTGGACGGTCATCGTGCTTACCTGACCTACATGGACCTGGGTAAGCAGACCCTGGATATCTACCGCACGTTCGTGCCCAACGCGTTGCGTGGCCGGGGTATTGCTGCGGCGCTCACCGAGCAGGCGCTCAAGTACGCCGAAGACATGGGCTATACCGTGATTCCGTCGTGCTCCTATGTTGAGCGCTACATGGAACGTCAGCAAAAGCACGCCACCAACAAGGCCTGAAGATCACGAAGGGCAGCCCTTTGCGCTGCTGTTCAACGCACCAACAAAAACGCCGGGCAATTGCCCGGCGTTTTTGTATCTGCCTGTCAGCCGCGCTGGCGTTTGGGCAACACGTCCTTGAGCTTGGCGTGCATGCTGCGCAGGGTTTTCTCGGTGGACGCCCAGTCGATACAGGCGTCGGTGATCGAGACACCGTACTGCAGGTCGTTGAGGTCTTTCGGGATTGCCTGGCAGCCCCAGTTCAGGTGGCTCTCGACCATCAGGCCGATGATTGACTGGTTGCCTTCGAGGATCTGGTTGGCGACGTTCTCCATCACCAGCGGCTGCAGGGCCGGGTCCTTGTTGGAGTTGGCGTGGCTGCAGTCGACCATGATGTTCGGCTTGATCCTGGCCTTGGCCAGGGCCTGTTCGCACAGGGCGACGCTGACCGAGTCATAGTTGGGCTTGCCGTTGCCGCCACGCAGCACCACGTGGCCGTAGGCGTTGCCCTTGGTGGTGACGATGGACACGCCGCCTTCCTGGTTGATACCAAGGAAGCGGTGCGGGCTCGACACCGACTGCAGGGCGTTGATGGCAACGGTCAGGCCGCCGTCGGTGCCGTTCTTGAAGCCGACCGCGGAGGACAGGCCCGAGGCCATTTCGCGGTGGGTCTGGGATTCGGTGGTGCGCGCGCCGATGGCCGACCAGCTGATCAGGTCCTGCAGGTACTGCGGCGAGATCGGGTCGAGGGCTTCGGTGGCGGTCGGCAGGCCCATTTCCGCCAGGTCCAGCAGCAGCTGGCGGCCAATGTGCAGGCCGTCCTGGATCTTGAACGAGTCGTCCAGGTACGGGTCGTTGATCAGGCCCTTCCAGCCGACGGTGGTACGCGGCTTTTCGAAATACACGCGCATGACCAGGTACAGGGTGTCGGACACCTCTGCCGCCAGCACCTTGAGGCGCTCGGCATACTCGTGGGCAGCCTTGATGTCGTGGATCGAGCAGGGGCCGATCACCACGAACAGGCGGTGGTCCTTGCCGTCGAGGATATTGCGCACCACTTCGCGGCCGGCAGTCACGGTCTGCAGGGCGGTAGCGCTGAGGGGGATTTCCTTCTTGAGCTGATCGGGGGTGATCAAGGTCTCGTTGGAGGCAACGTTTAGGTCATCGATCGGTAAATCAGCCATCGTGTTACTCGTCAGGTCACGGGTGCCGGCCGCCAGCGATCCCCGTGCGGCGGAGCAGCGAAAATTGTACGCAGCGGGGAGCCGAACCTTAGCGCGTTACACCGTGGCTCGACAATGGGCAAGGGCGGCTTTCCTGCAAGGAAAAGCCCACAGCCACGGGGTTTTTACCCCGGAAGGAGGATTTCCCGGGTATGGCTTGCCTCAAGGCTGGCCTCGGAGAACTCGCCGGCGTGCAGGCTGACCCACTGCTGGGCGAGGGCTTCGACATCGGTATCGGGGTTGGCGGCGTGTTCCCGGGCCTGACAGAAGTGCTGGATCTGGCACACCTGTTCGCCCATGCGTGCGCCAAACAGCGCCTGTTCGTCGATAAAGGCAATACCCACCCGGTAGCCATCCTGGTGCTTCTGGCACCAGGCCACGTAACCTGGGTAGCGCGCCTCGGCGCCGAGGGAGGGGATGAGCATTTCCACCGCCATGCCGCGTCGGTAGGCCCGAGGGTGGTTGCAGGCGATTCCGCCCAGGCTGATAGTGTGCAGCCGTTGGCGGAACAGTTTGGGCGACTGACGCAGGGTCAGCTCCACCGGAACATCGTCCGGGTGCAGCAAGAAACCACGCATGCTCGACTCCGTGTCGATTTTTTGACCTTGTTCGCCTCAGTATAGTGAAGGTTCGTAAAACGTATGATTTGCGTGTAAAAAATGTGAACAGAAAATGAACGCTTGAGGAGAGCAGGATGAACACGAGCAGCCCGCGTATCGGCGTAATCGGCACCGGTGCCATTGGTGGCTTCTATGGCCTGATGCTGGCGCGTGCCGGGTTCGAGGTGCACTTTCTCTTGCGCAGCGAGTTCGACGCCGTTCAGCTCAACGGTTTGCGCCTCGACAGCGCCGTGCATGGCATCGTGCAGATGAAGGTTTCGGCCTACGCCGACGCCGCCGACATGCCGCCCTGCGACTGGCTGCTGGTGGGCGCCAAGACCACCAGCAACACTGAATTGGCGCCGTTGATTGGCAAAGCGGCGGCGCCGGATGCCAAGGTGGTGCTGCTGCAAAACGGCCTGGGCGTCGAAGAGCAGTTGCGGCCCTTGCTGCCGGCCAACCTGCACCTGCTTGGCGGCTTGTGCTTTATCTGCGTCAACCGCGAAGCGCCGGGGGTGATCCGCCACCAGTCGCTGGGCGCGGTGAACCTGGGCTACCACAGCGGCCCGGCGGCCGATGATGACAGCCGCCAGCAGATTGTCGAGGCCGGGGCGGCGCTGTTCCATGGCGCCGGCATCGATTCCCAGGCCATGAGCAACCTGGCCCAGGCGCGCTGGCAGAAGCTGGTGTGGAATGTGCCCTACAACGGGTTGTCTGTGCTGCTCAAGGCCAGTACCACGCCGCTGATGGCCGATGCCGACAGCCGCGCATTGATCCAGGCGCTGATGGCCGAAGTAGTGCAGGGTGCCCGTGCCTGTGGCCATGAACTGCCGCAAGGCTATGCCGAGCACCTGTTTGCGGTGACCGAGAAGATGCCCGACTACTGGCCGAGCATGTACCACGATTTCGCCCAGCAGCGGCCACTGGAACTGGCGGCGATCTACGCCGAGCCGTTGGCCCAGGCGCGGGCGGCGGGCTGTGAGTTGCCGAAGATGCAGGTGTTGTATCAGGCCTTGGCTTTTATTGACCGGCAAACAGCACCGCCCCTGCAGGAGCGGGCTTGACCCGCGATGAGGCCCGCTAGAACAGCGCAAAAGGAGCAGCATATGAGCAAGAACCTCGGTGACAAACTGGTCGTCGCCATCTCCTCCCGGGCGCTGTTCGACCTCAGCGAGAGCCATCGGCTGTACCTGGCCGAGGGCGTTGAGGCGTATCGCCAGTACCAGATCGAACATGAAGACGAAGTGCTTGAACCCGGTGACGCTTTCCCGCTGGTGCAAAAGCTTCTGGGCCTGAACGCCCATCTTGGCCAGGCGCGGGTCGAGGTGGTGCTGGTGTCGCGCAACAGCGCCGATACCGGCTTGCGGGTGTTCAATTCGATCGAGCATCACGGCCTGGGTATTTACCGCGCCGCCTTCGTCGGCGGTCGTAGTCCCTATCCGTATCTGGCGGCGTTTGGTTGTCACCTGTTCCTGTCCACCGATGCCGATGACGTACGCAGCGCCCTGGAGGCTGGCTTTGCCGCCGCCACTATTCTCTCCGGTGGCGCCCAGCGTGCGGCCAGTGACGAGCTGCGCATCGCTTTTGACGGCGACGCGGTGCTGTTCTCCGATGAGTCCGAGCGGGTCTACCAGCTCGGCGGCCTCGAAGCGTTTCAGGCCAGCGAGCGTCAATCGGCGCGTGAGCCGTTGCGTGGCGGGCCGTTCAAGCCGTTCCTGGCGGCGCTGAACCTTTTGCAAAAGGAGTTCCCGCAAGGCGCCTGCCCGATCCGCACGGCGCTGGTCACCGCCCGTTCGGCACCGGCCCATGAGCGGGTGATCCGCACCTTGCGCGAATGGGATATTCGCCTGGACGAATCGCTGTTTCTTGGCGGCCTGGACAAATCGGCGTTCCTCGAAGCCTTCGCCGCCGATGTGTTCTTCGACGATCAGGCCGGCCATTGCGAACGGGCCCGCAGCGTCGTCGCCACTGGCCATGTGCCCCATGGGATCAGCAACGAACCGACCCCGGGCTGACTGGCAAACCTCGGCGCCGGACGGCCCTGCGGCCGGTCTTGGCGCTGCTAAGCTGAAGCTTGCTCTGCCGTCGTGGCAGTCGAGGAGGTCGAATGATCCGTTCCATGCTGTATGCCACTGACCTCGGTGTGTACGCGCCTTTTGTCATGCAACACGCGCTGGCGCTGGCGCGGACCTTCAACGCAGAGCTCTACGTCATTCATGCAGTCGAGCCCATGGGCCAGTTCGCCGAGTCGCTGCTGCAAAGCTACCTGGACGAGCAGACCCTCGATGAACTGCACAGCGAAGGCGTCACCACGGTGATGGCCAACATCGAGCAGCGGGTCCTGGAAAACTTTCGTGACGAATTAGGCGAGGAGGCCGACCTGGCCCTGATCAAGGCCGTGCGCGTGCGCCAGGGCGACCCGGCGCAGGTGATTCTCGAGCAGGCCCAGCGCCTGAGTGTCGACTTGCTGATCTTCGGCAGCCACAGCCAGGGCGCCGGCGTTGACATTCCGATTGGCCGCACCGCCGTGCGCTTGCTGCAGCTGTCGCCGGTGCCGGTGTACATGGTGCCGCTCGCGCAACATCTCGGCCGTAGGAAGTCTTAACTGGGTGACGTAGGTAGGTTCCTTGAAGACTGCTAAAATAGTTCTAGATTTATTCTTCAAACCACTAATATAGTTATAAATCGTCGCTGCTGCCGGTGACGCCCAGCTGATTTGAGGGATACCTATGAAGCTTCAACAATTGCGCTACATCTGGGAAGTGGCGCACCACGACCTCAACGTCTCCGCGACAGCGCAGAGCCTGTACACCTCCCAGCCGGGCATCAGTAAGCAGATCCGCCTGCTCGAGGACGAGCTGGGCGTCGAGGTGTTCGCCCGCAGCGGCAAGCACCTGACCCGCGTGACCCCGGCCGGTGAGCGCATCATCACCACCGCCGGCGAGATCCTGCGCAAGGTCGAAAGCATCAAGCAGATCGCCCAGGAATTCTCCAACGAGAAGAAGGGCACCCTGTCGATCGCCACCACCCACACCCAGGCGCGTTATGCCCTGCCACCGGTGATCAGCAGCTTCATCAAGCAGTACCCGGAAGTGGCCCTGCACATGCACCAGGGCTCGCCGATGCAGATTGCCGAAATGGCCGCCGACGGCACCGTCGATTTCGCCATCGCCACTGAAGCTCTGGAACTGTTCGGCGACCTGGTGATGATGCCGTGCTATCGCTGGAATCGCTGCGTGGTGGTGCCTCAGGGCCACCCGCTGACCAAACTGCCAAAGCTCACCCTCGAAGCCCTGGCCGAATACCCGATCGTTACCTACGTGTTTGGTTTCACCGGCCGCTCCAAGCTCGACGAAGCCTTCAGCCACCGCGGCCTGACCCCGAAAGTGGTGTTCACCGCCGCCGACGCCGACGTGATCAAGACTTACGTGCGCCTGGGCCTGGGCGTCGGTATCGTCGCCAAGATGGCGGTCGACACCAAGCTCGACAATGACCTGGTGGTGCTCGATGCCAGCGAGCTGTTCGAGTCCAGCGTGACCAAGATCGGTTTCCGTCGTGGCACTTTCCTGCGCGGTTTCATGTGCGACTTCATCGAGAAGTTCGCCCCGCACCTGACCCGCGAAGTGATGGCCAAGGCGATCGCCTGCCACAACAAGCAGGAGCTTGAAGAGCTGTTTGAAGGCGTCGAGTTGCCAGTGCACTGATTTGCGTCTTCAGTAGCTGATGTGCAGAAAGCGCCCTTCAAGGGGCGCTTTTTTTTGGTTCTTCACGGAATCCCGGGTTGGGATGTTGAGGCTGCGAGTTTATCCATTCAGTGTGGTGCTGCTGCTGGCCCCTTCCGCCTTTACGGCGGCCTACTTTTCTCTTGGGAAGAAGTAGGCAAAACCGCTTGCTCCTGCATACGGCCCTACGCTGC
>NZ_JBIUWO010000011.1:0-5755 GCF_044743505.1 Pseudomonas sp. NPDC087612
CCCCACCCGCTGTCCTGAATGATCACCCAGTTCATCCGCTCGCAACCCCCCCCCCCCCCCATACACCCGCTGGTCATCTCATCAACCCGAATGAACTTCGTGAAAAATCAGCACAGCAGCTGAACGAGCAACTGCTCGGCTTGCTGCGCGACCAGTTCAATCTGCGTATGCAGAAAGCAACTGGCCAGTTGGGGCAGTCGCACCTGCTCTCGCAAGTTAAGCGTGACATCGCTCGCGTGAAAACTGTGCTCAACCAGCAGGCAGGTAAGTGATCATGGCTGAAGCTGAAAAAACCGTCCGTACGCTGACTGGCCGTGTCGTCAGCGACAAGATGGACAAAACCATCACCGTACTGATCGAGCGTCGCGTAAAGCACCCGATCTACGGTAAATACGTTAAGCGTTCGACTAAGCTGCACGCGCACGACGAAACCAACCAGTGCCATATCGGCGACAAGGTCTCCATCCGTGAGACCCGTCCGCTGGCCAAGACCAAGTCCTGGGCACTGGTTGAAGTTCTCGAACGCGCTGTTGAAGTCTAAGGGCTAAGGGTCGGAGAAATTTTATGATTCAGACTCAATCCATGCTCGATGTGGCCGATAACAGCGGCGCTCGTCGCGTCATGTGCATCAAGGTTCTCGGCGGTTCGCACCGCCGTTACGCCGGCATCGGTGACATCATCAAGGTAACCGTCAAGGAAGCAATTCCTCGCGGTAAAGTGAAGAAAGGCCAAGTGATGACTGCTGTTGTAGTCCGCACTCGCCACGGTGTCCGTCGTGCTGACGGCTCCATCATCCGCTTTGATGGCAATGCTGCTGTTCTGTTGAACAACAAGCAAGAGCCGATCGGCACCCGTATCTTTGGGCCAGTGACCCGTGAACTTCGTACTGAGAAGTTCATGAAGATCGTCTCGCTCGCCCCAGAAGTGCTGTAAGGAGATCCGACATGCAAAAGATTCGTCGTGACGACGAGATCATCGTGATCGCCGGCAAAGACAAAGGTAAGCGCGGTAAGGTGCTCAAGGTTCTCGCTGACGACCGTCTGGTCGTTGGTGGGATCAACCTGGTGAAGCGTCATACCAAGCCTAACCCGATGTCGGGCGTACAGGGCGGTATCGTCGAGAAAGAAGCGCCACTGCACGCTTCCAACGTCGCCATTTTCAACGGCGAAACCAACAAGGCTGACCGCGTTGGTTTCAAAGTAGAAGACGGCAAAAAAATTCGTGTCTTCAAGTCGACCCAAAAAGCGGTTGATGCTTGAACACTGCTAGGTAGAAGACCATGGCACGACTGAAAGAGATTTACCGGAACGAGATTGCTCCCAAGCTTAAGGAAGAACTTAAGCTGGCGAACGTGATGGAAGTTCCGCGCGTTACCAAGATCACCCTGAACATGGGTCTGGGCGAAGCTGTCGGCGACAAAAAAGTCATCGAACACGCTGTTGCTGACCTGGAGAAGATCACCGGTCAGAAAGCCGTTGTGACTTTCGCTCGGAAATCCATCGCGGGCTTCAAAGTCCGTGAGGGCTGGCCGATCGGCGTTAAAGTTACCCTGCGCCGTGATCGTATGTACGAATTCCTGGACCGCCTGCTGGCGATCTCCCTGCCTCGGGTTCGCGACTTCCGCGGCCTGAATGCCAAGTCCTTCGACGGTCGTGGCAACTACAGCATGGGCGTGAAAGAGCAGATCATCTTCCCGGAAATCGACTACGACAAGATCGATGCTCTGCGCGGTCTGGACATTACCCTGACCACCACTGCCAAGAACGATGACGAAGGCCGCGCTCTGATGCGTGCTTTCAAATTCCCGTTCCGCAACTGATTGGAGTAGGAAAATGGCCAAGAAGAGCATGAAAAACCGTGAGCTGAAGCGTCAGCTCACTGTTGCCAAGTACGCCAAGAAGCGTGCCGAGCTGAAAGCGACCATCGTCAACCTGGAAGCAACTCCAGAAGAGCGTTTTGCCGCTGTCGTAGCTCTGCAGAAGCAACCACGTGACGCCAGCGCCTCGCGCCTGCGTAACCGTTGCCGCATCACCGGTCGTCCACACGGCGTTTACCGCAAGTTCGGCCTCGGCCGTAACAAGCTGCGTGAAGCAGCAATGCGCGGTGACGTTCCAGGTCTGGTTAAAGCCAGCTGGTAAGACGTACCGGCAGCGTCCAGGTGGCGGGGGAGCAATCTTCCGACCACCGGTGACCTTGCAACGAAACAAGCCCCTTCTGGGGCTTGTTTCGTTTCTGGGAACTGTCTAGAATGACCGGCTCTCCTGAGCCCGGGTTTTTACGCCCGGCGATTTCAGGG
The DNA here is from genome assembly GCF_044743505.1 of Pseudomonas sp. NPDC087612. Taxonomy (NCBI): domain Bacteria; kingdom Pseudomonadati; phylum Pseudomonadota; class Gammaproteobacteria; order Pseudomonadales; family Pseudomonadaceae; genus Pseudomonas; species Pseudomonas sp. NPDC087612. The sequence goes on from NZ_JBIUWO010000011.1 coordinate 2,297, forward strand.
GACTGTAGTAGCCGAGAGGCTAATTTTTCTTGTATCAGGAGCGTCTAGCCCATGAGTATGCAGGACCCGTTAGCGGACATGCTAACTCGCATCCGTAATGCCCAGATGGCTGAAAAGTCCGTCGTAAGCATGCCTTCGTCGACTCTGAAGGTTGCGGTAGCCAAAGTTCTGAAAGATGAAGGTTACATCGCTGGCTACCAAGTCAGCAGCGAAGTAAAACCATCGCTTTCCATCGAGCTGAAATACTTCGAAGGCCGTCCGGTCATCGAGGAAGTCAAGCGCGTAAGTCGTCCAGGCCTGCGTCAGTACAAGTCCGTCGAAGAACTGCCGAAAGTACGTGGCGGTCTGGGCGTGTCTATCGTCTCCACCAACAAAGGTGTGATGACTGATCGTGCTGCGCGCGCTGCCGGTGTCGGCGGCGAAGTTCTCTGCACAGTGTTCTAAGGGGGGATAAGCATGTCTCGCGTCGCTAAGAACCCCGTTAAGCTGCCAGCCGGTGTCGAAGTCAAATTCGTCGGCCAACAGCTTTCGGTGAAGGGTGCCAAGGGCACTCTCGAACTGAACGTTCACTCGTCGGTTGAAATCGTTGAAGAAGCTGGTGAGCTGCGTTTCGCTGCTCGCAATGGCGATCAACAAACTCGCGCTATGGCCGGTACTACCCGCGCCCTGGTGAACAACATGGTCCAGGGCGTAAGCCAAGGCTTCGAGCGTAAGCTCCAGCTGGTCGGTGTTGGTTACAAAGCACAAGCCAAAGGCACCGTGCTGAACCTGGCACTCGGCTTCTCGCATCCAGTGGATTACGAACTGCCGGCCGGTATCACCGCAGAGACCCCAAGCCAGACCGATATCCTGATCAAGGGTATCGACAAGCAGCTGGTAGGTCAGGTGGCCGCTGAAATCCGCGACTTCCGTCCACCAGAGCCGTACAAAGGCAAGGGTGTGCGTTACGCGGACGAAGTCGTCCGTCGTAAAGAAGCCAAGAAGAAGTAGGGCCTAGCAAATGACCGACAAAAAAGTTACTCGACTGCGTCGCGCTCGCAAAGCACGCCTGAAAATGCACGAACTCGAAGTCGTGCGTCTCTGCGTGTTCCGCTCCTCGCAGCACATCTACGCCCAGGTCATTTCGGCCGACGGCAGCAAGGTTCTGGCCAGTGCCTCGACCTTGGACAAAGAACTGCGTGATGGTGCCACCGGCAACATCGACGCGGCCACTAAGGTTGGCAAGCTGGTAGCTGAGCGCGCGAAAGCCGCCGGTGTATCTCAAGTTGCCTTTGACCGTTCCGGCTTCAAGTACCATGGCCGCGTCAAAGCGCTGGCTGATGCTGCTCGTGAAGGCGGGCTGGAGTTCTAAGTTATGGCAAATAACGATCAAAAGCGCGACGAAGGCTACATCGAGAAGCTGGTTCAAGTTAACCGCGTTGCTAAAACCGTCAAAGGCGGCCGTATCTTCACTTTTACCGCGTTGACCGTGGTTGGTGATGGTAAAGGTCGTGTTGGCTTCGGCCGTGGCAAATCGCGCGAAGTACCTGCTGCGATCCAGAAAGCCATGGAAGCTGCTCGTCGCAACATGATTCAGGTAGACCTGAACGGCACTACTCTGCAGTACGCCACCAAGTCCGCCCATGGCGCGTCGAAGGTGTACATGCAGCCTGCCTCGGAAGGTACCGGTATCATCGCCGGTGGCGCAATGCGTGCCGTCCTGGAAGTTGCTGGCGTTCAGAACGTCCTGGCCAAGTGCTACGGCTCGACCAACCCAGTGAACGTGGTTCATGCCACTTTCAAGGGTCTGAAGGCTATGCAATCTCCTGAGTCCATTGCTGCCAAGCGCGGCAAGAGCGTTGAGGAGATCCGCTGATCATGGCTACCGTTAAAGTAACGCTGATCAAAAGCACCGCCGGCCGTCTCCCTAACCACAAACTGTGTGTTAAGGGTCTGGGTCTGCGCCGCATCGGTCACACTGTAGAAGTCCTGGATACTCCCGAGAATCGCGGGATGATCAACAAGGCTTACTACATGCTGCGCGTCGAGGGTTAATCGATGAAACTCAATGATCTGAGTCCAGCGCCGGGTTCCCGTCGCGAGAAGCATCGTCCGGGCCGTGGTATCGGTAGCGGTTTGGGTAAGACTGGTGGCCGCGGCCACAAAGGTCAGACCTCCCGTTCCGGTGGCACCATTGCTCCAGGCTTTGAAGGCGGTCAACAGCCGCTGCACCGTCGTCTGCCGAAATTCGGCTTCGTTTCCCTGAAAGCCATGGACCGCGCAGAAGTGCGTCTGTCCGAGCTGGCCAAAGTGGAAGGCGACGTTGTCACCGTGCAATCCCTGAAGGATGCCAACGTGATTAACCAAAACGTACAGCGTGTGAAAATCATGCTGTCCGGCGAAGTTACTCGCGCGGTCACCATCAAGGGTATCGCAGCCACCAAAGGTGCGCGTGCGGCTATCGAAGCAGCTGGCGGCAAGTTCGAGGAATAAATGGCTAAGCAAGGTGCTCTCTCTTCGCTCGGCAAAGGCGGGATGTCTGAACTCTGGGCTCGTCTGCGTTTTCTGTTCCTGGCGATCATCGTCTACCGGATAGGCGCACACATCCCAGTTCCAGGTATCAACCCGGACCGGCTGGCGGAACTGTTTCGACAGAATGAGGGGACCATTCTTAGCTTGTTCAACATGTTTTCCGGCGGCGCGCTGGAACGGATGAGCATCTTTGCACTGGGGATCATGCCGTACATTTCGGCATCGATCATCATGCAACTGATGACCGCCGTCAGCCCGCAGCTGGAGCAGTTGAAGAAGGAAGGTGAAGCTGGCCGTCGCAAGATCAGCCAGTACACCCGCTACGGCACCGTTATCCTGGCGCTGGTCCAGGCCATTGGCATGTCCATTGGCCTGGCCGGTCAGGGCGTGGCGTTTTCTGCTGACTTTGGCTTCCATTTCGTTGCGGTGTCCACGTTCGTGGCCGGCGCGATGTTCATGATGTGGCTGGGCGAGCAGATCACCGAGCGCGGTGTAGGCAACGGTATCTCGATGTTGATTTTCGCAGGTATCGTCGCCGGTCTTCCGAGAGCAATCGGGCAGTCTTTCGAGTCTGCACGCACAGGCGATATCAACATTTTCGCCCTGGTCGCTATCGGTTTGCTGGCAGTAGCGATTATCGGTTTCGTGGTGTTCATTGAGCGTGGTCAACGTCGTATCGCCGTTCACTACGCCAAGCGTCAGCAGGGCCGCAAGGTCTTCGCTGCGCAGACCAGCCACCTGCCGTTGAAAGTGAACATGGCGGGTGTAATCCCTGCCATTTTCGCGAGCAGCATCTTGCTGTTCCCGGCTTCGCTGGGTGCCTGGTTCGGTCAGTCCGAAGGTATGGGCTGGTTGCAGGACATCTCGCAGTCGATCGCTCCTGGTCAGCCGTTGAATATTCTGCTGTTTAGTGCAGGGATTATTTTCTTCTGATTCTTCTATACGGCG
>NZ_JBIUWO010000011.1:5765-8156 GCF_044743505.1 Pseudomonas sp. NPDC087612
ACGTAGCGGAAAACCTGAAGAAGTCCGGTGCCTTTATTCCGGGCATCCGTCCAGGTGAGCAGTCGGCGCGCTACATTGATGGCGTTCTGACCCGCTTGACCATGTTCGGTGCTCTTTATATGACGGCCGTGTGTCTGCTTCCCCAGTTCCTGGTGGTCGCGGCAAACGTTCCGTTCTACCTTGGCGGGACCTCGTTGCTGATTGTGGTAGTGGTTGTGATGGACTTCATGTCCCAAGTACAATCGCACCTCGTTTCGCACCAGTACGAATCCCTGATGAAGAAAGCCAACCTGAAAGGCTACGGTGGCAGCGGTCTGCTGCGCTGATTGACCCTTAAGGTTCGAGGAGTTGGTGATGAAAGTTCGTGCATCGGTGAAAAAGCTGTGCCGTAACTGCAAAATTATTCGCCGCGAAGGTGTCGTTCGAGTAATTTGCAGTGCGGAACCACGTCACAAGCAGCGCCAAGGCTGATTGTGATCTGCGCTTCAAACCCAGCAGCTAGTGCGCTGCTGGGTTGATTATTTGTTTCTACAGCGATATTATCTCGCGCCCTATTTCTTGGCTTCCGGGGCGTAGGTAGCTGTCAATTGGAGTCCCACTGAATGGCCCGTATTGCAGGCGTCAACATTCCAGATAACAAGCACACTGTTATCTCGCTGACCTACATCTATGGTGTTGGTCGCACTACTGCACAGAAAATCTGTGCAGACACTGGGGTCAACCCAGCCGCAAAGATCAAGGATCTGAGCGACGAGCAGGTTGAATCGCTGCGTACTGAAGTCGCGAAGTACATCACCGAAGGTGATCTGCGTCGTGACATCAACATGAAAATCAAGCGGTTGATGGACCTGGGTTGCTACCGCGGCCTGCGTCATCGTCGGGGTCTGCCAGTACGCGGTCAGCGTACCAAGACCAACGCGCGTACCCGTAAGGGCCCGCGTAAGCCGATCCGCAAGTAATCGCACCAGCGAATCGACAGGAATTTAGAAATGGCAAAACCTGCTGCTCGTCCTCGTAAAAAAGTCAAAAAGACAGTGGTTGATGGCATCGCCCACATCCATGCCTCTTTTAACAACACCATCGTGACCATCACCGATCGTCAAGGTAACGCTCTGTCCTGGGCTACCTCCGGCGGTTCGGGTTTCCGCGGTTCCCGCAAGTCCACCCCGTTCGCTGCTCAGGTAGCTGCTGAACGTGCTGGTCAAGCTGCGCTGGAATATGGTCTGAAGAACCTCGACGTCAACGTCAAGGGTCCAGGTCCAGGTCGTGAGTCCGCTGTTCGTGCTCTGAACGGCTGTGGCTATAAGATCGCCAGCATCACCGACGTGACGCCAATCCCGCATAACGGGTGCCGTCCGCCGAAGAAGCGCCGCGTGTAATCAGGAGACAGATAAATGGCACGTTACATTGGTCCAAAATGCAAACTGTCTCGTCGTGAAGGCACCGATCTGTTCCTGAAGAGCGGCGTTCGCGCTCTGGAATCGAAGTGCAACATCGAAGCAGCCCCAGGTATCCACGGTCAGCGCCGCGGTCGTCAGTCCGACTACGGCACCCAGCTGCGTGAGAAACAAAAAGTTCGTCGTATCTACGGCGTCCTCGAGCGTCAATTCAGCGGTTACTACAAGCAAGCGGCCTCCAAGAAGGGCGCTACTGGTGAGAACCTGCTGCAACTGCTCGAGTGCCGTCTGGATAACGTCGTTTATCGTATGGGCTTTGGCGCTACTCGTGCCGAATCCCGTCAGCTGGTTTCGCACAAAGCGATCAGCGTAAACGGCAAGACTGTAAACGTTCCGTCCTACCAAGTTCGTCCGGGTGACGTGGTCGCGGTTCGCGAGAAGTCGCTGAACCAGCTGCGCATTGTTCAAGCCCTTGAACTGTGCGCCCAGCGTGGCCGCGTTGAGTGGGTAGATGTGGATGCTGCCAAGAAGTCGGGCGTTTTCAAGAACGTTCCTGCTCGCAGTGACCTGTCCGCCGACATCAACGAAAGCCTGATTGTCGAGCTCTACTCCAAGTAAGGGCTAGAAAATAGGTGCATCCATGCAGATTTCGGTAAATGAGTTCCTGACGCCCCGCCACATCGATGTGCAGGTCGTCAGTCCAACCCGCGCTAAAATCACGCTCGAGCCTCTCGAGCGTGGCTTTGGCCATACCCTGGGCAACGCGCTGCGCCGCATCCTGTTGTCCTCCATGCCTGGCTGTGCAGTAGTCGAGGCCGAGATTGACGGTGTACTCCATGAGTACTCGGCAATCGAAGGTGTACAGGAAGATGTCATTGAAATCCTGTTGAACCTGAAAGGCCTGGCTATCAAACTGCACGGTCGTGACGAAGTTACGCTGACCTTGTCGAAGAAGGGTTCGGGGGTGGTTACCGCTGCCGATATTCAGCTGGAT